>NZ_DGZF01000006.1:0-130607 GCF_002396985.1 Aminobacterium sp. UBA4987
TGGCGTTGTCACCGAGATTCTTGCATAACCCCAAAAAAGGGGGTTGTTGAATTTTGGCTAAAAAGATACGTATTTGTCTGAAGGCCTTTGATCATAGGGTGTTGGACAGTTCGGCCTCTCAGATTGCTGAGACAGCAGAGCGGAGTGGGGCTAAAGTTTCTGGTCCTATCCCCTTGCCGACTGAAATCAATAAATATACAATCTTGAAATCCCCGCACAAAGACAAAGATGCGAGGGAGCAGTTTGAAATGAGAACTCATAAGCGCCTTATAGACATCGTCAATCCGACACAAAAGACAATGGATGCGCTTATGCAGCTGAACCTTCCTTCTGGGGTGGACATCCAGATCAAACTGTAGGAAGCTCTGAGCTGAAAGGAGTGGAAGTGGATGAGCATTGGAATACTGGGGCGTAAATTAGGGATGACTCAGATATATAACGAGGCTGGACAAGCTGTGCCAGTAACGGTGATACAAGCGGGTCCTTGCCCTGTGGTCTCTCTGAAGACTCCCGAAAAGAATGGCTATTCGGCCGTACAGCTTGGTTTCGGCGAAATAAAGCCCCACAAGCTCACGAAGCCCATAAAAGGGCAATTTGACAAGGCCAGCGTAGAACCTCAGCGTTACTTAAGGGAATTTCGCTTAGATAACGTGAAGGGCTATGAAGTAGGCCAGGCTATCACTGTTTCTCTTTTTGAAGAAGGCGAGAAAATCAATGTGGTAGGTATGAGTAAGGGTAAGGGTTTTGCCGGTGTTATGAAACGGTTTAACTTTGGTGGTACTTTTGCGACCCATGGAGTTTCTAAGACTCACCGTCACGGTGGTTCAAGTGGAGCCAGCAGCTATCCCGGAAAGATTTTTAAAGGGAAAGCTATGCCTGGTAGAATGGGCGGCGAGCGTGTCACTGTTAAAAACCTTACTGTTGTGGCAGTCGATACGGAAAACAATCTCCTGCTTGTAAAAGGGGCCGTTCCCGGTGCTAAAAATGACATCGTTACGGTCTTTAAGCAGGATTAGGTCGGGAACAGAAGGAGGGCAGAACGATTATGCCTACCGTAAAGCTTGTTAGTTTTCAGGGTGAACAGGTAAGTGACCTCCAGCTTTCCGACTCTGTGTTTGCTGCGCCGATCCACGTACCGGCCATGCACCAGGTTGTTGTAGCTCAGCTGGCGAATCTTCGCCAGGGAACCCATAGCTGCAAAGGAAGAGGAGAGGTAAGAGGCGGTGGAAGAAAGCCTTGGCGTCAGAAACATACTGGTCGTGCTCGTCACGGCAGTACGAGATCACCGATCTGGGTTGGTGGAGGAGTAGCTCACGGGCCTAGCCCTCGAGACTATAGCCAGAAGGTTAATAAAAAGGTTCGCCGTCTTGCGTTGAGAAGTGCCCTGTCTCTTAAAGTCAGAGACAATCTTTTGACCGTGGTTGATCACATTGATCTTGATACCCCATCTACAAAAGTGATGCTTGGTTTTATCGACAAGATGGGTGTAAAAAAGCCATTGATCGTTCTTCACGAGCCTAATGACGCAGTTTCAAAGTCTGTGAGAAACATTCCAGACGCAAGAGCTATCAATGTGGGCAATATCAACGTATATGATCTTTTGAACTATCAGAACCTAATTTTGACGCAGGAAGCTGTAGCCCGGATCGAGGAGGTGTACTCCATATGAAACTCCTTGCTCATGACATCATAATAAGACCAATTATTACTGAGAAGAGCAGCCGGATGATGGAGCATAATAAATATACTTTTGAAGTACATCAGGGTGCCAACAAGATCCAGGTAAGAGAAGCCATAGAAGAAATCTTTAAGGTTAAAGTTACGAACGTACATGTTATGAAGGTAAACGCTAAGCCCAAGAGAATGGGAGTATTTCTTGGAAAAACTCGTTCTTGGAAGAAAGCGATCGTAAGCCTTGCTGAAGGCGAACGTATCGAGTTCTTTGAGGGCGCGAGCATTTAGTGGGGGGGAGACGAGAAGAATGTCTATAAAAGAGTTCAAACCCTATACGCCAGGCCGCCGCGCCATGTCAAGCCAGTCTTTTGATGAAGTTACAAAAAGCGAGCCTGAGCGCGCCCTGACTACAGCATTAAAAAAAGCTGGCGGACGGAACAACCTAGGTCGTATAACCATGCGCCATCGTGGCGGCGGAATGAAGCGGCTCTATCGAATTATCGACTTTAAGCGCGACAAGATTGGAGTTTCTGGAAAAGTTGCGGCCATTGAATATGACCCTAACCGCTCTGCCCGTATTGCGCTTATTCACTATTTAGATGGTGAGAAACGCTATATACTGGCTCCTGCTGACCTCAGTGTTGGAGATATGGTTGTTGCAGGACCAGAGTCTGACATTAAACCAGGCAACGCATTGAAACTCAAAGATATGCCGGTTGGTACAGTTGTTCATAATATTGAGCTAGAGCCAGGTTGCGGTGGAAAAGCCGTACGCTCTGCCGGAACTTCAGCGCAGCTTATGGCGAAAGAGGGCAAGTATGCCTATATTAGAATGCCGAGCGGAGAACTTCGTCTTGTGTTGAATGAATGTATGGCAACAGTAGGACAGGTTGGCAATGTGGAACATGAGAATATCTCTCTCGGTAAAGCGGGCAAAACTCGCTTGTTAGGCAGAAGGCCTAAAGTTCGCGGTGTAGTTATGAACCCAGTTGATCACCCCCTCGGCGGTGGAGAAGGACGGAGTAAATCTCACAAGCATCCTGTTTCTCCGTGGGGAACACTGGCAAAAGGTTATCGTACCCGGAAGAACAAGCCTTCTGATAGGCTCATTGTTCGCCGCCGGTATGCGAAGTAGCGTTAGGAGGGACTGATATGGCTCGTTCAACAAAGAAAGGGCCCTATGTTGACCTTAAACTTCTTCGCAGGATAGAGGAAATGAACGTTTCAGGGAATAAGAAGGTATTGAAAACTTGGTCTCGACGTTCAACGATCGTTCCGGCGATGATTGGTCACACTATAGCGGTACATAATGGTAGAATTCATGTTCCCATTTATGTAAGTGAGAACATGGTAGGACATAAGCTTGGAGAGTTTGCTCCCACTCGCAAGTCAGTGCGACATGCGGGTCAGGAACGCTCTTCGAGGATAAGGTAAGGGGGAGTGTCGGTTATGGAAGCAAGAGCCCTTGCCAAACAGGTGCGGATTTCACCTTATAAAGTGAGACGCATTCTTCCTCTTATTAGAGGTAAAAAGGTAGACGAGGCGATGATGATCCTCAAGTACAGCCCTCAGAAGGCTGCAGGGATTGTCAGCAAGGTTCTGCAGAGTGCAGTAGCTAACGCCGAGCACAATTACGGCATGGATACTGACAAGCTGCGGGTGGTTAAAGCTACGGCAGATCAGGGACCAAGAATGAAGCGTTTCCGCCCCGTATCAATGGGGAGGGCCCATCCCTATCAGCACCGTACCAGCCACGTAACGATCATCGTTGCGGAACGTTAAGGAGGGGGAACTCGTGGGACAGAAAGTTCACCCAGTAGGTTATAGATTAGGTGTAGTAACAGAGTGGGAATCCAAGTGGTATGCCAATGGCAAGGATTATGCCAAGAAACTTCATGAGGATCTCAAGCTTAGAAAATGGATCATGGATAGATGGGCTCATGCCGGTATATCCAGGGTTGACATTGAGCGCGTTGGTAATGTTATTCGCTTTTCAATTTGGACCTCCCGGCCTGGTGTAGTAATCGGTCGAGGCGGATCTGAGATACAGGTAGTAAAAGACGAGCTTCAGAAGCAGACTGGATCGAAGATAATGATCAATGTTCAGGAAATAAAGAATCCTGACTTGGTGGCTCAGCTTGTTTCAGAGAGCGTTAGCTCGGCGCTGGAGCGTAGAGTCAGCTTTAGAAGGGCAATGAAGCAGGCCATTTTCCGTGCCATGAAAGCCGGAGCAAAAGGTATTAAGGTTCAGTGTGCTGGTCGGCTTGGCGGTGCGGAGATTGCTCGGACAGAATGGTATAACGAAGGGCAGCTTCCCCTTTCCACCATTCGAGCTGATATTGATTATGGTTTCTATGAAGCCAAGACCATGTACGGCATAATTGGTGTGAAGGTCTGGATTTTCAGAGACAAAGAAAATGAAAGACCTGCGCAGCCTAGATCATCCAGGAAGAGGGGGTAATCCGAAATGCTTATGCCAAAACGAGTTAAATACCGGAAACCCTTTCGAAGACCTCTTCGTGGGACGGCCAAAGGCGGGGCAACTGTAGCCTTTGGAGACTATGGACTTCAGGCACAGGATTGCGCTTGGATCACAGCTCGCCAGATAGAGGCTACTCGAGTTGCAATTTCGAGAAAGATGAAAAAGGGTGGAAAAATCTGGATTCGCATTTTCCCAGATCATCCTTTTACCAAAAAACCTCTTGAAACCCGTATGGGTAAAGGAAAGGGAACTCCTGAGTTCTGGGTAGCCCCTGTCAAACGCGGGCGGATTCTCTTTGAAGTGGCGGGAGTGTCGCGGGAAGTCGTGGAAGAAGCATTCAGAACGGCATCTCATAAGCTCCCTGTCAAAGTCAAAATTGTTGCCCGCGAAGGTCTGGGTGGTGAATAGATATGGATGCGAAGAGTTTGCGAGATTTAACCCTAGAAGAGCTTCAAGAGAAACATCGTCAGTACAAAGAAGAGCTATTCAATCTTCGTTTTCAGAATGCAATAGGGCAGCTTCAGAATACTAGCCGGATTCAGGCTGTTAAGAAAACCATTGCTAGAGTACTGACGGTAGTGCGAGAGAAACAGCAGGCAGAAAGCGCTGCTGGAAGGAGGTAACGACTGATGGAGGCACGTACTCCCCATCGTAAAAGACGGGTCGGCACCGTTGTCAGCGAAAAGATGGACAAGACTATTGTTGTCCGTGTAATTCGCCATGACATTCATCCTCTTTATGGGAAAAGAATAGTCAAGGCTACAAAATATATGGCTCATGACCCAGAAAACACATGTCGTATTGGGGATTTAGTGAGTATCGCTGAAACTCGACCTGTGAGTCGCAGAAAGTGCTGGATTCTTGAGAAGGTAATTCAAAGAGCTCCAGTATTTGATAGAGCCGCTGACGAATTGGCCGAGGAGGAATAGGTCATGATTCAGCTTAGAACAGTTCTTAATGTAGCAGATAACTCTGGGGCGAAAAGCCTGATGTGTATTCAGGTTCTAGGTGGAAGCGGACGGCGCTATGGAACCATCGGAGACGTTATTGTTGCTTCCGTCAAAGAAGCTATCCCAAATAGCAATATCGCCAAGGGTTCTGTTGTGAAAGCTGTCATTGTCCGTACTAAGAAGGAGTTGCGCCGTTCTGACGGTTCATATGTCCGTTTTGACGATAACGCAGCTGTAATAATTGACAACAATGGAGATCCTAAAGGGACGCGTATCTTTGGCCCTGTTGGAAGAGAGCTCCGAGCCAAGAAGTATATGAGAATACTGTCTCTGGCTCCTGAAGTTGTCTAAGGGGGCAGTGCCATAATGAGCAAGATAAGAGTGAAAAAAGGAGACTTTGTAAAAGTCATTTCTGGCAAAGACAAGGGGAAGGAAGGGAAGGTCCTTCGTAATATTCCTAAAGAAGGGAAAGTTGTTGTAGAAGGAGTTAATATGGTTACGCGCCATGTAAAACCTTCTCAAAAGAGTCCCCAGGCTGGAATTGTGAAACAGGAAGCTCCTCTTTACGCTGCAAAGGTTATGCTTGTTTGCCCAGCCTGTGGTAAAGCTACGCGTGTTGGCCGTGCCTACCTGGAAAGCGGGCAGAAGGTAAGAGTTTGTAAAGAATGCGGCGAAATAGTGGATAAGGTATAAGGAGGCACGACGATGAATCCTCGTTTTATTGATAAATATAAGAACGAAGTGGTGCCTCATCTGAAGGAGGAGTTTAGTTACTCCAATGTGATGGAGGTTCCACGTATAGTCAAAGTTGTAGTCAATGTGGGTGTTGGCGAAGCTAAGACCGACACGAAGTATATGGACTCCGCAATAGCCGAACTTCGTGCAATAACTGGCCAGCAGCCTCTTATGAAAAGGGCGAAGAAGTCCATTGCTGGATTTAAACTTCGACAGGGTATGCCAGTAGGATGTAAGGTAACACTTCGGGGAGCCCGGATGTGGGAGTTTATAGATCGCCTTATCTCATTGGCATTGCCGACCATTAAGGACTTTCAGGGTGTTTCTCGTAAAGGTTTTGATGGACGTGGCAATTACAACCTTGGGTTGAGGGAACAGCTTATCTTCCCGGAAGTTGACTACGACGATGTTATTCGAACTCGCGGAATGAATGTGTCTATCGTAACAACCGCGAAAACGGACGAAGAGGCGTTTGCCCTGCTGAAAGAGCTCGGCATGCCTTTCAGCAGCCGTTAGAGATAAGGGGGAAAGAGAAATGGCTCGTAAAGCAATGGAATATAAAGCTAAACAGCCCCCAAAGTTTAAGGTGCGGAAGTATAACAGATGCCCGCTTTGCGGACGTGTTCACTCTTATATGCGTGCGTTCGATATGTGCCGCTGCTGCTTCCGCAAACTGGCACGGGAGGGGAAGATCCCCGGTGTCGTTAAGTCTAGCTGGTAGGCGAGAGTGAACATAAGGGGGTCACAGGAATGTACGTAACCGATCCAATAGCTGATATGCTGACAAGGATACGGAACGCCAACGTGGTTTACCACGAAAGCGTAGATGTCCCTCACAGCAATGTAAAGCTTAGCATTGCCAAAATTCTTAAAGAAGAGGGATATATCCGAAATTATAAGGTAATCAACGATCCTAAAAAGCCTTACGCTGTAGTGCGTGTTTTCTTGAACTACGGTCCCAATAAGGAGCGGGTTATTCAGGGACTTCGCAGAATCAGCAAACCGGGGCGAAGGATCTATGTTGGCAAAGATAATCTCCCGAAAGTCATGGGTGGACTTGGAATAGCAGTTATTTCCACTTCCCAGGGCTTAAAGACCGACACTGAGGCTTCTCAGCTAGGTCTTGGCGGCGAGGTTGTTTGCTACGTTTGGTAAGCGAGGGAGGGAGATTTTATGTCACGCATAGGACGTAAACCAATTCCCCTCGCCAAGGGAGCTACGGTCACAATAAAAGACGACAAGGTTATTGTGAAGGGGCCAAAAGGCGAGCTGTGTTCGGATCTTGTGCCAGGTATCACTGTCTCTGTTGAAGATAGTGGTATCGTAGTTGAACGAGAAAATGACGAGAAACAGACGAGGGCCTTTCATGGAATGGTGCGAGCCCTTATTGCCAATATGGTAACAGGTGTTACCGAGGGCTTTGTGAAAAACCTTGAAATCGTCGGAGTTGGTTACCGTGCTCAAATGCAGGGGAGCAAGCTAATTCTTAATGTCGGGTATTCAAACCCTATCGAATATGAGCCACCGAAAGGTGTAGAAATTGCGACTGAAAGTCCGATAAAGATTTCAGTTAGGGGTATCGATCGACAGCTTGTAGGTCAGGTAGCGGCGATCATTCGTGAGTTCAGAAGCCCAGAGCCCTATAAAGGGAAAGGTATCCGCTATGCTGGTGAATATATTATCCGTAAGGCCGGCAAAGCCAGTGCCAAGTAACCTGAGGTGACGTTGATGAAAACGAAAAGCAGAAATGATATGCGTATCATCCGGCACCGGAGACTCAGGAAAAATGTTTCCGGAACACCGGAGCGTCCAAGAATGGCCGTTTATCACAGTCTAAGCCATATTTACGTTCAGATTGTTGATGATATGGCAGGGCATACCCTTGTCTCGGCTTCTACTCTCGATAAAAGCCTCAGGGACACCCTTTCGGCAGGAACCTGCAATATCGGAGCGGCTGTAGCCGTAGGCAAGCTTGTTGCGGAACGCGCCCTTGAAAAAGGGATTTCGACAGTGGTATTTGACCGTGGGGGACATATGTACCACGGAAAGGTCAAAGCCCTTGCAGATGCGGCCCGTGAAGCAGGCCTGAAGTTTTAAAAGGGAGGACCGAGGATGACCATGAAACGTGTTGACGCTAAAGGCTTAGAGCTCAGCGAACGCGTAGTTGCCATCAACAGAGTAAGCAAGGTCGTAAAGGGCGGAAAACGCTTTAAATTCAGTGTACTTGTTGTTGTAGGTGACGGCGAACAGTATGTTGGCGTTGGGATGGGCAAAGCGAAGGAAATTTCTGAAGCCGTTAGAAAAGGCATAGATAAAGCGACAAAAAATCTTCAGGAATTAAAAAAAGTTGGAACAACGATCCCTCATCCGATTGATGGGCACTTTGGTGCGGCTCATGTTCTTTTAAAGCCGGCTGCTCCCGGTACGGGAGTTATCGCAGGCGGAGTTGTCCGGGCAATTATGGAGCTCGGCGGCGTGAAAGATGTGCTGACCAAAGTTATTGGGAGAACTGCCAATCCTGTCAATATTGCGTGGGCAACGCTTGAAGCTTTGCGCGAGATGAGGACGCCCGACGAAATTATGCGTCTGAGAGGGCTAGAAGCCGCTCAGACAGAGGCAGAATAAGGAGGGGTCGGTTCTATGGCTAAACTTCGCATAACATGGGTTAGGAGTGCGATTGGACAGCAGGCTCGTCATAAGAAGACTATTAAAGCTCTCGGACTCAGAAAACTGCACCAGACAGTAGAGTACGAGGATGTCCCCCAAATTCGCGGTATGATTAACCAAGTCCACCACCTTGTAGAGTGGACTGTTGTTGAAGACTAGGAGGGGCACACCATGAATTTACACGATCTTCGACCTGCAAGTGGTTCACGGCGTAAAGCAAAGCGCTTGGGACAGGGGCATGGCAGCGGCACTGGCAAAACAGCTGGAAAAGGAAACAAAGGCCAGAAGTCAAGAGCCGGAGGCGGAGTACGCCCTGGTTTCGAAGGCGGTCAGATGCCCATTACACGTCGAGTTCCTAAGCGTGGATTTAATAATGCACGGTTTGCTAAAAACTATCAGATAATCAATCTTGAGGAGATAGCTGGTCGTTTTGAGAATGGCTCAGTTGTGGGAGTTGAGGAGTTCTACAAGGCGGGTCTTATTCAAAATTTGGCGACTCCTGTAAAAATTCTCGCGAGAGGAGAAATTTCCCAGGGCCTGACGATTAAAGCCCAGGCCTTCAGTGCCCAAGCAGCTGAAAAAATTGTAGCTGCGGGGGGGAAGGCCGAGGTGATATAAGTGCTTGATTCTTTCAGGGATGCCTTTAAGCTGCCAGATCTAAAAAGACGGATACTATTTACGCTTGGAGTTCTTTTTATTTTCCGTCTCGGCGCCCATATTCCCACGCCGGGTATTGATACTGCTGCAATGGCGCGATTATTTGAGCAGGGCGCTGGTGTGCTCGGGTTCCTTGATATTTTTGCAGGTGGAGCGCTGAGGCGATTTGGCATTTTCGCCCTCGGCGTTACCCCCTACATTAACTCGAGCATCGTTTTTCAGCTTCTTGTAGTTGTTTTCCCTGCACTTGAAAAGATGCAGAAAGAAAGCGAAGACGGACGAAAGAAGATAATACAGTTTACTCGTTGGGGTACAATTCTTTTTGCCGGCATTCAGGCGGTTGGCATGACTTTCTGGCTAGGACGACTTGGTATTTTCAGTGGCGGGCTTTTTGCCGGATTGATCGTTGTTTTAACAGTAACTGCTGGTGCTGTTACTGTTATGTGGTTGGGTGAAGAAATTACGGATCATGGAATAGGCAACGGCATTTCTTTGCTTATTTTTGCAGGTATAGTTGCTCGTATTCCAGAGGCTATTCTCAGAAGCTGGCAGATGCTGCGTCTTGGCGAAATGAATATTCTTGTACTCATCCTTGCTATAGGACTCATGTTTGTTGTTATTGCAGGATGTATTTTGCTTCAGGAAGGTCAGCGACGACTGCCAGTGCAGTATGCAAAGCGTGTTGTCGGGAACAAGGTCTACGGGGGGCAGAGCACTTTTATTCCTTTAAAGGTGAATCAGGCTGGCGTTATGCCAATTATTTTCGCATCGTCAGTTCTTCTTTTCCCTTATTCCATTGCCCGTTTCTTTACTGGTAATATTGCGACAATGGTACAAAAAATGTTTGAACCAGGCAGTGTCGTATACATAGTTCTTTACATTTCGCTTATAATTTTCTTTGCATACTTTTACACGGCAGTAGTTTTTAATCCTGCTGATATCGCCAATAATATGAAGAAGTACGGCGGATTCATTTTGGGGATACGTCCCGGACGTCCTACGTCAGAATTTATTGAAAAGGTTATGTCAAGAATTACGCTGGGCGGAGCAGTATTTCTCGCCGTTATCGCTCTTCTTCCCACATTAATGACAAATCTCATGGGGATTACGAGCTTTTACTTTGGAGGGACTGCTGTTCTTATCGTTGTAGGTGTAGCATTAGACACAGTACATCAGATCGAAGGTCAGCTTCTGATGCGGCACTATGAAGGTATTTTGAAACGCCGTGATTCCAAAGGCGGAGGCTTCCTCCGATTCTAAGGAGGGGGAAGAGAAAATGCGAGTTATATTGTTAGGGCCACCTGGGGCGGGCAAAGGAACTCAGGCGGCAGAAATCAAAACAAAATACAATGTTGCTCATATCTCCACTGGGGATATACTTCGTCATAATGTCAAGGAAAAGACAGAGCTTGGTTGCCAGGCACAAGAGTTCATGAATGGAGGAAAACTTGTGCCAGATGAGATTATCGTTGGAATGATGGGAGAGCGCTTGAAAGAGAAAGACTGTGAAAAGGGTTTTCTCCTTGATGGATTTCCGCGAACCGTCCCCCAGGCAGAAGCTCTAGATCAATTGCTTGCAACAATGAATCTCTCTCTTGATGCTGTTATATTGCTTGACGTGGATGACGAAGTGGTTGTAAAAAGGCTCTGTGGACGTCGTATGTGCCGCCAATGTGGAGAGATTTACCATGTTACATTTAAACCGTCTTCACAGGGGATGCGCTGTGAGAAATGCGGAGGGGAACTTTTCCAGCGGGATGACGATAAAGAAACTGTTATTAGAAGTCGTCTCAAAGTTTATCATGACCAGACAGCTCCGCTTATCTCTTATTACGACGAGAAGGGGCTTCTGAGAAAGGTGAATGCCGGAACGTCCAGCTCAAGTGTAATGGCAGAAATAGAAGCATTGGTTCAAGAGAAGGTAGCTGAATGATTACCTTGAAGAAGGAAAAGGATCTTCAATATATGCGAAAGGCTGGACAGATCGTAGCAGATGTACTTGACCTTATCGCAGAGATTGTTAGGCCCGGCATTACGACGGCTTATATAGATAAAGCCGCTGAAGATCTTATTTCAAGGGAGGGTGCCACTTCGGCTTTCAAGGGATATCGCGTTCCAGGAATACCTATTGCTTTCCCTGGAGCTGTGTGCGCATCTATAAATAATGAGATAGTTCATGGCATTCCTTCTCAAGACCGTTATCTTGAAGAAGGAGATATTATCAGTATCGATGTAGGAACCTGTTATGGCGGATATTATGGCGATGCAGCCTGCACCTACCCGGTAGGTAGAATAAGCCGCGAGAGACAGAGGCTCATCGATGTGACCCTTGAAAGCCTGAATAGAGCTATAGCAGAAGCAAGAGATGGTAATACCATTGGTGATATAGGACATGCTGTAGAGTCTTATGTTATCGGGAATGGGTTTGGTCTGGTGCGGGATTATACTGGACATGGTTTAGGAATGCACTTGCACGAACCGCCACAAGTGCCAAACTTTGGACATCCAGGCAGAGGAGTGACACTTAAGGCTGGTATGACTATAGCAATAGAGCCTATGGTAATGTCGGGAGCAGAAGATACAATTGTAGGTTCAGATCGATGGGTAGTTCTTACTGCCGATGGTTCTGACGCTGCTCATTTTGAAAGATCCGTTCTCATTACAAAAGATGGGGCTGAGGTACTTACTCCTTGGAAATGGGCCTGATCGGAGGAAGTATGTTTCAAATAGGTCAGGTAGTGCTATCAAGGAAAGGGAAAGATGCTGGGAAATGGTATGTGGTCGTAAAGATCCAACCTGAAGATAACAGAATATTTGTTTCAGATGGCGATAAATTTCCGGTGTCCAAACCGAAAGCCAAGAATCCTTTACACCTTCAAGGAACACGATGGGTTATTGAAGAAGTTGCACAGAGGATCGCCCGAGGAGAAGAATTGGACAAAGGACGCTTACAGTATCTTTTATCCCATGTAAGGGAAAAATGAACAGTAGTCAGAAGCAGGGAGGTTGACAAAACCGTATGGCGAATAAGGACGATGTCATTGAAGTTAGGGGAACAGTCATAGAACCGCTTCCGAATGCCATGTTTAGGGTGGAATTGGAAAATGGGCACAAGATTTTAGCTCATGTTTCAGGAAAAATGAGGATGCACTTTATTCGAATTCTGCCAGGAGACAAAGTTCTCGTAGAAATTTCACCTTATGACTTGACACGAGGACGAATAGTGTATAGATATAAATAACTTGTGTACTGCCCTTATGCTTAACCGCGGCTGGTAAAAGCATTAAATAGATAGGTCGAGAGATACCCGGAATGTCGATAAAGATCGGGTAAAGGTTTTCTCGGAGGAGCGTGGAAGAAATGAAAGTCAAACCATCGGTTAAACCGATATGCGAGCATTGCCGTGTAATACGGCGAAAAGGAGTGGTCCGGATCATTTGCAGCAAAAATCCGCGCCACAAACAGAGACAGGGTGCAAGGAGGTAACGAGCACATGGCCCGAATTGCTGGTGTAGATCTACCGCGCGAAAAGCGGGTTGAAATAGCGCTTACATATATTTATGGAATTGGACTTCCTACATCTCATTTGATTCTGGCTGCTACGGGTATTAATCCTGATACGCGAGTAAAGGATCTCACAGAAGAAGAAGCTCAGAGAATACGTAAAGAAATACAGGAGCATTACAAGGTAGAGGGAGACCTGCGCCGCGAAGTAACCATGAATATTAAGCGGTTAATGGATATTGGTTGCTACAGAGGACTTCGTCATAGGCTGGGGCTTCCTGTTCGTGGTCAAAAGACCAAAACGAACGCTCGTACACGGAAAGGGCCACGCCGTACCGTAGCTGGGAAGAAACAGGCCGGGAAGTAAGAAGCAAAGATTGAACATCAAGGAGGCTGACGGACGTGGCCAAACGTACACAGCGTAGAGGAAAAAAAAGAGAAAAAAAGAATGTAAACTATGGGGTCGCTCACATTTTTTCTACCTTTAACAACACTATTGTGAGCATCACAGATAAAGGCGGAAACATTCTATCCTGGGCTTCTGGCGGTAATGTAGGTTTTAAAGGCACTAGAAAATCTACACCCTTCGCAGCGCAAATTGCGGCTCAGCAGGCAGCCAAGACTGCACAGGACCACGGGGTGAAGGAGATCGACGTAATTGTTAAAGGGCCCGGACCTGGCCGCGAATCTGCTATTCGTTCACTGCAGGCAGCGGGACTCCAGGTAAACATGATCAAAGATGCGACGCCTATTCCGCACAACGGCTGCAGGCCGCCGAAGCGTCGCAGAGTTTAATTTCACCCCTATAAGGAGGCGAAAAACACCTAATGAGCAGATATACAGGACCCGTATGCCGTCTCTGTAAGGCTGAAGGAGTAAAACTCTTTTTAAAAGGAGATCGTTGCTTTACAGAAAAATGCGCAATAACACGGGGAGAAACTAAGAATAAACAGAGGAGAGGCAGACCTCGCGCTAAAATGAGCGAGTATGGCCTTCGACTTCGTGAAAAACAAAAATTGCGCCGTTTTTATGGTATGAATGAAGGCCAGTTCCGACGCATGTTTGGCGAAGCTTCCAGAATGTCTGGAGTAACAGGACATAATTTTCTTCAGTTGCTTGAGCGTCGCCTTGACAATATTGTTTACCGTATGGGGTTGGCTACAAGCAGAAGTCAGGCTAGGCAGTTGGTGCTTCATGGCCATTTCACAGTAGACGGGCGTAAAGTGGACGTGCCAAGCTACTTAATTCGTGCCGGTGCAGTTGTAGCTGTTGCTGAAAATAGCAAGGAAGTTGCCATAATTCGCGAAAATGCAGAAGTAGCGGCATCGAGAATGATTCCGGAATGGCTGGAGGTTAATAGCGAGCGGATGGAAGCGAAAGTGCTTTCCATACCAGTGCGCGAACAGATAGATGTTCCCGTCAACGAGCAGCTCGTTGTTGAGTTCTATGCCAGATAGTAGGCGTGAAAGGTGTTGGACAAAGTGGAACTAATGCGGCCTGAGATCCGAATTGAGGAGTGTAGCTCGACCTTTGGGAAAGTTATTGTAGAGCCCCTTGAAAGAGGATATGGTGTAACGCTGGGTAACTCTCTCCGTCGCGTGTTGCTTTCCTCTGTGAAGGGGGCAGCCATTACTTCAGTCCGTGTTGATGGCGTTCTACATGAGTTCAGTACTATTCCCGGTGTGCGTGAGGACGTAATCGAACTGATGCTGAATCTTAAACACATCCCAGTGCATTCATACAGCAAGGATGTTAAAGTGTTGCACTTGGAAGCGGAAGGACCCAAACAGGTTGTCGCAGCAGATATTCAGCCCGATAGCGAAATTGAGTTTATTGATCCTGACGCGCCAGTATGCGTACTGGAAGATGGAGCACAATTATCGATGGACCTTTATATAGAACAGGGAGTTGGGTATGCCACTATTGATCGACCGCGACCTGCTTACCTTCCCGCAGATGCCCTTTTGATCGATGCGATTTACTCTCCAGTGCTGAAAGTGCATTACGACGTAGAAGCTGCCAGAGTAGGACAGCGTACTGACTATGAACGACTCGTTTTAGATGTAACTACAAATGGCGTTATTGCGCCGGATGTTGCTGTAGGAGAAGCGGCGAAGATTATTCGCTCATACTTCGGGTTTATCGTAGAGGATGTCGATAAGTTACACCCTCTTGAGGGGATCGATGAAGAAGAGGCAGCTCTTTCAGCGGATGAGGCTGCGGCAGAGGCTGCAGAAGCTGCCAAAGAAGAAGATGACCTTCTTTCCCGGCCAGTGAGGGAGCTTGAGCTTTCCATACGGAGTGAGAACTGTCTTCTTCGCGGAGGTATACACACTATCGGTGATCTTCTAACGCGTACACGGGACGACCTGCTTAAAATCCGTAACCTCGGAAAGATATCTCTCCGTGAGATAGAGGAAAGACTTGAGAAGCAGGGACTTCGCCTCAGCACAGAGAAAAGCGAAGAGAAAGCAGTAAAGGAGGACTAGTTCCATGAGACACCGTATGGATCATAGAAGGCTTGGCCGTTATGGAAGTCATCGCAGAGCGATGCTCTCAAATCTGGCAGCGAGTCTTTTTATAGAAGGAAGCCTTACCACAACGGTGACCCGGGCGAAGGAACTTCGCCGTGTAGCCGAAAAATTTATTACAAGGGCCAAGGGCGGCTCAGTTCACGACCGTCGTATTATACGTGCTCGTCTTGGGCATAAGGAAGCTTCTATAAAACTATTTGAAGATTTGGCAAAACGATATGCCAATCGCCCAGGTGGTTACACGAGAATAATTAAGACCGGGCCCCGCCTCGGCGATGGCTCGCCTATGGCAATTATAGAGCTGGTTGAATAGCAATGACCCCAAAGATAGTCTGTACGCTTCAGGGTGTAGGTTTTTCCTACCCTGAAGCGGACAGTCCTGCACTTGACCAGGTAAGCTTTCAGGTCAGGGAAGGGGAATGGCTGGCACTATTGGGCAGCAATGGTTCAGGTAAATCAACGCTTGCCAAACATTTGAACGCCCTGCTGCTTCCTTCGCAGGGCGCTTGCTTTGTTTATGGCATGGATACTCGTGAAGAGAAAAATCTATGGGCGATTCGAAGTCACGTGGCCATGGTTTTTCAAAATCCCGACAATCAGATAGTAGGGACTATCGTGGAGGACGATACTGCCTTTGGACCAGAAAACATAGGACTTTCTCCTCTCGAAATTCGACAGCGTGTGGACTGGGCTCTTTCTGTGACAGGGCTGTCCCATAAGATGCAAAATCCAACGTATTCTCTTTCTGGCGGTGAGAAACAGCGATTGGCTGTGGCGGGGGCATTAGCCTTAGACCCTCCGTGCCTTGTGCTTGATGAACCTACAGCCATGCTTGATCCACAAGGGCGTCGAGACCTGCTTGACGTGTTAAAAACACTTCATGCTCAGGGTAGAACGATAATTTACATTACTCATCGCCTTGAAGAAACAGTTCATTGTGATAGAGCGCTTGTTTTAAAAAGTGGAGAAGTTCAATGGGATGGCACCATTTCAGAACTTTTTCGCCACACAGAAAAACTCAATGAATGGGGTTTGGAATGTCCGCCTTTTATTGAATTATGGCAAATGCTGGTTGCAGAGCGACTGATCTCTGAAAAAACGCCTGCAACAGTGGATGGAGTACAAAAGGCTTTATGTCAATTATTATAAAAAATCTCACCCATACATATCACCCTTCTACGCCGCTTGAAACAGTGGCCTTAGAAGGGATTAACCTAACAACAGAAAAGGGGCAATGGCTCTCTATCGTTGGCCATACCGGTAGTGGAAAATCTACTTTGGCACAACACCTTAACGCTTTGATCGTTCCTGAAAAAGGCGAGGTTATCGTGGAAGGTTTCGTTTCTCGCCCCAAAAGCCAGGATTTGCGGAAGATCAGACGACTTGTGGGCCTTGTCTTTCAATACCCGGAACAGCAGCTATTTGCTGAAACTGTTTTTGACGAAGTAGCTTTTGCTCCACGAAATTGGGGTGTCCCAGAAGAAGATTTGGAAAAAGTAGTTAATGAAACCTTATTAGAGGTAGGTATCCCATTAGATTTTCTTGACAGGAATCCATTTCAACTATCAGGAGGAGAAAAACGACGAATTGCGCTGGCTTCTGTTCTTGCCGCTGAACCTGCTTACCTGGTTCTTGATGAGCCGACAGCCGGTCTTGATGCGACTGGCCGTAAAGACCTTATTAAATTACTGTCAAAACAGAAGAAGAAGGGGAGAGGCATTATCTTTGTAACTCACGATCTTGAAACAGCGCTTATGTCCAGCGACTCCATTTTGGTGCTTGAAGGAGGGCGGGAAGTAGTGCAAGGTGCTCCAGGCAAAATAATAGAGGAATTGAGCCGTGGGGCAATAAGGGGCCTTCGCATGCCAGAAGTCCTTGAACTAGCTATGTGTCTTGAGCAAAAGGGCTGGGCAGTTCCCTTGACATGGAGTCATTACGACCTTTTTGAGTCTTTGAAAAAGCAGGTGAGATTGTTATGAAGTTTATGAATCACCTCACCTTTGGACAATACGTTCCAGCTCAATCTATTGTCCATGCTATTGACCCTCGATGCAAAATTATAGGAACTATATTTCTTTTGACAGGGATTTTCCTTGTAAAACACCCTCTAGCCTTCGGTGTTTGGGGGCTTTTGCTTCTGCTCATCAATTGTTTATCCAGGTTGCCTTTTTCTCTTGTTCTTCGTTCTGCACGGCCTGTGGTGATACTTGTCGTTTTTACAGCAGTGATTCATCTTTTTTTTACCAAGGGGACACCCATTTTTCAATGGGGCATTATTACTGTTACAAAAGAGGGTTTTCGAATGGGTGTCTATATGGGTCTCCGACTGTTGTTTCTTGTCCTCTTTGCTAGTTTTCTAACTCTAACAACAAGCCCCATGGAGTTGGCCGATGGGTTAGAAAAACTATTTTCACCTTTGGCCCCTATGGGTTTTCCAGCCCACGAACTGGCAATGATGATGACCATAGCCCTTCGTTTTATTCCCACTCTTCTTGATGAAACTGACCGCATAATGAAGGCGCAGTTAGCCCGTGGAGCAAACCTTGATAAAGGAAATCTCTGGCAGCGTTTACGCGCTATGCTCCCCGTTCTTGTTCCTCTTTTTGTTATAGTTTTTCAAAGGGCGGAGGATCTTGCCACGGCCATGGAGGCCAGGTGCTACAGAGGTGGTAATGGGCGTACCCGTCTAAATCCGCTTCTCTGGAAAAGGCGCGATACTGTAGCTTTGTTTCTTCTCGTTTTGTCTTTATCCCTTCTTATCTATGTTGATCGTGTGGTAATTCTTTAATGCGTTATGCAGCAGTTGTATCCTACGATGGGACAGCTTTTTGCGGGTGGCAGAGGCAACTAGGAGTAGCCAGTGTCCAACAAAGCCTGGAAGAAGCCTTGTCCAAACTTTGCGCAACTTCTATCCCCATTGTTGCAGCTGGCAGAACTGATGCGGGAGTCCAT
Source organism: Aminobacterium sp. UBA4987 (assembly GCF_002396985.1). NCBI lineage: Bacteria > Thermotogati > Synergistota > Synergistia > Synergistales > Aminobacteriaceae > Aminobacterium > Aminobacterium sp. UBA4987. Next base: position 18,156 of record NZ_DGZF01000006.1, read on the forward strand.
TCAAGAGGGCAAGTTGTTTCTTTCTCCCTGCCTTCCTTTTGGGAACCAAGAAGACTCGTCCTCGCCATTAATTTCTATTTGCCTGAAACAGTGCGTATAATGGGGGTTTTCCCAGTAGAAGAGAGCTTTAGCGCGAGGTTCTGTGCCTTGTGGCGGGAATACCGCTATTATATTTGGCATGGTCCAGCTTTCCCCCCCTACCTGGCACAAAGAGCGTGGTGGAATCGTTGGAAATGGGACAAAACTGCAGTAGAGAAGGCGTGCGAATACTTAGAGGGAACCCATGATTTTAAAGCATTCTGTCCGATCAAGGAGTGTCCTGGAGATACAGTTCGCACTATTTTACGCATAAAATATCTAAGGAGCGGACATATTTCTGTAATTACAGTGAGAGGCAATTCTTTTCTTATGAATATGGTACGATCAATAGTTGGAAGTCTTGATCTTGTTGGTAAAGGGAAAAATGATCCGGAGTGGATAAAGGAACTTCTCGATGACGAAAAAAAGGATCGCACTTACGCAGGAATGACGGCTCCAGCCCATGGGCTTTATTTTTGGAAGGTCTGCTATAATGCCCATTGCTTTCTTACTATTCCGGAAATACGAGAAAGGGAGATAACAGACGTATTAATCCCTTCTGATTTTGCGTAGAAACACATATAATATTTTCTTGAGAGTGGGAATGTTTTTCTGATAAGGAGGCTACGTTCGTGTTTGGAAGCGATATAGGCATAGATCTGGGAACAGCTACAGTCATTATTTACGTTAAAAGCAAGGGTATAGTGCTGCGAGAACCGTCTGTTGTAGCGATTGACCTTGAAAACGGTAAAATTCTTGCAGTTGGGAACGAGGCCAAAAATATGGTGGGACGAACACCAGGGAATGTTATTTCAGTGCGGCCTCTTCGAGATGGAGTTATTGCGGATTATTCCATGACAGAAGCCATGCTTCAGTATTTTATGAAGAGGATCAACAAAGGTTTTCGACGTTTCTTTAGAAATAGGGTGATGATCTGTGTCCCTTCAGGGGCGACAGATGTTGAAAGACGGGCGGTGCTGGAAGCAGCAGTAGAAGTTGGAGCGAGCTCTGCCTTCTTGATTGAAGAACCTATGGCTGCCGCAATTGGCGCTAACCTCAACGTGGAAGAACCCAGAGGCAAAATGATCGTTGACATCGGGGGGGGGACAAGCGACATTGCTGTTATTTCTTTGGGAGGCATCGTAGTTTCAAAATCCCTGCGCATTGGCGGAGATAAATTTGATGAAGCCATTATGCGTTATCTTAGAAAACACTATAGCCTTGCCATAGGGGAACAGACAGCAGAAAATCTGAAAATTATGATTGGGACATGTGGCCAGCAGGAAGAGGAAATGACCATGGTTCTTAAGGGCAGAGATCTCGTTCAGGGGCTGCCTCGACAGATAGAAATAAGCAGTACTGCGGTAAGCCAGGCTATTGAGGAAATGATCCAGACACTTGTTGACGGCGTCAGAAATGTGCTTGAAATAACGCCTCCAGAACTTTCAGCTGATATTATAGATGGTGGAATAGTCCTTACCGGCGGTGGATCCCTTCTCCGTGGTCTTCCTGAGCTTATTACGGAACAGACAGGTATTAACTGTTTTTGCGCGGATGATCCCATGGAGAGTGTCGCCCTTGGAACAGGGAAGGCACTGGCTGAAATAGACAAGCTTAAGGCCACTGGGCGAAGTGGCATTCTCATGACATCCTCCCGCAAAGGGCGAAAGAAAGCGCGTTAGGGGAAGATGGATAATCCACAGATTTGGTGGAGTGATGGCCTTCATTTTGCCTGTTTGGGGTGTGGTCGATGCTGTAGAGGAGAACCGGGCGCAATCTGGGTTTCCGAAGAAGAAGAAAAGATTATAGCAACGTGGCTGAATTTATCTGTTGAAGTTTTTAGGAATAGTTATGAAACAAGACGATGGGGGCCTGTAAGCCTAAAAGAGAAGTGTGGCGGAGATTGTATTTTTTATAACCGTGAAGGGGCAAGATGCTTAATTTATCCCGTAAGACCTTCACAGTGTTCCCTTTTCCCTTTTTGGCCTTCTATTTTGGCAACAAAGGAAAGCTGGGATCGCGCAGCGACTCTTTGTCCAGGAATGAACGAGGGGCATTTATTTACTGCTTCAGAGATTGAAAGCCTGCTCAGACAATTTCCCGCTTCAATCCCATCTCTGTAGTTTTGCTGAAAATGAGGATTGTCCTATGTAGCGATCTTCATTTCATGTTATAAAAAGACTAGCTCCCAACTTCATCTGTAAGAGATGAAGTTGAAATACTCAACTAGATTATCATCATTATTGAAATGGAGGAAGAAGTGTGCAGGCCCAGATATGGTCTGATATGAACTGGAAACTCATCATTACTCTTCTCATGGTGAGCGCCATTTTAGCTTATTTAGGAGACCGCATGGGGATGCGTATAGGGAAAAAGCGCATTTCCCTATTTGGTTTGCGTCCCCGCCACACAAGTCAGATAATTACTGCTTTCACAGGAGTGGTTATTTCAGTGGGGATATTGCTCACCATGTCAGTTGTATCAGAAAATGTACGGACAGCTCTTTTCTCTATGAAGTTTCTACAGAGTCAAATTATGAATCTTACGGCAGAACTACAGGAAAGTCGAGATGAAGCACAGCTTGCGTCAATTCGCCTGATGGAAAGTCAAAGTAAACTGGAAGAACAGGAAAAGAAGCTCCGCGAAATACAGAGTCAGCTTGCCAAGGTTCAACCAGAACTCGAAAAGGCTCAAAAAGAGCTGGCTGGCTTGAAAGGAGAAAAAGACTCCTTAGAAAAAGAGAAGGCCAAGCTTGACCAGGAAGTATCCCGTCTCCGTCAGGAAGCCGACCATCTTCGGGAAGGTCTGGTTCAGGTGCGAAGTGGCAGGATAGCCGTTTTTGCCGGAGAGCTTCTTGGACAGCAGGTGGTTCCACCTGGAAGTTCTCAAAAAGAGGTGGAGGCCATTTTTGAGAGCCTGCGACGGAAGGCCGAGCTTATGGTGTCCCTTCGAACAGGCATATCTGCAGATACTATTATTCTCGATGTTGATTTGGAAGTGGAAAGAACTAAAATACAAGAGTGTGTCAATGCTTTAGAGCGTAAATTTATAAGAATTCTGGCCGGTTCAAATGCTTTGCTTGGTGAAGACGTCCGGGTCAGATATGAGGTCCATGACAGCAAGCTTGTCTACCAGAAAGGAAAAGTGGTCGCTTCCCGAATATGGCAGCCCGATGCAGCTGATGCAGAGTCTTTTTTACACGACCTTCTTGCAGAGTTAAACCAACGGGCTGTGACCGAAGGGATAATGCCTGATCCTGCAAGTGGGAAAATTGGCGCTATGGATGCCACACACTTCTTTGAGACTGTAGAAATACTTCAGGAAACTCGGCAGGAAGTGGAAGTTGTTGTGGTTGTGGCAGAAGATATTTACACTGAAGGGCCAGTGAAAATAAAATTTGAAGTAGTGCCCTTGGGAGACAGGTTACAGGGGGAATAATTTATGCTTATTGTGGCATGTCAGATATGTGGAGAAACAAAAGTTCTAGCGGGAACCCCAGACGTAGATGGCATTGCCCGTGCCATGTGGATTTGCCCTAGATGCGGGACTGGTCAGGTTGTGCAGCTCCAGGTTTCAGCTGACGCAAGAAAGAGTGATCTAAGAAAAATAGTTCACGGAATGTCCTTTCCAAAGGTGACAGAATCTCATGAAAACAAAGCTTGATTACGCTTTTTATGATAGCAAGAAGGCGGTGACTTCATCAGAGCTCAGGGAACTCTATCGCTTTACCTTGTGGGGTAAAAGCCGTTCTCTTGAGGACATAGAGCGGATGCTTGAGGGAACCACCATGTGTTTTTCAGTACGGCATGAAGAGAAACTGATAGCCTTTTGCCGTATATTGACAGATTTTATTTTTCGCGGCTCCTTGTGGGATATAATGGTTCATCCTGATTTTCAGGGGAAAGGCATCGGTTCTGCACTCATCAATTATGCTCTTACCCATCCTGCGATTCGTGCCATCCCCCTTATTATTACCTACACGAGTGAACTTGAACCTTTCCTCACTCAGTATGGTTTTGAGCGGAAAGAAGGAGCCCTTATGCTTTTACGGCGCCCCATTGAATATTCTTAGCCTGGGGAGAAACCTCAAGAGGTGGGTAGAGCATTTTTTATGGCCTGTAGAATGTCCTGTTTGTGGAAGGATCGCTTCAACAGGTTGTCTCTCCTGTCTTGAAAATCTTATTCATAATCCCATAATACGTGAGCTAGACGGAGATCTAACTCTCATGTCTGGATCCACCCATCACGATACATGCAGGGATCTTGTTCTCCGTTTGAAGTATAGGGGATGGGGTCAGTTGGGTGTTGTAATGGGTCAAGCACTGGCAAAGGTCCTGCCACCTGTTGACTGTGATGCCCTTGTGCCCATACCTCTTCATAAACAGAGCCGGCGTCCGTGGAATCAGGCGAAACTCATAGCAAAAGGGATAGCCATGGAATGGCGAGTGCCAGTGGTGGAGTTGCTTGTCTGGAATCCGAAGGCTGGCTTCCAGACTTCTTATAGTTCTATAGAACGGCGGTTAATGGCGGCGGATGCACTTGTTTTTAAGGGAGGCAGAAGAGGTCGCCAGCAGGTACGATCTGTAGTTTTGATAGACGATGTGAGTACTACTGGCACAACTTTGCGGCGGGCAGCCTGTACACTGAGGGAACACTCCATCTCTGTAAAAAAAGCTATAACGTGGTCGACATCCCTTCGTTATTATCGCTAATATATATAGCTAGCATGTTTTGGCAGCTTAACTGGTTAGTTTGATTAAATAGATTCCAGAATCAGTATTTTCACCTGGACTTCTTGCTTTTTCAACGTTACAATTTGCCAAGGTGAGTAACTTTTCCCGTCTTGGAGGAGGTCATTGAATGATAGTTTCGAAAAAACTGGTCTTTATAGTTTCTCTTGCTGTTTTGGCAGTGGTCATGGTTGCAGGGTGTTCCATGGCTGAAGAAAAAATTGGTGTGATCGACTCACAGAAGATCGTTTTCCAGCACCCAAAATTTGAAAGTGTCACCCAGCAGCTGAAGGTGATCAGCCAGACAAAAGAGAACGAAATGAAGGCCGCCGTAGACAAAGAAACAGATCAGAACAAAAAAATGGAAATTTACCAGACGAAACGCAGAGAGCTTGCCACGGAAGAGCAACGTTTAATGGAGCCTCTCTTCAAAGAATCTCAAATAGCAGTAAGAACTGTGGCAAAGGTCAAGGGGATTACTGTTGTTATTGAGAAAAGCGCAGTCTACTTTGGGGGCATAGATATTACTGATGATGTAATTCAAGAGCTCAAGAAGACCGCAGCAACCAAGTAGGTTGAATTAATAAGTTAGGAACTGTTCAGGGTTGTGCCCCTTGCCGGCGCAACCCTGTTTTTATATATGGTAATAAATACAGAGAGGGATTTTATATGAAAAAAAGGATACTTGTAACGGACATAGACGGCACCCTTTCTCATGGAGAAGAGGTTCATCCAGATGTGGTGGCCGCCTGTACTCGTCTCAGAGAGAATGGCTGGGAAATTATGGTAGCGACAGGTCGGATCCTTGCCACTTCTAAGAACCATATTAAAGCCATTGGAGCATGGCTTCCTGCTATAGTATATGACGGAGCCCGTCTCATGGATCCTCTTACAGGAAAGTCCCTGTGGGAAGCTGCTTTGTCTTCTCGTGCTGTCGATATGGTGCTGGCAGAGGGCTGGAGTGCCCCTCTTGAGCTTCAGATCTTTACAGATGAGGCGGCTATATGCAGAAAAAAAGACAAGAAAACCCGCCTTTTTTTGACAGAAGCAGACGTACCAGTATACGATAATTTGCAGACTCCCCATGTAGACGAACGGGTTTTTCGTATTATTTTTTATGGCAGCGAACATGAGATTCTGCAACTGGAAGAGCGTATTGGAGAGACATTGAATGACCATGTTGACGTAATGCGTTCTGGAAAGAATTTTCTTGATGTTGTTCCTCTTGGCGTTTCTAAGGGGGCAGCACTTTCTCATTACTTGGATCAGCTTCAATCGGGCCCTGAGATTCTTGTGGCTGCAGGAGACCACTGTAATGATTTAGCTCTTTTCGATAGAGCCCATCTTAGGGTGGCGCCCTGTGATGCTGTGCCGCAAATACTGGAGCGCGCCCATGTAGTGATGCCCCCTGCCCATGCGCAGGGGTTTGTCCGCCTTATAGATTTTCTACTTTCAGGCCATTGGACCAATAGCAGTAGAACAAAACGTGTAGTATTATAAAAAAGCAAATAATTAACTCTCCGACCATAATTAATAAGGAGGATACTCATGGCTGAGATTAAAAAATGGGTTCTTGAACAAATGGAATTTCCAGAGGATTGTAATATTATTCTGGGGCAAAGCCATTTTATTAAAACCATTGAAGACCTATACGAAGCCCTTATCACAGCTTCTTCTTCCCTTCAGTTTGGCATCGCTTTCTGTGAAGCTTCTGGAGACTGTCTTATACGGCACGACGGAAATGCAGAAGACCTTAAGAAAATAGCCGTAGAAAACATTCAAAGATTGAGTGCGGGGCATACCTTTATAATAGTTTTGAGAAATGGTTATCCTATTAATGTTCTGGATCGTATTAAGAATTGTCAGGAGGTATGTCATGTTTTTGCTGCAACCGCTAACCCCATTCAGGTTGTTATCTGTGAGTCTCACCAGGGGCGTGGAGTTGCGGGGGTCATAGATGGTTTTCTTCCAAAAGGGGTAGAAGGTGACGATCATATAGCAGCGCGGAAAGGGTTATTGCGCGACATTATAGGATATAAGCGATAGGACGGGATAAAGCGACGGCTGTAGAGTAGAAGAAATGGTTAACTAGGGGGTCTGAGGATGAAGCTCCGCGAAGTGGTAGAACATATTAATGGAGACGTTCTATATGGTGAAGAACTGCTCGATTCTATCGAGATAGAGTATGCTTATGGTGCAGATTTGATGAGTGACGTCTTAGCCTTTGCGCGACCAGGTTCTCTTTTGCTTACTGGGCTTACGAATGTCCAAATAATTCGAACGGCCCAAATGCTTGATATTCCAGCGGTGGTCTTTGTTCGGGGGAAGCGCCCCCAGGAGCCTGCTATCAAGCTGGCATCCCAATTAGGCATGCCAGTGATACTAAGTCACTCTAGCATGTTTGAGACCTGCGGTGTTCTTTTCAGAGAAGGAGTGTTGCCGTGCAATATCCCGGCGAGAGAGGTGTAAGTTGTGAATGAACCATATATTGAAGAATATGTAGTGGCAGGCCGTGACTTTAGCACTATAGGTGAGGCATCTACCCAATTCAAGGCAGCAATGAAAATGTTAGGTATTCCCTCTATAGTGGCCCGCAGGGCATCTATTGTGGCTTACGAATCGGAAATGAACCTGGTTCTCCACGGTGGCGGTGGTGTTATACGCCTTGTAGTTTATACAGACAAACTTGAGGTGTGGGCTATTGACAGGGGGCCAGGAATAGCTGATATAGATCTTGCTATGCAGGAAGGATACTCCACTGCTACAGATGAAATACGAGAGCTAGGCTTTGGTGCTGGTATGGGATTGCCTAATATTAAACGACATTCTGATGAAATGTCCATTGATTCTGCAGTAGGGAAAGGGACGGTTTTGAGCGCGACTATTTTCTTTCAAAAAGAGTAGGAGGTAAGCTCATGGCTGGAGGGGTAAGAGTACAGGAAGTTCGATGCCGCGGCTGTGCCAATTGTATAAAGACATGTCCCACGGAGGCAATGCGAGTGTTGACTGGATGTGTGCACATTATCTCTGATCTTTGCATAGATTGCGGAGAATGCATTCGTAAATGCAAAGAAAAGGCTATCATACTCAATGAAGATGAATGGGAGCTTCTGAGATCCCAAAAAAAACTTGTTCTCATTGCTGATCCTTGTTTTTATGTCCAGATAGGGTCCTACGGATCGCCCTTTCTCATGAAAGAAGCTCTTCATGCAACGGAAATGGAGGATATCCTCGACTGTGAAGCATTAGCTTTTGATGTAGCGGCATATGCTATTGCGCGCCTTGTGGAATCAGAAAGACAAGAGCATCTCCCCTTTATCTCTACCTATTGCCCAGCAGTTATTCGTCTGATACAGATAAATTTTCCAGAGCTTATAGGTCGTCTTGTCCCCGTAGAATCCCCACTGGAATCAAGTGTTATTATCTGGCGCCAAGTGACTGGCCGAAAAGATGAACTGACTCTCATTTCGCCATGTCCAGCAAAAACAACCCTCGTTCGAAATCCTGTAGGGCGCGAACTCAGTTCTATAGCCTACTCTGTTTCAATAAGACGGGTAGTTCATGATATTTTGGCGGGAAGCCCTAAAATGTCTGGTGAAGAATCCCATAAGATCAATGATCGATGGATTAAGTGGTCTATTACTGGCGGTGAATCTCGCCATATTTCTTCTTTTGCCCGCCGTCCTCTTCGCACGGTTTCCGTTTCCGGTTTGAGGAATACTATAGACCTCCTGACAGAGCTTGAATTAGGAAGGTTGCGAGGAGTGGATTATGTAGAGTGCAGGGCCTGTGACCTTGGATGTATTGGAGGGGTAGGGACCCATGAATCCCGTTTTTTATCCCGCCTTCGTATTGACGCAATGAAAGTAGATTGGAAAGTGACAGATGAGGAAAAGACTCACATTGAAAAATGGCATAAGAAAGGCGTATGGGAGCTAGAACAGGCCATTCAACCGAAACAGCGTCTCCCACTTTCCAGTGATTTGGGAGAAGCAATGGCGAAGCTTAAGGAAATGAATGCTATTTACGCTGAGTTGCCTCACATTGATTGTGGTTCTTGCGGACGACCTTCCTGTCGAGCTATGGCTGAGGATATTGTGCGAGGCAAAGGAGAAATGACAGACTGCATTTTTAAACTTAGAGAACGGATCCATGATTTGAGCAAGGAGATCTCGGAACTTTCGGGGAAAGTGCCTCATGCCTACGGATCATAGATCATAAAAGGGGGGAAGGAGTGTGAATATTCAGTTCATTATTGACAGCCTGGAGCTTGAAGTTGTGTCCCTTGGGCGACCAGAAATAGAGATCAGCGGTGCTCTTGCGGGTGACTTGCTCAGTTTTATTATGGCTTCAGCAAGGGAAAAATGGGTATGGATCACTATTCAGACCCATTTGAACATCGCTGCAGTTGCCGTGCTAAAGGATGTTCCTTTTATTATTCTTGCGGGAGGCCGCAGGCCGGCAGAAGATCTTATAGAACGCTGCAAGGAAGAAGATCTGACCCTCGCCAGTTCGTCCCTTTCTGTATATGAAATTTGTGGACGGCTTTATGAAATGGGCCTACGTGCTTTGTGATACGAAGTTGAAGTTAAGGCCTTATTATGTAGACCTTCACATCCATACGGTGCTATCCCCTTGTGGCGAACTTGAAATGGGAGCCCATGATATTGTATCAAAAGCGCGGCAGGAAGGAATTCAGATCATTGCCATTACCGATCATAATTCTGCTCTGAACGTGCCTGCTATTACAAAGGCTGCAGGTGGGAGCCCAGTAGTGATCCCTGGTCTTGAAGTTCAAACGGCAGAAGATATACATATAGTCACCCTTTTCAGAGATTGCCAGGTTGCCTCAGATTATCAACGGTGGCTGTGGGAGCGTATGCCAGGCCTTAGAAACCGCCCGGAGGTGTTTGGTGATCAATTGGTGATTTCCGAGAAGGACGACATTCTTGACGAAGAGGAAATATTACTTGTCCAGGGAGTGGGATATTCTGTTGATGAAGTGGCCCTCGAAGCGAAGGGAAGGGGAGGCCTTGTGATCCTCGCCCATATTGACAGGCCATCTTTTTCCTATACGGCAGTACTAGGGCCAATCCCTTCCTCCTTTCCTGCCGATGCCCTTGAGATCTCCTGGCGATGTTCCTCAGAAGAAGTCGAGGTTTTGCGAGAGGAATATCCGGAATGGACATTCATCCGTTCCTCGGACTCCCATTGGCTGAGAAGTCTCTGTGTAGAAAACTGTTCTGTCTTTCTTCTGGTGGAACCTACTTTCGATGAAATTGCAAAAGCTATCAGAAAAGAAGATGGCCGATGTGTAATTGGTCCCTGGCCCAATTATTTCTAATGACTGGAATGGCGTTTTTCTAATTCGGCCCAGATTTCCTGCAGAGAAACGCCAGATGAGAGAAGGCCGACCATCAAATGATACACTAGATCTGCTGCCTCATAGATCACTTCATCTCTTTCACCGACAGCAATAGCTAGAGCAGTTTCCACTCCCTCTTCCCCTATTTTTTGTGCTGCCCTTTTGGGGCCCGATTGAATTAAACTGGCAGTGTAGCTTTCTTTGGGGTTATGATGCTGACGTTCTTTCAGATATTTCCAAAGTTGGCCAGGGAATGTTGCCTTCCCGGGCATTTTCTCTGTAAGTGTGCGGAAAAAACATGACACCTCACCTGTATGGCATGCGGGACCTGCTGGCTCGACTACGGCCAGGATAGCATCCCCATCACAATCTAGACGTAATTCCATGACTTTCAATGTATTGCCACTTGTCTCTCCTTTGTGCCAAAGTAACTGTCGGGAACGGCTCCAAAAGACCATTTCTTTTCTTTTTTCTGTTTCCTCAAGGGATTGACGATTTGCATAGGCTACCATAAGGACCTCTCCACTTTCTCCATCTTGCACCACTACGGGAATGAGTCCCTTTTCATCGAAGTTGATGTTAGTGTAATCAATCATGGCTTATGCCTCCAGGTAACGTATGGCAATATGCTGCTCTTTCAGCCACTTTTTAAGGTCGGGTATGGCTATAATTCCAAAATGGAAGATGGATGCGGCCAAAGCTCCATCGCAACCAACGTTAAAAGCTTCGAGGATATGTTCTTTCGTACCCGCTCCTCCCGACGCTATTATGGGGACAGGAACCATAGTTGCGACCTGCGAGAGAAGAGGGATGTCGTAACCTATTTTGGTACCGTCACGATCCATGGATGTGAGCAGAATTTCCCCACATCCCAGGTCTACACCCTGACGAATCCATTGAAGAGCATCAATCCCAGTGTGTGTTTGTCCCCCCTCAATATAAACTTCCCAGCGGCCCGGTTTCACCTCTTTTACATCAATAGCAAGAACAATAGCCTGTCGTCCCAGCAGTGCGGCACATTCTTCGATTATTTCGGGATTTTTAACTGCGGCGGTGTTGAGGGCAATCTTGTCTGCTCCAAGGGCAATAATTTCCCGAGCCTGTTCTGCAGAAGAGATGCCTCCGCCTACGGTGAAAGGAATAAAGATACGGTCAGCCACCTCTTTTACCCAGCTTTTCATGGTGCAACGTCTTTCTACAGATGCGGAGATGTCAAGAAAGACAAGCTCGTCGGCCTGTTCCTCCATGTAACGCAATGCCATTTCTGCGGGGTTGCCTGTATCTTTAAGATTTACAAAATTTATTCCAGTTACAACCCGTCCGTTTTTTACATCCAGACAGGGAATAATTCTTTTTGTTAACATGACATCACCCTCTTCAATGCTTCGCACAGATTAAAATCTTTTTCATACAACACTTTTCCAAGCACTGCTCCAGCAATGTTTAAAGCCCGGAGGTCTTCCAGTTCTTTTATTGAAGATATGCCCCCCGCTGCAATAATAGAAAAACCTGGGAATTCCAGTGATAGTTTGGAGTAGAGGGAAAGATCCGGTCCCAACCCTGTTCCGTCTCTATTTACAGATGTAACAAGGACAGTCCTGTACCCAGCTGAATATAAAAAAGAAAGATAGGCCAGGGGAGAGGAGGAAGAAGTGCAAGTCCACCCTTTGACAGCTACTTTGCTATCTTTAATATCAACAGCTGGAATGATCCTGTCTCCCCATAAAGAGAAAAGTTCGGGGGCAATTTCTCTATTTTCTGCGAGGAGGCTGCCTACATATAGACGATTCGCACCCGCTCTAAAACCTTCTTCCACATTTTGAAGAGACCGCAAGCCTCCTCCGTATTGAACCATAAGGCCAAGGTTCTTTAAGGGTTCGATCACTTGAAGGTGGGCCGGATGCCCTGCTTGCGCTCCTTCCAGATCAATAATGTGGACCCATGAACTGCCAGTTCTGAGGAAAGCCTTTGCTGCTGTTATGGGAGCAAGAGCGTAGTCAGTACGCTGATTGAAGTCTCCCTGTTTTAAACGGACGATTTTCCCTTTATAGAGATCGATAGCCGGATAAAGGATCATTATGAATGCCTCCGTAAAAGATCAATAGCGCCTTTAAGTATGGAGAGTCCCGCTGAGCCACTTCTCTCTGGGTGAAACTGAAAGGCGGCGACAGAATCACGAAGACATATGGCAGAAACCTCCCGTTCTTCTACTCTTGCAATAGCTACGGTATCATTAGTTTGAGGGAGGCCGTAGCTATGTACGAAATAAAAGTAGTCATTACTATGACAACTTTTTTCAAGGCCCTGGGCAGAACGGATCCATTCTAGAGAGTTCCACCCCATGTGGGGACATTTTTGAGTTCCAAGATGCCGGACAACCCCTTCTAAAAGGCCTAATCCCTTGAGATATCCACCTTCTTCCCCTCCTTCACAGAGGAGATGCAGCCCGAGGCATATTCCGAGCAGAGGATGCCCCTTTTCAACCCATTGAGAAAGAAAGAAGGGCCAGCCTTCTTTCTCCAGAGCACTCATGGCAGGAGCGAAGGCGCCTACTCCCGGGAGTATTAAAAGTTCTATGCTGTTATTGATCTGATCAGGACAACGAAGGATTGTGGATCGCTCATTATGAAAAGATAGGGCTCGTTGGACATTTCCTACATTTCCAGCTCCATAATCAATAATGCCGATCATGTAAGAACCCCCTTCGTAGACTGAAGTTCTTCTTCTGAAGCAATAGCTTGTTTCATGGCTCGCCCAATGCCTTTAAAAAGAGCTTCCGCTCCGTGATGGCTGTTATCCACTGCAAGGAGGCGGCCATGAATCGTTATATGGCTTTCTCTGCAAAAAGCCCGCCAGAACTCAGGAATTAATTCCAGGTCAAATGTACCGCATGAAGAAGAAAGAAAACTGCCATCCCAGACAAACTGTCCTCGACCACTTATATCTACAGCTACGAGAGCAAGGGAACCGTCCATGGGCATGGCACACCAGCCGTAACGGGCAAGGGGTCGGCTTTCCAGTTCTTTTAATAATGCCCGCCCTATAAGAATCCCAAGATCCTCAGTAAGGTGGTGGGCATCTACTTCAATATCGCCGGAAGCGGTGATCTTCACCGAAATGCCGCTATGAAAGAAAAAAAGATCAAGCATGTGGCAAAGGAAGCCGCAAGGGATATCTAGGTGGCGTTCTTTCCCTGGAATAGAAAGTTGTAAACTGATAGATGTTTCAGTACTTTCCCTGCTAAGTTCAGTGGACATCTTTTACCACACCTTTCTGTCGTCCTATCCTTTGAAGAAGCTCTGACATTTGGGGCCATCTCAGAGAAGTGCTTTGTCGACTGGCTACAAGACGGAGAGAAACCTTTGCAACTTCCTGTAGTACTACAAGCTTGTTTGCCTGAAGAGTAGTTCCTGTCTGCACAATATCGAGGATGCAATGGGCCATTCCTAGGGCAGGAGCCAGCTCTATAGACCCGTGGAGGTGGATTATCTCTACTTGAACGCCAAGGGAAGAAAAATATATATCAGCGATACGTGGGTATTTTGTAGCTATTTTTAGCCACATAAGTTCAGATGGGTGCCCTGTAAAGATGGAGCGGAGTTCCTCTGGTCCAGCCACCACAATTCGGCACTTCCCACGTTCTGTGTCTGCAAGTTCCACCAGATCGATGGCACTTTCCTGAAGAACGTCATTTCCCACAAGAGCCAGATCCGCAACGCCATAACTTACATATAAGGGTACGTCAGTTGGCTTTGCAAGAATATAGCGGTAATTATTTTCCTGCACCACGAGCCTGCGACCCGCTTTTCGCAGCTCGGCCGTAGGTAATCCCATGTTATCACACAGATCTATGGCTTCTTTCATAACTCGACCGGTGGGGAGGGCAAGAGTTAACACGTATACTCCTCCCTAATCCATTGGGAAAGAGCCATGATCTTTTCGGTTTCCAGGTGTGTTACTGTTTCTTTTTCCAAATCGACCCACCATTGGCATCCTCTCATCCGGGCTGACTCATAGGATTGATCCCTGTTCTTATTCCAGCTCATTTCTCCGTCAAAGCCAACAGACAATATGGTCCATGCACGTTTCAGTGCTTCATCAGGGGAGAGGCTTGCACTCCAGATCATAACACGTCTGGGCTCTGCAGGGGGAATAGAGAGCGCAGACGTCTCTTCCAGATTCACAGCAAATCCAATAGCTTGTCCTTCTAGACCATAACTATTCAGCAGACCATCATATCGTCCTCCTCCCCCTATTTCCTGCCCTTGAGGACTTGAATAAAGGCGAAAGACTGGTCCGCTATAATAATTGAGTTCGCGGGCAAGGCTCAGATCTACACATAGGCGTTTCTCATAGCCAAGGCCAGAAAGGGCCTTTAGAATATTATGAAGAGGCATAAGATGTTCTGAAGATCCCAGGAGCATATCCGCTTCGTCAAGAACCTTTATTCCACCTTTCAGATCGGGAAGGCGCTCTAATATGTTGCGGCTATATTCTGGAATATCGGCAGTTGCTAAAATGGAGCGGTATCCAGATAAATTGCCTTCCAGCAAACAGCTTGAAAGCCCCTTTGATGCTGCGGATCCAACATGAGCCATGGCATAATTTAAAAAGGTAACATCTCCAATTACAAGAATGCTTTTGTCAAGGCCTATTTCATCAAGCCAGCGCAGCAAGAGCCAGAGTATTTCTGTGTCTGCTCCCTCCCCTTCCCATCCTAGCAGTTCAGCTCCTACCTGAAAGTTTTCTATTCGGTTTTCATGCTTTTCAGCCCGTTTAAAGACTCTATCAGCGTAACATAAACGTAGGGGTCTTTGTTCAGGAGCATAGTGAGACGCAAGAAAAGCTACTGCGGCCAGGGTAATATCAGCTCTGAGGCAGGATGGTTCCCCATAAGGTGTGGTAAGCGCTATAAGGCGTCGCCTATAATTTTCAGGAAGATGAGGCCATGCTGACTCTAGGAGTTGTAACGCTGATGGCCAGAAAGGATGGTAGCCAAAGGAAGAAAAAAGTTTCATGAAGTGTGTTCTGCTACGGTCCATAGATGTGGCCAACGATCCCCCTACATTCATACATCCTCTGGGTAGACGGTTCATGATAGATTCCTCCGAAGGGCCATGGCAAGACTATGAGCCTTAAGTCCTTCCATTTGTGCAAGATTTATACCGTCTTCCGCTAGAGAAGCAGCTCCCTTGCTGTCGATACAAAGAGATGTAAGGGGGCGAAGGAATGTGCCGGTCCATAGTCCTCCGGCAAAGCGTGCCCGTCGATTAGTAGGCAGGGTGTGATTTGTTCCTCCTATATAGTCTCCAAAGGGTACGGGAGTTGTACCGCCAATAAATGCGGCGCCATAAGCCATACATTTATCCAGAACTTTTTCAGGTGCTCTTACGCAGAGTTGTAGATGTTCTGGCGCGCGTACATTACTTTCGTTTATGGCTTCTTCAAGGGAGCATATTGCCAGAGTACCGTTGTTTTCCCATGCTTGCCTGATTGTTTCAGCAGTTTCCAGCGTTTCCAAAAGGATACTCAGCTCATTGCTGGTCTGAGCTGCTATTTTTTTATCAGTACAAAGCAGTGTGCTTGCAGCCATGGGATCATGCTCTGATTGGGCCGCTATATCAGCAGCCAGCCAAGCAGGATTGGCACTGTCATCGGCAATAATAAGAACTTCACTTGGGCCAGCAAGCCCGTCAATTCCAACTTCCCCGGAAAGAATGCGTTTGGCTTCTGTGACGTACGCATTTCCAGGTCCCACAATCATGTCTACCTTTCTAATGGGGCCGGCGCCCATGGCCATGGCAGCGATACCATGAGCTCCTCCAAGGGTCCATACTTCTGAAACCCCAAGAAGAGAAGCCGTAGCAGCGATGACAGAAGCAATCTTTCCTTCTTTAGTAGGAGGGGAAAGAAGGACTATTTCAGAGACACCAGCTTCCTGAGCCGGGACTACGCCCATAATAGCTGTGCTTGGCAATGCGTAGCGTCCGGCAGGAACGTAAACAGCAGTTCGCTCTACAGGTAAAAAACGAAGTCCAGCGGTTACACCCTCTTCAATAGAGCAGAAAAAAGGTTCAAACATTTTTTTCTGGCGCTGATGGAATGTCCTCACATTGCAAATAGCTCTTTTGAGTGCCTTTACTGTGGTTAGCGAAAGTTGTTGCAGTGCCTCATCCATCTCATTCTGAGAGACTCGAAATGCACCCTTATAGCTGTCGATGGCAAGTGCGTATTCTTCTACTGCTTTCCAGCCTCCATCACGGATACGATTAACAATGAGAGAAACAGTTGTATTCACATTATCAGAAATGCTTTTCTGAGAAGAGCATGCTTTTTTTAGGAATTGCATCATTGCCATCCTTTACTATGATAAATTATTAGAGCGATATCAAATTTAGTTGGCATGATATCATGATATTTTAGAAGTGTAAAGTATCGACATGAAAATAGAATAAGGATACAATTTAGGCACATTATGAAAGGAATATGAGCTATGGCTAAAAAGAACATGGTACGCTACGTATGCTCAAACTGCGGAAACATAAGCCTAACATGGAATGGGCGCTGTTCTGCCTGTGATATGTGGGGAACCTATGAGAAAGAGGAAATAGCTAAATCAGGCTGTGAGAAGCCCCGTTCTTCAGATTTGATGGCTGTTAATATTATTGATGTAAGGCCTCCGCAACGTTTTACATCTGGGATTCCAGAGCTTGACCGTGTTCTTGGTGGCGGCTGGGTATCTGGCGGGATAGTGCTTCTCGGAGGCCAGCCTGGTATTGGGAAGTCAACGCTTCTTTTGCAGGTATGCGGAGCAATGGCAGCGCGAGGAGAACGGGTACTTTATATCTCAGGGGAAGAATCGGCTTCTCAGGTAGCCTTGAGAGCTAGACGTCTCTCAGCTCTTCATAATAACCTTGATCTTTTTTGTGACACAGACCTCGACGGGGCACTAAGTCATGTGGAAGGTCATGGATTTGTTGTTCTCGATAGTGTTCAGGCCATGAGGTCATCCCTGGAAGATGGCTGGCCGGGCACGCCGTCTCAAGTTCGAGCAGTGGCTCAGCAATGTATTGATAGCGCCAAAAAGACTGGGATACCCTTTGTAGTGGTTGGCCATATTACAAAGGAAGGACGCATAGCAGGCCCCATGCTTTTAGAACATATGGTCGATGCAGTTTTACTTTTTTCTGGAGAAGACACGTCAGCGTACAGAATGATCAGGGGAACTAAGAATCGGTATGGCAATACTGATGAGCTTGGTATCTTTGAAATGACGGAAAAAGGGCTTATTGCTGTGGAGGATCCAAGTGGTCTCTATTGGAATAAGGCGGATGTAAGTGTGCCAGGGGTAGCGGTAACAGTCGTAATGGAAGGATCTATTCCTCTCATGGCTGAAATTCAGGCCCTTGCCAGCGCTACGACTTTTCCCTATCCCAAGCGAACGTCTCGTGGTATTGATGTTAATAAGGTTCATCTTATCACTGCTGTGCTAGAAAAGAGAGCAAAGACAACGTGTAACATGTTTGATATCTATTTGAATGTGGCGGGGGGCCTTGTCGTAAAAGACCCTGGTGCGGATTTGGCTCTTGCTGTTGCGCTTGCTTCTTCTGTTCACGAGTGTTCTCTGCCTTCAGACTGTTGTTTTTTAGGAGAAGTTGGATTGGCTGGAGAGATTCGCCCGGTAGGGCGTATTGGGACTCGTCTTAGAGAAGCAGCGCGCCTGGGATTTAGAAAAGCTATTGTAAGTCATCAGCAGAAAGGGGATTTCCCGAAAGAGATACGTATCTGTCGGGCAGTGAACATTCGAGATGCCCTACAGGAGGTGATGCCATGAAGGTTAAAAACCTATCTGTTCTGATAATATGTTTAAGTGTTTTTACCCTTTTTTCACAAGCGGCTTTTGCTGCTACTAATGTTATTGTTACCCCCTTGCTGGGGAGTGTGGGCATTACCATGGAAGAATATATGAAGCGTGTTGTTGAAGAAGCTTATCAAAACAAGGCAGGTCTTGTTGTGTTTACGATGGACACTCCGGGAGGTCTTGTTACATCTATGCGGGCAATGACATCGTTTTTACTCGATGCCCCTCTTCCAGTGGTCATGTGGGTTGCACCAGAAGGGGCCAGGGCGGCATCAGCAGGGGCTTTTCTATTACAGGCTGCCCATGTGGCCGTAATGGCGCCAGGGACGAACGTTGGGGCTGCCCATCCAGTTGTCGCGTCAGGAAAAGATGTGCCCGATGAAGAGATGAAACGTAAGATTACGAATGATCTAGCGGCCCATATGCGTTCTCTTGCCCAGGTTCGAGGCCGGAACGCAGAAGTTGTTGAAAAAATGGTTACCGAAAGTTTATCTCTTACCGCTTACGAGGCCCATAAAGAAAAAGTCGTTGATTTTTTGGCTGCAGATATTGACGAACTGTTAGAGAATCTCGAGGGGTGGAAAGTGGATGTGCGTGGGGATAAACGAGTCCTCTCCCTCAAATCGTATCAGATTATCAATGTGGAAATGACGCCAAGGGAACGAATGCTGCAGCTTTTATCTGATCCTAATGTGGCATATCTTTTGTTGACCGCCGGCATTTTTGCAATAGTTCTGGAAGTCCTTTCTCCTGGAGGATTTATTCTAGGTACAGCTGGTGCTGTAATGGTTTTGATGGGGGCCTATGGACTCAGAATGCTTCCTTTTAATTGGGCTGGCCTGATACTGCTTTTAGCTGGCATTGTTGTTATTATTGTCGATCTGCTTGTAGGTGGTATAGGTATACTGAGCCTTTTTGGCATGGCAGCTCTTGTCACTGGTGGGCTGATTCTTTTCCGCGCTCCGGGAGGTGAGCTTTTGAGTGTCTCTAAAAGCGTTATTATCGGAATGACTGTCGCTTTTTCTCTCTTCTTTATTATAGCCGTCGTTTTTATATGGAAGTCTATGAAACGACAGGTTTACTCAGGACAGGAAGGGTTGATTGGCTATAAGGCAGAAGTTCTAGAAGCCCTTCAACCGGAAGGGCTCGTCAAGTGTCATGGTGAACTGTGGAAGGCCCGGACAGAATCTGGAGAAACCTTACCTGAGGGTACACCTGTACGGGTTGTGCGAGTGGAAGGTTTGGTCCTTTTCGTAGAGAAAGAAGATAGGGAAAAAGTTCTTAACGAAGGAGGGAGTATATAATTATGTTGGATGGGCTTTTGTATTTCTTGTTTAATTTGGGAAGTTCCTTTGGGTTTGTTATCATTCTGATCTTGATCCTTATGTCTGCTATCAAGATCGTTCCTGAATATCAGAGAATTGTGGTATTTCGTTTAGGTCGTCTTATAGGGGCAAAGGGGCCCGGTCTTGTGATAGTTATTCCTGTGGTTGATCGTGTTATCCGTGTGGATCTTCGAATTGTAACCCTTGATGTTCCCGTCCAGGAGGTCATAACAAAGGATAATGTGCCGATCAAAGTGAATGCCGTAGTTTATTTTAGAGTCATGGATCCTGCTAATTCAGTAATTGAAGTAGAAAATTATATGTTGGCAACGAGCCAGCTTTCCCAGACGACACTGCGCTCTGTCATCGGAGGAGCAGAATTAGATGAAGTTCTCTCTTCACGAGAAAAGATCAATAGCGAACTTCAGAAAATTATTGATGAAAGAACTGATTCATGGGGAATCAAGGTCAGTGCCGTTGAAGTTAAAGAGCTTGAACTTCCTGAAGGGATGAAACGGGCTATGGCTAAACAGGCAGAGGCAGAACGGGAACGGCGGGCAAAAATAATTAATGCCGAGGGAGAACTGCAGGCAGCCAAGACACTGAGCGATGCGGCAAAACAAATGGAGGTTTCTCCTGTTACATTACAACTTCGATATTTACAAACATTAAAAGAAATTGCGAGTGAAAAGAATTCCACCACATTTTTCCCTCTGCCAATGGATATTATCAAGCCCTTTATTAAGCGCTTTGAAAAAGAGGAAAAAGAATAGGATACTTTGCACATATAACATATGAGGGATATAATTCCCTGATATGACTTCAGAGGTATCTGGTGCGAGGAGGCAGATGTATGGCTTATGATTTTCTTTCTATCGAACAAAAGTGGCAGAAAGTGTGGGAGGAAGAGAACACTTTCAAAGTAAAGGCAGATCCGTCTAAGAAGAAGTTTTACTGCCTTGAGATGTTCCCATATCCTAGTGGGGCTCTTCACATGGGACATCTTCGGAACTATTCCATCGGCGACATGATGGCACGGTTCTTATGGATGAATGGGTACAACGTCCTTCATCCCATGGGGTTTGATGCTTTTGGCCTCCCAGCAGAGAACGCTGCTCTCAAGTATGGTGTGCAAGCTCATGAGTGGACCCATAAAAATATTGAACAAATGACAGACCAGCTCAAGAGAATGGGCTGTAGTTACGACTGGGATCGGCGGGTTGAAACATGTAACCCGGATTATTATCGCTGGACCCAATGGATCTTTTTGCAGTTTTTTAAGAAAGGGCTGGCCTATCGTAAAAAAGCTCCTGTTAACTGGTGTGAAAGTTGCAATACGGTTCTTGCTAATGAGCAAGTTGATAGCGAAGGGAAATGCTGGCGGTGTAATTCTCCAGTCGTAAAGAAAAAACTTGAGCAATGGTTCTTCCGTATTACTGATTATGCTCAGGAACTTCTTGACGATCTCGATCAGCTTCCAGGCTGGCCGGAACGAGTGCGTATTATGCAAAGAAATTGGATTGGCCGTTCTGAAGGAGCTCGTTTGACCTTCACCGCCAAGGAATTGGGAGAGGAAATTGAAACCTTTACCACACGTTTCGACACGATCTTTGGCGTGACCTTCCTGGCCCTTGCTCCTGAGCATCCCCATGTAGATACGATTCTTGAAAAAGCTTCTAATAAAGAAGAACTGGAAACTTTTGTAAAAACATGTATCAGCCAAAGTGAAATAGACCGTACAGCGGTTGGTGGGGAAAAGAACGGTGTTTTCACAGGGTTTTACGCCACAAACCCAGCTACAGGCGAAGATGTTCCTATATGGATTGCAAACTATATTCTTATGGACTATGGAACCGGGGCAATTATGGGTGTGCCTGCCCATGACGAACGCGACTTTGATTTTGCTCGTAAATACCAAATCCCTGTGGTTGCAGTCATACAACCTGCCGAGGGGGACCATCTCGACGGGGATACGATGTCAGAGGCCTTTGTGGATAACGGCATAGCTTTCAATTCAGGAGAATTTAATGGACTTCCCACCCAGAAAGCTATTGGCCGAATGCTCGATTGGGGTGAGGAAAAAGGTTTTTGTACGCGAGAAGTGAATTTCCGTATTCGCGACTGGCTTATTTCCCGTCAGCGTTACTGGGGGGCTCCTATTCCTATCGTTTATTGTGCCCATTGCGGTATGGTTCCAGTACCGGAAAAGGACCTTCCTGTTTTGTTGCCTACAAATCTCACCGTTAAAGAGGGGGGACGCTCTCCTCTCGCGGAGGCGGATGATTGGGTTAACACCACGTGTCCGGTTTGTGGAGGGCATGCCAGGCGAGAAGTGGATACCATGGACACCTTTATCTGTTCATCATGGTACCAGTTTAGATATGTAGATCCCCGTAACGACAAGAAAGTCTTTGAAACGGACCTGGCAAACTACTGGATGCCTGTAGATCAGTATATTGGAGGAATAGAGCATGCTTGCATGCATCTAATCTATTCCCGTTTCTTCACCAAGGTCTTTGCAGATCTGGGCCTTTGTAATGCCAGGGAGCCCTTTTCTAATCTCCTTACCCAAGGGATGGTGATTAAAGATGGGGCCAAAATGTCGAAATCCCTTGGCAATGTAGTGGATCCCGATGAGATTATTCAGAAGTTTGGCGCTGATACGGCAAGGCTCTTTATCCTTTTTGCCGCACCTCCAGGAAATGACCTTGAGTGGTCTGAACAGGGAGTAGAAGGGGTACATCGGTTTTTAAATAGAGTGTGGCGCTATATTGAAGAAAATTTCGAGGGCCTCAAGAACGCCTCAATGGAAAGGGTTGAAATGGGCTCCCTTGTCAATAAAGATCGTCGAGATTTTAAACGAAAGATACATAAGACAATTGAGGATGTGACCCGGGATATTCAGGAAGAAAGGCAGTTTAACACGGCAGTTGCTCGTTTAATGGAGTTGTTAAATAGCATATACTCATGTTCACCAAAGGATGAAAAAGACTGGGGTCTTCTTCGTGAGGGTGTAGAAGTTCTTCTTATGTGCCTTAATCCTTTCTGTCCTCATATAACAGAAGAGCTTTGGCAGATGCTTGGAAATCAGAATCGGCTGGCTTTGAGTGCATGGCCAATTAAAGACGAATCAGCCCTTGTCCTTGATTCTGTGACTGTAGTTATACAGGTAAATGGAAAAGTTCGCCATAAGATAGACTTGCCAGCGGGGCTCTCTAAAGAAGAGTTGCAGCAAAAAACCTTGAACGAACCCACTATACAGAAGCGCATAGAGGGGAAAGATCTTGTTAAGGTTATAGTAGTACCTGATAAGCTGGTGAATGTGGTGGTGAAGGAGTAGTGCCCAAAATCGTAATTATAAGCGCCTCTGAGGTTTCTCAGAGGCGTCTTCTTTCTGATACCCTTCAAAAATATGCGATTCAGGGATATAGCCTTAGTGGCCGCAAGGAAGGAGGTTCCTGGCAAGACATCCTATCACTGGGAAAAAACCGGGTGTTTTTTAGCGAGAAGCAAATGCTTCTTGTTGAAAATGCAGAAAATCTAGGGGTATTGCCGGAATCCATGATTACCTTTTTCAATTCTGTAGAAGAATCCTCCCTTGTCCTTCTCGTTTATGATGGTAGTCCCTCTAAATATATTCCTAAAGAGGCCCTCCAGCGAGCAGAAATTTTGAAGGCCGAAGAAATCCCTTTCTGGCCATCGGCCAGGCTGCGTTGGCTCCTAAATTTTTGTGGGGACAGGCGCATAAATTTAGAAAAAGAGGCAGCTGCTTTGCTCATAGACTGGATAGAAGATGGAGAAGAGCTGCGAAGCGAGATTGAAAAGATTGCAGCCTTTTCTGATGGTCAGACTGTGACTTCAGAAATGGTTAGGGCACTTTCTTTTGATGAGGGGCGTAGCTCTATGCTTCGTTTTCTTGATGGGGTGTGTCAGGGAAATCAAAAAGAAATTTTGATCCTCTTCCCTCATCTTCATCAAGATGTCCCGTTTTTAATGTTAGTAACGGCCCTTTACAATCGTTTAAAACCAGTTATTTATCAATATATTTTTCCATCTCTTTCAGAAAAAGATATACTGGAGATGCTCAAGGTTCGCAGTTATGCAGGTAAAATGGCTGCGGAAGCAAGAAAAAATTATGATAAACAAACCCTTTTTGCCTTCATAGTGGAATTGGCTGGCCTTTCTTATGGGGAAAAAACCGGCGTCGGAGCAGGCTGGGCTGGCCTTGAAACCATAGTTCTTCGCTTGCTTGGCAGCATAAAAAAAGAAAAAAGCTGAGTCGTGGATATCCCTATCCTGGCTCAGCTAAAAAATTCAGAATTTTTATGGGTGGAAGCCTTTTATTCCTGGCTGCTCTCAGGAGCTGCCCCCGCTAGGGCCTTTACCTTGTTGGTAAGAAGCGACTTACGGCGAGCCCCAGTGCTACGGTGCATAACACCCTTCACAACAGCTTTATCAATAACGCTCTGGGCAACTTGAAGCCGTTTTCCAGCCAGTTCGGCATCCTGATTATTAACAGCTTCGAGAACCCTCTTGGCAGCCGTTTTGCATCGGCTTGTCCAGTAACGATTGTAGAGACGATTCTTTTCACTGGTTCTCATTCTCTTTTCAGCGGATTTCTTATTGGGCATTTCCTTCACCTCCTCCCATAAAACGCACCACATTTTAACATGCTCTCTGATATATTAGCAATAGAACAATGCTTTCGCCATAGAGAAGAGGTTGTAAAATGAACAGCAATATGCATCCGATGCATCCGATGGATAAAATTTTTGCCCCTTCAGGGCTTTTTGAAAAAAATTTTGAAGATTATGAATATAGAGAGCCCCAGCTTCTTTTAGCTCGAAAAGTATGGGATTCCTTTATGGAACAGAGAGATACGGTGTTTGTTGCTGAGGCTCCTACTGGAATAGGTAAAACCTTTGCGCTGTTGGCTCCTGCTTTGAAGTGGGCCTTGCCTCAGGAGAAAAGGATCCTCTTTCTCACAGCCGGAATTACCCTTCAGGAACAATTAATACGAAAAGACCTCCCCCGCCTTAAAGAGCTATTGGGATATGATGTTTCCTTTGGTCTTCTTAAGGGGAGGGGCAACTATGTTTGCGTCAGAAGAGCCCTTGAACTCGAACATGAAGGTTTTCTTTCTTTTGGAGACAGTGGTGCCGCCTCCATATACCTTTCTGAGTGGCTGAAAAAAACTCAAACAGGTGATCTTTCAGAGTTAAAACTTCCTTCCGATTTCCCAATATTTCCTAGAGTTGCCGCGCAAGTTCGTGGCTGCCTTGGACATCGTTGTCCTTATCGTGATAGGTGCTTTATTCAAAAGGCCTTAAAGAAAGCACAGAATTGGGATGTAATTGTCTCAAATTATCATATGTATTTTGCCTATGTAATGAACGGGAAGGGAACCTTCCCTGTGGACTTTGATGTGTTGATCTGCGATGAGGCCCACCGAATGGTCGATGCAGCTCGGTCGATTTCATCTGTAAGGGTTTCATGGGAAGAACTGGTTCGGCTTCTTAGAAGCAAAGGGGCCGCAACTGCCGAATCGTTCCTCTCAACTCGAGAGGAAGAACAAGGTGTGTTGCGGGACGAACTTTCTTCAGTCCAAGAAGAAGGAAGAAAACTTTTTGAGCTTCTTGAGGTTTCCATAGCCGACGGAGTGCTTATCCCTGTTCGTAACGAAGAGCTTTACCGTTGCGGATTGCTGGTTTCTTCACATATAGAGACGGCCTTAAAAATGTTGCGTTCTATTGAAGAGCTGTGCAATGAGAAACCTTATGACGTGGATGACGGCCCTCTGGCTCTCGCCCTTGCATGGGTAGAAGAGGTTCGGCTTTTTTCCCACTCTCTTCAGTGGTGTTTAGCAGTGGGCCATTTCCCTGAGTGGGCGTATTGGCGAGAAGGAGATGCCCTCGTAAGTGAACCTACCCTGTGCTCGGATAAGGTATCAGAGGGGATTCTTTCTCAAAAAGCAGAAAAGATCTTTGCAATCTCTGCTACGATGACAGTAGAGGGATCTTTTGATTTTTGGAAGAGAGAAACAGGAATTATCCCTACAGATACGTATGTCCTAGAGTCTCCCTTTGATCTTGAAAAACAAATGAAAATACTCGTGGTGGATCTTGGTCTGAAAGTCATAGAAAAAGGCTATGACGAGCGGGTTTGTCGTGTAGTAGAACGTCTTTGTAATGACAACGGGGGAAGTTCTTTGATTCTCCTCAGTTCCATGAGACTTGTTAAGAAGGTGGGCAATTGGCTTAAGGGAAGCCAACATCCTTACACAGTGTATGTTCAGAACGAATTACCCCGAACAGAACTTCTTGAACGTTTCAGATCAGATCTTTCAAGCGTGCTGATTGGGAGTGTTTCCTTCAGAGAAGGAGTAGATGTGCCGGGAGAAGGGTTGACCCAGGTTATTATTGACAGAATCCCCTTTCCTCACCCGAAAGATCCAGTTGTACAGTCAAGAAACGAATTGGAAGGAAGAAAAGCTTTTGTAACAGTAATTCTCCCTCAGGCCAAAATGTTTCTACGTCAAGCTCTTGGACGCCTTATCCGATCAAAAAGTGATCAGGGCAGAGTTGTTATTCTTGATGGTAGAATTATTGATAGACAGGATTGGCGGATACGGAAAGATTTGCCCTTAGTTCCAATACAACGATTTACAGTCAAGAGTAATTCTGTTGCTCATGAGAAAACGGTGTGATATAGTATCAAGGCTGATCGGTTTCCGGTCTTTTGCATTGATGTTTTATTTTGTAACTGGGAGGTGTAGTCGTGAATAAAGGTACTTTTCAGCCCCATAATAGACCGCGAAAGAGAAAAATGGGATACCTCTCTCGTTCCAGTTCCCCCAGCGGATTGAGAATTCTTCGCAACCGGAGACGCAAGGGGCGTAAGCGTTTGGCTGTGTAGCTTTGAAGCTCGGATATTCACGCTCTGTGCGGCTCAAGAAGGGTTGGGAATATGATTATGTTTTCCGCACCGGCAGTCGCTTCAAAGGCGAGCTGGTGCGGTTGCTGTTTGTGGAGGCCCCCGACGATAGAACTAGGATAGGGCTGGCCGTAGGGAAACGCCAGGGATCGGCTTGTGTGCGCAATAGGGGCCGGCGCATTCTGAAAGAGAGCATACGTCGTATTCTACCATGGGTAAAAGGAACATGGTGGTGTGTTTTTTCTCTTCGAACAGCAGGGCTGGAAGCAAATGCCTATGACGTGTATGATGATATGGTGGCTCTTTTAGGGCGTGTAGGGTTACTTGATGAGTCGTGGCCGGGGAATATGTGGGAGAAAAAGAATAAAAATGACGGATAGATTAAAATGTTGACAGAAATTGCCGTGACTGCTATTAGATTTTATCAGAAATGGATTTCTCCAATGTTAGGAAAGAATTGTCGATTTTATCCGACCTGTTCTCAGTACACCCTTGAGGCTATAGAAATGCATGGTATCTTGATCGGAAGTTGGCTTGGATTAATCCGTATAATGAAATGTGGTCCGTGGCATCCTGGGGGATATGATCCAGTGCCAGATTTTCCACTTAAAAGAAAAATATCTCCTAAAATCTACAATTCTGACTGAGGATGGTGAATGGTGTGGGTACTCTCTGGAAAGCAGCGGGGGATTTTATACTTCTTATCCTTGAAACCCTTCATAATTTAACGGGTTCATGGGGAATTGCAATTATTTTGCTGACACTGGCGGTAAGAATTCTTCTTCACCCCCTTACCCATAAACAAATGGTTAGCATGCAAAGGATGCAGAAGCTTCAGCCCCGCATGAAAATGTTGCAGGAAAAGTATAAGGATGACAAAGAAACACTGAATAGAGAAATTATGAGCTTGTATAAAGAAAACAAAGTAAACCCTGCAGCTGGATGTTTGCCTCTTCTTGTACAATTGCCTATTCTTATTCTATTATTCCGTTTGTTGATGAACTATAATTTTGGAAGTGTTCCTTTCCTTGGCTTCATTAGCCTTGAAGGATCTGTCCTTTCAACGCTGGCTCAGGCGGTAGCTCTTCCAGAAACAACTAAAATAGGTGTTATGGCTGTGCTATCTGGTGTTCTCGCCAACCCTGCGGGGTTGGCTCAAGTAGGCCTTTATCTGGGGAACCTCATGCTCCTTGTTGTTGTTGGTATTCTCACGTGGGCACAGCAGCAGATGAGTTCTACGGGGAATCCGCAGATGGCGATGATGAGCTGGTTTATGCCTCTCTTTCTCACCTTTATATGCCTTAGCCTGCCTGGAGGAGTTTTGTTGTATTGGGGAGTTTCATCTTTCCTGGGAGTAGCTCAGCAGTGGTGGATTACCAAAAAAACAAGTCAGGAAATGCAGGAGAAACCAGTCTTACATAAATCTAAACCCGCAGGTAAAGAGGAAAATTAAAGGTATCCCGGGCATGGTAGAGTGTCGAAGGGGGATTATACATGACCGAGCAAGACAAGTTTATTATGGAAGTCAGCTCCATAGACGAAGCTAAAACGTTGGCCGCGGCCAAGCTGGGATTAAATCCGGAGGACTTCCTTGTTAAGATAATCGAAGAAGAAAAAAGTTTTTTTGGTCTATTGGGGAGAAAATTAAGGGTAGAAGTATGGACTGAGCTGCCAGTATCAGTCTTAAAGGGGCAAGAACTGGCGGGGGATCTTATAGAGCGTATGGGACTTTCCCTCTCTGTAAACGAGGAAGATGGTTTTTTGAACCTTTCTGGTGATGATGCTGGAATTATTATTGGAAAGTACGGCGAAACTCTGAAGGCCATGGAGTATCTCCTCAATCTTATGATGCGTGACGAGACCAGAGAGACCCGTATCAAATTAGATAGTGACGGGTATAGAGCCAGACGGGAGGCAAGTCTGAAACGCCTGGCCCTAGCAGCTGCCAGAAAAGTGGAAAAAAGGGGCAAACCTGCCTATCTTGAACCCATGTCCAGTTGGGAACGACGCATTATCCATTTGGCATTGAAAGATACAGATAGCGTAATGACACGCTCTGTAGGAGAAGAGCCGTCTCGCAAAGTAGTAGTTTGCCCAGCCCATTCTACAAGAAGCAAACGCCGTTAACACACTATGTATCCGGAACTATTCTCTATAAGGAATTTTACGATCCACAGCTATTACGTGCTGTGGATCGTTGCGTTAGTGACGGCTTTTCTCTGGACGTATAAAAGAGGAATTCAGTACTACGGCATCCCTCCCTCTAAAATGGGGCACTTGTTGGGAATGGTTGCTTTGGGAATTATTGCGGGTATATGTACTGGCATGGGTATTCATCTTGGTCGAGAAGCTGTATTTCAAGATCCCCTTAGCATACTTCATTTTTGGAAAGGAGGAATGTCTTCTTATTACAGTTTCATAGGCGGCTGTTGCTTTGCCTTCTTTTATATCTTCCGTACAAAATTGTCTCTATGGCGTGTTGCAGAATCGGCATCCCTCCCCTCCGCTGCGTTAATGGCTATTGGCCGGTGGGGCTGCTTTTTGAATGGTTGTTGTGGGGGAATTCCAACATCTCACCTTTGGGGAGTACGCTTCGCTATTGATCCGGAAGCTTTAATCCGCCATCCGACTCAGCTTTATTATTCTTTCGGAGCTCTTGCAATTCTCCTTGCGTTGCAATGGATTGAGTTTCGTTTAGGGGAAGGCGAGCGCTTTGTAAAAGCTGCATTTCTCTGGCCCCTATTTTTAATCCTTTGGGGTTTCTTGCGTATTTTTGTGGATCCACTTCGTATTGATTGGTACCTTTCTGGAATAGAAGCATCTCATAGAGGTAGTTTTTCCATGGTAATTGTAGGCGGAATCTGGCTTTCTTATTCTTGCTGGAAACTTATTCGTAAAATTTATGATTAAAGTATCAGTAAAAGAAACGATGTTCTTTTCAAAAAGCCGGATACAATAGATATGGAAAGTAAACGGAGGTGAAATAATATGAAAAGGATGTACAACACAATTGCTCTTCTTTCCATAATAGCTTTTGTTCTGGGTGCGATAAGCACTCCCTCTTTTGCTCAAGATGTTTTTACTGGGAACCCTATAGCGGTCATAGCGAAGGATGCTTCTCCAGCCGTGGTCAACATAGATGTAGAGGCTACAGTTACACGGTCAGTTTCTCCTTTCCCGGATGATCCCATATTCAAGCGTTTCTTTGGAGAAGAGTTTCAGCGTTTTTCTAGAACTATACCAATGAAAGGGCGTGGATCTGGCTTTATTGTTACAGACAACGGCCAGATTCTTACCAATAGTCATGTTGTGGAGGGAGCGGATAAGATTACAGTAACTCTTTCTGATGGACGGACCTTTACCGCTGAAGTCCTAGGGACTGACCCTACTTTTGATTTAGCCGTGATCAGGATAGACGCCCGCAATCTGCCAGTGCTCAAACTTGGTGACTCTGACCGTATAGACGTGGGAGAGTGGGTTGTTGCCATAGGTAACCCTTTCGGCCTGGAGCACACTGTGACAGTTGGTGTCATATCTGCAAAAAACAGGAGTATTCACGCTGGAGATGTAAATTTTGACGGTTTTTTGCAAACTGATGCAGCTATTAATCCTGGGAATAGTGGCGGTCCCCTGATCAACCTTTCGGGGGAAGTTGTGGGAATAAACAGCGCTATTGTCCCTTATGCTCAGGGAATAGGATTCGCTATTCCTGTTAACATGGCGAAGCAGATAATGGATGATCTTGTAAAATATGGGAAGGTCAAAAGAGGTTGGCTTGGGGTGTATGTGCAGCCAGTGACGAAAGAGTTTATCACAGCTTATGGCTTAAAAGAAGAAAAAGGAGCCGTTATCAGCGATGTGGTGTCAGATTCGCCAGCGGATAAGGCAGGATTGCAGCGTGGCGATGTGATTATTGCTGTTAATGGTAACAAGATAGACAATCATCAGGATCTTGTTTTTAGAATACGCCAATTTATGGCAGGAGATACAGTTAATCTTGAGATAGTGCGTAAAGCAGAAAAGAAAAACATTTCTGTTAAACTAACAGAAGTTGCTCCTGCAGGAGAAGAAAGCCAGGAAAAAGGATCGCCTAAAACCTCAGAGCTTTTTAAAAAAGTTGGCGTTGAAGCAAGTAATGTCACCACACAACTTCGTTCCCAGTACGGGCTAGAATCAAAGGATGGAGTGGTTATAACCTTTGTTGAGCAGGGATCATTTGCTGCTCGTGCAGGGATTCGTGAAGGAGACCTGGTTCTGGAGGTAAATGGCACAAAAGTGTCTGATGTGGGCGACTTGAATAAAGCCGTGGGGAATAAGGACAATTCTTTAGTGCTTCTTTTAGGCCGTGGCGGGAGAACGTTCTTTGTTTCCATGAGTTTTTAAAACGCAAATTTATGCTTATAAGCAAAGGGGCTGTACTTCAAAGGACAGCCCCTTTGCTTCGATTAAAAATATTTTATTATCACGATATCTCATATTCGGAAAGGGTGTTTGTATCAAGGGAAAAAGTCAAAGTGAAAGAGCTTCCTTTTCCCAAAGTAGATTGGATATCCACTTCAGCTTTGTGCAATTCAGATATTCTCTGCACAAGGGGAAGTCCCAGGCCATATCCGCCTCCGCTTCGAGCTGTGTCCGCACGCCAAAAGAGGTCTCTGCACTTTTGAATAGCGTATTCATCCATTCCCTGGCCGGTGTCCCAGATACGCAAATAGGCTTTCTGCTTTTTTATATCACTCCATGTTTCCACACCGATAGTTCCGCCTTCAGGTGTATATTTGCTGGCATTGTCTAGGAGGTTTGTAACAACTCTTGTAAGAAGCTCAATGCTCCCGAAAACTGGGGCAAAAGAGAGTTTTTGCACCAGATGCTGACGTCTTGTTTTTTCAATGAGGGGAAACATGTTTTCACAGGCTTCATCAGCTGCCATAAGTAAATCCACCGGTTCCATCCATTCTGGGCCTGAGAACTTTGAAAACCGGGACAACTCGAGTATAGACTCTACAATTTGTTGCATATTTTCGATCTGAATCATTATTTGCTGAAGCCGTTCCACGTAATAACTAGGTTCTCTAGTGGACATGAGCATTATTTCAATTTTCCCCTTGATGACAGCAATAGGAGTTCTAAGCTCATGGCTTGTATCTGCAGACAATTGCTTAAGTTGAGCAAGAGATTCCTCGTACTGGCGGAGCAGCTTATTAAGAGATTCGCGAAGCTCCATAAGTTGGGGATGATCCCCAAGAAAGGGTATTGTTACGCGGTCGTTTTTTCTCTTCTTCTTTTGTAAGGACTGACACGTTTTTCGTAAGGGGGTGTAAATGCGAAGTTCAAGAAACCAGAGGGATATAAAAAAAGATAGTGCGCAACCGGCAAACAATCCTCCCATATAGGAAAAAAAGGAAGTTACAGTGAAGGATGACACTAACACAGCAAGGGACATAATTATAAAAAAAGAAATGGAAAAAAGGGACAACCTGAGGAGTTTCAGATTGCCCCTTTGGTTTGCTGAAGCCCTTGTTAAACGTATTTTAAAAGACCTAAGAAGTTTGCGAAGCTGCAAGTTCAATGCCTGATACCCTGGCTTTCCACTTAATGTTTAGATACAGTCTGGGCAAGTTACCTTGTACCCAACTCCTCGTACAGTTACAACCACTGTATCTAATCCTTGCTCACGCAGCTTGTCTCTCAAATATTTTATATGTACGTCAACTACATTGCTTGTCCCGTCATACTCTTTTTGCCAGACTTGAGAAATTATCTTTTCTCTGGTAAAAACCTGGTTTTCATGTCGAAGAAGCAATTCCAGAATATCAAACTCCCGTCTCCGCAGTGGTAATATAGCGTTATCCACTCTACATTCCCTGGCTACTGGATCTATTGTCATAGATCCACAATGAAGAAGATGATGCTGCGACTCAGAAGTTCTCCTTAAAAGGGTACGTACTCTTGCAAGAAGCTCTCTGAAATCAAATGGTTTAACCAGAAAATCATCGGCTCCCTTATTAAGGCCCTCTACCTTTTCGTCTACACTGTCTTTCGCCGTGAGAATGATGATAGGAAGAGTGGCACCGTTTGAGCGAAGTCTTTCAAGAACCTCTATTCCGCTTATGCCAGGCAACATGAGGTCCAGAACTATACACTCGCACTCCGGGTTATTCGCTTTTTCCAGCCCTTCTTCTCCTGTATAAGCGCGCTCTACAGAAAACCCATTTTCTGCAAAACCCTCGGCGAGAACCTGAACAAGATCCTTATTATCTTCAATAATAAGCAGAGACATGCTTATTACCTCCCCCCCGCACCAATTTAGATTAAATGCTTTTGTTAACTCTCTATTATTTAACCATATACTTTAACCCATGTCGAGTGCAGAATTAGATTTTTTGAAAATTTATGTAGTTTTTCTGAATATGTGCACAGGCGGTCTAAACATTGCCATATAGAAATATCCGTGGTAATATTTTTTAACCCATTACTAGGATCTACACAAAGCTGTATTTCTTGGTTTTCGGGATTTCATTAATTGAGGTGAACAATTATGTTGGAGAAGGATCAGAAACAGAGGATCATTGAAGAGTACCGCACCCATAATGTGGACACAGGATCTCCAGAAGTTCAGATTGCCATGTTGACCGTGAGGATTCGTGAGCTGACAGAGCATATGAAGAACCACACAAAGGACTTCCATTCCAGGAGGGGGCTTCTCAAGATGGTCGGAAGACGGCGTAAACTTCTTCGCTATCTGAGGGAGAAAGACTTCAACAGATACCAGACTTTAATCGAACGCCTTGGTCTTCGACACTAAAAAACAGAATAAATTTTTATTCAAAGGTTTTTCTGTGCGAGAGCGGATATCCGCTCTCGCACTTTTTTTGTGGGATGTGTTATTCTTATCAAGTACAATACGAAGAGGTAGAAAATTAGAGGAGGAACAATGGATGAAAAAAGTATTTTCAATTGAGATCGGGGGTCATGAAATGACCTTCGAAACGGGGTGTATGGCCAAACAGGCAAATGGTTCCATAGTGGCTAGGAGCGGAGATACAGTGGTTTTGACCACTACCTGCATTTCTGACACACCTCGTACGGGGATTGACTTTTTCCCCTTGCTAGTTGACTTTGAAGAAAGATATTACTCAGCAGGTAAAATCCCCGGAGGGTTTATCAAACGGGAAGGAAGACCAACTGAAAACGCCATATTGAGTGCACGTGTCATTGACCGTTCTATACGTTCACTTTTCGATGAAAATCTTCGCTACGACATACATGTTGTTGCTACTGTGCTATCAGTAGATCAGCTTAACCCCCCCAGTGTACTCGCCATTAACGCAGCATCTGTAGCTCTTGTGATCTCTGAAATTCCGTGGGGAGGCCCCATAGGAGCTGTGCGCATCGGCTATATTAATGACCAGCTTGTAGTCAACCCCCTTGAAGAGCAAATGTTGGAATCCAAATTGGATTTGCTCGTATCTGGCCATAAGGACGGCATTACAATGGTTGAAGCGGGAGCTAACGAGGTATCAGAAGAGTTGCTCGTAGATGCTCTGGATCTTGCCCACATTGAAATTAAAAAGATTGTCGCCATGCAAGAAGAGATTCGGAAGCAAATTGGCAAGGAAAAGATAGATATCCCTGAACCAGAAATTTTTGAAGAGATAGATTCATGGCTAGGAGCAGAAATGCAAAAGCATGTATTAGAAGCAGTCAGTATTCACGAGAAAAAACTCAGGGCAGAAAAAATTCGTTACGTTAAAACCACATCAATCGAGCATTTCGCAGAAAATTATCCTGATGTGGAAGCTTATATTTCTGCAGCTGTTGACGAGATGGTGAAGAAAACAATGCGGTCCCGCATTCTTAATGAGCGTGAGCGGGCTGATGGTCGGGCAATGGATGAGATTCGCCCGATTACATGTGAAGTGGGAGTTTTGCCTCGTGTGCATGGTTCAGCTCTTTTTACCCGGGGCGAAACTCAGGCCCTCGTTGTGGCTACTTTGGGGATGATGGGAGTAGATGACCAGATTCTTGACGGCCTCAAACAGGACGAACCAAACAAGAGGTTCATCCTTCACTATAACTTCCCCCCCTATTCAGTTGGAGAAGTTCGCCCCATGCGTGGTCCGGGACGTCGTGAAATAGGCCACGGCGCCTTGGCAGAACGGGCTCTTCGCCCTATAATTCCCGATGAGGTTGAGTTCCCGTATGTGGTCCGTCTTGTTTCAGATATCCTGGAGTCGAACGGATCCAGTTCTCAGGCATCTATTTGCGGGGGAAGCCTTGCCCTTATGAACTCCGGAGTTCCCATTAACAGACATGTCGCCGGCATTGCCATGGGGCTCATAAAGGAAGGGGAAAAAGTAGAGATCTTGAGTGATATTCAGGGTCTCGAAGACCACTATGGTGATATGGACTTTAAAGTGGCCGGAACCCGCGAAGGTGTGACGGCCCTTCAGATGGATAACAAGGCAGGGGGCATTACCAGGGAAATTCTTAAAAAAGCCCTCAATCAGGCAAAAGAAGGAAGATTGTTTATACTCGAGAAAATGGAATCTGCCATAGAAGAGCCTTCCGGTCTTTCTCCTTACGCGCCAAGGATTTATGTGACCCATATAGATCCTGAAAAAATCAGAGATATCATCGGCCCTGGCGGGAAGGTCATCCGAGGTATTACCCAGGAAACAGGAGTGAAGATCAATGTGGAAGATAATGGAGAAGTATATATAGCCGGAACATCAAGTGAGGGTGTTGAACGCGCACTGGCAATAATAAAGGGGCTTACAAAAGAACTGGAGCCAGGGGAAATATATCTGGGCAAAGTCACTCGGATTATGAATTTCGGGGCTTTTATAGAGTGTTTGCCAGGTAAAGAAGGTCTTCTCCACATAAGCGAAATCAGCCCTCACCGTGTCGGTAAAGTGGAAGATGTTTTTAGTGTTGGGGATACAGTCCTTGTCATGGTCAAAGAAATAGACGATATGGGACGGACTAATCTGACACGCAAGAAACTGTATGACCAGGAAGAAAGGGTTGTAAAAGAGGGATTCGGCAAAGCTCTTGAAGAGGAGAAGGCAAAGGAAACCGCTATTGAAGCCAAAGCAGCTTCCGCTCCCCGTCCCGCTCCTGGCCAGCGTCGTGGTGGAAGTCAGGAACGGCCGGATCGTAGGCAGGGTGGACCTCGTCGATGAAGCGTATAATGGTTAAGGTCGCCCGGCGAAACAGAGAAATACCATTACCGGAATATGGAACTCCCTTTTCTGCCGGGGTAGATCTTCGTGCGGCGGAGTCCATTCTTCTAAAGCCTGGAGAAAGGGGAAGTGTGGGTACTGGTCTCTATATGGAGCTCCCAGAAGGCTATGAAGCTCAAGTGAGACCAAGAAGCGGTCTCGCTCTTCGTTCCGGTGTTACGGTGCTTAATACTCCAGGGACTATAGATTCTGATTACAGGGGGGAAGTTCGGGTTATCCTTATTAATCTCGGGCAGGAACCTTTTCAGGTTATGCCACAGGATAGGATTGCACAAATGATCATAGCCCCTGTGGTTCAGTTAGAATGGGAGGAAAATGAATCCCTTTCAGATTCAGTACGTGGAGAAAGTGGTTTTGGCAGTACCGGTGTGAAGTAAAAGAGTTGACATTCTTTCTTTTAGGTAGTATAAATTTCGCCAAATAGAATATGTAAGGCTATGAAGGGAAAAGTAATTTTACGACCACTGAACAGAGAGTGGGGGCCGTGGGCTGAGAGCCTCCTGCAGCAGGGTAGACCGAAGACCATTCCTGAGCCGGCATCGAAGCTTTTTGGCGTAAGATGCAGGGGAACGCCCCTTACAGCGTAAAGAGGGCCAGCTTTATAAGCTGGAACTGGAGTGGAACCGCGATATAGCCCACATCGTCTCCAGAAGGAGAGATGTGGGCATTATTTTTTAGGGGTGATACGCATGTTCGAGCTTAAAAACGCCAATGGGGATATGATAGAAATTGAAAATGGCAGTGTTCTTGATGTATTGAAGCGCTGGAAGATGCATAAAGGGGCTGTGGCAGCCAAGATTAACGGCCGTTATGTCGATCTCTCAGCTGAGATCGCAGAGAGCGGATTGCTAGAAGCTATAGATGGTGTCAGCGAAGAGGGGCTTGATATTATACGGCACTCAACAGCCCACCTTATGGCTCAGGCTTTTCAATCTCTTTATCCGGAAGCTCTCTTTGGGATAGGACCATCCATTAAAAACGGATTCTACTATGATATGGAACTCCCGGAATCAATTTCGGAGGAAGCGCTTCTAAAAATTGAAAAGGAAATGAAACGTCTTGCGAAGCGTGCTTTCCCCATAGAACGCCAGATTTTGAAAAAAGAAGAAGCGATTGCCTTTTTTAAAGAGCGTGGAGAAAAGTACAAAGTGGAATTGATAGAGGAGATAGAAGATGGGACTGTGAGTCTGTACAGGCAGGGAGATTATGTAGACCTTTGCAGAGGGCCTCACGTACCGAATACTTCATGGATAAAGCATTTTAAACTTCTTTCAGTAGCCGGAGCTTATTGGAGGGGCGATGAAAAAAACATAATGTTGACCCGTGTCTACGGAACGGCTTTTGCAGATGAAGAATCTCTTCAAACTTATATAACAAGACTTGAAGAAGCGAAGAATAGAGACCACCGTAAAATAGGCAAAGAACTCGATCTTTTCAGTATTCAGCCGGAAGGTCCTGGATTTCCCTTCTTCCACCCCAAGGGCATGGCTATACTGAACAAGCTCACTGAGTTCTGGCGGCAAGTTCACGAAAAGAACGGGTACTGCGAGATTCGAACCCCTCTTATTCTTGATCGCAGTCTTTGGATTCGTTCTGGGCATTGGGATCACTATCGTGACAACATGTATTTTACAGAGATCGACGAGATGCCTTTTGCCATTAAACCAATGAATTGCCCTGGTGGAATTCTTATTTATAAAAGTCAGATAAGAAGTTATCGTGATCTTCCCTTGCGGATGGCGGAATTAGGGATAGTCCACCGCCACGAGCGATCAGGTGTTCTTCATGGTTTAATGCGAGTACGTTGTTTTACGCAGGATGATGCTCATCTTTACTGCACACCAGAGCAGGTTAAAGATGAGATCAAAGGGATTATGTATCTTTGCCAGTACATATATAGGGATATCTTTGGCTTTAAATATACAATGGAGCTTTCTACCCGTCCTGAGAACTCCATGGGGTCAGAAGAACAGTGGAATATAGCTGAAACTGCCTTGAAAGAAGCTCTGGAAGAAACTAATATGGAATATCGCGTCAATCCTGGTGACGGCGCTTTTTATGGTCCCAAGATAGATTTCCACCTTGAGGATTGTATCGGACGTACATGGCAGTGTGGAACAATTCAGCTTGATTTCCAGATGCCTGAAAAATTCGACTTGACATTCGTCGGAGCTGACGGAAAAGAACATCGGCCCGTAATGCTTCACAGAACAATTCTGGGAAGTCTGGAACGGTTCTTCGGAATACTCATAGAACAGTTCGCTGGAGCTTTTCCTTATTGGTTAGCGCCTGTACAGGTCCGTTTGCTTCCTATCTCGGAAGATTTTCTTGATTACGCACGATTGGTTCAGGCGAAATTGGTTGCTAATAATGTCAGGGTTGAAATAGATAGCAGAGATGAAAAGCTGGGGAAGAAGATCAGAGATGCCCAGATTCAGAAAATCCCATACATGGCCGTTATCGGAGAAAAAGAAGTTGCCAGCGATCAGGTTGCGCCTAGAGAGCGGAGCAGAGGGGATCTTGGTGCAATGTCAATCAACAGTTTTATTGATATTTTAATGGAAGAAAAGAATCCGCTACTTAACAAGTAATTGCCAGATTTCAGCAGCTGTGATATAGTTTCTTAGTCTAAAGAAGAGGCCCACCCTCTCACCTGACGACGCAAGGCGTTGTTGTCTGGTCGAAACCATAACACTCTTTGAGAGTATTGCTTTGTATGTGTGAGGGTCGGTGGAAATCCATCGGCCCTTTTTTATATTATCACGGAGGTGAAGTGTTATAGCCAAAAGAGAAGCAGGGGAACCCCGCGTCAATGATGAAATCACTGTGAGTGAAGTGTTATTGATTGACGATAACGGAGTCAAAATAGGTGTCACCAAAATAGAGGATGCTTTACGTATGGCAGAAGAGAGAAATCTTGATCTAGTTGAGGTGGCTCCCCAGGCTAAAGTGCCAGTTTGCCGTATCCTTGATTATGGCAAATATCGTTATCAACTGCAGAAAAAAGAAAAAGATGCACGAAAGAAACAGAAGGGACAAACCCTAAAAGAAATCAAAATGCGTCCGAAAATCGATGAACACGACTATAATTTCAAGGTTAAGGCTGTTATGAATTTCTTGAAATGCGGACACCGGGTAAAAGTTTCTATTTTTTTCAGAGGTCGTGAGATGGCTTTCCTTGATAAAGGGCGCGATGTCCTTGCAAGAGTGGTTCATGACACAGAGAGTTTAGGCAAGGTAGAAGCAGAACCTCGTATGGAAGGTCGTTATATGAGAATGATGCTCACACCTTTAGGGCCGACAAAAACAAAGGAAACAAACAAACAGGATAAAAATCAGGAAGAAGTTGAACAGTCAGAGTAATAATCTTACTGAACAACTCTTTGGTGTAGTGTTTTAGTATACTTAACAGTGTGAAAGGAGGGTATTACTATGCCTAAGTTGAAATCTCATTCAGGAGCAAAAAAGAGATTCTCTTCAACCGGAACAGGCAAGTTCAGCTATAGAAAAAATGGAAGAGGGCATCTTTTGACAGGAAAGAGCAGAAGTCGTCTTCGTCGTCTTCGTAAAACGGGGTATGTTCCAGAAACATTGGCTGGAGATCTGAAAAAGCTGCTTCCCTATAGCTAGGGGTCGAATTCACATATAAAATAAAGAATTTATGATTAAGAGAGGTGACATGCTATGCCTCGTGTTAAGGGTGGTAGCGTTAGTAATAAAAAAAGGAAAAAGCTATTTTCCATCACAAAAGGATATTGGGGCAAAAAGAAGAATGTTTATAGAAGAGCGAGGGAAGCTTTTCTTAAATCTCTGTCTAGAGCCTATGATGACCGCAAACTGAAGAAAAGAGATTTTAGGCGTTTGTGGATCACTCGTATAAATGCAGCTGCGCGAGCCCAGGGGATGAGCTATAGTTCGCTTATAGCCGGACTTAAAAAAGCGGGCATTGGAATTAACAGAAAAATGCTTTCAGAACTGGCCATCAACGATATGCCGGCCTTTGCAAAATTGGTTGAACAAGCCCGTAATGCGTTAGGACAGTAGTTTTGAAAACGTATAGTTCTCTCCGAGTAGAGAGAACCATTGTAGCAGGGTTCCTATCGCTGATAGTGATAGGAACCCTGCTTATATGGGCCTTTAATTTGGAGGGTGGGCACTCTATCACAGTTGTAGACGCTTTATTTACGGCGACATCTGCTATTTGTGTTACAGGACTGACTGTTGTAGACACTGGTAAAGATCTGACGTTATTGTCTCAATGGGTTGTCCTTGTCCTTATACAACTGGGAGGACTTGGGGTTATGACTGCCGCTACGACCCTTCTACTACTTTTCAGACAAAAAATAGGGATACGCCAACGTTTGCTTTTTGCAGGAGGTCTTGGGCTCGATACGCCGGCAGGAGCTATTAAGCTTCTTATTCGCATATTGAAGATGACTGTTGCAATAGAGGGGGCTGGAGCCGTCCCCCTTTTCATAGCATTTGTTCGTAACTACAACCCGGCGCGGGCTTTATATCTGGCTTTATTTCATAGCATTAGTGCTTTCTGCAACGCAGGTTTTTCTCCTTTCTCAACGGGCTTGCAAGGTTATGCTCATACTTTTCTTGTCCCCGCCACTATTATGCTTCTAATTATTTTAGGTGGTGCAGGCTTTCTTGTCCTTTTGGGAATAGCCCGATATATAAGAAAGGGTGAACCTTTGACACCTCACTGCCACCTTGTCATAAAGGTTACAGGTATCCTGGTCATTGGCGGAGCTTTTCTATTTCTTATTTCTGACTGGAACGGGGCATTTAGAGGACTATCTCCAACTCTTAAAGTATGGAACGCTCTTTTTCAGAGCGTGACTCCTCGCACTGCGGGGTTTGATACTATACGAACAGCGAACTTTACAGCTTTAGGGGTTTTTGTTACCTGTCTATTGATGATCATAGGGGCTTCTCCCGGCTCTACTGGTGGTGGGATCAAAACGACGACCTTGGGACTTTTAGTCTATTCGGCTCTTTGTGAGATGAGGGGAAGAAATAATATTATTTATGCTAATCGTAATATATCCTTTAATAATGTGCGCCGTGCTCTTTCGTTAAGCCTTCTATACATCAGTACCGTCCTTTTTAGTATAGTGTTATTGTCTTTTACGGAAACGGCTCCCTTCCACACATTGATTTTTGAAGCCTTCTCTGCTATGGGCACGGTGGGACTTTCATTGGGAATTACGTCGTCCCTCTCTACAATGGGTAAGATTATTCTTATAATGTTGATGTTCTGGGGAAGGGTTGGTATCCTTACATTTATGTACGTAGTAATAACTCGAGAAACACGTGATAATGTGAATTACGCTACAACAAACATCCCGGTAGGCTAGGAGGCTAATGGATATGGCTGAGAAAAGAAAAATGGTCCTTGTGGTTGGATTGGGACGTTTTGGCCTCTCCTTATGTGAAAAGCTGGCTGCTATGGGGCAGTATGTAGTTGGAGTTGATGCAGACCCGGCCAAAGTTGAAGCAGTAGCAGATATTATAGCTTTAGCAGCTCAGCTTGACGCTACTGATGAAGATGCTCTTATAAAAGTTGGGGCGAAAGAAGCGGACATCGCTGTCGTTACCATAGGAGAAAACATAGAGGCTAGTATTCTTGCAACCACTATAATCAAGGGGTTTAATATCCCCCTTGTTGTAGCTCGTGCTCAGACGGCACTTCATGCCAGAGTCCTTTCGCGAGTCGGGGCACATAGAGTTATTTTCCCAGAACGGGATATGGGGCAAAAAGTAGCGGAACAGTTTGTCCATCCTTGGCTTTCGAGTTTCTCTCAACTTCCGGGTGGAGACTATTTGGTGGGAGAAGTTACGCCATTGCATGAAATGTTGGGAAAAAGCCTTGCCGTACTGGATTTTCGGAAGAAATATAATGCAATGGTTTTGCTTTTTGATAGGAAAGGGTCACGATTTTTGCCGTCGGCAGATACGGTTATAAATAAAGACGATCTCCTTCTTATCGCCGGTAAAAAGAATGATTTGGATAAACTTTTATTGGCCATTGAGGAAGAACGTGAAAGGGAGGGTAATGGAGCGTGAGCGAAATTCATAACAATATAGAAATGTGTCGTGTTGAATTTCTGGATCAGCTTGAACAGGCCAGTTCTGCTGATGAAATTCAGGATCTGAAAGTGAAGTACCTTGGTAAAAAGGGGAAAGTCACGTCGCTTTTGAAAACTCTTGGATCACTGCCTCCAGAGAAAAGGCCAGCGGTGGGGCAGTTGGTCAACAAGCTGAGGGATGAAATAGAAGAACAGCTTTCAATACGCAAAACTTTTTTGGAAGAAAAAGAATGGGAGGAAGCAGAACAGAAAGAGTTCATTGATGTGACCCTCCCTTCTCGTGGCCGGACGTGGGGTGCTTTCCATCCAGTGGCACAGGTTACTATTGATGTCATAAATATTCTTTCAGGATTAGGCTTTTCTGTTGCTTTGGGCCCCGAGATCGAGGATGATTTCCATAATTTTGAGGCCCTTAATATTCCGTCTTTTCACCCAGCAAGGGATATGCAGGATACTTTTTATTTTGATGAAAAACATTTGCTTAGAACACATACTTCTCCAGTGCAGGTTCGCTCTATGCTGAAATATGGGGCACCTCTTAGAATAGTATGTCCAGGAAAGGTCTATCGACGGGATAGTGACCCGACTCATTCACCCATGTTCAATCAGCTGGAAGGCCTTCTTGTGGATAAAGATATTGCCATTGCTGACTTAAAGGGATGCTTAGAAGTGCTGGTTAACAGTATTTTTGGTCGGCCGCTCAAAGCTCGATATCGAGCTAGCTATTTTCCCTTCACCGAACCCTCTCTTGAACTGGACGTAGAGTGTGTTGAGTGCTCTGGGAATAATCCCCAGTGCCGTATTTGTAAAGGTACGGGCTGGCTTGAAATAGGCGGCCTCGGTATGGTTCACCCGAATGTTTTGAGAGCTGGTGGTATTGATCCTAATGTTTACAACGGCTTTGCCTGGGGAATGGGGCTTGATCGCCTTGCTCTGCTAAAGTACAAACTGACAGACCTCCGCGTTCTTTTTGAGGGGAATGTCCCCTATCTTCTTTCTGGGAGGTGCAAATCATGTTAGTGTCCTGGAATTGGCTTAATGGCCTTGTATCTATTCCCGCGTCTCTTGAAGAGGTTGCGGAAAAACTTACTCTCACTGGTTGCGAAGTAGAGGCAATAACTCGTCCATGCGAAAGGTTATCAGGTGTGCGGGTTGCCCAGGTTATTGCTCTCGAACCGCATTCTCGTAAAAATTCCCTTCGAGTTGCCTCTCTCAATTATGGGGAGGGGGCAGCAGTCTGTGTCACAGCTGCTACCAATTTAAAAATTGGAGATCTTGTACCTTATGGGCCTTCAGGTGCCGTACTTGCTGATGGAACAGTGCTTGAAGAAAGGGATTTTGATGGTGTGGTGAGCCAGGGGATGATGCTTTCGGCTGATGAAATTGGTCTCCCT
The DNA here is from genome assembly GCF_002396985.1 of Aminobacterium sp. UBA4987. NCBI lineage: Bacteria > Thermotogati > Synergistota > Synergistia > Synergistales > Aminobacteriaceae > Aminobacterium > Aminobacterium sp. UBA4987. The sequence continues at coordinate 61,182 of NZ_DGZF01000006.1, forward strand.
GATATAGCTGATGAATCTGGCATTTTACGCCTACCTTCGGATGCTCCTGTTGGAAAAGACGTAAAGAAATATCTACGCCTGGACGATGCGGTTCTTGATATCTCTATTACACCGAATAGAGGGGATTTGTTGAGTGCTCTTGGCATCGCCAGGGAAGTGTACGCTCTTTTCCCAGATGTTGTAGGCAGGAAAAACTTTAAGAATCGTTCAAATGAAGGTATGGAGTGGCCTGTTAATTTCCGCTCTATATCTTTGGAGGACGAAGGTTGTCGGCGTTATCTGTTGGGACTTGCTACAGATGTCAAGATTGAACCATCTCCATTGCCTATACGCATATTACTATCTCTTATGGGCATGCGCCCCATATCCAATATAGTCGATGCTACCAACCTGACCATGCTTTTAATGGGTCAGCCTCTCCATGCCTTTGATCTAGACCGTTTACCAGAGAACGAAATTACAGTTCGCTCTGCCACGCCAGAAGAAAAGATCATTACTCTTGACGGCAAAGAAAGAGTCCTTGATCCCCTTGATATTCTCATTACAAGTGGAGGATCAGCCATTGGTATTGCTGGAGTTATGGGAGGGGAGAATACTGAAATTTGTGAAACGACTCGCAATGTTGTCATAGAAAGCGCTAATTTTGATGCAATAAGGGTTAGCCGCACTTCTCGCCGCCTTGGGCTTAATAGTGAAGCGGCTTTCAGGTACTCAAGGGGAGTAGATCCAGAACTCGTATATCCAGCTATGGCCTATGTCATTTCTCTACTGAAGGAGTGGGGCGCCGCTACCACGGAATGGGAAGTCCTTGAAGCAACAACAGGATCCATCACCGGCCGTGAAGTAGTATTGACCCGGGAAAAACTCAATAAACTATTGTTATGGGATGATCTTCAAGAGTCTTCTCAAATTCTTGGGCGTCTTGGTATCAGAGAGGTGTCAAAAGAAAAAGAGAACATGCGTATTTTTAAAATCCCTTCTTACAGGCCAGATATCTCAATAGAGGAAGATCTTATCGAAGAAGTGGCCAGAATTCGAGGATATAACGATATGCCAAGTCGTCTCCCTCAAAAGATGAGCCATCCAGGAGAAAGAGGGGCATGGACGGAACTCCAGGCAGGTCTGCGCCAAATAGCGTTGGCAAGAGGATACATTGAGGTTGTAACATACTCTTTCCTGTCGCCATCTTATATAAAACTTCTTCGGTTGCCGGAAGATGATGAAAGGGCACACCCCTTTGTCTTATCCAATCCTCTTAGCGCAGACCTTTCGGCAATGCGGACATTGATGCTTCCAGGACTGATTAACGCTCTTGCTTCTTCACTCCGAGCCGGGTGGAGAGAGGCTGTTCGCCTATTTGAACTGGGCAGGGTATTCCTGCGGGATTCAGAATCAGACGCGGGGAAAAAAGAAGTAGAAAGGTTAGCAGGGCTTATCTACCCTGGCCGTGACATACGTAATGTTTATAAAGAATGTCTAGTAGAAGATTTTATGTCTGTCAAAAGCGATGTAGAAGCTTTTCTTCAGAGCAGGGGCGTAAATTACATCTTAAGATTGGGGGCAGAACCCTTCGGACACGGGGGACAAACAGCTGAGATATGTATTGGCAATGAAAAAGTTGGCTACATTGCCCGGCTTAAACCATCCCTTGAAAAAGAACTGGACATGGGGTCCCCTATATATGCTTTTGAGATATCCCTTGATCCACTTATCGAGGATGTCCATCCTTTGTTCTGCGAAAATCCGCCATATCCTGCTGTCCACCGGGATATATCTCTTTTAGTGCCTGAAAATAAAGAAGGAAAGACAGTAGAAGATGAAATTCGTTCAGCAGCAGGTTCTTTGCTTTGGAACCTTCGTCTTTTCGATGTTTATAAGGGACATGGCGTTCCGGAAGGATCGCGCAGCCTGGCTTTCTCCCTTGCTTATAGGGATATGAAACGCACGCTTAGCGATGAAGAAGTTGATGCAGTGCATAATAGAGTAAGGGAAGAAATGGCATCAAAAGGGTATACTCTTCGCTAAATGATGAGTTCAGGAACGGAGGCACTGGCTATGATAACTCTGAATTCTATCGAACAACTGGCTAATCGTTTAGCAGAATTGCTAACAAAGTTAAAAGATGAAAATGAGCAGTTAAAAAAAGAAGCTCACTCTCTCAGGCAAAAAGTGTCAGAAAAAGATCTGGAGCATATACGAGAAACGAAAGAGCTTCAGCGAACAATAGAAAGACTTGAGCGAGAGAGAATGATGTTGCAAAAAGAAAAGGCTCAGCTAGACAATCAGATGAAGAGCGTTTACGATAAACTGAATGCCTTGTTACCAGAACAATCAGAACAAGGTCATAATTCCTAACAGAGGAGCTGAATGCTTTGTCTATCCCTGTGCGGGATGTAACGCTCAAGCTCGGTAAAAAGGAATACCATTTGAAAACAACATTGGACGAGGAGTCATATGGGCGAGTTGTATCATTGTTGAAAGAGTCTGCTGATAAGATTGGCAAAGAGACTGGCCAGGAGCATCTTTTGCTTCTGGTAAGTCTCCATCTTGCCTATTGTCTTGACCACGCCAATCAGACTTTTGAAGATATTATTCAAAAATATTCTCCAGGAGAAAATTCCAGATCATGACTCTGGCGTTAGGTATTGATATTTCAATTGTTTTTGTATTGATCTTTCTCTCTTTACGTGGGTTCTTCCGGGGGCTTACAGGAGAGTTGTTTTCTCTTGGTGGAGTAATTGGGGGGGCTTTTCTTGCATGGCGTTTAGGCCCCGCCCTTTCCAGCTGGTATTTAGAGAAATGGGCCGGTAACCCTTCGATTGTTCTTGTCATTTCAATGGCCCTGCTGTTTATTCTTGTTGTTGTCATTGCGACCCTTGCATGCCGTATGGTTCAGATTTTTTTAAGATGGTCTGCCTTATCCTTCATTGATAGGATTCTTGGGGGGATGGCTGGAGCTCTGAAGGGAGTTTTCCTTGTCCTTTTCCTCTATGCAGTATTGATGGCGTTTTCCTCTTTTATATCTCCTCAATGGGTTAAGGAGAGCATTGCTATGAAACTAGCTTCTCAGGCATGGCCGCATGTCAATACATTTCTTTATTCTGCGGAAGGGGATAACCTATCCCATGAAAGTACGTAAGGAAGTTTGGAATCTCCTTGAAATTGATAAAATTCTTTCTATCTTTGCTAAATCACTACGCAGCGATCTTGGCTTATCAGTTCTCACAGCTATAACTCCCTGTGAAACAATAACCACCCTTCGCAACCGCCAGAACCTCTTGATTGCTTATCGTGATTATGTTGATCGTTATGGAGATTTTCCATGGAATCAGAATGTAAGCAGTGTTGCAGAAGAAATACATGCTGCCCGAAAAACTGCACTCCTGACAGGTCAGGAGCTGGTTGCTATCCGCATGCTTCTATTGCTTGCGACCAGAATCAAAGATGTTTTAAACCAAGCGAAAGATGAATTCGCTCCTTTTGCAGGCGTGCTTAAGAAAATACGAGATTTCAAATACGAGATTGAATCGCTCGCCGTCTTGGATGAAGATGGAAACCTTTTTGATTCTGCTACTCCGACTTTGTTGCGAATTAGAAAAAGTGAAGAGGCAGTTCGTCAATCAATTCGATTAAGGGCACAGGCCCTTTTCGCTAATTCCCGAATAAATAATATGTTGCAGGAACGTTTGCTCACTTTTAGACAGAATAGATTTACTGTTCTTGTTCGGCAAGAATTCGCATCTCGTTTCCCCGGCACGTTTATCGACCGCTCTGGTTCCGGCAACTCTGTTTACATGGAACCTCGAAGTCTTGCAGAGCTTAATAGCCGCCTTGTACTTCTTATACAGGATGAAGAAGAGGAAAAGAGGAGAATATTATCTGAACTCACCCAAATGATTCTTGGGAGAGAAAAAGCAGTAGTCGACGCAGAAGGTGTTCTAGGTCAGATAGATATGCTCTATGCTCTTACTGACGTTATGGGAAAATATGGATGGACTCTTCCGGAACTCTCAAAAAATCCTTTTTTTGTCTTTTATGATCTACTTCACCCACTCTTGGGTGAAAAGGGAATCCCTCTTACAATTGAATGCGGGAGAAGCTTCCATGTCCTTGTTGTTACTGGGCCAAATACTGGTGGTAAAACAGTAGCCCTTAAAACTGTTGGTATGGGCATAATCCTTGCGTGGTGCGGTTTTCCCCTTCCAGCAAAGGAAGGAACTGTAGTTGGTAATCTTGACAACGTATTTGCAGACATAGGGGACGAACAGAGTATTGAGCAGAATCTTTCTACATTTAGCGCTCATCTTAAAAACATTATCCATATTCTTTCAGAAGCAACGCGATCTTCTCTTGTTCTTCTCGATGAACTTGGGGCTGGGACCGACCCTCAGGAAGGAGCGGCATTAGGAATAGCTCTCATAGACACTTTACGGGAAAAGAAAAGCATTACGTTAGCGACGACCCACCATAATCCTATTAAAAGCTACGCTTTAACTACTCCCCATGTGGAAACAGCGAGCATGGAATTTAACGTAGAGACCCTGGCGCCTACGTATCATCTTCTCATGGGCATCCCGGGGCGAAGTAATGCCATTTATATTGCAGAGCGTTACGGCATGCCGTCAGAAGTGCTTCAGAAGGCCAGGGCGACCCTTAAAGAGCAGGAAATATCCATGGAGGAAGTCATTGCAGATCTTCATGAGAGGAAGGCTCTGCTAAACCATGAGTGGGAAAAAATGGAAGAGCAACGTCAAAAGGCCGACCTTTTGAGCAAGGAGTATTCTGAAAAAATGAAGGCGCTTGAAGAACAAAGAGAGAAAATAATAGCCAAAGCAGAACAACAGGCTGCAACTGTTCTTGCATCAGCAGAAGAAGAGTCAAAGCGGATGATACGTGACCTGGACGAAGCAGCCAGGTCTGTGGTTCAAAGGAATCTACATGGGAAAAGAGAGAACATACGGGAAAAAAGAAAAGAACTTGAGCAAAAAGAGGAAAAGAGATTCATTAAAAAAATGAAGGATGAAAAACGCAATTTAGAAATAGGGGATACTGTTTCAATTGCGGGGACCTCTATAACAGGCACTATACTGGCTCTGAAAGGAAATAAAGCAGAAGTGCAAGCAGGTGCTGCACGTATGGATGTTCCCTTGATCTCTTTGACACCAACGTCAAAAAAGGTCAGAGATGCCTTGCCGGAAAGCCCAGCCATGAGCGCAACTAAGCCTCAGGGCGTGCCCCTTTCCTTGATGATCAGGGGGATGACAGTAGACGAAGCCATGCCTCTGGTAGAGCAATATCTTGACAGAGCAATGCGCGCAGGATATCTGAGTGTAGAAATTATACATGGCCGGGGAGAAGGGATTCTCCGTCGGGAAGTTCACCAATTTTGTGCACATCTAAGTTATGTTGAAAGCTATCGTCTTGGTGGCCCCGGCGAGGGCGGGCATGGGGTGACAATTGTAACTTTTAAAAAGTAATAATGTTCAGACTTACTCAGTTGCAGTAAATCCTGGCACGTGGTAATATTTTCGACGTTCATTAGGTGCCTGTAGCTCAGCGGATAGAGCGTTGGCCTCCGGAGCCAAAGGTCTGGGGTTCGAATCCCCGCAGGCACGCCATTTAATAAAATAGCCGGGTCGCTTAAGCGGGCCGGTTTTTTTATTGTGTTCTTATGTATAGCCTGTATAGCTGCAACTTGAGCCACTTGCCCTTATTTCACAATACTGTCATGAAGTGCCACTTTCATTGCTTCTTCCATGCGTAAGAAAAGCCCCCTTTTTTTAATTATAAAATAACAGATGACTTTTTGCACGGTGTGCCATCAACGTTGACACTTCAGGTATCCATGCCTATACTTTGTATTAAATTAATGGGATAGTGTCCCGCAAGATGGTACGCCATTAGTATTATTGGCCTTATTTTAAGTTTGTGAGTGCTGGGTGGCAGATATGAATCCGCTAATTTCTATGCGAACACAATAAATACTTTTCAAAACTATAAATATAAAGATTGTAGGAGGTATGTTATGACAACGCAATTGATTGAGTGTGTCCCTAATTTTAGTGAGGGTCGCCGCAAGGATGTTATCGAGGCAATCGTTGATTCTTTTCGCGGCAAGCGAGGACTCTATCTTCTGGACTACAGATCTGACGAAGATCACAACCGCCTTGTTATCAGTCTTGTGGGCGAACCGGCTCCGATCCAAGAATCCCTTATCGAAGCAACAAAAACTGCACAGAAACATATTGACATGAATTTACATCATGGAGGGCATCCTCGCATTGGCGCAGTTGATGTCATTCCTTTTACTCCGCTTAAAGGTATCACTATGAAAGAGTGCGTTGACTTGGCACACTCTTTTGGTGAGTGCTATTTTAAAAATACAGGTATTCCTGTTTACTTTTACGAAGATGCGGCAAAGATGCCTGCAAGAAAGAAATTGGAAGTTGTCCGAAAGGGGCAGTATGAGGTTCTTAAGGATGAGGCAAAGAATAATCCAGATCGTTATCCTGATATTGGTGGGCCAGGGCTTCATCCCACAGCTGGAGGAACGGCAGTGGGAACAAGAAAACTTCTTGTTGCCTTTAACGTTAACCTTAAGACAGAAGATGTTGAGATAGCAAAGAAGATTGCAAACACTGTTCGTGCGTCTTCAGGTGGCTTCTGTCATGTTAAAGGCATTGGCCTTGCACTTGAAGAGCGTGGAATTACACAAGTCAGTATGAATTTGGTTGACTACGAGGCAAACTCTCTTTACAGGGTACTCGAAACAATTCGTATGGAAGCAAAGCGTTGGGGTGTGTCGGTTCTCGAGACAGAAATCTATGGTATGATTCCAGCCAAGGCTCTTATTGATAGTGCAGCTTATTACTTACAAATTGCAGACTTCGACCCCTCACAGGTCCTTGAGCTCCGGCTTCTTGAGCTTATGGGAAAAAATGGCGAATAATAATTAGGTGAAAGCTTCATGGACAACGATTACATATTTGCAATAAAAAGAAGGTGCCCTCATGGCGCGCGAAGAATATTTTAACAGGTCTCTTTTGCGGGCACTTTTGATAGTTGAAGCCCTTGGTAAAGAAAAAACTCCCCTTGGAATAGGTGAGATTAGTAGATTGACAGGGTTAAGCAAAAGTACAACCCATCGGTTAGTTTTGACATTAGAGAGCAGAGGGTGGTTAAAACGATTGCCTGATAACGACAAGTATTGCTTGGGAATGAAGTTTGTCACCCTCTCATGGATAGCGCGCGAGGAGTTTGCTTCATGTCGGGAAGTTCACCCTTTTTTATGCAAGCTAGCCGATATTACTAAAGAAACGGTATTGCTTAACGTGTGGAATAATAACGAAGTTATTTGTGTCGACAAAATTGAAGCATCTCAGCAAATTAGCGTCACACCGAAGTTGAATCAATCTTTCCCCATTCATGCGGGAGCATCTGGCTTTGCGGTTCTTACTACAATGCCTTTTCAAATGGTTGCGCAAATATTTAATACACGTAAATTTGAAACTTATACAGCACGCACGTTGATTGATCCGCAAAAACTTCTAAGGAAATACGCTGAAGCAAAAGAAAAGGGCTATGTCATAAGCTTTGGGGAAAAGGATGATGGTGTTACTGGTATAGCAACCGGACTTTATTTTCCTCATGAACAGAACTATGCGAGCATTTCTGTAGTTTTACCAGACTCACGCGCCACAGAAGATGTTAACAAGAAAATTATTTCTGCTATTTTGGACATAAAAGAAGAGATCAATCTACATTTTAATTTCGCGACAAAGAGCATTTAGTAGGAGGCAGAACGAGGCAGGAGCAAAAATTAGCTGTGAATGTTTGAATGTTATAACTAGTGTGGAGGGATTGCGGTGAGTGGAAAAACTACAAAAATAGCTTTGATCCAAATGGACTGTGTTTTGCATGAAGTGGAACGGAATGTAAAAAAAACGCTTGCATATATCGAAGAAGCAGCGGCAAAAGGGGCAGACTTGATATGTTTACCGGAATATTTTGATACAGGGTATTGCTGTGAAAAATCAAAAGAAATATTAATTAACGCACGTTATCTTGATGATAAAGACCACCATTCGCTCAATTTAGTTAAAGAAGCAGCTAAAAATTTCAAAGTGCATATTATTGCTCCTATGGCAATGAAAATAGCTCCTGGTATCTATGAGAATGCGGCCATTATGATAGATGATGAAGGGAAAGTTCTTGGTTCATACTCAAAAACCCATCCTGTTGCGGAAGAACGCCTTTGCGTTAGTAAGGGGAAAAGTTACCCCGTGTTCAAAACAAAATTAGGTAATATTGGCATTTTAATATGTTATGATGCATGTTTTCCCGAAACAGCAGCTATTTTAGCTGAAAAAGGGGCAGAACTTATTGTGGTTGTAGCAGCCTGGAGAAAAGGGGACAACCTCAAGGAATGGTGGGATGTGAACATCGCATGTAGAGCTATTGATAACGTTGTGTTTGTGGCAGCAGTGAACAGGATAGGCCCCGCTAATGATAAGAGGGAGTTTCTTGGCAGGTCTGCCGTGATTGATCCCAAGGGATATGTTGTTTCAGGTAAGGTAGATGAAAAAGAGAGGCTAATATTTTCAGAGATAGACTTGGACGATGTAAGAGAATGTCGCTTTAATAATTCAGTTTTGCTTGATCGTAATTTAAATGAATACTATATATTAAATCGATTGTGTGAGTCTTTATAAACAGATAGAGTAGGTGGCTCCTTTATTGCATCTTCAACCTGGTAGACAAAATAAGAGCCTCCAAGTTGAGTGTCTCAAACTGCGATTTACGAAATTCAAGAATACGTCGTGACTTTAAGTTTTTTGGGGTAAATTAGTAGCCTTGATTTTTAATATGGCGTATGTTTTCTTTTTAAATTTTTCTATTTTAGCAGCGTAAAGAAAAGAAACATGTAATGTGATTTTTTAATTTTTGACTATGCTTCATATGAAGAAAGCCGTTAATCAGTGCTTTGAAAAAAACGAAGCTCTGAAAATAAAGGTCTGGGGTTCGAATCCTCGCAGGCACATCATTTTGTGACGTAAGCCGGATTGAAAAGGAAATGATTAGGGTGAAACTCTTTACTGCTTCAGCATTGCTTGTGCTGTTTGTTTTTCTCGGACTTGGTACGATCGTTGCCCGTAAAATAAAGGAAGCCAGTGATTATACAGTTGCAGGACGAAAAGCAGGGGTAAGCGGAGTAGCGGGTGTTATTATGGGGGCTCTTATTGGAGGGGCTTCTACGGTGGGAACCGCTCAGATGGCTTACGAATACGGCCTTTCAGCATGGTGGTTCACTCTAGGTGGCGGCATAGGGTGTCTCATTTTGGGATGGGGATTTGCATCTCCTTTGCGAAGTTCTGGTGTTGTGACCATTCCAGAATTTCTTAAAAGACATTATGGCAGATCAGTCAGCATGCTTTCCATGGTGGCATCATCAGTTGGAACATATATTTCTGTGGTCGCTCAATTTCTTTCGGGTGTTGCTTTGTTGCAGACAGTTTTCCCTTTCCCTTCTTTTGTTGCATCCATTGGTGTAGCTTGTCTGATCCTTGGATTTCTGTGTTTAGGCGGTCTGAAAAGTTACAGTGTTATAGGGAAAGCAAAGATAGCGATGCTCTTCCTTATTCTGACAGTCTCGGTATTACTTGGTATGGGTAAAGGAGTAACCCCCTCCTGGCTTTATCATAATATTGGAAATAAAACTTTATTCAGCCCCTTCGGATTTGGCGTGGGAAAGGGACTGGGAGCGTTTCTGTCGATGATAGTTGGTATTTTCTGTACTCAAATTTACATACAAGGAGTTTTTGCAGCTTCAAATCCAGACACGGCTCGTAAGGGGACGTTATTAGCTGGTATCCTTATTCCTCCCCTTGGCTTAATGGGGATTTACATAGGTCTTTTTATGAGAACTGCTGGCGTTTCTATTGTACCGTCACAAGCTCTGCCAATGTTCATACGCTTGTACTTTCCCCCCATCCTGGGTGGAATATTCTGGGCAGGAATATTGATAACTGTAGTTGGTGCTGCTGCAGGTCTTTCTTTTGGTATTGCTACAAATTTAGTGCAAGATTTTCTGAAAGCCTTGCCATATATGAAAATGGATGAAAAAAGAGCTCTTTTTATGAGTAGGGCAGCTGTGATTTTTATAGTTCTAAGCGCAGCTTATATGGGAGAGTTGTTTAGTGGCGATATGATTCTTCAGTGGAGTTATTTAAGTATGAGCCTGCGGGGGGCTGGAACTTTTTTCCCTTTCATCGTTGCCCTTCTGTTCCCCCTTCAGCTTTCTCCCTGTTGGGCACTATGCTCTGCTGGTGGAGGCTTATTGGCAGTATTGATAGCGCCTTTTATATTTACTAATGTCCCCCCGCTTTTTCTTGGACTTTTAGTTTCAGCGTCTTTCTCTGGCTTAGGTATTTGTTTACGGAGGTGATTTTTATGATCGGGCAGACCAAGATTATGAAAATAATTGATTCTACTGAAAAAGTAATAAAAATTATAGTTGATCCCAATCCTTTCCACCCTGCAGGAGGAGGTCAGCCAGGAGATACGGGTTGTTTAAGGGCTGAAAATTTTCTTGCCCATGTCATAGATTGCCAAAAAGAAGGAGAAGAGATTGTCCTTTATATAAAAGTCAAAAGTGGTACCATCCATGAAAATATGCAAGTTGAAAGTTTTGTTGACTTGGAGCGCCAGTGGCTTCTTTCGCGGATGCATTCCGGGGAACATGTTATTTCAAAGGTACTTGAGAACACATACCCAGAACTGCATATTTATAAAGTTGACGTAGGAACAGAATCCACAGCGGTATATTTGCGTTATCCTCACGAATTGAACTGGGAAATTCTTTTTAAGGCCGAGGAAGACGCAAATGAAGTTGTTAAAAAAGATCTTCCTGTCACTGTGAATGTATTGTCTCCTGAAGATGCAAAAAAGATGATAGATCTGAAAGCAAACTGGGAGCGTATAGGGGAAAATGATTTGGTTCGTGTGGTGACTATCCCCGACTTCGATATGATTGCGTGCTCAGGGACCCACGTTTGCAGAACTTCCGATATTGGAGGTGTTTTTATAGAAGGATTCAACGGCAGAGCTCCTGAATGGGAGTTTCGCTTTACGGTCCATAGAGAAGAGGCAATGAGGAAAGAGAGCTATGTTATGCGAAAATTGCTTCGTACCATTGGTTGTCCTCTTGAAAAACTCGAAGAAGTTTTTAAAAGACTTCAAATGGAAAACAAAGCTCTTATCAAAGGATTGGATCATCTTAAAGAATATGTTTCCTTCCCCTGGGTAGAGCAGTCTATGGGGGGGCATCCTCTGTATTCCTTTGAACTTCCAAATATTCCTATAGAAGTAGTTTCTTCCTGTGTAAGTCGAAAACTTAAAGAGATACCAGAGGCGATTTGTCTTTGTATAGTACCAGCCGAGGAAGGATGTCATTTCCTTTTAGGGGAAGGAGAAAAAACATTCCTTGATCTTCAGGGTTTTGTGAAAAACAATAGGACGTTAGGAATTAGAGGCGGCGGACGAAAAGATTGGGTGAGCGGGAAAGCTCAATGTACGCACCTTGCTCGATGGGTAGAGGAACTTCAGGTTTATTTTGTAAACAGATAATAGGATCTCCTTTTTGTTCTTACTTGAGAAAGGGGGCTTCCTGGTACCAGGAAGCCCCCTTTAATGGACTTTATATGTTTATCTCTTAAAATTCAGGAATTTTCATTCCTTTTTCTTTGTAGAATTGAGCAGCTCCGTCATGTAAAGGCACAGATACACCATCAAGGGCAGTTTCAAGGGTAATAAGTTGAGCTTTGGCGTGAATTGGACGAAGTTCCTCAATATTATCCCAGAGGGCCTTTGTCATGCGGTAAACAAGATCTGTAGGAAGATCTGCGTCACAGATAAGCAGAGCCATTACGGCAGGAGTCGTGACATCATGATCGACTCCCTGATAGGTTCCTGCAGGGATAACGCTTCTTACAAAATAGGAATATTCTTTAACAAGTTTGGAGAGGAATTCTTCGTTAAATTCTACCAGATCAACATCATGCATGGTGGCAAGGTCCATGATCGAAGATGTAGGATATCCAGCGACGACAAACCCTACGTCAAGCTGTCCGTCTTTAAAGCGCTGGGTCGTATTGTTAAAGTCAAGGAAATCTGTTTGCATATCACCATATTTTATGCCTGCAACTTTCAGAATAGCATCTACATCTCCCTGTACTCCAGAGCCTGGAGCTCCCACTGAAACCCTTCTTCCTTTAATATCCATAATGTCTTTAACGCCGCTTCCCTTCAGAGTAATGCAGTGAACGTGTTCGGGGTAAAGAGAGGCAACAACGCGGATATTATCGTATGCGCCTTTTTTGAAGGGGCCAGTTCCTTTTGCAGCCCAGTAGGCAATATCGTTTTGTGCAAAGGCCATTTCAATCTGATGAGTCCCAAGAAGGTTGATGTTAGCTACAGAGGCATTCCCTGTTTCTGAAGTGACTTGTACGTCTTCAAGATGACGGGTCAGAATGTCTGCAATACCGCCGCCTAAAGGATAATAAGTACCACCGGTACCACCTGTTGCGATGGAAATAAATGTCTTTGCAGAGGCGGCTCCGGCAAAGACGGCAAACAAAAGACATAACATAGCTACAGCAACCATTGTCTTTCTCATCATGTTTCTCATTCCCCCTCGAAAGTTTTTTGTTCCTTTTTATGTCAACATACTTTCATATATATAGAAAACTTCCTTCTCCCCATCCCCCCATTTCATTTTTCTTGTTTCATATAGTATAAGGCTATTATGAAAGACTATCAAGAATAGAGTGTTTTTAAAGGTTTATAAAGGTTTTTAATAAAATTCATACAAAGAGAGCTTCTTAAATAAATATGCTATAGTAAAACAAGTATTCGAGAGGAGAGGTGTCTGACATGCTCTGGAAAAAAATATTTAATAATCAGGAGGAAGTCATAATGGAGGAGGTTATGGCTGAGGAAGAAAAAGTGGAAAATAATATAGGGTGCTCGCAGCGTGGAATTGACTTGGAGTTACATATCCATGTTCATTTAAATGATGAAAACCAGGTTGGTCGGGCAGCGTTGCTATTAGCGTCTACCACCACTCCTGATTCAGAGAATGAACTAAAACGGGAATTATTACAGAATGGTTGGCGGTCAGTTGCAACAGAAGTTGGAGGACTGGCAGGGGATCTCCCTCAAAAAATTACTCGAGCCCTTGTTGGAGCTTCTTTAAATGCTGGAGTAGTAGAGAAGACTCGTAATGAGATGCACGCCCTTATGCATGCGGCAGTAGAGGCTCTAGAAGGTTTTTTAACGGTGGGAATGCTAGAGGCGAGTGTCGGAGCTAAAATAGCAATTGTACGTATTGATCGTTGGATTGCAGTGGCAGTTATGGGCGATACAGCATATCATGCCGTTGCCCATCATGAGAGATGCGGTCTCGGTGTAATGCATATCTAAATAACCGCTTGCATGTCTTTATTCCATATGGTAAAGTGCATATTTGTTCAGTAAAGAAAAGTTTTTGGAGGTGCAACATAGATGAAAAAGGGAATACATCCCGAATATAAGGAATGTGTTGTAACGTGTGCTTGTGGCAATACGTTTAACACTCACTCCACTTCTTCCGAGATCCGCGTGGGGGTCTGTTCTGAATGCCACCCCTTCTTTACCGGCAAAAAGGGAAGCCGGGTTGTGAGCGAAGCTGGTCGTCTTGAAAAATTCCGTAAGAAATACGAAGGTATCAATTACGGACAGCGCGAAGTAGAAACAGAAGAGTAGAAAGGGGGGCAAAGCTCCCCTTTTTTTACATGCTTTTGAAGGATAGGAGCTGATGAGTACATGACGTGTCAGGTGACCTTGCTAGGGCATACACCAGATCCTGACAGAATTGTAGCGGCAGCAGCGCGCCTGTGTTATAGCGATATTCCTGCTGGATTGATTATGAAAGAACAAGACCCTTCATCAGTAGAATCGCTGATTTTTCACTTGCAGAGGAGCGGTCATCATTCTCCTTTCGAGCATGCGTCTTTTACCTTTTCTCTAGATGGAATGAGCCGGGTGACAAGCCACCAGCTTGTCCGCCATCGCATAGCGAGTTATAGTCAAAGAAGTCAGCGGTATGTTTCTATGGCTGAACCAGAAGTGATTCTTCCTCCATCTGTTGCGGCTCATGAGGAGGGGAAAGAGCTGTTCCTTAACGAGGTTAAGGCGGCTCATGCCGTATACTTGAAGCTGGTTGAGCAAGGAATTCCCAAGGAAGACGCGCGATATATATTACCCCATGGCTGGACAACAAGCCTAGTAATGACCATGAATGCCAGAGAGCTTTATCACTTCTTTTCATTGCGGCTTTGTCGCCGTGCTCAATGGGAGATTCGCCAGGTAGCCCGAGAAATGCTTAAAGTGGTTCGAAGAGAAGCTCCTGTCATTTTTAATATTGCAGGTCCTTCCTGCGTTGTAAAGGGTGCTTGCTGTGAAGCTCGCCCCTGTGGAAAACCCTTTCATTCCATAGAGGAACTTCTCGAGGAGGAATAGTATTGAATTCAGATAATAAGACTGCCTGTACCTTCTCTGGGAAACGGGAGAAGCGCATGCCCGTGGGAGGACAGGCTGTTATAGAGGGCGTTCTGATGAGGGGCCCCCAAAGGTGGGGGCTTGCAGTTCGACAGCAGAACGGTGAAATAGTACGGGAACATTGGGACGCAGTCCTCCGAACTTCTTCTTTCTGGTGGAAGTGTCCAATGATACGGGGACTTGTCATTATGTTCGAAATGCTCAAGATAGGGATACGCGCTTTGAATCGCTCTGCCGAAATAGCCCTGGGGGACGAAGAAACTATTACCCCTCTTGAGTTTGCAGGATCGGTTGCTTTTGCGCTTATAGCGGTTATAGGGGTATTTGTTGCCCTTCCCGTTTGGTTGGCCCACCTTGGCGGAGAGTTCTGGAATTTTTCTGAAACATGGAAGAATGTCCTCGAAGGCCTGTTGCGCGGAACTTTTTTTGTGTTGTATGTGGCAGGTATCGGATTATGGAAAGAGATTCGTGATGTATTTCGCTATCATGGAGCGGAACATAAAACCATTAATGCTTTTGAAGCCGGAGTTGATATGACCCCGGGAAATGTTATGAACTATTCTCGCATCCATCCCCGTTGTGGCACGTCTTTTCTCTTGATTGTTGTGATAGTGAGTATTATAGTTTTTTCTATAGCCGGTCATGGTAGTTTGCTTTGGAAAATAATGATGAGAGTTTTGCTGCTTCCTGTGGTAGTGGGAATCTCTTATGAGATTATCCGGGCAGCATCGTCTATACAAAAGTTAGGAAGGATCATCTTGTGGCCTGCCTTGTCATTTCAATACCTGACTACGAGAGAACCGAGTATTGAACAGGTAGAGGTGGCGCTAGCTGCTTTGGAGGAAGCATTGGACAGGCCCCTGTATGATCGTTCCGGAGGTGAGGAATACAATGAATTTGGAGAGTAAACTTGATGATTTGGAAAAGACTTTTGAAGATCTTGAAAAACAAATGTCTGATCCTGTTATCGCAGCTAATTTGAAAGAGATACAGCAACTTGCAAAAAAACATGCTCAGATAGAATCGGCTGTATTGAAATATAGAGAGTATAAAAAGGTAAAGAGTGACCTTGAGGAAGCCCATTCCCTTCTTCATTCAGGGGATGGGGATATGCAGGAACTTGCCAGGGAAGAGATAAAGGAAAAAGAGCCTCTTCTAGAAAGCATTCGTGACGAACTTCATGTCCTTCTGCTGCCAGTGGATCCTAACGATGAAAAAAGCGTCATTATGGAAATACGGGGAGGGGCAGGGGGAGAGGAAGCAGCGCTTTTTTCTGCCAATCTTTATCGCATGTATAGTCGATTTTGTGAACGAGAGGGCTGGAGAATAGAGATCATTCAGTCAAACGAGACGGGCATCGGTGGCTTGAAGGAAGTTATTTTTAAAATAGATGGCCGCGGTGCATATAGCAAATTGAAGTTTGAAAGTGGTGTCCACAGGGTACAGCGGGTTCCTATGACTGAAGCAGGGGGGCGTATTCATACGTCAACCTCCACTGTAGCTGTCTTGCCTGAGGTAGAAGATGTGGACGTGGATATACGTACTGAAGATCTTAAAATTGATACTTACCGTTCAAGTGGTGCTGGAGGGCAGCATGTTAATATGACGGATTCCGCAGTCCGTATTACTCACCTTCCCACAGGCATTGTTGTTACATGCCAGGATGAACGGTCGCAGATAAAGAACAGAGCGAAAGCCATGATGTATCTTCGTGCAAAACTTTATGGCCTGGAAAAGGGAAAACAGGCGGAAGAGCAGGCAGAAGAGAGGCGCGGCCAGATTGGTTCCGGAGATCGCTCAGAAAGGATCAGAACCTATAATTATCCTCAGAATAGAATAACAGATCATCGTATTGGGCTAACCCTCTATAAACTTGATCAATATCTTGACGGGGATTTATATGAAATGATCGATGCCATGACTATGGCGGATCAGACGGAGCGATTACAGAAGCTTGGGAACGAATAAGGAAACTCTTTATCAAGCAAAGAAAAGAACTGTTCAGGTTTTAGCAAGAGCGGGTATAGAGGGGTCGGAGAGCGAAACAGAGTGGCTTCTTTGTTCTTTGAAGAAAATATCCCGATCTCGTTTGTTGCTTATAGCTTCTGAAGCGTATCTTACAGAAGAAGAGGTCATTTCTCTGAGCCAAATGGTACAACGCAGAATCTCTGGCGAGCCTTTGCAATATATCATTGGATATGAGAGTTTTTGGGGCAGGGACTTCCTAGTAGGGCCAGGTTGTCTGATTCCTCGTCCTGAAACGGAACTCGTTGTGGAAGAGGCACTTCGGCACTTTGTCAAAGGCTCTTTTCTTGATTGGGGAACGGGAAGTGGTTGCATTGTCGCCACTATCCTTGCAGAAAGACCTCTTTCAAGAGGGGTAGCAGTAGAGGTTTCTCCTCAGGCTATTGAATGGGCATGGAAAAACCTGAGAAGATATAATTTGCTTCATCGTTGTTTGCTGTGGCATTCTAGAGAAATGAGTGACATTCCAGTTCCTTCTCAGAGCCTAGACCTTATTATTAGCAACCCACCTTACATTCCCACTGCTACGATTGGAAGACTAATGAAAGAGGTTGTTGGATATGAGCCCTATGTGGCCCTTAATGGCGGAGAGGATGGACTGCTTTACTATAAGGAGCTTCTTCATGTTGCTCCCAACTGGCTCAAACCAGGAGGGATGTTGGTTGTAGAATTAGGAGACAGCATTCAAGGAGAAGTTTTTGCAAATTACAACGCTTTAGGGCTACGATTAATTAATCTGGCGAAGGACTTTCAAGGTATATATCGCATCGCAGTTTGGCGTCGTGTATAATGGCGCAGATGATCTATTCGATCACCTATATATATTATTCTGTATTAGATAAAGCTTCAAAGGACGAGGAGGAGATGTTTGAATGGAAAAGAGAGAGCTCGTGATCATCGGGGCTGGCCCTGCCGGTTTGACATCAGCTATATATGGTCGCAGAGCAGGACTCGATGTGCTTCTTATTGAGAAAGGTGTTCCCGGCGGTCAGATAAATATTACTGCCGAGATAGAGAACTGGCCAGGAGTGGCCCATGCCTCAGGCCAAGAACTTGGTGATATGTTCCGAGTGCATGCAGAGAAGTTCAATACAGAATTTCGTGACGCTGATGTAAAGAAAATTGAGCTTCGTGACGGCAGCAAAATAGTCGTAACAGACAAGGCAGAAATAGAAGCCGAAGCGATTATTCTTGCTACAGGCGCTTATTTCAGGAAACTTGGCTGTGAAGGAGAGGTAGAACATATTGGCGGCGGCGTGAGCTACTGTGCAGTTTGTGATGGAGCTTTCTTCGAAGATCAGGTAATCGCTGTTGTTGGCGGCGGGAACACGGCTGTTGAAGAAGCCTGCTACCTTACAAATTTTGCTTCCAAGGTGTACATTATTCATCGTCGTGATGCTTTCAGAGCTGACAGAGCTGCCACTGAAA
Source organism: Aminobacterium sp. UBA4987 (assembly GCF_002396985.1). NCBI lineage: Bacteria > Thermotogati > Synergistota > Synergistia > Synergistales > Aminobacteriaceae > Aminobacterium > Aminobacterium sp. UBA4987. The sequence goes on from NZ_DGZF01000006.1 coordinate 79,230, forward strand.
GGACACTTTCAAATCCGAAGATTGAACCCATCTGGAATAGCGTTGTCGAAAAAATCGAAGGCGATGGTATGGTAGAAAATCTCGTTTTGAAGAACGTTAAAACAGGAGAGGTTTCTGATCTGCCTGTAGCTGGTGTCTTTGTTTTTGTCGGACAGGCTCCTCATGATGAATGCATCCGCGGTCTTGTTGAGGCTAAAAAAGGCGGCTGGATAGTGACTAACGATGATATGGAAACATCAGTTGAAGGTGTTTTTGCCGCTGGTGATGTGCGCGACAAGAACCTTCGCCAGGTAGTGACAGCTGCAAGTGATGGCGCCATAGCAGCTATGGCAGCATCTGCCTATATAAATGAACAGGTTCATCTTCGCTCCACCCTTTTGGATCCTGAGAGAGTGGTGGCCTTCTTCTATTCCAGCATTGTGGAATCCCAGGTGAGGCTTTCCAATGCCGTGGAAGAGATGAGCAAGGAAACAGGGGAAAAGGTTGCTATCATTGATGGTTACCGCAACGCTCGTATGGTTGAAAAACTCGAATTGGGTGAGATGCCAGTTGTTGTGGAGCTTAAGAAAGGTGTAGTTGCTTCTAAAAAAATAGTAGCTACTGCTTCTGAACTTTCCGAATTTCTTAAATAGAGTAGGGCTCATTCGGGGAAGGTGGGATAATCCTACCTTCCCTTTACTCATGGGGGTGGAGATTGATGATAGTCACAGTAACATTGAATCCCGCTGTCGATGAGGAATTTTTGGTGCCAGAGTTCCGGCCAGGTGGGTGGTTCCGCTCAAAGAATGCTATCCGTACTCCTGGTGGTAAGGGGATAAATGTCTCCATGATGTTAGCCCAGTTAGGTTATGAATCAGCTGCTATGGGATTTCTTGCAGGTTTTAATGGGGCCTATATCCGTGATGTCCTGCGCAGAGATAGAATTACAACAAATTTTATCCATGTAAAGGGTGAAACGCGAACAAACGTTTATATAGTAGACGAGTCAGGACATATTGAAACAGGGCTTTCCGAGCCAGGCCCCTATATCTCTGAAGAAGCCTATAATCGTTTTCTTCGCAATTATCAAAGAATGCTGCAACGCACCAGATTACTTGTTCTAGGTGGTTCTCTCCCTCCTGGTATTCCCCAAGATATTTACGGAGAACTTATTCGAAAGGCAAAGGAATATAACATTCCGACAATTGTTGATGCTGCCGGACTGCCCCTTCAGTCTGCACTTGAAGCTGGTCCTACCATCGCCAAAATAGATCATCGTTTTATGTCGCGAATATCTGGAATATCGTTAACTTCTCTTGACAATATTATTGAAGTCGTTTCAAAACTCCACGACCAGGGAGTGGAATGGGCTACTACTTCATACCACATATACGGAGATGTTTTTTTTACCCCTAAAGGTATTTATTTAGCTCTCGCCGAACGGCGGTCGGTTGTTTCCATATTCGCAGCAGCAGATGCTCTTATTACGGGTCTCATTGTTGGTGGAGAAGAGGGAATGGACGTAGAAGACCGAATCAGGTTTGCTATGGCATGTGCATGGGAAGATTCCATGCATGTAGAGAAAGGATTCTCAAGTCGCAAAGCAATAGAGGCTCTAATGCCGCGTGTGCAGCTGGAGCGCTTCGATTAAAAGGGGACTCGAAGAATGCGAATAGGGGATTTGATGGATCGGGATTTGACGTCTGTAACGGAAAATACGCCTTTGAAAGAAGCGATTGAAATGCTTTCCCAACATAATCTTACAGGTCTTCCCGTTGTCGATGAAATGAGTTTTCTTGTTGGCTTTATCAGCGAGAAGGATATAATAAAAGCGTCTTTACCTGGCTATTGCGAGTATCTGGAGGGAGCAACTTTTATTCCGGACTTTGATCAGTTTTCTGAAAAACTTCGTAAAAAGGTTATGGAACCTGTAGGGAAATACATGACGCGAAAGGTAATTTATTTTTCAGAAGACGACTCCGATCTTCATGCGGCATTATCATTAATTCAGCAAGGGTTAAAAATGGCACCAGTAGTGAGAGAAGATGGTGTTTTTGTGGGTATGGTGAGCCGAGCACACCTTATCGAACACATTATGTGTGACGAAGACGAATAATTTTTCATGCTTGGTTATACAAAGAGCCTTATTTTCTCCCCTAAAGATTTTTGTAAGGGCGGTTTTATATGAAAAGAAGAATGAGTGTAGCAGCGATGGTCTTGCTGTTTATTTTGTTTTCTTGCTTTTATGCCAGAGCGGAAGATGAGATGCAGCGGGAAATTAAGTTTGGTAAAGAGGTTTCAGAAGAGATAGAGCAGCATTGGGAACGAGTCTCCGACCCTGTAAAAATTGCTCATCTTTCTATGATCTGCGAAAAAATTAAGCCCCACATGATTCGCACCCTCCCCTTTGAAATTCGGATTATCCAGGAAAAATCTCTGAATGCTTTCAGTTTGCCTGGTGGCATTATATATATGACGACCGGAATTTTAGATTTTCTTCATAGTGATGCTGAAATAGGGGCTATTATTGCTCATGAAATGATCCATGCTGATAGAAGACATGTTATGCTTCAGATGGCTCAATCCCAACGCATCTCTATTTTTGCGCTGGCCCTCATTCTGGTGAGTGGGGGGAAAGCTGCACCTGCTTTTTTGACTAGCATGGCACAAATAGCCATTACAAACGCATATAGTAAGGATTTAGAAAAGGAAGCAGATGTTGAAGGGCTTTATGCGCTGCAGAAAGCGGGATACCCGCCTGCAGCTGCGCTTACTGTCATGGAGGGGTTGGCAGAAGAGCAATTACGCCACCCTTATGTGGATCCGGGGATATTTATGGATCACCCTTACGTTAAGGAGCGAGTAGCCTACCTTTCAAAAATAATTCGTGAGAATAATTGGCCCATTGAAAGGAAGAAAGTTCTTCATATGCTGGTTGTTGATGTGGTAACAGATGAAAGATCAACAACTCTTTTGGTGGATGGAGTTAAAGTCTGGTCTGGCCCTGATGAAAGTGATGTAAGAAAACTCTTCCTTTCTATAAAAGAGAAGCTGGATAAGGATTACCAAATGGAATTGGCTCCCTATGAAATAGAGGTTATAGACTTTTTTAATAACAAAAAAGGGATCCGAGTCGGACCAACCCTTCTTGTTTCAGAACCTTTACCTGAAGGAGTAGACCCCCTTATTTTTCTCCGAACCGGTTTAGTGGAAAGATTACATCAGGCAAAAGCTTCTCATCCTATGGCCGACTATCTACATTAAATTAAATGAGGCTTTCTAAATTTTCATTTCTATAAAGATGATAGAATATCATACGGAATACTTGAATGCCCTCGAAAGGGGAGCTTATATATGACAGTGTCTCTTTACCGTCGATATCGACCTGCGCAGTTTAAACAAATAGTGGCCCAGGACGCAGCAGTACAGGTTATTACGAAAGCTTTGGAAGAAAAACGGGTAAGTCATGCCTATTTGTTTTCTGGTCCTCGCGGGTGTGGAAAAACTACTTTAGCCCGTCTTCTTGCCAAATCGTTGAACTGTACAGGCCAGGAAAAAAGCATAGAACCCTGCAATGATTGTCCTAATTGTCTTGCTATCAACGGAGGAGAAAGCCTTGACGTTATAGAAATAGACGGGGCATCGAATAATAGCGTAGATGAAGTACGGGAACTTAAAGCCCATGTTTCTCTGTCTGCTTTTTCATCTTTATACAAAGTCTATATAATTGATGAGGTTCATATGCTTTCTCTTTCCGCTTTCAATGCTTTACTCAAAACCCTTGAGGAGCCTCCATCCCACGTTGTCTTTATTTTAGCGACAACGGAACCTCATAAGGTGCCGGTAACCATTCGCTCTCGTTGTCAGCACATTCCTTTCAGGAAAATCGATGTTCAGAATATTGTAAAAAGCCTATCTATGGTTGTTCATAACGAGAACAGGAAAGCGGAGGAAGACGCTCTTTGGGAAATAGCCAGACAGGCTGATGGTGCAATGAGAGATGCCTTATCTCTTTTAGAACAGGTTATGGCCTTGGCGGAACATGAACTCAAGCTGGTAGATGTTAGCCGTCTTTTAGGGGGAGGAAGTCGGCCTGAACTTGAGCGTTGGGTTGCTCGTGTGCGTTCTGGGGATATCTATGTGTTTTCAGAGTTACAGGAAATGTTTCAACGGGGAGCCTCCCCCCAAAAGGTTGTTGAAGATCTTTTTGTTATATTTAGGGATCTTTGGATTGTGGCTTCATGGGGTGGGGGCGCTTTGCAGTTCATAGAGGGTTCCTCTAAAGAAAAAAATTTTTTAGAGCAGGAGTCTAAGGGCTGGAATCCAGACCATCTATTGAAGATTATGGATTTTTGTGCCCAAATCCTTCCCCAAGTGCGCATGGGGATGAGATCAGATGTTCTCTCAGGACTCTTTCTTAATAAATTAATAGAACATGGCAGTCTGGTTACCAAGGAGCTGGAGAAAACTCAGAAACCTCACCCCCTGTCGCCAGAGGACCACCCTGCCTTTAAAGAAAAATGGGAAAAAGTGCTTGCAAACCTCCTTTATGGAGAAATCCACATCTATTGTGCGTTGCTCTTCGCCTCTGTGTTTCTCGAAAAAAACGTGCTTTCTCTGAAATTCCCCGATTATTGCAAGTATTCCATGGAGCTTGTTTCCATCGAAAGGAACTCCTTTGTATTGCAACAAAAGATCAAAGAGGTTTTTGAGGGAGAACTGACGTTACGTATTATCTGTGGTGATAAAACGACGGAGTGTGATCTTTCTCAATCTCCTCTTTTAGCGGAAATTGAAGAGGCAATAGTTGAAATACAAGATGAGCCTACATCGAGTCTCCCTTTTGATGATCTTCCTCCTATTGCAGAAATCAGACCCGAGTTTGGGAAAGAACAAGAGGAAGATGAAACGGTTTTTTCAGGCCTGGTTGATACTGTTCTCCGGTGGGGAGGGGGAGAAGTTCTTCTCCACAAGAAGGACAACGTAGAAGAATTAGATGGAGGAATTACAGAAGAATGACCACTCGTCCTTTCGTACACTTACATGTTCATAGTGAATATAGCCTTCTCGATGGAGCCATTCGCTGTGGAGAATTGGCTGAGAAGGTTGCTTCCTGGGGAATGCCAGCAGTGGCTCTTACCGATCATGGGGCAATGTATGGCGCTATAGAGTTTTATGATAGATGCCTTGCAGCAGGCATTAAACCTATTGTTGGTTGTGAAGTCTATGTTGATCCAAATGGACACACATCTAGAGAAAAAAAGGGGAGAAATTTTCACCTTCTCCTTTTGGCTGAGAACAAGCAAGGATATAACAATTTAATTAAGCTTGTTTCTATTGCCAATACAGATGGTTTTTATTATAGACCACGAATAGATTACGATCTTCTTACTCAGTATAGTCAGGGGATCATTGCTTCGTCTGCTTGTCTTGCGGGAGAAATTCCATCGCTGATCCTTCAGGGTAAAGAGAATGATGCCTTGGCAAAGGCGCATATGTATCGAGACATTATGGGGGAAGACAATTTTTTCCTAGAGATTATGTACAATGCCATACCTGAACAGGCTGTGGTCAATAGAGCCCTTGTCCAAATGGCAAGAAAAAACAAATTTAATCTTGTCGCCACCAATGATGCTCATTACTTGAATAAAGAAGACTACGACTGGCATGAAATACTTCTGTGCGTTCAGACTGGGGCGACCATAAACGACCCCGATCGGATGTCTTTTTCTACAAATGATTTTTATCTTCGGTCTCCTGAAGAGATGGACAGTCTCTTTGGGACTGAATTACCGGATGCTCTTGATAACACCCTCGCCATAGCTGAGCGCTGTTCTCTGAAATTTGACCTCGGTACGAGAGATTATAAACTCCCAAGATTTGACCTTCCAGAAGGTGAAACTCTTGAGTCGAATCTTGAAAAGGAAGCGATGGCAGGACTTAAACAGCGTCTTCATAAGGATAATGTGCCAGAGGAATATAAAAAACGCCTTGATTACGAGCTGAAGGTTATTAAAAACATGGGGTTTGCGGGATACTTTCTCATCGTGGCGAGCATTATAAGAGCAGCGAAGGATCGTGATATTCCAATTGGCCCGGGAAGAGGTTCTGCCGCTGGATCTCTTGTCGCATATAGCTTAAGGATTACTGAACTGGATCCTCTGAAATACAATCTTCTTTTTGAACGTTTCCTTAATCCAGAGCGTATCAGCATGCCTGATATAGATACGGATGTTTCTGATAAGGGACGGGAAGAGCTTCTGCAGTACATTGCTGGGAAATATGGTGTAGATAGGGTCGCACAGATAATAACCTTTGATCGAATGAAAAGCAAAGCAGCTATTAGAGATGTGGGAAGAGCATTGGGGATGCCCTACAGTGATGTGGATGTTGTTGCTAAGCTTATTCCAGATGGAGCAAGGTCAATCCCGGAGGCTCTGGATCAAAGCGAGGACCTTCGCAACCTCACCCATAAAGACTTGGCGGTAAGTCGGCTTCTTGACAGCGCTTCTAAGATAGAGGGCCTTGCCCGCCACTGTTCTCAGCATGCAGCAGGCGTGGTTATTACCCCTATGCCAATTACAGATCTGGTGCCAGTGCGAAGGATTGGGGAAAACCAGATTGTGACACAGTTTCCCATGGAGCCTCTGGAGAAGCTGGGACTTGTAAAGATGGATTTCTTGGGTCTGAAGACGCTGTCTGTTTTGGAAGAGGCTATAAACAATATCAAGTTAAATGGCAAAACGCCGCCAGACCTTAATAAAATTCCCCTTAATGACAATTTGACCTATGAAATGTTACAAAGGGGAAACACACTCGGTGTTTTCCAGCTTGAATCCACAGGAATGCGACAATTGCTTCGTAAGATAAAACCGGATTGTTTTGAGGATCTCATTGCCGTCCTTGCTCTGTATCGGCCAGGTCCTTTGGGCAGTGGGATGGTTGATCAGTATATTGAGCGCAAACATGGACGGGCTGTAGTTGAGTATCTCCACCCTGAGCTGTCAGAAGTATTGAAAGAAACCTATGGGGTTATCCTTTATCAGGAACAAGTAATGCAAAGTGCGGCCTGTCTAGCTGGATATTCCCTAGGAGAGGCCGATCTATTGCGTCGAGCCATGGGGAAAAAGAAAGTGGAAGTAATGCAGCAGCAGCGAAAGATGTTCGCTGATGGTTGTGCCCAACATAACGTTCCGGCTCGAAAAGCAGAAGAAATCTTTGATATCATCCAGGAATTTGCAGGGTATGGTTTTAACAAGTCCCATAGTGCAGCTTACGCTTTGATCAGTTATCAGACAGCCTATTTGAAAGCAAACTTTCAGCCAGAATTCATGGCTGCCTATCTAACAAGTCAAATAGGTTCAAAAAAAGATGTAATGGCTCGCTATATTCGCGAAGTAAGAAATTCTGGCATAGAGGTTTTGCCCCCAGATGTCAACTCTTCCATGGAGTCTTTTGCCGCAGTAGACGAAGTAGTTCGGTTCGGATTGGGAGCCGTTGCGAAGGCAGGTCACGGGGCAGTAGAAGCTATTATTGCGGCACGGGAATGTGGCGGTGAATTTTCTTCGCTATGGAACTTTTTATGTCGTGTTGATTTGAGGGTTGTAAACAAATCTGTAATAGAAAATCTTATTAAAGCAGGAGCCTTTGATGGCCTTAACTCGAATAGACGCCAGCTTATTTCAGCTCTTCCTGATTTTGTGGCTTTAGCTCAGAGGAAGGGCGAGGAGAAAAACCAATGTTCCCTCCTAAGTCTTTTAGATGAAGATTCTGAGAGTGGGGATCTTGAACCGGAACTTCCTGATATAGAAGATTATGCTATTTATGAACGTCTCGACATGGAAAAAGAAGTGGTGGGGCTATATATTAGCGGCCATCCCTTTACTCAGCATGAAACGCTGGTCAGTAGATATAGTACATGCAGCATCTCCAATCTTAAATACTGGAGGAGCAGAAATCTTTTTCCTCAGATAGGCGGAATGATTCTTTCCGTCCATGAAAAATATACAAAACGGGGAGATCCCATGGGAATCCTTGAGGTGGAAGATGCAGAGTCAAAACTGGAGGTCATATGCTTTCCTAAGATTTGGTCTTCTATAAAAGACCAGATAGTGCCAGGTGAGATCTGCATTATTCGTGGGACTCTTGATGAAAGAGGGTCAGGAAACATCATAGCAAGGGAGATTGTTTCTTTCCAGGCCATACAGGAAAAAATGCCACCCTTTGTTAAGATAGTTCTCGATGGAACGTTATTGCAACCCAATTCGATGAAAAATTTTATACGTTCTTTGAAGGACTTTCCTGGACGTTCTCAGGTGTTGTTAGAGATTCGAAATGGAGTCGGAAGCGTAGTAATCCTTCTTTCAGGGATAAAGGTAGATGGCCCTACGATTAAATCTAAGGGATTAGCTCCAGTCCTTCCTGAAGAAGCTTATGAGGTTTTTTGTTGAGTGACCATATAGCACATGTGATGGAAGGGGTCATTAAAATGAAGAAAGTGAAAATAGTCTGTACTATTGGCCCAGCTTGTTCTACATATGAAATGCTTTGTTCTATGGCTGAAGCTGGCATGAATGTTGCCCGCTTTAATTTTAGTCACGGAGCATACGAAGAACACAAGGCTCGTCTTGATCTTGTCAGAAAAGCTGAAAAAGAAATAGGCAAGCCTATAGCGACCCTTCTTGATACGAAAGGACCGGAAATCCGCACCGGAGCCTTAAAAGAAGGATTTATTATGCTGACAAAAGGTCAAAAGATTATTTTAACAACAAGGGACGTAGTGGGAGATTCTAAAGAGGTATATGTTAATTACCCCAGTCTTCCTTCAGAAGTGAATATAGGGCAGGATATATATATTGATGATGGTACCCTGCATCTCAAAGTAACTAGTGTGGAGGGACTTGATGTTTTTTGTCAGGTTGTTGTAGGCGGAGAACTGGGTGAAAGGAAGGGCGTCAATATTCCAGGAGCTTCTATCTCTCTCCCCGCACTTTCAGAAAAAGACCATAAGGATATTTGCTGGGGTCTTGAAAACGAAATGGATTATATAGCAGTATCCTTTGTCAAAAATCAAAAGGATATTATGGAAGTACGGAAGATAATAGAAGATGCGGGCGGCGCCATGAAGGTTATCGCAAAGATTGAAACTCGCCAGGCCGTTAATGCCATATTGGAAATTCTTGAAGTGGTGGATGGGGTTATGATTGCCAGGGGTGATCTAGGTGTAGAGATCCCAACAGAAGAAGTTCCCCTTGTTCAGAAAGAGATTATTGACCTTTGCCGCTCAAGAGGCAAAGCTGTGATCGTTGCTACTCAGATGCTTGATTCCATGATAAGGAATCCTCGTCCAACGAGAGCAGAGGCCAGTGATGTGGCGAATGCAGTACTTGATGGGACTGATGCTGTAATGCTTTCTGGTGAAACAGCGAAGGGGGCATACCCCCTGCGTGCCGTTGAAACTATGCAGCGTATTGTTGCTCGAGTAGAGAAAGAACTTGAACTCTGGCAACATCCCCTTCATCGAAAACAATTAAGTACGGGTATCCCAGACGCTGTAAGCGGGGCATCCGTGGCAGTTGCTCGTGAAATGGGAGCGGCAGCGATTGTGTCCTTAACAAGGAGCGGCAGCACTGCCCAGATGGTGAGTAAACATCGTCCGCCATGTCTGATCATAGGAGCTACACCAGTTGTTCGTACTTGGAGAGAGCTTTCTCTCTATTGGGGCGTAGAACCTCTTTTAGTTGAGAATATTAAAGATCAGGATGAAGCAGTGGCAAATGCCTTTACGGCAAGCTTCAAAAAAGGACTTCTCAAGGAAGGGGATCTTGTTGTGGTAACAGCAGGTGTCCCCATGGGTATTCCTGGAACGACGAATATGCTGCAGGTTCATACAGTAGGTAGAATTCTGGTGAAAGGCCTTTCCCTCTTGAAGAAAGAAGCATTTGGTGTTATTAAAACGGCCCGTACTGCAGAAGAGGCCCTTGGGAAAATGGAAGAGGGAGATATTCTAGTCGTTTCAGAAACAGACAGGGACTTTTTACCTGCTATGAGAAAGGCTGTTGCTATTATTACGGAACATGGCGGGCTAACAAGTCATGCAGCTATAGTTGCCTTAGAACTTGGAATTCCTTGTGTCGTAAGCGCTAATAACGCGCTTTCTATTTTGCATGATGGCATGTCTGTTACTGTAGATGGCTTCCGGGGAGTAATATACGCTGGGAGTGTTCATTTAAGAGCGTGAGGAGCTGTGTTGTATGAGTATGAACAACGTAACCGCGCGAAATTGTAATATATCGGCATCTTTCCCTTCATGGAAAACAGTAGCCCCTTTGGGGAAAGGACGATTGAGTGCTGTCCTTATCCCTCTTTTCAAGACAGGAGAAAAACTTGAAATTCTTTTCTTGGAGCGCCAGTTAAATTTGAAGCATCATGGTGGTGAAATGTGTTTCCCCGGCGGGGAGAGAGAACACTATGACAAAGGCCCCCTCGAAACTGCTTTAAGAGAAACGGAAGAAGAGATAGGCCTTAAACGGGAAAACATAAGGCCACTGTATCTTTTAGAGCCACATAGAGCCATATCGAGTGGTTTTACAGTCTATCCAGTAGTAGGGGTTATTGTTGACGAGTCTTTAAGCTCCAGTTTGCTGATCGAGCCAAAGGAAGTGGCCAGTACGGCGTTTATGAGTCTGGATGATATACCTGAGGTGCCTCGTTCTTACAGGTTAGAGCATGGTGGCAATGTGACCGAAACCCCCTGTTATGATCTTCCGAACGGAAAGGTCGTCTGGGGAGTAACAGCTTATATCTTACGTTACTTCATCACTATGGTTCGTAAAGGAGAAATTAATTTATGCCTCTGATTGGCGCCCATATTTCTATTGCCGGCGGTCTGGAGAAAGCTATAGAGCGAGGAGAAGAGCTTGAATGTGAAGCTATACAGATGTTTAGCAAAAATCAGATTCAATGGCATTGTGCCCCTATTTCTATGGCTCGCGCGGAGAGGTTTCTTTACGCATGGCGTAATAGTTCTATTCGTAAAGTTGTGGTCCATGCTTCCTATCTTATAAATCTGGCTTCTCCTGATGATATGCGAAAAAAAAGCATAGTAGCCCTTATTGAGGAAATTGAGCGCTGTGATATGCTTGGAATTGATGACCTTGTAGTTCATCCAGGTTCTTCTCGTGGCCGTCCCAGAGAAGAAGGGGTGGAAAAGCTAATAGATAGTTTGCAGCAGGTTTTGGATAAAACTTCAAATATGAGAGTGCGTATCCTACTTGAAACCATGGCGGGACAAGGCAGTGTCCTTGGGAGTTCTCTTGTCGAAATGAAATCCATACTCCATAACTTCCCAAAGAATGAAAGGGTCGGAGTATGTCTTGATACGTGCCATCTCTTTGCTTCTGGATATGAATTACGGTCTCTTGAGGCATATGAGCGCTTTGTAGCATCTGTTCTGGATAAGATAGGGCTTGAAAGAATCGGCTGTTGGCATTTAAATGATAGCGTCTATGGTCGTAACAGCCATCTTGATAAACACCAGCACATAGGAGAAGGAGATTTAGGATTGTTGCCTTTTTCTTTTATAGTGAATGACCAGCGGTGGAATGCAGTTCCGGCACTTTTAGAAACTCCACAGGGTGGTTGCGGGAATAAAGGCAATTTAGCTATACTTCGCAAGCTAAGAGGAGGATAACAAAGACATGGGCATTTACCCTCGTCTTATAGTCTTCTGCGACAAAATAGCTTACAATGCAGCGCAAATTGTTTCATTATGCAGGCAGTGGAATATTGGAGTATATGGTGTGGCAAAGGGAGCCTGTGCCCAGGGAGACATTGTCCATGTGATGGTTGAAAGCGGTTGTGAAGGTATTGCTGACAGCCGAATAAAGAATTTATACCGATTAAAAAAGGAAATGCGTCTTTCCGTTCCTGTTATGATGCTTCGCCCGCCCATGATGAGCGAAATTTCTGAAGTAGTGGAGTATGGAGATTCCTCTGTGGTGTCTATGCCAGAAACAATTCGTGCTCTTGACCATGAAAGTGTTTTTCAAAAGAAAGATCATCTCGTTTTGCTTATGATAGATCTTGGAGATTTAAGAGAAGGCATTTGGCCTGATGAGCTAGAGCAAATCGGCAAGATTCTAAAGGGATGTCAACGTGTGAGATGCATGGGAGTGGGTGTGAATTTTGGTTGTTTTGGCGGCGTCCGCCCTTCCATGGAAAAACTAGAGGAATTGGGTGTTCTCGAAAAAGAACTGGAGAGCCTTTTAGGTTACCCTTTAAAAGTCTGTTCAGGAGGGAGCACGTCCTCTCTGGCCCTTATTGAAGATGGCACTATGCCGTCTAATGTAAATGCATTGCGTATTGGCGAGGCCATATTGCTGGGAACAGATTCTTCCGGTGGAAGGCCTCTGCCTTTTTTAAAACAACAAACAGTGATTCTTGAAACAGAGATCATAGAAGTTAAAAGAAAACCAAGTTTCCCCCTGGGAGAAATAGCAGCAGATGCTTTTGGAAATATCCCCTCTTTTGTTGACCGAGGAGTGCGGTTGAGAGCTATTTCAGCTATTGGAAAACAGGACGCCAGAATAGAAGGACTTTCTCCTCTTGAAGAGGGCATCGAAATTTTAGGCGCTTCTAGCGATCATATGGTGCTGGATGCAGAAAAATATGGCAGAACATTACATGTGGGCGATAAGGTGCATTTCTCAGTCAAATATAGTGCTTTGCTTGCTTTGACAACGTCTCCGTATGTTTCTATCCATGTTATAAAGTAAAATAGCGTGGGAGGGTTGACATGCTCGATTTTTTTCGATGGCACGATATTCTTGATATTATTATTATAACGGTGATTATCCACCGTTTGTTACTGTTGCTGGTGGGGACAAGGGCAATGCAGCTTGTTAAAGGATTGCTTGTTCTTGGGGTAGTGGCTTCTCTTGCTCGCGTTCTTGATCTTCGAACCCTTTCTTGGTTTTTGGGAAAGGTCCTTGGCGTTTTGATCATCGCTATCCCTATAGTTTTTCAACCAGAGCTTCGGCGAATGCTGGAAGAACTGGGAAGAGGAAATATCTGGAGGAGAAAAAGAGCACAAAAGAAAGCAGAAGCTCTCAGTCAGGAAATTACAAGGGCTCTTGGATATTTAAAAGGGCAGAAGATTGGAGCTCTTTTAGTATTACAGAGGGAAACAGGATTGAGAGATTTCTGGAGCACTGCGGTGAGATTAAACGCAGAAGTTTCTCAAGAACTGATCATTGCCATATTTTGGCCAGATAATCCTCTTCATGACGGAGCAGTGATCATTGATCGGGATATGATCCTTTCAGCTGGGACCTACTTGCCTCTGACTGAAAATACAAATCTTTCAAGGTGGATTGGGACTCGCCATCGCGCAGCTCTAGGAGTAACGGAAGTATCAGATGCTATTGCCCTTGTTGTTTCAGAAGAACGAGGAGAGATTTCCCTTGCCATTAATGGACATCTTTCAAGAAATCTGAAGGATAACCAGGTGTATAAGCTTCTTATGCATTATTTTGGAGCGGAAGAGAATGAAAGGCGTTCTTTTCTGGACAGAATACAGGAAGAGATACGTTCTCTGTGGCAATAGACCGCGAAGAAGGGAGTTTTACTACCATGTCGCCTGTAAGAAGAAAAATAGACACACTTCTTTCATCCCCTAATTTTTTAAGAATAATATCTATTGTCATTGCCGTTCTTCTCTGGTTTTATGTGTCAGGAGATCGGGCAAATGAAATAGTGAAAACATTTAGATGCCAGGTGGATTTTTTGAATGTCCCTCCTCAGACCATATTAAAGACAGAGGCGAAAACTGTAGAGATAAGTGTTTCAGGAAGTCGACGGGTATTAGACAGCCTCCAACAAGGGAGCATTATCTGTGAAGTAGACGCAAAAGGACTTTCCCTTGGGAAGTATCGTTTGGCTGTAAGGGCCATTGTTCCAAAAGATGTCAAATTGGTAGGTATTAATCCGTCACAGATCGCAATGGAGATGGTGCGGTACGTAGAACGGGTTGTTCCTGTGGAAGTAACAGTAAAAGATGGCTTGCCATCGGGGCTTTATCTTGAGTCTGTCCATGTTACCCCTAAAGATATAACTGTAAAAGGTGTGGAGAAAGACCTAGCTCGGATCGAAAGTGTTCGCGTTTCTCCAACCCTTGACCAGCTGAAAAGCGGGGAAGAAATAACAGTTCCTGTGGAAATTATCAAGTCTCAAGGGTTTGAAGACGAAGTGACCATTGATCCCGGACAAGTAAAGCTTATGGCAGTACTAGCCCAGGGGCTTCCGAAAAAGAAAGTTCCTGTCAACGTGCAGGTAGTGGGCAAGCCGGATTCTGATTATTCTGTGAAAGCCATTGTGGTAGAGCCTTCCGAAGTGGAGGTAGAAGGTCCCTATCCTAGCTTGGGCTCTCTCTCGCGCCTTGAAACGGAAACTATCGACATTACGGGCCTTTCTCAAGAACAAAGCATGGTTGTCCCATTGAAACCTTTAGAAGACTCGTCATTAAAATATACGGGAGCTTCTTCAGTGCGTGTTAATATTCTTCTAAAACCCTATACTGTGTCTAAACTCCTTAACAATGTTGCTGTGGAAGTTGAAGGAAATAGCATCTATCCGGGGTGGAGTGTTGAGCCCACCACTGTTAACATAACCATAGAAGGGATTCCATCTGAAGTGGAAAAAATAAACGAAACAAATTTCCCTATCGAGCCTTACGTTAACGTGACAAATATTGTTTCAAGAAAACTAATGGTTCCAGTACAGATAAGAAACACTTCAAAAAGTATTCACGTGGTCAAAGTTGACCCCTCTCGGGTTACAGTACGTGCTGAAGTGGAATAATTAGGGAGGCGGGGAAGGTGAAAGGCTTGGAGGAAAGTGAGAAGAAAGTGCGTTGTCTTTTCGGTACAGATGGTGTTAGAGATGTGGCAAACAGAGGAGTAATGACTCCAGAAATGGCGTTGCGTCTCGGGCGGTCATATGTACTGTATTTGACGGAAAGAGGAGTTCCCCGTCCAAGGATTGTCGTGGGGAGAGATACTCGCAGATCGGGAAAAATGCTTGAAGATGCATTAGTGGCAGGCATGCTCTCGGCTGGAGCGCAGGTGTTGGCTCTTGGTGTTATTCCTACGCCGGGTGTAAGTTTTGCTGTGAAGCATATAAAGGCTCAAGGCGGAGTGGTAATAAGCGCATCTCATAACCCTGCTGAATACAATGGAATTAAATTTCTGAACAACGAAGGTCACAAGCTTAATGACGATGCAGAGGCTGCTATCGAAGACTATCTTGGCGATGATTTAATTGATGATTGGCGCCCTACAGGGGCTTCCATCGGAGAAGTGCAGGAAAGAAAGGATATAGCTCTAGTATATGCCCAATGGCTGGCAAGTCTTATTTCGTCTTCATCCATGTCATGTGAAACTCTTGCTTTTGATTGTGCTCATGGGGCTTCTGCTCCTATTTTGCACATTATTGATGATATAGTTGGGAACCATAAATGGCAAATCTCTGGTGACGTGCCAGATGGCCTTAATATCAACGAAGGTGTAGGCGTTATGAACATGGCCTATATTGCCACCCAAGTGAAGAATAGCGGAGCCAAAGTGGGAGTTGCCTACGATGGGGACGCTGACCGCGTTCTCTTAACTGATTCTCAAGGTAGGATTCTTGACGGCGATATTATTCTATGGGTTCTTGCGCGATGGCTGACGGGAAAAGGCAAATTAGGGAATGGTGTTGTCGCTACGGTCATGAGCAATCTCTCCCTTGAGGAACATTTAAAAAAGCATAATATCGGAGTCTTTCGCTGCCCTGTAGGTGATAGATACGTCTTAGAAATGATGAAGTATCGTGGCGCTTATCTAGGGGGGGAACAGTCCGGCCATATTATTATTCGAGAGTTCACATCTACAGGTGATGGGATTTGTACTGGTTTTGTTTTTATGAAGGCCTGCGAGGAAATGGGAGAAGACATCGACTCTCTCGTTGACCGTTTTGATAGGTACCCTCAGCTTTTGAGGAATGTGGAGGTATGTCGAAATAGTGTTATAGACCCCACATTTATAACTGACATATCCCAGGAAGCAAACCGGAAACTTATGGGACAAGGACGAGTACTCATTCGGGCCTCAGGGACAGAACCACTTATGAGGGTTCTGGTTGAGGCAAAAGATCCTAAATTAATGGAAGACATTTCAAAAGATCTTGTTGATCAGATACAGATGAAGTGCTGTTAGTTTTTTGACCTAGGTAGAAAGGGAGTGGAAAGGATGCAAAAGCAGAGAGTTTCTAAATGCCTTTTCCCAGTTGCAGGGTTAGGAACCCGCTTTCTTCCTGCCACGAAAGACGTTCCTAAAGAAATGCTGCCCCTCGTTAATAGACCTATCCTTTCCTATGGGGTGGAAGAAGCTATAGATGCGGGCTGTACTGAAATGGTCATGATTTCAAGTCGATCCAAACGTTCCATCGAAGATTATTTTGATCGAACTTGGGACTTGGAAAAGATACTGGGAGAGCGGGGTAAAAAGGAACTTTTAAATCTTGTTCGCCAAATTCCCCAAATGGCCCGCTTTATATTTACGCGGCAGGCCGAACCCTTGGGGCTTGGTCACGCAGTCCTCTGCGGGGAATCTCTATGCAGCGGTGACTATTTTGGCGTTATTCTTCCTGATGATGTAATGATTGCTCAGCCCTCAGTGCTGGCTCAATTAATTGAGGTACATGAAAGTTTGGGAGGTAATGTTATTGCCTTAGAGATGGTTTCAGATGAAGACACCTCCCGGTATGGAATAGTTGAAGCTGAGAAAATTCAGGAAAGGGTCTTTCAAGTTTGCAACCTGGTAGAAAAACCGGGAAAGGGGTGCGCTCCCAGCAATTTGGCTATAATGGGACGATATGTCCTCTCTCCTCGCATCTTCTCCATTCTTAAAGAGGTAAAACCAGGGGCAGGGGGAGAAATACAGCTCACCGATGGGCTTATCCAGTTAGCAAAGGAAGAACCTTTATGGGGTGTTGTTTATAAAGGGAGGAGACTGGATTGTGGTACGCAAAAGGGATGGTTGCAGGCAAATATAGAATTGGCCCTGAAAGATCCGTCTTTACGTGATATAGTACTGCAAGTTGTAGAAGAGTATAAAAAGGGGGAAGGTAAATAAAAATTTAAATTCTCTATGTGTTTTTAACCAATTGTAATATGCGGCTTATCTCGTGAGCGCCAGGACTGGGATTCCAGTTGACGAGGGCGGGGGAGTATCGAAAATTCGGCGGATGCCCCTGGGGTTCAGAAGACCGAACCCAAAAATTGCTCTACAAATCCAGGAAGTGATTTCTGGGACAAAAAGAGCAATAGGTCTTCTCTTGCCTGTTGGAAAGGCGGTGCACTGATCCTGTGTGCGGAATAGTTGGGTATGTAGGATTTCGTAATGCTGCTGGTGTTCTTCTAGATGGTATGAAACGGTTGGAATACAGAGGATATGATTCTGCCGGTATTGCAGTGAACAATGGCAGTGAAGTTCAGATACTAAAAGAAATAGGAAAAGTTCAGCAGCTTGAGGATATGGTGTCTGCTCGTCATGTAGAAGGACACTTGGGCATTGGACATACACGTTGGGCTACCCATGGCGGGGTTTCTGTGATTAATGCTCATCCCCACAGAGATGAGCGGGGGCAGGTTGTTCTTGTCCATAATGGAATCATAGAGAACTATAAAGAGCTGAGAGAAGAGCTGTTTGGTCAGGGGGTAGAGTTTATTACAGAAACTGATACTGAGGTAGTGGCAAAGCTCATATCTCAAATTTACAGTGTTAAGGGCGATATGATCGCATCTCTTGTGTCCATTTACGAAAGACTGCGAGGGTCTTTTGCTCTTGCTATTCTTTTAAAAAATGACTCTGATACTCTGTATTGCGTGAGAAAAGGATCTCCCCTTGTGGTAGGGAGGGGGAAAGGTGAAGCATTTTGTGCTTCTGACGTTCCGGCGTTGCTTCCCTACACTCAGGATGTATTTTATATGAATGATGGCGATATAGCCCGCCTCACTCCAAAGGGTATAAACTTCTGGAGTGATAAAGGTGTTTCCCTCGAAAAAAACTCTCAGAGAGTCGACTGGGATCTTTCCATGGTGGATAAGGGCGGCTACCCTCACTTTATGTTGAAAGAGATCAATGAACAAGGGGCGGTTCTAAGGAGCACTATGGGTGATCGTATAAAAGGAGAGGCAGTAGATTTTTCAAAAGAACTTGGCTGGAGTCAAGAATCTTTTGCAAAGATAAAAAAGATTCATATTGTGGCGTGCGGAACATCCTATTATGCGTCTCTTGTCGCGGAACGCCTCATGGAGGGGATGCTTCCCATAGACATAAGGGTGGAAATTGCCTCTGAATATCGTCAAAGGTCTATACACTTGGGAGAGGATGTACTAGCAATTTTTGTGTCTCAATCGGGAGAAACAGCTGATACTATCGCCGCCGAACGATTGGCAAAGAGTAAAGGTGCCTTGTGTCTTGCTATTACAAACGGTCTGGGCTCATCTCTTGCCCGTGAAGTGGATCACGTGTTGCTTTTAAAGGCTGGTCCAGAGATTGGTGTCGCCGCGACAAAGACCTTTACTGGACAGCTGGCAGTGCTTTATCTCCTTGGAATATACATGGCCAAGCTGTCAGGGGCTCTATCCTCTGAGGAAGAGGGACGGCTTGTAAAAGGTCTATTGAAATTACCCTATCAGATAGAGGAGATACTCGAGCGGCAGGAAATGCTTAAGCCTATAGCGGAAAAGTATGCTTCATCCCGGGATTTTCTTTATCTGGGCAGAGGACGTTCTTTCCCTTTAGCTCATGAAGGAGCCCTGAAACTTAAGGAAATTTCTTATATTCATGCCGAGGCCTTCGCTGCCGGTGAACTGAAGCATGGTCCCATTGCTATGCTTGAAAGCGATATTCCCGTAGTGATTATCGCCCCTCAGGATAGTCTTTATGAGAAACTTTTTTCTAATGTGGTGGAAGTGCGAGCCCGTAAATCTCCCGTCATTGCTATTGCTACTCAGGGTGATAGTAACATGAAAGATGTTGCCAATGACGTTTTTTATATCCCCTCAACGGACCATGAACTATACCCTTTTTTGGCTGTTGTACCCTTGCAGATTTTTGCCTACTATATTGCTCGTGCCAGAGGCTGTGACATAGACCGGCCACGAAACTTGGCTAAAAGTGTAACGGTGGAATAAGTTGAAAAGGAGCCTGTGTTTCTTTCACAAGCTCCTTTTTTTACTTGTTTAGTTCTTTTGTAAAGGGGTAATAGAGGCGGATATGGGTAATATTAATCAATGCCTCATCGTTTCTTCCCGTACGTTCTGGCAAAAACTGCCAGCCCCCCCCATTAATTCTGCACATAATAAGGGGACGTCGACCGTAAGTAGACCACATATTCCATAATACATCGGAAAGCTGGCTTCCAGGTACCATCCCCCCTGAAAAAAGAGGGCCTTCCCCTACGAGTGTATCTCCATTCTCTGAAGCGATGATCATCCATTGGGTTAATTTCCAGGCCGAAGACATTTCTTTAGAGACTGCATGGAAAAGGGGCAGAATCTGAAAACCGCCGATCTCCCCATAGGGGGAGGTGCTAACATCAATAACTCCTGTATGGTTTGCCCTTATGCGGCTTCCTTTCTGAAAAAAAGTCCCTTCGAAGCGCCCTACACCGTAAACTGGTCGAATAACCCTGGCAATAATATGTGCGCCCATGGTGTCCCATGCTATAATTCGCCCTCCAGGGCGATTCTCTATATCTATTAAGAAGGGGAGATCCTTTTCTTCCACTGGGATGACCAGCGTGTCGCCATGTCCAGGTAATTTATCAGAAGAAAGCCGTTCCTGGCTTCCGTCTGGTCTTAGGATATAGACAGGGGTTCCCACTGTGGGCGCCCATCCTCCGAAAATGCCTTTGCCGCCATCAGACTTAATAGAAAAAAAGGTTTGTTTTCCTGCTGCTGGAGCTATTGTCGTTTCTGGTAGAATACTGATGGTACGTCCTTTCCCCTCCTCAACAGAACAAAGTAAATGTATGGCATTTACAGCAGAAGCACATACGGTTCCCTCTTCTCCCCATTGACTGGCCGTATAGCTTGGCCATCGGCTTGCCTGAGGTAGAGAAACCACTATGCCAACATCTTTGCGGGAGTTGTCAGGCAGCAAAACATAGGCGGAAGAGTCTATTTCACATGGGATGTAGATGGTGAATATAGGGGAAGCCACAGCAGGAAGTGACTGAAAGGCAAGCAAAGCGGATAATATCAGGAACAGATGCGCAGCACGTTTATGAATATACATGGGAATCCCTTCTTTCCTTATCTTTGTAGCAACTATTATAAGTGTCTTTTGACCTAAATAGGAGGAGCGCTTCGTGGATATTAAAAAAATGCTAGCAATTGCAAAAGGTGAATTTCCTGCGGATTTGGTGATTAAGAATGCAAGAGTTGCAAATGTTTTTACCCTCGAATATGAAAAAAAAGACGTAGCTTTATACGGCGGGACGATTGCCGGAATTGGAGAAGGATATTCGGGTAAAGAAGAGGTGGATGCTTCTGGGACGGTCCTTGCTCCTGGTTTTATAGAGGGACATTGCCATATTGAGAGTTCAATGCTTACGCCGGCAGGTTTTGCCGAAATGGTTTTGCTTCGAGGGACAACCACCGTTATGGCTGATCCCCACGAAATAGCAAATACATGCGGAATGGATGGGCTTGAGTTTATGTATCGAGAGTCTCTCAACGTCCCCTTGGATATTTTCTTTTCGGCACCTTCCTGTGTTCCGGCCTCTCCTTTTGAAACGCCTCATGAAGAGCTAGATGCCTGGGCTATTAAAAGTTCCTATGAACAAGGGTGGTGTACTGCTCTAGGTGAAGTAATGAACTACCCCGCTGTTATAAACGGGGATGAAGGAATGTGGAGCAAATTACTTGCTTCATGGGATGTGGTAAAGAGTGGCCATGCTCCTGGAGTTACTGGTAAGGAGCTTTGTGCCTATTTGCTGAGTGGTTGTTCCAGTGATCATGAAAGCGCAACTCGGGATGAAGGCTTGGAAAAATTGCGGCGGGGCATGTGGCTTATGATTCGCCAAGGAGCAACAGAACACAATTTAGCGGAACTTTTGCCGTTGATCATTGAAAATGAGGCGCGTTCTTCTCGCGCCATGTTTGTAAGTGACGATCTTACTGCTAAACATATTCACACGAAGGGGCATCTAGATTGTATTGTACGGCTTGCGGTGCAAGAAGGTCTTTCCCCCCTTGCCGCCCTTAGAATGGTCACCCTTTCGCCAGCCTGTTATTTTAAACTGTTTGATAGAGGTGCAATAGCACCTGGATATAGTGCTGATCTCGTGTTGATCGACTCCCTTGAGAGGTGCAATGTTATTCATGTATGGAAGAAGGGGAGATGGACAGTACGCAATGGTGAAGTGTTGAATACTCCTTTTGAACGGGACAGGTGCTATCCCACAGCAGCTGAAGCGCTTTATATCCCCTCCAGGGAGGAACTATCAATACGATCATCAGGGGATAAGAAAATACGTGTTGTGGGCCTTATAAAAGGACAAGTAGTAACTGAGCATTGCATAGAAACGCCTACTGTTCGAAGAGCAGAGGTTATTGCCGATAGCGAAAGAGACCTAGCCAAGATAGTGGTAGTAGACAAAAATAGCGGTAGCAAACGTTTTTTTTCAGGTTTCGTGAAAGGCCTGGGGTTAAATAAAGGAGCACTGGCTTCTTCAGTAGCCCATGACGCTCATAATTTTATCGCTGCAGGTATGGATGATAGTTCCATTGTTAGCGCTTTAAATGAACTTAGGCGCTTAGGAGGCGGACTTGTTGCCGCATTTGAAGATCGGGTTATGGCTTCTCTTCCGCTACCTGTGGGTGGACTCATGTGCGATGGGAATGCCCTTGATGTAATTCAGGCTATAGAAGAAGTAGAGAAGGCAGCCAGAGATCTTGGCACTCCAATGCCCCATCCTTTTATGGCGATGAGCTTTCTTTCTTTGAGTGTCATTCCTGAATTGAAAATAACAGATCAAGGGTATGTGGATTTAAACAGGGGAGGACTCATGTCATTTTTTGTAGATGATGAGGATAATTAGCAGGACAGGTAAAAGAGGGGACCAGGCTATCCACCATCCTACATAAAGCAGAAGATACAGCGATATAACAAGAAGACCACCAACGAACAGTACCCACGTTGTAGTGATCAATCTCTTCTTACCAGACCTGAAGGCTACAGCACCAAGGGGAACGGTGAGAGAAAACATGATTAGCACTATGATAAGAAGTGTTTTTGCCTGTATCAGAGAGAAATCAAAAGGGTTTATCATAAGGCGCTCCTCCTTAAAAGGTAATAATTTTTATTAAGTATAGAGCTTTTTTGATGTATTGACATTCAATTGAAGTGGTGTTTTGCTTATAGGCACATTTGAAAAATTGCAACTCCCTCCTTGACATGATGGGAACCTCTGTTAGTATATTTACCGGCGTTCATACTGGGGTGTAGCCAAGACGGCAAGGCGGCGGACTTTGGATCCGTGATCGCTGGTTCGAATCCAGCCACCCCAGCCATTTAAGACTCAAGCAAGGGGGGACCTACGGTTCCCCTCTTTTGTGTTTTACCACTGATGAAAAGAAGGTGATGGGGGAAGTGACGAAACGTCGAACAGTGGGTGTTTTGATTCTCGCTGCGGGAAAGGGTACGAGAATGAAAAGCAGCCTTCCTAAAGTACTCCAACCTGTTCTCGAAGAACCTCTCCTTTTTTATTCTCTCCAGACGGCTCTGGAGGCAGGATCTGACGGGAGTGCGGTCGTTGTTGGGCATGAAGGTGCGTTGGTGGAATCTTACATGGCCCTGCACTGGCCTGGTGTGCGGTCTATATGGCAACATGAACAGCTGGGGACAGGTCACGCTGTTCAAATAGCAAGGGAATGGTGGCGCTCTTTTTCAGATGTCCTTATAATTCCAGGCGATGCCCCCCTTCTCAGAAGCGACATTCTTGCTGATCTTATTAAAACACATGTTAATTCCCTAGGTGCTTGCACCTTTGCAAGTTTTACAACTCAGAATCCTGATGGATATGGCCGAGTGGTGAGAAGTGGAAAAGGATTGTCTATAATTGAAGAAAAGGATGCATCAGAAGAAATAAAGAAAATAAACGAAGTTAACAGTGGCATATATCTTTTCAGATCCACAGATCTTCTTTCAAACATTGATTTGCTTGCAAATGAAAATGCTCAGGGAGAATATTATTTACCTGATGTAGTGGAGCTTCTCTGCAAGCAGGGAAAGAAAGTAGATGCTGTTTGTTTTAACAACGACGTAGACTTTCAGGGAGTCAATAGCCCCATTCACCTTTCTGAAGTAACATCTATTTTGCGAACTAGGATTTTAAATTACTGGATGGACAAAGGAGTGAAATGCGCAGATCCCGCGAGTATCTTTGTGGGCCCCCGTGTAAAGCTTGAGGGGGACATATGGATCGATCCTTTTGTTCAGATGTATGGGGACACAAGTGTTGGCGAAGGGACCCGTGTGGGAAGTCATTCTCTTATTCGTAACTCTAAAATTGGCAGAGATGTTAACATTATAAATTTTGTCTCTATAGCTTCAAGTGAAATAGAGGACCATGCTACAATTGGACCGTTCACCTATATAAGAGAGAACTCTCATATTGGTGAGGGCGCTTTTGTGGGGAAATTCGTGGAAATTAAAAAAAGCTCAATTGGTTCCGGCAGCAAAGTGCCCCATCTTTCCTATATAGGAGATGGCGTGATTGGCAGCAAAGTGAACATAGGCGCAGGAACAATAACATGTAATTATGACGGTGTTGCCAAAAATCCCACTCACATTGGTGATCGATGTTTTGTGGGAAGTAATACAATGTTAGTCGCACCGGTGACTCTTGGTGATGACTCTTACACAGCGGCAGGATCAGTAATTACTAAGGATGTCCCAGAAGGGGCCCTTGCTGTTGCTCGAGCTAAACAGAAAAATATCGAGGGATGGGTTTCGCGCCGTGAAGGCAGCAGAAAAGAAGGGGGTAAAGAGTGATGGGTTCCAGTTCCAGGGAACTGAAGATTTTTTCGGGAACAGCCCATCCGGAATTCGCCAGAAGAATCTGTGCGGAACTGGGTGTAGGGCTTTCTCGGGCCAAACATTACCGATTTTCTGATGGAGAGCTGGGACTTTCCATTGAAGAGAGTGTTCGGGGAGCGGATGTCTTTGTGGTTCAGCCCACATGCAATCCTGTTAATGAACACCTTATGCAGCTTTTTATAATGCTAGATGCACTGAAGCGAGCCTCTGCTTACCGCATTAATGTGGTCACACCTTATTTTGGGTATGCCCGCCAGGATCGAAAAACAAAGGCTAGAGATCCTATTTCTGCTAAACTTGTGGCGGACCTTCTTGAGCATAGTGGCGCATCCCGCCTTATAACAGCAGATCTCCATGCTGGACAGATCCAGGGTTTTTTTGATATTCCTGTAGACCACCTGACTGGCGTTCCTCTCTTGGCGAATTACTTCAAAGAGAATTTCCCCAGTGAGATAAAGAGAGAAGAAGTAGTGGTTGTAGCTCCAGATGTAGGTGGAGTCGTTAGGGCTCGTCGTTTTGCTGTGACGTTAAATGCGGATCTCGCTATTGTCGACAAGCGTCGCTCCCATGATGTGGCGAATCTTTGTGAGGTAATGGAAATTATTGGTGATGTGGAAGGAAAAGTGGCTATTCTTATAGACGATATCATCGATACAGCCGGCACGATTTGCAACGCTGCTGCAGCTTTGAAAGAGCGTGGAGCACAAAAAGTCTATGCTTGTGCCACCCATGGCGTTCTTTCTGGTCCAGCTCTTGAAAGATTGGAAAAAGCAGAAATTGACAGCGTTATTCTTACAGACACGATTCCATTGCCTGAAAGTAAAAACTTAGATAAAATTACACAGTTATCTATTGCTCCGCTCTTTGCAGAGGCAATAGCGCGAGTGCACAGCGATCGATCTGTAAGCAGCTTGTTCAGTTAAAAGCGTTGCTTATGTTGGCGATTTGTTTTCTAAAAGGAGGATGTTTGTAGATGGCGGACATGGTTAAGATTGTTCTCGAGGAAAGAAACGAGAAGGGAAAGCAGGCTGTCAAGAAATTAAGACCTACGGGCTATGTCCCGGCAGTTTTTTATGGTCCAGAATATAAGGATGCCGTTACAGTGAAAGTAAAGGCGTCAGATATAGCTGCGGTCATTCGTTCTGGCCACTGGGAAACAGTGCGTTTTAACGCATCACTTCCTAATGGCAGGGAAGAGATGTGCCTCATGAGAAATATACAGAGGAATCTTCTTAATAACGAGATTATTCATATTGATTTTATCCAACTTCTGAAAGGACATAAAATAGCGGTGAATATCCCCGTAGTCCTTGAGGGCAGAGAAGATTGTGTTGGATTAAAACATGGTGGCATTCTTGAGCAGCTTCTATATGAAGTTGAGATTGAAGTGTTGCCAACGGAAATACCAAATTCTGTTTCTATCGATGTTTCAGGATTGAATGTGGGAGAAGGTTTTTCAGTGAAAGATCTAGCCCTTCCAAAAAGCGCCGATATCCTGGTGGATTTGGAAGAGTTGGTTGTTACTGTAGCTCAACCCAAGGCTGAAGTTGAAGAAGAGGAAGAAGAGGTAGTAGAGGCAGGAGAAGTGGAAGTAGTGGCTAAGGGTAAGGCTAAGGAGGAAGAGGAGTAGTTTCTTTTGCGAGTTATTGTTGGCCTTGGTAACCCTGGGATAGAGTATGCTTTAACGCGGCATAATATAGGCTGGATGGTTCTTGACCGTTTATGCGGTCGCTATTCTGCTGGGAATGCCTCATTAAAATTTGAGGGCATGGTATGGGGGCCATTATTTATTAAAGGCGAAAAATGTTTGTTGCTTAAACCCCTTACGTTTATGAATCTTAGCGGAAGATCAGTAGCTCAAGTTTGCCATTATTACCAGATTTTACCTGAAGAGACTCTTGTCATAAGCGATGATGCGGCTCTTCCTTTTGGACAATTGCGGTTAAGAACGAAAGGTTCAGCAGGAGGCCATAATGGTCTTGCTTCAGTTTTGGGAGCTTTAAGAACCCTTGGGGTCCCACGGCTCCGTGTAGGCGTGGGAGCTGCTCCAACAGAACGGGATATGGTGTCGTGGGTCATAGGGACTTTTCTTCCAGAAGAAAGGTCTTTGCTGCCTGATGTTATAGAGAAGGCTGCGGATGCAGTGGAGCTTTGGCTCATGGAAGAAATTCAAACAGCCATGAGTCAGATAAATATCAGGGATAAAACCGGATCAGGCGAAAGTTGATCACAATGGCGAGACTCAGTCTCGCCATTGTTGTTATAAACGAAAATAAGGGTGGATTCTCATTTTTGTCTTTGATGCACGGAATAAAACAACAAGTTTGCTTTGGGATATTAGAGATGAAATGTGGAAGAGTGGGGAGCAGGTACATCTCCCTATCGATGGAGGAGCACGCGCCTGGATATTAGGTGGGGCTTCTGTGCCTCTTCTTGTGGTTTTTTCAGATCAACGCCAAGCTGAGGATTTTGTATCAGACTATGAAAATCTATGGGAAGGGGAGATAGTTCGACTCCTTTATGAACTCCCTCTCAGTGTTGAGGGGGTACGTAATAAACCTTTGCTTTTACAAAGAGGAGAAACCCTATCTAAGTGGAAACAGGAAAGAGGCATCCTTGCTACTTCCCCAGGAGGGTTGCTTTCCCCTTTCTTAACAGGGGAAGATGTTTTTCCATTAAGAAGGGAAATGGGCGAGGAAAGGGGACGTCTTCTTCATTGGCTAGAAGCCGCTGGGTATGAACGAGTCGATCTTGTGTGGACCCCAGGACAATATGTTGTTAGAGGGTTTATTGTAGATGTCTATGATCCTGCCTATGCTCTTCCGATTCGGATAGAGTTCTTTGATGAAATAGTCGAGAGCATTCGTTCTTTCCATCCCCAAACCCAGATGAGTGCCGCAAACCTTGATGAAATAGAGATCCATAGCATAACGACGGCACGCGAGAAAAAACTGGAAGAAATGATTCCAGACTCTTGCCATACAGTGCTTTTCGAGCCCTCGCAAATTGAAAATAAAGCGGAGTCATACCGATGGCTATGGGAGGATCTGCGACACAAGGCGGAAGTTTCCTCCCTCAGCACGTGGCCTGATTTTTCATTGTCTCTACTTACAAATAAACCTAAAATTCGTATTAGCGCAGCTGTTGCCCGTTCTCGAGTAGCGTTGCCTATTCAGGAGTGCCCCCATTTCAGGGGAGATATGGATAAATTCCGATGGAATTGTCAGTACTGGAGGCAAGAGGGGTATTCTATCCATCTTATTTCCTCGGGAACCTCCCTTCAAAATGATAATGAGCTAAAGGACAAGCTCGTTTTTCATAAGGGGTCACTTTCAAAGGGATTTATAGATGAATATCGAAAAACAGTATTAATCTCAGATTTTGAAATAGGAGGGCTCAGTCTCTCTTCACACAGCAAGCCATGGAGAGCTCTTCCTATGGACTGGAAAGAACGCCTAACCGAAAATCAGCTAGTAGTTCACGAAGATTACGGTGTTGCGGTGTACAGGGGAGTAGAAGAGATTGCCTCAGGAGGGGAACGTTTTGATTCTCTAATTCTTGAGTTTGCCAACAAACAAAGATTGCTTGTACCCTTTATGCAAATTTATAAGATAGATTCTCTACCCGAAGAAGCAACTGCAGAAACAGTGCTTGATTCTTTACGGGGGACACGATGGAAAAGGGCAGTTGAAAAAACAAGAGAACGAGTAAGGGAAGAAGTAAAGAATCTCGTTCGTCTTTATGCTCGCAGAGAACTCTTAAAAGGATATGCTTTCCCAGTGGCATCAGAGATTTATAGACACTTTGTAGAGACTTTCCCCTATGTTGAAACGCCAGATCAGCTTCGTGCGGAGCAAGAGATATTGCAGGATATGGAAAGCTCACATCCTATGGACAGGCTATTGGTGGGAGATGTGGGGTTCGGGAAAACAGAAATTGCTATGCGTGCTGCTTTTAAGGCATCAGAAGCAGGGAAGCAGGTAGTAGTACTTGTGCCCACTACAATTCTCGCACAACAACACTATCATACTTTTCGAAGCCGTATGGCGGGTTTTCCTATTAGGGTTGAGGTTTTATCACGCTTTGTTTCAACATCGAGGCAAAAACGTATTTTAGAAGACACTAAAAAAGGGCTGGTGGATATCCTTATTGGGACACAGCGTTTGCTCCAGAAAGACATTGAATTTAAAGATCTTGGACTTCTGATTATCGATGAAGAGCATCGTTTCGGGGTTATGCATAAAGAAAAGCTTAAAGATACAAGGGAGGGACTAGACGTTTTAACGCTTTCCGCGACTCCCATTCCGCGGACCTTATCTCTTTCATTACGTGGATTGCGAAGTTTTTCTATAATTTCAACGCCTCCTTATAACAGGGTACCAGTCTTAACAATGGTGGGGCCAAGAAGAAAGAATCTTATCCACCGGGCTGTGTTGCAAGAATTAAATAGAGGGGGACAGGTTTTCTTTGTTTCTAACCGGATTAATCGCCTTAAGGGAAAATACGAAGAACTGAAAACAATGTTTCCAGAGGCTAGAATATGTATGGCCCATGGACAGATGGCCGAAAAAGATCTTGAAAGAACCATGTTAGATTTTTACAATGGTAACCTGGACATTCTTGTGTGTACGACTATTGTAGAAAGTGGTCTTGACATCCCTCGGGCTAATACTCTTATCGTTGATGACGCCCAAGAGCTTGGTCTTGCACAGATGTACCAGCTCAGAGGACGTGTTGGACGGAGGGAAGAAGGGGCATACGCTTACTTCCTTTATCCTGAAACTATGCCTCTACAGAAAGAAACAATTGAACGCTTCGAGGCTATATCTGCCTTTTCAGACATAGGATCGGGTTATAGTTTAGCCCTCCAGGATCTGCAGATAAGGGGAAGTGGCGATATTATAGGAGTGTCACAACATGGACAGGATGAGCGCATAGGTTATCATTTTTATTATAAAATGCTTGAGGAGGAAATAGCCCGAATCCGGGGAGAGCTTTTTCCTGAAACGCAGGTAGATAGTGAGCTTACAGGGACTATTCCCTCAGCATATATTCCTCAGGATACCATACGTATTACTCTTTACAGGAGGTTGTTGAAAAGCAATGACTTGAGGGAGTTGAACCAGTTAAGGAAGGAAATACGGGATCGTTTTGGCCCCCTTCCAGATTCTATGACATACCTTATCGATACAGCAATTGTAAGGGTTTCTGGAGCTTCTGCAGGTCTAACTTCTGTAGTATCAGGGAGTGATAAGACTATAGTCATAATAAAAAATGATCGAATACACCAAAGGCTATGCAGCTTTAAAGGATGGATCAGAACAACAGATCGTATTATTGGTCCTGGAGGCTATAAAGGAATGAGTGACTTATCAGAAGCGATTTGGTCTCTTCTTTGTAAAAATGCTAAAAAAAATGGGGGGTAAATATGGATATCACAGAGAACTTTTTACTCGGACAACTTGTGGAGATTATGTCGCGGCTTAGGTCTCCTGAAGGTTGCCCTTGGGATAGGGAACAAACCTTTGAAAGCTTGAGAAGTCACATAATAGAAGAAGCATATGAACTGGTAGAAGCCATTACTCAGCAGGATAAAGACGAAATACGAGAAGAAGCGGGAGATGTTTTGCTTCAGATTGTTTTTGTTGCTCAGCTTGCTCGAGAAAAGGGCTTATTTGACATTAAAGATGTAATATCCGAAATTTGTGATAAGCTCATACGAAGGCATCCTCACGTTTTTGGCGATGTTAATGTGAGAGGAAGCGCTGATGTTCTTGTGAATTGGGAGAAAATCAAGGTTCGCGAAAAATCGACCCAAAAACGTGACGATACCTCTATTTTGGCGGGAATTCCCGAGAGTTTGCCGCCTTTATTAAAAGCGTACCGAATTCAATCTAAAGTTTCTCATGTTGGTTTTGATTGGGAGAAAGGTGATATTGCTCCTCTTGTTGGAAAGGTAAAGGAAGAGTTACGAGAAGTGGAAGTGGCTACTCTGCGAGAGCAACAACAGGAGATGGAGGAAGAGATAGGCGACCTGCTCTTTTCTGTAGTTAATCTTTCCAGACATTTGGGAGTGAACCCGGATGTAGCCTTACAGCGTGCAAACAGGAAGTTCGAGTATCGTTTTCGTCAGGTAGAAATAATGGTTCACAAAGAGGGAAAAGAATGGTCTGATTATGATTTACAAGAGCTCGATGTTCTATGGGATAAGGCGAAGAATTTTACCATTTCAACGAAGCGGCCAAAAAAGGCTTGCGATTCATCATTACAGTAATGGGGGCTGTGAATGATAATGAATGAAGAAAAGGGTAAAAACACGGTCAAAATCGGGAAGAATGAGAGAAGCGCAAAGGTTGGAAAGATTGAGAACTTGAATGTTCCGAAGGTGCGCGTAACCGAAACGGCATTGAGAGATGCCCATCAGTCTCTTATGGCTACAAGGATGCGTATAGAAGATATGCTCCCTGTAGCTGAGATGATGGATGAAATAGGGTACCACTCTCTTGAGGTTTGGGGTGGCGCTACTTTCGATTCATGCATGCGTTTCCTTGATGAAGATCCCTGGGAAAGGTTAAGGGGCCTCCGTAAAATGTTTAAGAAAACGAAGCTCCAGATGCTTCTGAGGGGGCAAAATATTGTAGGATATAGGCATTATGCAGATGATACTGTGCGGGAATTTGTAAAGAGAGCAGTAGGAAATGGTCTTGATATCATTCGAATATTTGATGCTCTTAATGACTTGAGAAATATGGAAGTTGCAGCAGATCAGGTGAAAAAAGAAGGGGCCCATCTGCAACTTTCAATTTCCTACACCCTCTCTCCTGTTCACACTTTATCTGCATTTGCAGACCTTTCAGTCAAGATGAAAGAGATGGGTGCAGATTCTATCTGCATAAAAGATATGGCAGGTCTCTTAAGTCCAGTAGATGCCTCTAAACTGGTAAAAGCCATTAAAAAGAATACAGGACTCCCAGTTCAGGTCCACTCTCATTACACGAGCGGCATGGCATCTATGGCTTATCTAGCTTCTATTGAAGCTGGTGCAGACGTGGTAGATTGCGCCATATCCCCATTCTCTATGGGGACAAGCCAGCCTCCTACGGAATCTCTGGTAGCAGCGTTGGCCGGCGGTCCTTATGATACAGAAATGAAACTGGAGAAGCTTGTACCAGTAGCCAATCACTTTAAACAGATTCGCGAAAAATATAAAGATATCTTTGTGAGCTTGACAGCAGTAGACGTGAATGTTCTTATATATCAGATTCCTGGAGGAATGTACTCTAATCTCGAAAGTCAGCTGAAAGAGCAGAACGCGATGAATAGACTCGATGAGGTGTTGCAAGAAGTACCCCGTGTCCGCAAAGAGATGGGTTACCCCCCACTCGTAACGCCGACGAGCCAGCTTGTGGGGACTCAGGCTACTCTCAACGTCTTAGTAGGGGAGCGCTGGAAAATTATACCGAAAGAAGTGCGAAGCTATCTCATGGGATACTACGGCAAACCCCCGGCAGAAGTTGATCCTGAAATTAGAAAGAAAGCCATAGGGGATGAAGTGCCCATCACATGCCGTCCCGGAGAAAAAATTGAACCAGAAATGGAAGAAGCGAAAAAGGCAGTGGAAGCATGGGCTCTTCAGCCGGAAGACGCACTTTCTTACGCATTATTCCCGGCAGTAGCCAAAGATTTCCTAATGAAAAAATATGCTCAAAAAACAAAAAGGGATATCGGTCTTGAAACACTAGTTGATGGAACCGGTTATCCCGTATAGAGGATTAGAAAAATATATGAATGAAAATCATTTGAAAGAGTCGGAAATGGGCACCTATTCTCAGACAATGGTGGTTTCTGATCAGGATATTATGGAACGCCTTGCAGGAAATAACGATGAAAACTTTCGTGTTATTGAAGAACGTTTTCCCGTGCGTCTTGTAGTTCGAGGAGAGCAAATCACGGTACAAGGGCCTGATAATGACGTTGTTCAGACTGTATTTCGTTACCTTGAAGAACTTTTTAAGGTGGCAAAACAGGGGCATCAAATATTAGTTGCTGATGTTCGGTATGGTATGGATATGATCGCTGTGGAGGGGAAGGCAGATCTTGCCCCCCTCTACAATGATGTTATTTGTACAACAGCGAGAGGCAAGCCTGTTCGCCCTAAGACGGGTGGCCAGAAACTGTACATAGAGGCTATGCGTGCTCACGATATCGTTTTTGCTATAGGCCCGGCAGGAACAGGCAAGACATACCTGGCCGTATGTCATGGAGTGGCCATGTTAAAAGCTGGAGCCATCAGTCGCATTGTTCTTGTGCGTCCAGCAGTGGAAGCTGGTGAAAGTCTTGGATATTTGCCAGGGGATCTTAGAGAAAAAGTTGAGCCTTACGTTCGGCCTCTTTATGATGCTTTTTATGATCTTTTTTCGCCAGAGCGTTTTTTGCGATATATAGATAAAAATGTTATAGAAATAGCTCCCCTTGCTTATATGAGAGGAAGGACCTTGAATGATAGTTTTATCATTCTCGATGAGGCTCAGAATACAACGCCTGAGCAGATGAAAATGTTTTTAACCCGTCTTGGTTTCGGATCTAAGGCAGTGGTGACAGGAGATATTACCCAGATAGATCTCCCTTCTGGGAAAAAGTCAGGCTTAATTCAAGTGAGAGAAATTCTGGAGGGGATAAAAGGAATTGCCTTTCTTGAGCTTACCAACCGCGATGTGGTACGCCACGAAATAGTACAACGAGTGGTTAGGGCGTATGAAGAATATGAAAATAGGAAGCAGTAATTTGAATATTTTTAAAAAAATGAATCGAATAAGCTCAAGAATATCGATGAAGGAAGATGTCTTTCGTTTGACTTCCGTGTTCTTGCTTCTCTTTTTTGCGGTCCTTCTTATTCTTGCGCGGTGGTTCTTTGATGGCGGGCGGGCCGGCTTTGTACAGGGTCATCCTGCCCCTCGTACTTATCTTGCCATATCCCCTATGAAATATATTGATGAAGAGAAGACAAATCTCCTTCGCAGCCGTGTTGAAAGCACTATATCAGGAGTCCTTGTTAAGGATACAGAAGCCATAAACACCATGACATCCCAGCTTAAATCTCTTGAAGCAGGAGACTTTCAGGGCGCCATGATTCCTAAGGACCTTATTGCCATTTTACAAGAGATGCCAGAACGAAGGAGACAAACAACTCTCAAAGCAGTTGCAACTATCGGTTTCCAGTTCCTTATAAAAGAAAACAATGGTGACGAATTTGCGACTCCTGCCCCAGAAAAGCTTTGGGGGAAAATTGAAGAATTGAACTTCCCGGCAGAGATGAATAATCTTATCTATCAGATTCTGGAAGCTGTCCTTCGACCTGCGGTTAAAATTGACGAAGAGTTAACACAGGGGCTTCGTAATGATCTGGCCGCAAGCCTCAAACCAATAGAGCAGTATCTCAAGGTTGGGGATGTTATCGTAGAAAAGGGAAAGATCATAACTCCTCAGCTTTCTCGTATTCTTCTATCACAAGGATATCTTCAGCAGCAATTCCCGTGGAAGATCCTTCTTTTTTCTGCTCTATTAATCTTTTGCTGGCCTTTTTGGATTAAGTTGCCGGCTTTTGCAGCAGGAAGTCGACAAAAATATGAAGCAAACGAAATATATATTGCTTGTATAGTAGGGGCCTATTGGTTTGCTGAATATATTTCTGGTCTGTTGGGAGCCCGGGGAGTGGCTATTATTACTTTGTCAGGTTGGGTATATCTTGTTCTGCCCTTTACTCTTGGATTCCAGGTTGTTTTTGGGGCGTCTATTATAGCCTCTATTCTACTGACATCCTTCTCAACATCAGGAATAGTTCTTGTGAGTTTTATGGGCCTGGTGGCAGCTATGACGGGGCCTTTTTTCTTAAAAGATGTTCACTCCAGAAGCCATTTATGGAGACAGCTTTTTATCGCAGGCTTGCTTCCTGTCTTTGCTGGAGTGTTAGCGCGATGGACCATAGCACTAGAAATGTCATGGCAGGTGTTTTTGTTTGCCTGTCTTGGAGAGGCCTTATGGGGTACGGTGGTCATTGCTTTCCTGCCAATCTGGGAAAACTTTTTTGATATAATGTCACCTCTGCGCCTTATGGAGCTTTCATATCCGACTCAGCCATTATTGAAAAAACTCCAGATAGAGGCCCCGGGCACATACCACCATTCTCTGATGGTGGGGACATTGGCAGAAACAGCAGCAGATAGACTTGGCATGAATGCATACCTTGTTAGAGCAGGTGCGTATTATCACGATATAGGCAAGCTAAGGCGCCCTCACTTTTTTGTTGAAAATCAAATGGAAGGTGAAAATGTTCATGATGAGCTAACGCCATCCCTTTCTGCCCTTGTTATCATCGCCCATGTACGAGAAGGTTTGGAAATTGCGGAGGAATATAATTTACCAGGAAAGCTCCGCCAGTTTATAGCGGAACATCATGGAACTACATGTCTTTCTTATTTTTTCCGCAAATCAAGTTCTCAGGGGGAGAAATTACCTCGAGAGCAGTTTTGTTATCCTGGGCCAAGACCCACTAGCAGGGAAACGGCATTGTTAATGCTGGCAGATTCGGTAGAAGCAGCTGTCCGCGCAGATCGGCGAAATATTTCGGGGATACAAGACCTGGAAAAGGTTATATCTGGCGTCGTTGAGTCTAAAGTAGTCGAGGGACAGCTTGACGATGTTGATTTTACTTTAAAAGATTTAGCAGAAATAAAAGAGGCCTTGATCTATGCCCTTCAATCAGTTTATCATGGCCGTAAGGTTAAAGAAATACAATCGTCAGACGAGAGTAATCAAAGCCTAGCTCCCAGCCAGGGCGGGGAGAATTCTCAAAGCAAACAGGAGGAGTAATAGGTGAAGGTTCATTTATGTTTAGACAGTGTGGATGATGGAGAATCCGAAAGTATTAGGGCCCTCAGAAAACTTGAGGGCTGTGAGGAAGTGTTGGAACGGGTTGTTCAGCGTCTTTTTCAGGGGGGATACGAAAACCAGCAAGCAGAAGTATCTATTTCTATAGTTTCCACCACGGAAATGCAGGAAATTAATAGGGAATATAGAGGAATAAACCAGCCAACAGATGTCCTTTCTTTCCCCATGTGGGAAGAGGGAGAAGAGTTTTGCCCCCCCAGCGGATGGAAGACGCTTCCTTTGGGCGACATACTCATTTGTGAAGAAGTGGTCAGGGAGAATGCAAGGCAAAACGACGTTTCGTATATAGAAGAGCTTTACCTGATAGTAGCCCACGGCTTTCTTCACCTCTTAGGTATAGACCATGATACCGTCGAAAAACAGGAGATGATGTGGTCTCTCCAATCAGTAATTCGTGACGAATGGCTTTTGGCTCTCAATAAGATTCAAAGTGGTTCCCCCATTGAAGGAGGATTGATTTGATAGTGGATATTCCTGCATCTGCTATTAAAGCTTTGATCTTTCTCCTCTTCCTTATAATTTGTTCCGCATTCTTCAGCAGCGCAGAAACGGCTATAACTGCAGCAGGGAGAGGAAAACTGCTAGCGCTTCAAGAACGCCACCCATATCAGCGTCGTTTTTTTCAGTGGCTTGTAGGAGACGTCCAACGTGCTCTCACGATTACTCTTGTTTCAAATAATCTTGTTAATATTGCGGCCAGTGCTGTTGCGACTTCCCTGGCGATTCTTCTTTTTGGCCATAGAGGAGTGCTCTGGGCAGTTATAATAATGACCGTTGTCATTGTTATCTTCGGCGAGGTTTTACCTAAAAGCATTGCTATCATAAAATCAGAGGCTATATTGATCTTTACTCTTCCCATCCTTAGGTTGCTTGGAGTAGTTTTCTCTCCCTTCATCTGGATTATGAACCGACTTGTGCGGGTGCTTGGTCTTCTTTTCGGTGTAGATCTCCGCATGCAGCATACCTTTGTGACAAGGGAAGAAATAGAGCAAATGGTGAATATAGGAGAAGCTTCAGGTGCCCTTGAGGCAGTGGAGCGAAAGATGATCCATGGAATCATCTCTTTTGAAGAAACTCGTGTTTACGAGATTATGGTTCCTAGAACTGACATAAACGCTATAGCAAACGATGCAAGCATCGGAGATTCAGTGGCTATTTTTCAGGAGTATGGACATTCAAGAATTCCTGTCTTCGATGAGAGCCTGGATGATATTGTAGGGATTCTTTATGCGAAAGATGCCATCCCCTATCTCTTTTCTGGAAAGATTGACGAGCCTGTATCAAAACTGAAAAGAGATGCTCTTTTTGTTCCGGAAACTATGAAAATCGTTGATGTTTTTAACATAATGAAAAATAGAAGGGTACATA
The DNA here is from genome assembly GCF_002396985.1 of Aminobacterium sp. UBA4987. NCBI lineage: Bacteria > Thermotogati > Synergistota > Synergistia > Synergistales > Aminobacteriaceae > Aminobacterium > Aminobacterium sp. UBA4987. The sequence goes on from NZ_DGZF01000006.1 coordinate 115,673, forward strand.
TGGCTATCGTAGTTGACGAATATGGCGGAACGGCTGGACTTGTTACTCTTGAAGACCTGCTTGAAGAGATAGTTGGAGAAATTCAAGATGAGTACGATTTTGAAACAGCGCCGGTTCTCAAAGAAACGGGTGGGAATTATCTTGTACAGGCCAATGTGAGCCTGGAAGACTTAAGTGAAACCCTTGCCTATCCTTTTGAATCAGAAGATGCAGAAAGTGTGGGAGGTCTGGTCCTCTCATTAACAGGGGGATTCCCTGAAAAAGGGGCACTTCTTCAATATGGAAAATGGGAAATAGAAGTTCTTGATGTGGAAGATCACAGGATAAAGCTTTTGAGGTTTCACGAAGTGCTATTAAAGGACGAAGAAAATGAAGAAGACTGAAGACAAGAGCCCTAAGTGGGCTTTCAGCGCAATTTCGCCTCTTAGACTGCTTAAAGAGGCAAGAGAGGCTCAATACTATTCATATAGCCCTTATTCCCATTTCCCTGTGGGGGCGGCTCTACTTCTTGGAAATAATGAGGTTATCAAAGGTTGCAATGTAGAAAACGCATCTTATGGTATGACCCTTTGTGCCGAGCGGAATGTAATAGCTCAGATGGTAGCTTTGGGGAAAAAGGATCCCCAGGCCATCGCCATTGTGGGGAAAATAGGTACCCCCTGCTATCCCTGTGGGGCGTGTTTGCAGGTTATGTGGGAATTTAATCCGGATATGATCCTTGTTTTTGAAAAGGAAAATAATAAAGCAGAGACGATGTTGTTGCGAAATCTTCTCCCATATCCTTTTAGCAGAGAGGGCATGAAGGACGAATGAGAGAAGCTGCAATGAACTTTAAGTTTGGAGTGGTGCCCATTGTCGGGCGCCCCAATGTAGGGAAATCATCGTTGCTTAACAATATTCTTGCTTACAAGGTGTCTATTGTCTCTGAGAAACCGCAGACGACGAGAAATGCTATTCATGGCATATATAATGAGCCTGAAATGCAGATAGTTTTTACAGATACTCCAGGGATCCATAGGCCTCGTCACAGGCTGGGCGAAGCCCTTGTAAAGGCTGCCGTCCGTTCCCTAGAAAATGCAGACCTTATCCTGTATGTGGTAGAAGTTGATGACATCTCAATTCCGCCGGAAGACGATAGGATCATCGAGATACTCCAAGAAGTTTCCACTCCAATTTTCCTTGTAGTTAATAAAATAGACCAGGTCCAGCAAAGTGAAAGAAGACTTATGGCCGTAGCGTCTCTTTTTAAAGAAAAGTTGCCTATAGTTGGTGCCTTAGGTGTTTCAGCTAAGAAAGGTTACAATATAGACAAACTTGTACAAATTCTTAAAGATAAACTCCCGGCCGGGTTCCCATGGTACGACGAAGAGATTCTTACTGACCGTCCGGAACGTTTTTTAGCGGGTGAGATTATACGGGAAAAGGTATTGCTGCTTACTCATGAAGAGGTCCCTCATAGTGTTGCTGTAGAAGTGGAAGAATACAAAAGTCCAGACGAATATCCAGAAAGGGACGTTCTTTATATTCGTGCCAATCTTGTTGTAGAAAGAGAAGGGCAGAAGACTATCCTTATAGGGAAAAAGGGGAGTAAAATAAAAAAAATTGGAAGCTTTGCCCGTTCTGATATAGAAACAATGACGGGTCATAGGGTTTTTCTTGACCTTTGGATAAAGGTTAGGCCAGCTTGGCGTAAATCTGAAGGTGAGCTTTGGAGAATGGGGTATATAGAAAGGTGATACGTTGCTGTGGATTTTTTAACCCAAGGACTTTTTCGCAGTTCTGGAGTGGTGCTGCGTCGTAGGATTAGCGCAGAAGGCGATATCTCCCTACACCTTTTCCTCAAAGGAGTTGGCCCCGTATGGGTCCAGGCCCCAGGTTCCGCTCGTGGAAGGGGTCGGTTTGGTGGTGCGACAGAACCATTGACATGGGGGTCATTTAATCTTTATAAAGGGCCTAAACATCTTTATTTAAAGACCATAGATGTGAAAGATGACATGTGGACGTTACGCCTTGATCCTGAAAAGCTTCATTCAGCTTTGGAATGGAATAGAATGGTTTCTCGCTACACCTGTTCCGGCGTGGCTGAAGATGATGTTTTGATTCTTTTGTATTGGACTATGCGTTCTTTGTGCGAGGGTGCCAATCCACTATTTCTTTCTTGGCGGCTGCTGTGGAGATGGCTTTATATACGTGGGGAGGCTCCTGATCTATCAAAATGTGAACAGTGTGGAGTTGCTTTAAAAGACGCTGTTTATTGGTCTGATTCAGGGTTTCTTTGCCAAAACTGTAGTTCAAACGGGGGCAGTTCAATGATTGCTTCGAGAGAGCTGAGACTTCTTCAGGCGGCGGCCATGTTGCCCCGCCGAAATCTTATTTCTTTTTCTTCCCAAGGAGCTCCTTCAGATGGTACAGAGAAAGCTTTCTGGAAAACGCAGATTGGACGTTTAAAGATGATTCTTGACAGAAGTTGTTAAAAATAGACAATCCTACAAAGATAAAAGGTTTTATCGCAAGGGAGGTTTTTTATGTGAACTTTCAAGAAATTATTTTCCGTCTCGAACGTTTTTGGGCTGAACAGGGATGTGTTATACAACAGCCATATGACATAGAAGTTGGGGCTGGAACTATGAATCCTGCAACTGCTCTACGGGTACTTGGCCCCGAACCATGGAAAGTTGCATACGTTGAGCCTTCTAGAAGACCTACAGACGGACGTTACGGTGAAAATCCCAATAGGTTGCAGCATTATTATCAGTATCAGGTTATTGTTCAACCAGCGCCTGAAAACATTCAGGAGATCTATCTTGCCAGCCTTGGTGCCCTAGGCATAGAGCCCCAAGAACATGATATCCGTTTTGTTGAAGACGATTGGGAATCTCCAACCGTAGGGGCCTGGGGGCTGGGCTGGGAAGTTTGGCTTGATGGAATGGAAGTGACTCAGTTTACCTATTTTCAGCAGGTTGGCGGTGTAGATATGGCTCTGGTTCCTGCGGAGCTGACCTATGGCATTGAGCGTATAGCCATGTTCGTACAGAAAGTGGAGAATGTATATGATCTTGCCTGGGTTGATAATGTAACATACGGAGATATTCACCATTGGGATGAAGTGGAGTTTTCTCACTATAATTTTGAAATAGCAGACACGGATATGCTTTTTAAACTTTTTACCATGTATGAAGCGGAGGCGAATCATATCCTTGCTGAAGGGTATGTACTTCCTGCTTATGATTATGTACTGAAGTGTTCCCACACTTTCAATCTTCTGGATGCAAGGAATGCTATTAGTGTAACGGAACGAACAGGCTACATCTCCCGTATTCGGGCCCTTGCGAGTCTTTGCTGTGAAAGATATGCGGGAAGCCGCAAAGAGATGAACTATCCTTTTATGAATAAATTTTCTCGCTAGACCATGGAAGAGGTGAAGAGTCATGGCATATAAAAATCTTTTACTTGAAATAGGAACTGAAGAAATTCCATCACGCTTTCTTCCTGACGCATTAGAAACCATCGTAAGTTACGCTGAAAAAGAATTTGAAACAGCCCGCATTAAGCATGGACGGATAGGGGCATATGGAACTCCTCGCCGCATAGCTCTTACTATTAGGGATGTTCAGGAAAACCAGGAAGATAAAATAATGACCTATAAGGGGCCGACATGGGAGTCAGCCTTTGACGCCAATGGAAACCCAACTAAAGCTGCCATAGGATTTGCTAAGAGCAAGGGGGTTAACTACGAAGAATTAACCCATAAGGAAGTAGATGGGGTGCGTTATGCCTTTGCAGTCATTTCTGAACAGGGGAACCCTGTTCAGAATTTGCTTCCTCAAATACTAACTAATATTATGGGCCAGATTGTTTTTCCTAAGAATATGTATTGGCTTGATCCGACAATAAAATTTGCCAGACCTATTCGTTGGATCGTTGCCCTTCTCGATAAAGAAATAGTTCCCTTTACTTATGGCGGCATAGAAAGTGGCCGAACAACTAGGGGCCATCGCTTTATGGGATCCAGGAGCATTGATGTTGCCGATGCGTCAGAATTTATGGAAAAGCTATACGATAACTATGTTATCCTCGATCAGGAAAAACGAAAACAAAAAATGATTTCGGGCATAACCGCCCTCGAGAAAGAAATTGGGGGCAAAGTAGAACTTGACCCTGAGCTCGTTGATGAAAACCTGTATCTTGTAGAGTTTCCGATTCCCTTTTATGGTTCTTTTGACAAGAAATTTCTCGATATACCAGAGGAAGTATTGACGACAAGTATGAAAAAACATCAAAAATACTTTCCTGTACGAAGTGAAAACGGCAAACTTATGCCTTTCTTTGTAGGGGTAAGTAATAACAGGGCTACGAATATGGGGGTAGTGCGTGAAGGAAATGAACGGGTATTGCGGGCAAGGCTCGAAGACGCCGCATTTTTCTGGGCGGAAGATCTGAAAAAACCTCTTGCGGGATGTATAGAGGGGTTAAAGAGCATTGTTTACCAGGAAAAACTAGGGTCCCTTTACGATAAAATCAAAGCAACCCAGAAACTGGCGAAATATCTTTGTGAAAAACTTGGGTTTTTAGATGAGGCTAAACTTGTAGACAGAGCTGCCTTACTCTCAAAATGCGATTTGTTGACCAATATGGTGTATGAGTTCCCAGAACTTCAGGGAATTATGGGGCGTGAATATGCCCTTCGTAATGGGGAGCCGGAAAGAGTCGCAAAAGCTATTTATGAACAATATCTCCCAAAGTCCGCTGGCGACACTGTCCCATCAGATATCATAGGAGCAATACTTGGCATAGCAGAACGAATTTTTGTTATTGTAAATTGCCACAAGGTAGGTCTTCAGCCCACCGGTTCCCAAGATCCCTATGCTCTCAGACGGGCAGCACGATGTATTAACGAGATTATCTGGGGAGTCGATCTGGATGTAGATATTGCGGATCTTATCTCTCAAGCAGGACAAAATTTCGAGGTGCCTGAAAAGATACTAGAGCAATCCAGGAGTTTTTTTGAACAGCGGCTTCATGTACAGCTAAAAGAAAAGGGCTATGAGCACGATCTTGTGACGTTGGCTATTTCAGTTGTTGGACGCAAACCCTTGCAGGCCCTTCACTTTTTAAATGTTGTTAATAAGGTGAAGAATGAAGAATGGTTTGTGGACCTTGTTACAGCAGCGGTACGGGTTAGAAATATCTTATCAAAGGCAGAAGAGTACTCCAAAGATATCGCCCAGGAGCTTTTTCAGAAAAATGTGGAAAATGAGCTGTTTTTAGAAATGAATGAAATGACGCCATTAGTAGAGGATGCTTTGGAAAGATATGATTGGGACGAGCTGATGGTTCTACTATCGAGGCTTTCTCCACGCATCACGGCTTTCTTTGACGATGTTATGATTATGGATAACGACCTTGACATCAGGCAGAATAGATTAGCCTTACTTTCTCGCTGTAATAGTATTTTCAAAGAAGTTGGAGATCTGGGTGTCCTGAAAAACTAGGAGGGGGAAAATGAGCTCTCTGTCATTGTTTATAGTTTCAGACTCTACAGGAGAAACAGCGGAACATGTTTCTCACTCAGCTATGAGTCAGTTCGAGTCTTCCTTTAGTCAGGTTACCCGATTTCGCTATGTAGACTCAGAAGAAAAGGTGAAGGACATTTTACAACAGGCGGCGCTTGCCCGCCCTGTTGTTGTGTGTACTCTGGTGAATAGGAATTTAAGGCGGTCAATGGCCCTAAGAGCTCAGAAATTGGGGATACCTTTTGTGGATCTTCTTGGTTCCCTATTAGAACTTCTCGAGTTAAGGCTGGGGGAGGACCCCTTGGAATCGCCAGGACTGAATCGCCGTATGGATGAAGAGTATTTCAGGCGGGTTAAGGCTGTTGAATTTGCTATACAGTGTGATGATGGACGAAACCCACCGGCTCTTCCCATAGCGGATCTTGTTATATTGGGAGTTTCCCGAACGGGGAAAACGCCTCTTTCAATGTATATTGCGAATCGGGGATTCAAAGTGGCCAATATTCCGCTAATACCAGAAGTAGATCCTCCCCAAGAGGTTTTTTCCGTTCCCAAAGAGCGACTCATTGGCTTAGTTATAGATCCTTCAAAGTTAATACAAATACGAGAGGAAAGGCTGAAGCTTCTAGGGCTTGATCCAGCAGCTTCAGCCTATGCTAACAGGGAGAGAGTCAGACGAGAATTAGAGTACGCCAGTAATATAATGTCGCAGCTTGGCTGTCGCATCTATGATGTAACGGGTCGGGCAGTAGAAGAGAACGCACAGGAAATAATGGATTTTCTTCGGGGGTAGAATATATGCACGACATGAAAAAACAGGTTGAAGTTTTTGTGGTTTCCGATTTTACCGGAGAAACGGCGGAAAGCGTGGCACGGGCTGCTTCAAGTCAATTTGACCCCCAGAGCGTAAAATTACGCCGTTTTCGCTACATTAACAATATAGATAAGGCAAGGGAAATGCTGGAAATTGCATCTTCTAAACACGCCATTGTCATTTGTACATTTGTAGATAAGACTGTGCGCCATTGGGTCATTGAAAATAGCGACTCCTTGAACGTTGATGTTATAGATGTTTTTGGACCGCTGCTCAACACTCTTTCTGATATTCTGGATAAAGAGCCTCTTGAGAAGCCAGGGCTTTCCCATGTTATGGACGAAGAGTATTTTAAACGGGTCAAAGCGGTTGAGTTTACCATCAGCTGTGATGATGGCAGCAACACCCATCTTCTTCCTGAAGCTGATCTTATCATTATTGGAGTTTCAAGAACGTGTAAAACCCCTCTTTCAATGTATCTTGCCCATAAGGGCATTAAAACAGCGAACATTCCTTTGATCCCTGATCTTGCTCCCCCTGAAGAATTATTTGAAGTGGATTCTTCTCGGATCATAGGTTTAACTATAGATCCAAAGGCTCTCATAGATATCCGTCTTAAAAGGCTCGTTATGTTAGGTCTTGATTCAGAAGGTTCCGACTATGCTCAGACAGCCAAGGTTTATGAGGAACTGGCGTATGCAGATTCAATCATGAAAGCACTCGGCGTAAGAGTTTTTGACGTTACGGATCGTGCTCTTGAGGAGACCGCACAAGAGATATTAGCTTACATCAGACATTAGATCCCTCCAATATTTAGACGAGGAGGTGAGTAATGCTATGAGAGATAAAGTACCCAACAAGTATGTTTATGATTTTGAAGAAGGAAACGCCACAATGAAGGACATTCTTGGCAGTAAAGGGGCCAATCTTTCTCAAATGGTACAGAATGGAATGCCTGTCCCTCCCGGATTCATTGTGACAACTAAAGCCTGTGTGGAATTTTTAGAAGGGGAAAGTTTTTTAGTGGACAAAATTTGGCCGGATATACAGGAAGCAATTCTCAGAATGGAGGCTAAAACGGGCAAAAAATGGGGCAGTGGCCCCACTCCCCTTCTGGTTTCTGTGAGGTCTGGCGCCCCAGTTTCTATGCCAGGCATGATGGATACCGTACTCAACCTTGGACTCAATCGGGATACGTTGGAGTATATGGCAGAAGCCTCTCAAAACAGAAGATTTGCTCTCGATAGCTACAGGCGACTGATTCAAATGTTCGGTGAAGTTGTTGCTGGTTTGAGCCCTGATCTTTTTGAAAAAGTTCTCGATGAGGCCAAGAAAAAAAATAATTTACTATATGATTATCAAATTCCTGCCCAGATCCTTGAAGAAATTGCTGCGGCCTACCTTCACATTTATGAATCCCACACTCATTCTTCTTTCCCATATGACCCATGGGAGCAGTTAAAAATGGCTCTTACCGCTGTTTTTAAGAGCTGGAACAACCCAAGAGCTATTACATATCGCAATCTTCATAGTATTCCACATAATTTAGGGACTGCTGTTAGTATAGTCTCAATGGTTTTTGGAAATCTTAACGAGCAGTGCGGCACAGGTGTATGTTTTACACGAAACCCTTCCGATGGTTCTGCAGACCTTTATGGGGAATTTCTCATTAATGCTCAGGGAGAAGATGTAGTTGCGGGAGTACGAACCCCTATCCCCATATCAGAATTGCGCTATATGATGGCTGACATGTTTAATCAGCTGGTTGATATCACAGGGTCTTTAGAAAGGTTTTATAAGGATATGCAGGATGTTGAGTTTACTATTGAAAACCGTAAGCTCTACATTCTTCAAACAAGAAGTGGTAAACGATCAGCAGAAGCAGCAGTGAGGATTGCTCATGATATGGTTCAGGAAAACCTTATAGGTAAAAGTGAAGCTTTAACTAGAGTTACGCCACGGGAAGCAGAACTTCTTCTTCACAAACAGATAGGCAGCCAGGTGGATGTGCCTCTTGTAGCAGAGGGGTTGCCAGCGTCACCAGGAGCATGTTCAGGCATGATAGTGTTTTCTCCAGAGGCAGCAGTACAGTGGAATGATGAGGGAAAGAATGTTATTCTTGTACGCCCTGAAACGAGTCCAGATGATATTCATGGACTGGCTGTCGCGGAAGGTGTGGTAACAAGTCGTGGCGGAATGACAAGCCATGCTGCTGTTGTTGCCAGAGGTATGGGTAAACCTTGCGTAAGCGGTTGCGAAGAGCTTTTCATTGATGTGGATGAAAAGGTTCTTTACGGAGAAAGCCTGATCCTTAAAGAGGGGGATATTATTACGGTAGATGGAAGCAACGGTAGAGTTTATGCAGGAGAAGCCCCCCTTGTAGACTCAAAAATTACTAAAGAGCTCTCCGTTTTTCTTCAATGGGCAGATGAGGCGGCCTCTCTGGAAGTATGGGCAAATGCTGATACTCCCGAAGATGCCCGAAGAGCGAGGGAGTTTGGTGCTAAGGGGATCGGTTTGTGTCGGACGGAGCACATGTTTATGGCTCAGGATCGACTTCCTGTTATGGAGCATATGATAATGGCTCCTGATAAAGAAAGTCGCCTTAAAGACCTTGAACTTTTAAAGGAAATGCAGAAAAATGATTTTGCTGATATTTTTAGGGAGATGAGCGGCTGCCCTGTTATCATTCGCCTGTTAGACCCGCCTCTCCATGAATTTCTGCCAAAAGAAAACGTTGTACGACAAAAGTTGTTCGAGATGCAAAGGGAAAAGCAATCTCCAGCACAGAAGAAAAAAATTTTAGAAATGGAAGCAGTGCTCAAAAAAATAGAGATGCTTAAAGAAATCAATCCGATGATGGGATTCAGAGGGTGCCGCCTTGGTATCTTGCATCCTGAAATTTATGAAGCCCAGATTTGCGCTATTTTCGAAGCAGCTCTTTTGGTTCTAGGAGAAGAAATAGCTGTTTTCCCAGAAATAATGATACCTCTTGTCGGTCTCTCTGAAGAAATGGAAATATTCCGCGATATGGTAGACAGAATTGCCGAAGAGTACTATAAGAGTACAGGGGTTATTGTTGACTACAAAGTAGGAAGCATGATAGAAGTTCCCCATTCTGTATTGGTTGCTGATAAAATAGCGAAAGTTGCAGATTTTTTTAGTTTTGGAACGAATGATTTGACACAAGCGATTTTTGCGTATTCAAGGGACGATGCGGAGTCCAAGTTCCTACGGGCCTATTTACAGAAAGGTATATTGCAGGAGAATCCCTTTCATACCCTTGATCGAGAAGGCGTTGGAGAGATGATGCGTCTTTGTGTTAAAAAAGCAAGAGAAACACGACAAAACATGTCTTTGGGCATTTGTGGCGAACATGGTGGTAATCCAGAAAGTATTGCCTTTTGTCACATTATCGGCCTTAACTATGTCAGCTGTTCGCCCTTCAGGATACCAGTGGCAAGACTGGCAGCTGCTCAGGCTGCGCTGGGCTTCATTAATTAACGAGGAGGCAGTAAGATGGGAACACATAAGTATATCAGGTGGTTTTCGGAAGTTAATCGCAACGACATACCACTTGTAGGAGGAAAGGGAGCAAATCTCGGTGAATTGACTCAGAATGGGGTTGCTGTCCCTCCTGGGTTTTGTGTAATTGCAGGAGCTTACAGGGATTTTATCAGAATTTCTGGCCTCAATGCATCCATAGAGAACATAATTCGCAACATAGATTTTGAAAACACAGATGATCTTTCTGACAAATGCGGAGAGATCAGAAAGCTTATTATGGAAGCGCCCTTTCCCAAAGAAATTGAAAAAGAAGTAAAAGAAGCCTATGTTCAGCTTGCCCAAAAAACTGGATTGGAAAATGTACAGGTTGCAGTCCGAAGTTCTGCGACAGCTGAAGATTTGCCAGATGCTTCTTTTGCAGGACAGCAGGATACTTACCTTCATATTCGAGGAGCAGAAGAAGTTTTAAAACATGTTCAGAGATGCTGGGCTTCCCTTTGGACAGCTCGAGCGACCTATTATCGGGAAAAACAGGACTTCAATCACTTTGAAGTAGCCTTGAGCGCTGTAGTACAAAAAATGGTTAGAAGTGAGAAGTCTGGTGTTCTATTTACAGCTAATCCTGTTTCCAATGACCTCAATCAAATTATGATCAACGCAAGTTGGGGGCTCGGAGAAGCTGTTGTTTCTGGAGTTGTTACTCCAGATGAATTTATACTGGAGAAAGATCATCTCGATGTAGTGGAGAAAACAATATCTGAAAAGAACACCATGATCGTCGAAAAAGATGGAGATATAGGCACTGTAAAAGTTGCGGTTAAAGATTTTCTTGGGCCGGATAAGGTAAAGATGCAGTGCCTTACAGATATGGAAATAATAACCCTTGGTAAAGCTGGAAAAACAATAGAGTCCCTTTATAACGCTCCTCAGGATATAGAGTGGGCTCTCGACCAAGATACAAAGGAACTATATATTCTGCAGGCCCGTCCTATTACAACTTTAGCTAAAGGAGAGAGTTCTGTGGATCAGAACACAACCCCAAAAGAAACAAAGTTGAATGTCCTGGCAAGAGGTCTGGCGGCATCTCCAGGGACCGCAGTTGGAAAAGTTATCGTTATCGAGGATATAAATGAGATAGCGAGGGTAAAAGATGGCGACATCCTTGTGACGGGGATGACAAATCCGGACATGGTTCCTGCTATGCGGAAAGCTGCTGCCGTTGTGACCGATGAAGGTGGACGAACGTGCCATGCCGCTATCGTTTCAAGAGAACTGGGCATTCCCTGTATAGTAGGTTCGAAAAACGGGACGGCAGTACTTGCAGAAGGGATGCTTGTTACAGTTGATGCTACTCGGGGCGTTGTCTTTGAAGGTAACGTTGTACCCGAAAAGAAAGAAGCGGAAAAAGCTACTCTAGTTTCACCAGGTGCTCAAGCTCTTCCGATAGAAGAGCTTGTCCACCAGTTAGCGCCTATTACAGGAACTAAAATTTACATGAATCTGGGCGAGCCTTCTATAATTGACAGATATAAGAACCTTCCCTTTGATGGGATAGGGTTAATGCGTACGGAATTTATATTTACCAATATGGTTGGTATACATCCTATGTATCTTGTTAAGACAGGGCAGGGAAAGCTTCTTGTAGATAAAATGTCTGAGGGAATAACCACAGTAGCCCAGGCTATTTACCCCCGTCCAGTCGTAGTGCGCATGAGTGATTTCAGAACAAATGAGTTCAGAGGACTTAAAGGCGGGGAAGAAGTTGAGCCTGTAGAGAACAACCCAATGATTGGTTGGCGTGGTGTTTCTCGGTACATTTCCTCTGAATATGAAGCGGGGTTCAGACTTGAATGTCAGGCAATGCGCAAAGTCAGAGAAGAGTACGGCCTCATAAACGTCTGGATGATGCTTCCTTTCGTTCGAACTACATGGGAGCTTGAAAGTGTCATGAATATCCTTCGTTCCGAAGGTTTGGAGAGGAGTTCTTCGTTTAAAATCTGGATCATGGCAGAAGTTCCGTCAGTTGTGTTTGCTGCGGAGGAATTTGCCCAGATGGTTGATGGTTTCAGCATTGGAAGTAACGACCTGACACAGCTCATAATGGGAGTTGACAGAGATTCAGGCATATTGAACAACATGGGATACTTTGATGAAAGGAACATTGCAGTGCAGCGTGCTATTCGCACATTGATCCAAGCGGCGCATAAGCATGGGAAAACATGCTCCATCTGTGGACAAGGGCCATCTCTCTATCCGGATTTTGCCGAGTTCCTTGTAAGAGAAGGAATAGACAGCATGAGTGTCAATCCTGATACTGTAGCCTATACGAGAAAGCTTGTAGCAGGAGTAGAGCAGCGTATTATTCTTAACAGTATTCGAAACAGATAGAATAGACATTCGTAGAAAAAAGGGCAGAACCGAGTTTTTCGGTTTTGCCCTTTTAATTTTTGAGTTGCATCTTTTATACGGCTTTAGTTTGTAATGCCGTATTGCTTTAGAAGGTCCTGGTAGCGTTCCTCGATTGTTTGGGCAGGGCTGGGATCGTCCTTGTACGGATCTTGCTCTCCAACAGGGATAACTGATTTTTGTGCTGGTTTGTGCGATAGTTGCGATTTTTCCTCAACAGTTGAAGACACCTTCACCTCTATATCGGAACCGGCGAGAGAGAAAGGAATATCTCCATCTGGGAATTTGGCATAAGTATAGTAATGTTCCTCGTCTTGAGGAAGAAGATAAAGTCTTGGAGCCAAGGAGTCATTTTGACAGGCAAAGATATCTCCTCCATGGATAGGACATGTGGTTGTAGGAGTCGATCCTGCTGGCAGAAGCAAGGTTGCGGCTGAACAGCCAGGAGCGGCTAAAAAACCAGTTTGCCTGCATACTCGAACAGCTTCTACTGCAAGACCCTGAGGGATATCAAAGGCCTGCGGAAGGTGAAGCACTTTAACAGCCTCGCTCATAAAACTCTTCCACACTGGTACTGCAATAGCACTTCCAGTTGCATTTCTACCAAGGGCTTTATGGTCATCATTTCCTGCATAGACAATAGTGACAAGGCCAGGAACACCTCCTGCAAACCATGCGTCGCTATACTCATTTGTAGTTCCAGTTTTACCGAAAGTTTCCCATCCGGGGATAAGGGCATTTCTTCCTGTACCAGCTCGAACCGCATCTTCCATGAGAGAGCGAATAACAGTTGCTGTGACAGGAGAGATCCCTTCTCGTATCTCTGGCTTATGGAATTCAAGCACGTCTCCATTCCCTGATCGAATTTCACGTATCATCAAAGGAGAAACAACATGACCTCCGTTTGCAAAAGTTGAAAAGGCAGTAGCCATTTCTAATGGTGTTACACTTGCGGTTCCAAGAGCAATCGATAAATCATGAGGCAAATGGGAAGAAGTAATTCCTGTGCTTCGTGCCATCTTTATAATATTGCTAACACCTGTAATATCGGCCATGCGTACCGCCACCGTATTATAAGAATGAATGAGAGCGTCGAGAACGGTCACTTCCCCGTGAAATTTTTGGCCATAGTTGCCAGGCTCCCATGTTTTTTCTTCTCCCGGGACATCATATGAGAGGGGTGCATCAAGAAAATGATCAGTAGGCATAATGCCTTTTTCCAGAGCAGCAGCAAAGACGAAGGGTTTAAAGGCAGAGCCAGGCTGACGATAAGCCTGAGTAACCCTGTTAAATTTGCTTGTTGAAAAATCTTTTCCTCCTGTGAGGGCTAAAACTTCTCCTGTGAGAGGATCCAGTGCAACAAGAGCCCCTTGGCTTTTCAACATCTTGATCGCATTATCAGCTTTTTCCTGCAGATCCAGGTCAATAGTTGTGTATATCTCCATACCGCCGCTATATACAAGATCAGCTCCATAGGTAGGGAGGAGGTGATTAATGAGCAAGTGTGAAATAAAATAAGGGGCCTTGTTAAATTCTGTAACTTTATTTGGGACATGCTTTAAGTTAATTTCTTCAATATATGCTTTTTCTTTTGTTTCACTATCGATCCATCCGAGGTCTACTAAACGGCCGAGGACATATCCTTGGCGTTTTTTGGCGTTATTTATATTGTTGAGTGGGCTATACCGTTCTGGAGCAGCTATTAGACCTGCGATAACAGCAGATTCAGAGAGGGTAAGATTTCTTGATTCCTTACCAAAATAAGTTTTAGCTGCTGTCTCTATCCCCCAGGCGCCATGTCCAAAATATATGGTATTGAGATACATTTCAAGGATCTTATCCTTCGAGAAAAGCTGTTCCATGCGAATGGCGAGCATAATCTCCTTTGCTTTCCTTTTAATGGTCTTTTCCTGGGATAAGAAGAGATTACGAGCTAATTGCTGGGTAATAGTGCTACCTCCCTGGCGGGCTCCCCGATGGAGAATATCAACCATTAATGCTCTTCCAATGGCAGTAACTCTTATCCCGCCATGCTGATAAAAAGAGGAATCCTCTGCAGCTAAAGTACATTTTAGTATCCATGGAGAAATATCTTTCAATTGCACAGGTCTTCTATTCTCAGTAAATAATCGTGCTATAATCTCGTTATCTCTGTCATAAACCGTACTTGCCACGTTTTCTTTGTGAGCAAGTATTTGCGATGTTGATGGGAGCTCTTCAGATATTTCTTTTATATAAAGAGCTCCAAAAACAAAAACAACGGCAATGCCTGCCGCCATTACCAATAGAACTAAAAAAAGTATTTTTCGGATAAGATATAAACCGCCAGATTGTGGGGGTTGTTTCCCGTCACGCTTTGCAGCGTTTAATTCGGGTTTTTTTCTCGTCATATTTAAAAACCTCCTCCAAACAACATGTTACCTAGTATAAATGTATTTTCAGGAGACTGCATCTTGTTCATTGACGGAGAAATTATATCATCTCAAAAGATTTTTTATAAAAACTTTAAAAAGGGCTTGCATTCCCTTCAAAGGCATGGTATATTTTTCGCCGTTGCCAGTTAGGGCAGCGATCGTTACGAAGCTTGAAAAGAGAATACAGTGCGCAGATGTAAAGCGAGCCAATTTAAGTAATTTATGGAGAGTTTGATCCTGGCTCAGGACGAACGCTGGCGGCGTGCTTAACACATGCAAGT
>NZ_DGZF01000010.1:0-32008 GCF_002396985.1 Aminobacterium sp. UBA4987
GAGCAACGGCCTTCTAAGCCGTGGGTCGCGGGTTCGAATCCTGCCGGGCGCGCCACTTGACACGGTGAGCGTAGCTCAATTGGTTAGAGTGCTGGACTGTGGCTCCAGTGGTTGGGGGTTCAAGTCCCCTCGCTCACCCCATTTAAAAATTGCGGTACGCGCCCGTAGCTCAGTTGGATAGAGCGACGGACTTCGGATCCGTAGGCCGCGGGTTCGAATCCTGCCGGGCGCACCATTTTAAAATAAATAGAATGTTTATCGTGGACCGTTAGCTCAATCGGCAGAGCACCTGACTCTTAATCAGGGGGTTACAGGTTCGATTCCTGTACGGTCCACCATTTCATGCCTTGAAATAGACAAAATCAGTAATAGTCAACTTTTCGCCTAGTTTTACCTCTGAACGAGAAACTTCTGAAAACATCTTACACGGTTTTGAAACAAAAACATCCGTCTACTTTTTTAATGAGTATGGTTGTCCAAATACTGTAATTGAGCGGCAGTTAGCTCAATTTGAATGTTGATAACAAAAGCAAAAGCCTAGTGCGAAAATCACGCTAGGCTTAAATGTTTTAGTATAAATTATACGGATTAATTATTGGCCAAATCTGTTTCTTATTCGTTTGGAGATTCAGGTGTTAAGGATCCTTCCTCCGTTCCTGGCACAAAAGAAATAGGTTTGAGGATATAAGGTGGAGAATAGGGACCGATTCCTGTTATAGTTTGGAGCATATTTCTAACGCCACTATAAAGGATACTTAACCCCGTAATGACTAACCTTTCTTCAAAGGCTTTCCTTTCTTTTTCACCAGGAGGAAATCCATTGCTCCATTTGAAGATGCCTACAGCTGCTATACTGAATTTATAATAGTAGTGCTCTGACTTTTCATCTTCATTCGATATAACTCGAAGAAAAACCTGAAATGTTCCAGAATTATCAAGAGGCGTATGAGAATAATTTACATTACAGTCAGGGACTACTTTTTTCTTTTTCTTTCCTGGCGGAAAAGCCTTAAATACTATCTCTGGGAAAAAATAATGATCGATTTCAAGCGGCACCGGGACATTCATTATGTTCATAAAATTTCTCCCCATGATTTTTCATTAATGGCACAAGAACGGTCTCATCACTGCTTCCCCATAACACGGGAACGACTTCATGTGCGTTTGTTAATCCTTGCCAATTAAAATCTGATACAGGTTCGATGTCTTCAATTTTTAAGGAAATCTTGGAATCAAGGGCAAGACAAAGTTGTATCATAGTTTTCAATGTAAAATTTGAAGAATTGGAATTAATAACTTTACTGATATATGCTTCCGATTTCCCCAAACGCTTTCCTAACTCCTTTTGAGAAATCCCTTTTGCTTCAATCGTTGCAATAAGAGAATTCAAGAAATCGAGTCTTAAATCTTCCATCCAATAGTCAACTGATTTTCTAGCCTTCTCGAAGGCTTTCTTAAACCTTCTTCCGTATTCCATGTTTAATCACCTCATTTAAACACTATGGCCCCAGATTCTTTTGCTTTTAAGTAATCCTCCCTGGCTTTTATTGCCCTATCCCTTTCAGCTTTTGGAGTTTTTTTCTGCTTTTTTACGAAGACATGGGAACAGATAATTAACTTTCCCTCATCGTAAAACCAGGGAATTCTATATGGGCCACTCTTAAATTGCCAAATTTCAGGAGCAATGGAGTGGCAACATATCGATACAAGCTTTGGGTCTTTTGCAGCAAGGTCGATTTGTCTCATTAATTTAATTCTGTTTCTTTCCCACCTAGAATTAGGAGGCATCCATTCTTCAGAAAAGAAAAAAGTACAATCAAGATCATCATTATTAGGCATAACAATTCCACAAACAGTGAAATTTCCTTTAACGATGATCTCTAATATCATTTTATTAACCTATAAGTTAAGTAAATTATGGTGTACCTCTTTATATTTGTCAAGTTCTCATTACACCTTATTGGATAACCCTTATTTAAGGTAGGGGAATAGTAGGCCAACTTCTTCACGCTCATATTGTTGAAAGGAGTAAAGTAATAATAATCTTTAGGTGGTTTTATGAGCCACGATTTCGTTTCTGTAATTTCACCATTTTCAACAATAGTTATCCCAAGAATAGATGGGCTGCATCTTTTCTCATTTGCTGCTTCAAAATCTATGGCAGAAAAACTGGTTATCTAAATAACCCCCTCTTGTAATAAAAGCGCATTAACTGCGAGACTCCGCACAATGACTTATTTTGATAAATATTTCCATGATCTAATTTTACGTTCGGAATAAGAGGGTCAATTTTTTATATTAAAAATACGTTTGCAAAACGCGTAAGTGCAGAATGTTGAAATAAAAGCATACAAAGTAGTAGGATCATATCTTCTAACTATGTGAGAACTTTAGGTGGGTTGTTATCATCATTAATTGCAAATCGTATGTGTTTCAGGCTTTTTTGCGGAAAGCCACATAACCATATCTTACGCCGATGTAGTTAATATTAAATACAGGTTACTTATAAATCTCGTAGAAGTCAAGACAAGTTAGATAAAACATGTTAATAGCTGCTTATACTATATACGGTCCACCATTTCATGCCTTGAAACCAGGTCGATTACGGTCAATTCAGGAAAAGCTAAGATTCGCACAGGCGGCCCCCATGTACCGGTGCCGCGACTTACATAGAGCCATGAGCCCTTTCCCAAATCCATAAGTCCCGCAGTATGCTTATAAAAAAGCCAAGTAAATACCATAAAAGGGAAGAGTTGTCCCCGATGCACATGTCCGGAAAGCTGCAAATCAAACTTTCCAACGGCATCGCGATGAATAAGGGGTCTGTGTTTTAAGAGTAAAGTAAATGTTGGTGTCTGATGCGAGTCTTTCAATAGCTGGCTTTCGTCCACTTCCGGTTGCCCCAGAATAAAATGTCCGCCTGGATCATCTACTCCGGCTATGCTAATAGAACCAATATTCACGACGGAGCCCCGCAGCACCTGAAACCCCGCTCTCCCAGTGAAATCCAGTGCATGTTCTATCCCTGCATAAAATTCATGATTTCCAGTTACTGCATATTTCCCATAAGGCGGATTGTAGTGAAGCATCATTTGAGAAATTGTTTCTACATCTTCAATTTCGCCATCTAAAAGATCCCCAGTCGAAACAATGACATCTGGATTTTCTTCTTGAATCTGTTTCATGATCTGTCGCAACATTTTCTTATTGATTAATATGCCAAGATGCAGGTCGGATATCTGTAAAATCCTAAAATTACTAATGTCATCAGGCAGCTTGTCTGTTTCTAGTTGAACACGGATGATACGAACTTTCATGCTCTCTCTGTAACCGTAAAAGCAGAGGATTAAAGCCACGCCTGCGGCTATCCATAACTCGCCGAAAGGGGAAAAGGGGAAATGCATCGTGGGCAAAAAGTAGAGAATGGCGTCAAAAACAATTGATGCAAAAATAAAGTAAAAGCCAAAAGCGATGCCTGTTACTCCCATCCATGCCAGAAGTGTATGTATTTCACAGAGTAGGTGAGAAGACCAGCGGGCTGGAATGACAGAGACTAATATCAACACAGTTCCGCAAACCCATGCCAAAACAACGCTTTCCCAGGAAAAGGGCGGCATATTTTTTAGCTGGAAGTAAAAATATAAAAAGTAAGAAAGGGCAGCATACAGAGCTATATAGGCAGCTATAACGCCACCCTCTGACCTTTTGATTCTTGTCAAAAAACTCATACTCCTTTACAACAGAGCCGACCAAAGCCTCCCAAGAGACTCTCGCACCTTATCATAAACGGGGCGCTGAGAATGAGTGCGCAAATCAAGCTCTACGCATTCTTTGAGGTCTTCTAGAAATTGTATTTCAAAATCCTTAGTTTTAGAACGACTATATATGAACGCCTGAATCTCAAAATTGATATCTAAACTACGGTTATCCAGGTTAGTGGTTCCTACAGAAATCCATTTCCCATCTACCATAACGATCTTCGAGTGAATAAATCCGTTTGCGTAGGTATATATTCTCACTCCGGCGCGAAGCATGTCATCAATATTTGATCGGGTTGCCCAAAAAACCACTTTATGATCAGGACGGGAGGGGAGAATAATACGCACATCAACACCGCTTAACGCTGCTGTTACCAATGCCATTTTCAAGCTATCATCCGGGACCAGGTAAGGTGTGGTTATCCAGACTCTTTTACGGGCCGCAGTAATAAGGAAAAAGTACCCTTGCAATATTGAGCGCCAGTCGGAATCTGGACCGCTCGCGGCAATTTGAAGAGGTAAAACAACATCAGGCAGGGCATTGCTATCCCAGAATGTTTCTGTTTCAGGCAGACTATGCCCGGTACAAAAAAACCAGTCGTTTAAAAAAATCTCATGAACACAGGCTACGGCTTCACCTTGGATGCGAATATGGGTATCCCGCCAAAAACCCATACGGGGGTCAAGGCCACGATAGGTATCGCCTATATTCAGGCCTCCGGTAAAAGCGACTTTTCCGTCGACCACAACTATTTTTCTGTGGTTGCGAAAATTTAAATCTCGACGGATCATGGGAAACGAAACAGGCAAAAATGGCTCGGCGTCAATTCCCTGCTGCCTCAGTTCCTTCACAAAACGGCGTCCCAACCGCCAGCTTCCGACGCTATCATATATAACCCGTACCTTAACCCCTTCCCTTGCCTTCTTTCGAAGGATTTCAAAGAGAGCAGACCCTGTTTCGTCATTTGATATAGAAAAGTATTCCAAGTGTATGTATCGCTTGGCCTCTTCTAAAGCTTCACGAATTGCTGGAAAAACCTCATCACCATTTAATAGCATGTCTACTATATTGTGGTAGGTGAGCCGACCGTGAGATGTTAATTCTAGAAGAGAAACAAGGCGTGAAGGTATTTCTTCGTTTTCCACATCCAACGGCGGTAAAAACGTTTCTCTATGGATAGAACGGTAAAAACGTTTTTTCTTATACCGTTTAAAAATGGCTCTCCGCTTGGGATCCGGCCCTAAAAGAAAGTAAAACAAAAACCCTATCACAGGAACAAGTATCAAGGCCAAAAGCCAGGCTATTGTGCGATCAGGGTTCTTCTCTTCCATAAAAATAACTCCCGCTGCGGTAATAATGTAGAGAGTGAAAATATAGGGCACATAGTCAAGAAAGATTTTCCAGCCCATCCTGGCTAATCTGAGAAGAGTAGGAAGAACAGCAATTTCCCCTTCCACCGTTTTTATAGCAAGGTACTCTATGTTTATCCATATCCACGGAATAGAGAAGACAAGAGCAAGCACAAATATTGTAAAAAGCAGGGCTTTTAAGGAAAAACGCAATAAGGCTCCTCCTTTCTCAAACTTAACTTTGAACGTTATGATTATAGCTGATAAAGAACTTGTTCAGAACACACTTCACTGCTTGCATAAGAGACATCAAAAGAAAGGGCTATGAGTTTCTAACGCTAATGTTGCCAATAGAAAAAGATGATGCTATGATAACGCACTGAACATCAAGGATACGACCTTTCAATATGTGCGAGAGTGGCGGAATTGGTATACGCGCTGGACTTAGGATCCAGTGGTTTCGGCCGTAGGGGTTCGAGTCCCCTCTCTCGCACCATTTCATTTCTAAAACGAATCTATCAGGATTATCCTTCTCTCTGCAATTTAAGGGAAATTGCTTCTGCCAGATTGACAACATTGATTTTGCTAATCATGTTGCGAATGGCTCTTTACAGATGATCGGAGGTAGCAGGGTCCCAATTCTTTTGAATTTATTCTACGTAAGGGCGCCAACAAGTCTGATGGAGGCGGGCAAAATGATAGCATTATAAGACTAAATTCAATAAAGATAGTATTTGCGATGTTTTAAAGCATCTCTGGCTGTGAAGTGGGCTTACCTTCGCCTCTACCTAAAAGTATCAGCAGCCAGCAGAAGAATTTTTACTGGCTGCCGATCTTATGTTTAGAGTTGATCAATATTAGGATATTGATCCCAAAGTTGCCTAAAAGGATTTGCTCAGAATGGCCGGTCTCTTATTTAACCCATAAGGTCGCTTGCGTAGTATGTGAGCGGAATCAAATCGCTCCTGTCAAAATATTTTAGATCGAACTTACGGTTTAAAGCAGCAAAATGTCTCAGGCCAAATGCCAATTTATTGAGATAGGAGAAAACTCCAATTGCTCCTGTAGAAAAGTTGTCAGCTTCTTTTCCATATATCCCTCTGAGGTCAGCCAGATCATGAAAAACCTCATCTACAGTACTGCCAAATTTCTTGAAGAATTCGGGCGTTCTGCCTGCCTTTATCTCGTCTCCAATTGTCTTTCCTGTCATGGCAGCTGCCATAGAGGCACGACAGACACCAATAGCATTAATAAATCCATCTCCATATGCAAGAGACTTGAATATCTGATCTTCACTGGCAAAACCACCAGTCATGACCATTGCAGGAAGAACCTTGCCCTGTTTTTGTAGTTTTGCACAGATATCTACGACAACTTTTTCAAGCAAAATTGTCGGGAGAGACCATTCATTCATCATCTTCGAGGGGCTATAACCTGAACCACCGCCAGCGCCATCAAATGTTACCATGTCAACTCTGTTTTCCACTGCCATATTGATTACACGTTCCACATCAGACGGATCGAAACCAGCCATTTTGAAGTAGACGTTTTTCATCCCCATGGCACGTAGTTCAGAAATCCGTTTTGCCATTGATTCTTCCGTCCACATCGGCAGTCTTCCGTAAGTGTAAAAATTAGGACAACAACCCTTTTCCTTAAGTTCTATTATTTTAGGATCAAATGGATTGGGAAATACAAGAGCTCCGCACTCAACTTTTTTTACGGCCTCGTCATAGTCCTTAATCCTGTTGGCCGGTTGAGTTCCCTTGGCACCCTGACCGAACTTAAATTCCAGAGCCTCAAAGCCATATTTGTTCAAAGCTATTTCAGGAACGCCCATAAGGTGGTCATCGACGTTGCACTGAAGCACCATCTGCCCGACTCCTCGATAATATTTATAAAAGCTATCATGGATTTTTTGAAGCATAGGGAACGATGAAATTTTACCGTTCTCTATTTTCAGTTCATCGTCTTTGTTCCTTGCATCTTCCCCTATCATGCAGGTAACTCCTGCCATAGCAGCGCCACCAAAATAATCAACCCAGTTCATTTTTATTAAAGCGGGCAAAACAATAGGCAGATCCAGCTTTATTTTATTATCATTACCATATTCAGAAGCCAGATTAACGTTAAATATCTCAGCATGTTCATAATCAGCCTCTGTCCCTATGGCGCCAAAAGCACGACCGTTTATGTTGAAATGAGAAAAATCTACTGGATAATCCTTTTCCGACGCAATCTGATTAGGGCCTGTAGTTGTGGGATAAACAGACATCTTTCCCAGAACTGCTGCCTGACCAATCTCACAAGTTCCCAAACATTTATCTGCACACAAAGAACACATTCCTGACTGAGGAGAAATATACTTACTTCTGTTTCTTGCTGCCGTAAAGCCTGAACTTAAACTTGGTGAAAATGACATAAAAAAACCTCCCCTTAAAAATTTTACCTTATCTCTTATATAACCTCTGTTTTGGTTAGAGCCATTGTATCACTTGATTTATATTGCGTGATCCATAAAGTACCCATTTTACCGCCTAATTTTTCAATATTAATAATCTCTGTTCAATAAGCAATTTTACAATTCCTTGTCTTGATATTTCGATATAAAAATTAGACCTGATCCGTACCAATCTGAAGTACAGTATGCCGCAAAACGCTGGAATTTCTGTCTCACACTAGAGATGTTCTTCAAAAATAACGTTTTGTCTCTGTTTGTAGAACTTTACTTGTAAAAAGGAGTGTTAGTAGTATTGTTGTGTGAGTAGAATTAATTTTTTGTTTGTCAAATCCAAATTCAGGAGTGGACAGAAATAGAGCACTATGAAAGATAATAAAGGAGTGGTTCAGATCATGACCATACCGGATTATCAATCTCTATTGTTACCGTTCTTAAAACACCTTTCCAATGGTAAGGAACATACGAAACAAGAAATGATCGATTTGCTGGCAACGGATTTCAAACTGACTTCGGCAGAACGTAAGGAACTGTTACCGAGTGGAAGGCAAAAAGTCTTTGATAATAGGGTTAGCTGGACAAGGACATATCTCAAGAAAGCCTTATTGTTGCAATCGCCAGCCAGGGGTAGATATACCATTACAGACAGAGGCAGACAAGTTTTAACTGAAAACCTAAGCAAGATTGATGTGAGCTACTTAAAGCAGTTCCCGGAGTTCGTCACTTTCTTGAATACCTCTAAGAATAACAACAAAACCCCCGTTAACAAAAGAGTCGCGAGAGCTGAAAGTAAAGATACCCCAGAAGAAATTCTGGAGGCATCATATCAGATCTTGCGGCATAATCTGGCCCAAGAACTACTCTCAAAGGTTATTGAGTGTAGCCCAGCCTTTTTTGAGAATCTTGTGGTAGAGCTATTACTTAAGATGGGTTATGGGGGATCTCGTAAGGATGCAGGTCAGGCCATAGGCAAAACCGGTGATGGAGGTATAGATGGAATTATAAAGGAAGACCGTCTGGGCCTGGATGTAGTATATATCCAGGCAAAAAGATGGGAGGGTACTGTGAGCAGGCCTGAAATACAAAAGTTTGTAGGGGCACTTCAAGGTAAAAAGGCACGTAAAGGAATTTTTATTACAACCGGATTTTTTTCTTCTTATGCCAGAGACTATGTAAAAGACATACAGAATAGCGTGGTTTTGATAGATGGAGAAGAGTTATCCAGTTACATGATCGATTTCGGCGTAGGGGTTTCTCCGCTAGCATCTTATGAAATTATGTCCATCGACTCTGACTATTTCATGGATGAACAATAAATAATGAATAATCAAACACCAGAAATTTGTGCATCTGCTGATTTGAAAGATGGAAACCTTGAAATCAAGAAAATTCATTTAAGACTGGGGGTTTTGGAACACGTACTTTAAAACTAAGGATTGAGTCTCTATAATGCTGTAAATTTCACAGAGCTAAAGTGGGATGGGATGAAAGGTTGAAAAAAGCCATACTATGATTAACAATATGAAATTTCTTTTCAGCAATGCCTCCTAACGCTCTAATAAAGAGTTGATAAGATTAGAACGCACCTATAAACCAGCTGATAAAGCCACAAACAACTGTTATTGAGAGCCCCCATAAACTGTCGGTCTGCCTCCTTAAAATGTTTTGAATAGCAAGGTTTAAATAAAGGAGGTAAAGAGATGAAACGTATTCTTGGAATGCTTCTTATCATATTAACCTTATTGATAGTTATGGCATCATCTTCCTTCGCCGCTAAACTCTATACTACGACAATCCATGAAACAACAGTGGAAGAAGTGCAAGACATGATTTTAGAAGTCATGACTGGCAAAAATTTTACAGTTGATGAAGTAGACAAATACAAAATTATAGTTGCAAAGAATTTTGGTGATGGGTTTTGGGTGACATCACAGCTATGCAAGGTAAAATTCAACATGTTAGAGCGTGACGGGAACATCAAGTTGATGGTTAGTGAAACGGAGTTAGTGCAGGGTCAACTTGCACGTCAACGATCAATCGACCATCTTATTCCTCTTATTAAAGAAATTCGCAATAAAATTGACGGAACACCAATGGATCAGATTGCCAGCGAAGCCGTTAATCAACTTCCTGGCTCTGGAAATGAACGGCAAAAAGCTCTTGGGATTATTCTAGGAGATAAAAATGGTGAGGGATACATTCTTATTGCAAAAGTAGAACCTGGGAGCTTAGCTGCAGATGAAGGTCTGCTGCCTAAAGACATCATTATTGAAGTCAACGGCCGTAGTACCAAAGAAATGGAAAGCAGCGCTCTAAAATCTTACCTGGCGAATAAATTTGCAGCAAATGCTTCAATCATGCTTTTTTATAATCGGAATGACACGACAGAAATGGTTATTTTAAAACAACAAATGTAGCTCTCTCTTTTTAAAATTTAAAAAACAGCAGTGCATTTTAAGAATAAGATCAACAAGGTGATAGAGCTTTTAAAACAATTTCTGCCATTGGCAGTATAAAACTGGGCGGCTCAAGGGCCGCCCATACTGTTTATTATGCGTATAGAGTTTGTTATGTTAGTCAGGTCAGCAAGTAACTTCAACAACTTTCGGCTTGGATAGCATAAAAAGAAACACGGTGAATACCACACTAGCAATTGAAAGCAATGGATGATGATATAGTGCAGCCAAAGCTGAGATGGCAAAAGCTGTTCTGTGCCATAAGGGCAGAGGACCACGGGCATAACCTGTCAAAGCGAAAGCGATGCCGGTAAGAGCTCCTATTCCGCTTATGAGAGACGTTAAGTTCTCTGTAAGTACGCCCTGAAGTATAAGACCTGGATCGTAGCAGAAAGCGAAGGGGACAATGAATGCCAAGACACCTAGTCTACAGGCCGCAAAACCAGTTTTGTTGGGCGATGAGTCCGCAATAGATGCAGCAGCATAAGCGGCCAGTGCTACTGGCGGCGTAATGTTGGAAACAATGGCGTAATAGAACACGAAGAGATGTGCCGCTATTGGAAGAAAACCCATCTTAACGAGGGCGGGAACACCTAACGCCGCACCGAGAATGTAGGCGCTGGTTGTAGGCAGTCCCATGCCAAGAATAAGGGAAACCAGAGCGATCAAAATAAGCGCCAGCAGTGAGTTTCCGCGGGCAATGCTGATAACAGCACTGACGAACTTAAAACCAATACCTGAAAGAGCTACCGATCCAACCACCAATCCAGCAGAGGCACATGCCGTACAGATAATGGGGATGTTTTCAGATCCATCATGTATGGCTTCAAGAACCTTTTTGGGTCCCATACGCAGGGTTGGATTAATAAGCGACAAAGCCCAAGCCAAAGTTATGCCGGCAATGGCCCCATACATGGGGGTATATCCAATCAAAAGCATATAAACAAGCAGAACAACGGGAGACATCATATACAGTCGCTTGAATACAGCTTTTTTAGAGGGCAGCTCATCAGCTGGAAGCCCTTTAAGCCCGTCTTTGACTGCAGTAAGGTGAACCATCAGAAGAACAGCGCCATAGTAGAAGAGTGAGGGGAGAATAGCAGCAACCATAATCTTATTGAACGGAACCCCTAAGAGGGCTGCCATAACGAATGCGCCGGCGCCCATGATAGGAGGCATAATCTGTCCCCCAGCACTGGCAACAGCTTCTACGGCTCCGGCAAAATGAGGTTGGTAGCCAATGCGCTTCATTAGTGGGATGGTAAAAGAGCCTGTGGCATAGACGTTGGCCACAGCTGATCCAGATATGGAACCGAACAGGGCCGAACTAACCACAGCTATCTTAGCAGGTCCCCCAGCTGCAGTTCCGGTAAAGGCCTGCGCAAATTCCATGAAATATTCGCCGACGCCGCTTTTCTCAAGGAAACCGCCAAAAATAAGGAAGATCATTACAAAGGTTGCGGAAACCCCCAGCGACGAAGAGAAAATCCCCTCATCTGTTAGGAACATACCCTCGATAATTCTGTCGAATTCTGTAGGCACTCCTCTAAGTACAGAGGGAAGAAAACTGGCATCACATACGTAAGTATAAACTGTAAAGACTAATGCTACGATCACAAGGGGCAACCCTACGATGCGCCGAGTTGCTTCCAGAAGAAGCACGATCAACATGGTGCCAAGTATGAGCTGGGCAGTGGTGAGTTCATCAACTCCCTGCATACGCATCATGAGTTGGTCATAATTAATCATGATGTATAGGCCAGGAGCCGCGGAAGCAGCAGCAAGAATCCAATCATACCAGGGCACTATTGTATCAGGAAGCTGGTCTTTTTTAAAGGGGACAAGGGGATAGAGCACAAAGGCCATAGGCAGCACCCACGTTAAGTGAATTGCCCTTTGGAGAAAGGCCTCAAAGGTACCAAATACAGCAGTATAAAGATGGAAGAAACCCATAGCAAGGACATAGACATATAATGCCTTTGCTACAAAACCGTCAAGTTTTCTCATGAAATGGAACCCTCCTTGACAAATAAATCGAAACGATACAGAGACATAAACGACAAAGGCGGGCTTGATGCCCGCCTTATTGGTTTTGAGTGTGCATAAAAAAGTTCTTTTAGGCTATTTCTTGGCGGCCTCTGTCCAGTATTTTATTGCTCCTGCATGGCTCTTGATAGGATCTCCAGGAATCGCCGTTGCGGGATTCAGTTCTTTTATGTCCACCACTGCCTTGGAAAGGGATTCCTGATTCTCATGCATTGTTTTGCAGAGGTCGTAAACCATTTTTTCGTCGAGGTCGTTGCGTACCACTATGCAGGTGTAGTCTCCCACAACCTTTACAGGTGTATCTTTAACGGATTTGTAGATGCCGGGATCTACTGTAAAGGTTACAGTACCGTAATCGGCACCAACTTTATCAAGGGTTTCCTGTTCCATTCCAAGTATCACAATATCAGTCTGGCTCTCTACCTGCATAACGATGGAGGCGACCTTGCCTACTGAGAAGGCAAAAATATCAATATGTTTGTCTGCGATAAGATCTGCGCCGTCAGAGTAGGAGGCATATTCTACAGAGCCACCCCATTCCTTCAGGGCCTTGCGATAGTCAAGCCCAAAGCCAGATTTAAAAATACCGTTGATAATAAACTCGGAGCCTGTACCGGTCTTAAGAGTTGCAAAACGTGTTGGGATCTTGCGGGCAACCAAATCATCAAGGGACTTAATGTTATGTTTTTCTACGAAATCTTTGCGGGCGAGGAAATATGTGTACTGTGTATAGAGGTTAGCAAGTATAGTAGCATTTTTAACCTGCTCTTCGAAGGGAGCGCCAGCGCCTTTTTGGGCTACGGCAACCATGGACGTGTTAGAAAAACCGAAATCACCTTTACCCTTATCAGCGTTGATGATGTTGGCCACGGCACCACCGGTAATGCTAGTGGTGGGAACAGTTTTCTGAGACCATAGGTCAGCAAGAGCACCACCCAGGGCAAACCAGTTACCACCCGGCGGTCCCGCCATAAAACGCAGCTGATCAGGCGTGTCAGCAGCAACCATTGAAGCGGAAAACACACAGGTCAAGGCAAGGAGTAAAATAACGAATTTTTTCAAACGAAACCCTCCCTTATAATTTTTAGAAAATGAAAACATAAACCCAGCTCATTCTGCGTACACCTTTAATATTTAATATATCTATCTTCAAAGATATTGTCAAATTTGATGTATAATTTACAGATGAATGTATTTAAATAAATACAATTGTTTTAAAATTTAAAATACGGTTGCATCCATATAATGAAAAAATAATAGATGAATTGCACTTTAAGGTTTTCTTTGAACTATAATAAAAAGGAGAGGTAATCTTGCCCAGAGACCTGAGCTCCGTGAGACTTTCCCGCCTAAATAGCCTTGTTCTTGCTTTTTACTCCACGCCTCGGATGAGTAAGAGAGAAATAATAACCCGCCTTGAGTACTCTAGTGATCGGACCTTTGAACGAGACCTTGCCTACCTCCGAGATGAATACGCGGTAGACATTTCTTACAACCGAAACACTAGTCAGTATGTTTTTTATGGCCGGGGGAAGTTTCTTGTCTCCACAGCATTGACAGAAAGAGAAGTTACATCTATGGCAGCAGGCCTTAAAATGGCTGCCCATTTTTTGCCACATCTGGAAGATGCCTGCACAGAACTTTGGGGAAAACTGAAAGGAGTTCTTCCTGAGGATATTCCTGAGAAAGGAGAGCAGCTTGCCCTTTCTACTGTAGTAGCTCTTCCTGTTTCTTTCATGGACTCTGCTGTATTTGAAACACTTTTTAACGCTATACAAGAGAAAAAAACTGTCAGACTCAGGTACTGTTCTCCTTACGGGGACGGTGCTCCTAGAGAACATGAAATTTGCCCCTGGGGAATGTACTTCCGTGCTCATGCCTGGTATTTATGGGCTTGGAGCTGTAGCAAAAATAGCCCTATGACTCTCAGGATTGGGCGAATCTCTTCTATAGTAGCTTACGGAACGCCTCCATATGTTGAGCCGCCAGAGAATTTTGATGTTGGAGATTATGCTTCTTCTGCGTGGTATGGTTGTACAGGAGAAGGAATCCATGACGTTTCGTTGAAGATTGAACCACCCCTCGCAGCTGTAGTAGCGGAAACCACCTGGCATCCTACCCAAAAGATAGAAGAAAATGAAGATGGTTCCATCATATTGTCGGCAACGGTGCCTAATCTTGGCGATGTTGCACGATGGGTAATGGCCAGCGCTCCCTATGCCAAAGCGCTCGAGCCCACAGAACTGAAAAGTCAGCTTTATGAACTGGGGACAAGCATAGTTAATAGCCATAGTTGATAACACCCATAACCTGTCGCCCTGAGTCCTTAAAATGGTTTGTAAATGGATAGAGCCATTAAGAGGAGGTTTTTTAATGGTTTTTTCGGCGATGGAAACATTAAACAAATTTGAGATTGGCGAAATACAGGCTTATGGCAATATAAGTCTGTTCCCCCTTTTTAGTTCCATGCAGAACATTATCCCTTACAGAACTATGGGGGAAGCCTTAAATAAGAAGGTCCTTCGCATCAGTGAGGTGTCTCAGAGCGGTTCAGTTCCAGAACTAATGGTGGAAAGTGATGCGGACTTCCTTGTTTTGCTTCTTGATGGGGAAGAACTTCAAGGAGCAAAGCAGAATAGAGCTCTTAATACTACTGTCCTTTTAAAAAAACATTCAAAAACAATTATCCCCGTAAGTTGTACAGAGCAGGGGCGATGGAGTTATAATTCCAACTTTTTTTCAGACTCTGGCGTAATAATGAACAGATCGATACGAATGAAGAAGAATGTTTCTGTTTCCTATTCGCTGCGGAGTAAAAAAACTTTTCACTCGGATCAGGGTGAGATTTGGTGCGAAATAGATAAAATGTCTTCAAAGATGAACCTAACTTCCCCTACTTCGGCAATGAGAGATTTTTTTGAGCAAAGTAGGGAGGATCTGGACAAACATCTAGATGCCTTTTATCAAGAAGATGGTCAGAAAGGATTTATAGTGGGAATTAATGGAGAAATAGCAGGGCTAGACTATCTATCTTGTCCTGCGGCTTTTAAATTCCTCTATAATAAACTGCTAAAAAGCTACATAATGGATGCTCTTTTACAGAATAAGAAAACCAAAAAAAGAATATCTAAAGAACGTGCCAGGCTTTTTTTACAATCCATCGTTGAAGCTGAGGAAACAAAACATCCTTCTGTAAGCTGCGGACACGACTATCGCTACGAAGGAACACAAGTAATAGCCTCTGCTCTCGTTGGGGGAAAGGAACTTATTCATCTGACTGCTTTTTCTATCGATCAAAGCAGCTCTCTCAGCAAAAAAACCAAGAGAAGGCTGGCACGTTATCGAAACAGGATGGAACTGAGGAGGTTCAACAACGAGTAGGCAGTGGCACATAAATAGGGTAACAATCAATAGAAGACGTGGTGGTAAGCCTTCCTTTTGTGGGGCACTATCACGTCTTCGTTATGTTTGAAGAAGAGAAGCTTATGCTAAAAATCACTTAGCTGAAAATTTATGGCTATTTGTGCGAAAATAAAAACATATCTTGACAGTTTTCATGTGGGGTAGTATAAATAATGAAGAGCTAAATTTCATTATATTTTTAAAAGGTGGAAAATTATTCATGATAAATTCGGAAAGTGTTTCCGTTCTTGATCAATTAAAGAAAATCTCATCGTCTTTAAGTCCTAAACTAAGAAAATTGGCAGAATACGTTGCTGGAAATTACGTAAAAAGCGCATTTATGAATGCTGCAACTTTGGCATATAACTCTGGAGTAAGTGAATCTACTGTAACGAGGTTCGTAGCGATTCTGGGATATTCAGGATATTCCGATTTTCAGTCAGCATGTCAGGCTATGGTTCAAAACCATATTTCAACCCTTGAAAAATACCCACTAGATGCTTCAGGGAAAAGTAGCCTAGACATATACCGTCAAGTGATGTCAATGGAAGCTCAAATGTTAAGCAGGGCTTCTGAGATAATTTCGAAAGATGTTATGGATACTATCGTTGATTTAATATATGAAGCTTCTGATGTGGTCATTGTTGGAACAGTAGCTAATGTTTGTCTTGCTGAATATGCTAATTATTTTTTAAGCATCCTTGGCCCGAACGTTCACAAAATAACCCGGTTGGATATTGAAAGTTTAATGAAAATTCGGAAATTGCCGCCCAAAACAGTGGCAATGGTTTTCAGTTTCCCACGATATTCCAAGCCGACACAAGATATTCTTGAATATCTAAAAGCAAAAGAAATCCCCATAATTGGTTTTACAGACAGTGTAGCTTCTCCCATAATCCCTTTCATAAAATACCCTCTAATTATTCCACAACAGTACATTACTTTTATTGACCCATTTGGTGCGGTAATGGCTCTAATTCATGCGTTGTTCACAGGGGTCTATCTCAAGGACAAAGATGCTTCTCAAAATAAGGTTAAACAGTTTGACACTTATTGTAAGTCTCAAAACTTTTTGATTAGGAAAGAGGTTAATGTTGTCGATCTAATTTAACCACATTTATATATTTTTTATAACAATTGGATACTCGCGATCGCTTGCCTTGTATGAAAACATATAAAACGTAGAGGGGATGATGTTGCATATGAAAATACCTGAGGTGCTATGGCTATCACAGGAAGAAGTAGCAAATCTCGGACTATCAATGAAAAACATAATTGATGCCGTAGATGAAGGATTGAAGTTGAAGGGCGAAGGGAAAGTGGAACTCCCAGCAAAAATAGGTGTGCATGCGAGGAAAGACTGCTACATACATGCCATGCCTTGCTGGGTTGGCGGTGACATCGATGTAATGGGAATTAAGTGGGCAGCTGGCTATCCAAGTAATCAGGCCAAAGGTCTCCCTTACATTAATGGCATATGGTGCATGAATGATTGTGAAACAGGACTTCTTAAAGCCGTCATGGATGCAAACTGGATAACTGCATGGAGGACAGGAGCAGCTTCCGGTGTATGCGCAAGATATATGGCAGATCCTGAATCAGAAGTTGTTTCAATTATTGGCTTAGGCGTACAAGGAAGAACTAACCTATTGGCTATGAAAGAAGTTCTTCCCAAACTAAAAGAAGTTAAGATTTACGATATTTTCCCCGAACAGGTTAAACGATATGAAGAAATTCTTTCACCGCAACTCCCAGGAGTTACATTTGTTTCCTGCAAAGACGTAGAAGCAACCGTTAAAAATGCTGACGTAGTAATTACCTGTGCTCCTATCGTTGAAAATCCGGAGCGCTTTGTCCGTTCTTCTTGGCTTAAAGATGATGTACTAGCTATTGCTGTGGATTATGATTCATCTCTCGATGCTGACATAATGACAGGTGGCGTTTTTGTATGTGATGATAGAAATCAGTATCTGGAAACCCAGAGCTGGTCCTCTTATTTTCATGGCGGATATCCAACTTCTGAACAGATCTATGCTGATATGGGAGAAATTTGCGCAGGTATAAAGGCTCCCGTTACTAGTGGCAGACGGGGAGCAGTCCTTATGGGAATTGCAAGCCATGATATCATGACCGGTCGGCTTCTATATCAAATGGCAGTAGATAAAGGAGTAGGAACCTGGCTAAAAATTTAAGCATTAAAAAAAGATTTTTCTGCTTTTGTGCTTAGCAGTACGTTTATAAAACAACAAAAATAGGGAGGGTGAATAGGTTTGACCAAGAAGCGAAATTGGCCGAAATTGTTAGTGTTGTGTATACTGTGTGTATTTGTCCTCTGTTGCACAAGTGCTCCTTCCGAAGCTGCTAAAAAAATGAGAATTAGAATGGCGGGGCAAAGCTCCGTAGATCACCAGGCTACCATTCACCAAAAGGAATTTGCAGAAACAATTGGGCAAGCTACTGATGGGCGTATCGAAATCAGGGTTTATCCTGCCAACCAATTGGGCGACTACACGCAGGTTTATGAAGAAGTGGTAAAAGGCAGTATAGAAATGGCTTTGATATCTGTCCCGAGCCAGTTCGATCAAAGGCTTGAACTCACATATTTCCCCTATCTGCTGGAAAATTATGAGCAGGTAAAGGAAGCATATGCTCCAGGTGGTTTCCTTTACGATATTCTTGAGGGCCTTCATGATAATTTAGGAGTTAAACTTCTGGGATTTAACATTGAGGGATTTGGCGGGTTCGGAACAACGAAACCAGCAGAAGACCCTGCTAATCCTGATGTTAAGAAAACTGTATTAATACGGGTCCCTCCGATGGATGTTTTTAAATTGTCGACAGAAGCCATGGGGTTCCTAACAGTCTCCATCCCTTACGCTGAAACATATACGGCTCTTCAAACTGGAGTGTGCGAAGGTTGGACTGGTGGACCTCCCGTGCTTACCTGGCTTAACTATAGAGACGTTATAAAATATTACTATCAGTACAATTGTTATCTAGAAACTGAAAGTTGGCTTATAAACAAAGATTTTTGGAACAAGCTTAGTGCCGAAGATCAGAAATTGTTCTTGAATACGGCTCAAGTTCTTCAGTTGAAGAGTGTCGCAGTTTCAGAAAAAGAAGACAAAGAATATCTTACGAAACTCAAAGATTTTGGCATGGAAGTAACAACATTTTCCAATGAAGAACTCGCCACAGTGGCAGCTAAAGTTCGAGAAGTGGCTTGGCCGAAGCTGGAAAAAAGAGTATCACCTGAGATCATGTCAAAACTGAGAAAGCAATATCAATAAGTATGTTAGAAACTATACAAGTCTAAGAGGTAGGTCTTTGACCTACCTCTTATTTAATACCCAAATAAACGCTTAATGATCGTTGAAAGGGGACTGGAGACTTTGGAGAAAAAAAGAGGTTGCATTATCTGGAATGGTTTATTGGCTTTGCAACGAAATATCATGTTTTACTTCAGTTTAATTATAGCTGTTTCTATAACTATTGGAGCAATGCTTCGTTACGTTTTTAAAACAAACCTTTATGGCATGGAAGAAATTATTTCCATTTTTGCCTTTTGGCTTTACTTTGTTGGTGGAGCTTATGGCGCTTTCGAAGATAGTCATATTAAAGCAGACGTTGTCTCATCTTTTGTAACGAATCAAAAACTTCAATCAACTTTAATCGCCTTTAGCACAGGAGTTACTGCCTTTTTTTGTTTTGTTGGTATTTATTTGGCATGGGGCATGCTTAGTTTTTCTTTTCTTAGGGGGACACAAACACCCGTTTGGCGCATTCCTCTATGGGTTCCCCAGGGGTCAGTTTTCTTAGGTTTTATCCTTATGGCCTTTTATTTCAGCATTCACTTTAAAGACCACTTTAAAAAAGCGAAAGAGATTTACATGGGGCGTATTTAAACCTTAACACGTTCACGAAAGGGCAAAATTGAAACAACAGTACCTTTAACTGAATTTAAGGAGGCTGTTTTTATGTTACTCACGGCGATACTATTGCTTGTTATCACTCTGATAATAGGACTCCCAGTCCCCTTCGCCTTTTTTACATCAGCTCTATGGATTATTGCGGCAGGTTTTTATAATCCAGATTTTCTTTTTACTCATGGCTATAACTCCATTGGATCTATAGTTTTACTTGCCATACCATTATTTATTATGGCCGGAGGTCTTATGGAAAGAGGAAATATTGCGGAGAGTCTTATAAATCTGATTGATTTGTTTGTGGGAAGAATAAAAGGAGGGCTCGGAGCTGTAGCTGTTGTTGCTTGCGCAGTTTTTGGATCAATAACAGGGAGTTCTTCTGCAACATTAACTTGTATTGGTTCAATCATGTTTCCACGCCTAAAGGAAACGGGTTATCCGCTGGGATATACAGCTGCTTTGTTAGCTAGCGCTTCAGTCCTCGGGATTTTAATTCCTCCAAGCACTTTGATGATCCTCTTCTCCTGGGTTGGGGGGCAATCTGTTCTAGCCTGTTTTCTTGCCACCTTGATACCAGGAATAATTTTAACAGTTATGATGGCTCTTTATAATATTTGGGTGCTTAGGAATAATGACAACCTTATTGTTTCAGAGAAACTTAACGCTGAACAATTCAAGAAGGCCTTTGCGCAAAGGACGTACCACGCTTTTCCTGCTCTTTTAATGCCAATATTTATTCTTGGCGGTATATATGGCGGATTCGTTACTCCGACAGAAGCAGCCGCTGTGTCTGCTGTCTATGCTATTCCTATAGGCTTTTGGGTTTATAAAGGCCTAACTATGAAAAATTTCAAAGAAGTAATAGTGGAATCTGCAACTACTACAGGTGTAATTATGATCATGCTGTTTTCAGTAATGATGCTTAGCAGATTGTACATCATGGAAGATCTTCCAACGAAGATCCTCAACCTTTTACAGAGTATAACCTCTAGTAAGTTTGGCATTTTATTAATGCTTAATATCTTTATGATAATCATGGGGATGCTCATGGATGACTGTAGTGCCACTATGCTTTGCACACCCATACTTCTCCCTATAGCAATCAAAGTAGGCGTTCATCCTATTCATTTTGCTGCTATTTTGGGTGTAAACATAGGCATGGGTAATATTACCCCACCCACAGCGCCTCTTTTATATCTTGCAGGGAGGCTTAACGGAGCTAGGGTAGATCAATCCTTAAAACCCACATTACAATTACTTCTTTTTTGTTGGCTACCGGCGCTTCTCTTGACAACCTACGTACCCTTTTTATCTTTGGCACTTCCTCGTCTGCTTCTAGGGATAAAATAAAAATGTTTTGCGGCGTATAGATTTAGCTTGGAGGGGAAAATGACATCGAAACTTTTACTGGAAATTTTAAAAGAACACACGTTTTTAACTGTAGGATGTACAGATCCAGTTGCTGTGGGACTGTCTGCTGCATTTGCTTATAAAGCTATAGGAGGCGAAATATTTAGTGTAGATGTCATCATGGATAAAAACATCTATAAAGATGCTATTTCCGTTGGCATTCCCGGGACAATGAAAACTGGGTTGGATCTAGCAGTATCACTTTCTGTTCTTTTTGGTAATCCTGAAAATGGTCTTCGCTTGCTGAAAGATGTAGATAAACAGTGTGTTGTGAAGGCCGAAAAGTTTCTCTCAAACCACAAAATTTCCTTTTCCCTTAACGAAGAAGTAGAGGGAATATACATTAAATCCATTGTGAAAACATCAAAAGGAATAGCCACTGCGTTGATACGCAATTCTCACGACAATATCGTTGAGATAACTGTAAACCAAAAAATTACTTATTCAAAAAGATACTCATCAGCACCAAAAGACTCCTTTAACAAACTGGGCTGCATAGCGAACCTTACAGTTGAGGATATTTTCAAATTTATAAAAGAAATTGATTCGAAGGAGATAGCTTTTTTAAATCAAGGCATTCAAACCAACCTAAAGGCTGCACAGATCGGCGAAAAAAAGCGAGTGGGATTAGGAGTGGGCAAGCTGTACCAGGAAATGATAGAGAAAAGGTATTTACCTGATGATGTTAGCAGTCGCGTCAAACAAAAAGTCGGTGCCGCAGCAGACGCAAGAATGTCGGGGATGAATGTTCCAATATACGGCTGCTTTGGTAGTGGAAACCATGGAATAACTCTTTTCATAACAATGGGAATGATGGCAGAGCACCTCAAAATTAGCAAAGAAGAAACTTCGAGGGCTTTGTCGATAGCTCTCCTCATTATAGGAGTTATTAAGACAAGGACAGGAATTTTGACACCCCATTGCGGATGTTCCGTTGCCGCAGGGGCAGGAGCTGCATCTGGCATTGCCTACATGCTTGGCGGAAAAGAAAAAGAAGTGGAAAATACGGTGCATCTTATGCTTGCAAATTTGACAGGGATGCTCTGTGACGGAGCAAAATATGGCTGCGCTTTAAAAATGGCAACTTCTGCTGGTGCCGCTATAGAATGTGCATATATGGCAATGCTGAATGCGAAAGTCCCTGGTAATAATGGCATAGTCGGTTGGAACATGAAACAAACTATGGATAATCTCAAAATCATAACAGAGTATGGCATGAAGAATATCGATAAATCCGTGCTAGCAATACTTTTAAAGTTGCCTTATTTTGAAAATTAAATATTTTAAACAAGACAAGCTGCGCATTAAGAACTTCCTTTTCAAAATTTGAACACAACTGTATAGGGGGAGTTCATATGAGAAAAGCAGTTATTACAAAAAATGCTCCTGCAGCTTCTGGTCCTTATTCCATTGGGATAATGGCAGAAAATTTTCTTTTTGTTTCAGGACAAATCCCCATGAATCCTTCAGGAAAACTTGTAGACGGAGATATTTAGGCCCAGACCAGGCAGGTAATGGAAAATATTAAGGCTATTCTTGAGGACTCCGGCTATTCTAAGCAAGACTTCGTCAAAGCCTCAGTATACGCAACTAGCATCGAAGATTTTACCAAAATCAATGAGATCTATTCAGAATGCTTTAACGAAGTTTTCCCTGCAAGAGTTTTTGTAGAGGTGTCTGCCCTTGCCCTTGGGTTTTCTGTAGAAATAGATGCCATTGCTTACAAGAAATAAAACTATTGCGAGTTTAGCCTATGATATGACCTATTGTTTGTTCATTGTGCTGAAACACAGAGGAGGTCACAATAATTGAACTTGACTGACAAAGAAAAACGGATGTTAAATGGGTCAGAAGGAATATTAAAGCAAAAGGCCATGGAGAATGTGGTGAAATATGCCCATGTACTTGGGGCAGAGAAACTTTGCGTTGTTACAAAGGCCCATCTTTTCTGCGGCTCTCATTCGTATATGCGTGCAGTAAATTCGGATGATATAGATGAAGTCATCTCGGAGATGCACTTTTGTTCCTCAAAAAAAGTTCTTTTGGATAGGGTTGAATGCTATGCGCAGGCAGATGTAGGTCCTATGTGTCCTTACAACTGGAAAAAGATGGGCGTTTCAGACGAAGAACATGAGAAAAACATGAAATATCTTAAAAGATATCTTGATGCCGGCGTCCAGCTTGTAGGCTCGTGTGTTCCTTATATGTTGGGATTTATACCCCTTATGGGTGAACATTATGTGACTAGTGAATCTCACGCCGTCCTCATGATGAACTCCCTTTGGGGAGCTTGCGGACAAGCTGATGGCCTTGAAGCAGGATTTTGGTCTGCCGTATGTGGAAGAACTCCGCTATGGGGACTCCATATAATGGAAAACAGGAAAGGCACCCTTGTTTTTGATATAGAATGTGCCACAGAAACAGTCTATGATTGGGATATCCTGGGATACACTATAGGCCGAAAGACACCCACCCATTCCATACCAGTTCTCAGAAAGGGATTCCAGAGACCAGACATGACGAAGCTTAAATCTTCTTTTGCCTCTATGGCAACCACTGGAGGTCCTGAAATGTGTCATATCGTTGGGGTGACGCCTGAGGCAAGAAGCGTTGGAGATGCCCTGGGAGGAAATACACCCTTGGATATTATTACGATAACAGAGCGAGACATTGAAGAATCCCTTAGCATGCTCTGTGAGACAGGCCGAGCAAAATTGGACTATATCAGTCTTGGCTGCCCTCATTACACCATAGAGCAAATGATGATTGCGGCAAACTTTCTAAAAGGGAAGAAGGTACATTCGAACACTGTTCTTCACATATGGACCGCTGCGCCTATAAAAGAAACGGCTGACCGGTGCGGATACACAGAGATCATTGAGAGAGCTGGGGGGATAGTCCTCACCAGCAGTTGTCCACTCACCAGTGAAAAGAAACCAGATGGTGCCGTTACTATGGCATTCGATTCAGGTAAACAGGCTCACTACATAAAGCCAGGAAGTGGTGCAAAGGTTTACTTTGGTTCAATGGAAGATTGCCTGAAGTCAGCTATCAGTGGTTACTGGGAGGGCAGATAGACATGGAAAAAATCATTATGCGAGGTAGAAGCGCCATAGGTGGAGTGGCAGAAGGCATAGCTATGGTAAGTAGGGAGACCATTCAGGGCTGGAGTGGGGTAGACGATAAAACAGGCATTGTTATAGAAAAAGGTCATCCTTTTGAGGGCATGAGCATTAAGGGAGCAGTACTTGTCCTTTCCGGGGGGAAGGGGTCGAATGGATGGTCATGTCATTTTCACGCAGCTCGCGTAGGAGGAATAGGGCCAGCAGCTTTGATATTCCCTAAAATGGATTCTCGCACAGGTGTTGCAGCTGTTGTTACAGGGGTTCCTACAGTTACGGACCTGGAACAAGATCCTTTTGAAATAATTAGAACAGGGGATCTGGTTAGAGTCAACGGCGATAATGGAACTGTTGAAATTACCAGAAACTAAATTGCCTAATTTAATTAATTTATAGGGAGAAACGAAATGAAGCATAGCATTTTAAACGATGTTTTAGGTCCAGTAATGCGGGGCCCGTCCAGCTCTCATACTGCTGCATCCTACAGAATCGCAGCAATTGCACGATCTTTGTTAAAGAGCAGTTTAAAGGAGGTAATATTCACCTTCGACAGGGAGGGTTCCTATGGAGAAGTTTTTCGCCAGCAGGGAAGTGATCTTGCCTTTGCCGCAGGAGCATTAGGATGGGACATAACAGACTCCCGGTTTGAAGATGTTCTAGGGATTGCGCAAAGAAAAGGCAAATTAATTCTATTTCAGATAGATGATATTTCTGACTCAAATCATCCTAATGAAGTACTCGTTTCTATGGCGGGAACTGGAGGAGATAGTGTGGAACTTCTTGCCCGCTCTGTGGGTGGAGGAGCTATAGTCATAACAAAGATCGATGGTTGGCCAGTCTGGATAACAGGCGACTCGCATGACCTTTTCATCGTAACTAATTCTGAGGGAAAGGACTCCCTCCTTCTAAAGATTGAAGAACATAACCGAAATGAGCGTTCAGTTACCATTCATGAGAGAGATGGCCAATTTCTCATCCATATTGCCTATCTGCGTCGGCCAGTAAAGGAAATATTGAAGAACTTAGAGAGCATGACAGGAGTCCTATCTCTAAAGATATCCTGCCCCGTTGTTTATGCATGCCCAGGGGAACCGCTTTTCACCAGTGCAAAGGAGTTATTAAAAATCGTGGGTGAAAAGGGGAAAAGTCTCGCAGATGCCTCTCTTTCTTATGAATCGCAGATGCTCAAACTTCCGGAGGAAGAAATCTGGGCGGAGATGTCTAGCCGTTTAGAAATAATGGAAGAAGCAGCCAGGGCGGGAATAGAAGACCACCCCTTTGAAATGAAGCTTATTCGTCCTAGTGCAGGCAAAATCTATAAAGCGGAAATTGAAGGGAAACTTCCTATAGGGGGGCTTCATAGCCAAGCTATGGCGCGAGCATTGGGCGTAATGCATGTCAACGCATCAAAAGGAATAATTTGTGCTGCCCCTACAGCGGGGTCCGCCGGAGTAATACCTGGAGTAATCCTTACACTGGCAGAAAGATATGGACTTTCCAGAGAAGAAAAGATAAGGGCGCTGTTTACAGCATCTGCAATAGGTCTCATCGTAGCCATACGTGCAACATTTTCAGCAGAAGTGGCTGGTTGCCAAGCAGAGATAGGTGTAGCTGGAGCTATGGCTAGCGCTGCGGTGGTAGAGGTTGCTGGTGGAAGTCCGGAACAGGCATTGGATGCGGCAAGTATTTTTTTACAGAATAGTCTTGGATCTATATGTGATCCCGTTCAGGGTTTTGTTGAAATCCCTTGTCATACCCGCAATGGGGTAGCAGCTTCATCTGCCTTCGTTTGCGCTGACATAGTTATGGGAGGATATTTTAATCCCCTTCCCTTTGATGAAGTCGTGGACGCTATGTATTCTGTTGGGAAATTACTGCCGCGAGAGCTGAGATGTACAGCTAAGGGAGGCCTTTCCATTTGCCCTAGTGGATGCGCTCTCCCTCTTCTCAGTAAATAATTTTACATCTCCTATTATCTTCTTGAAATAGCGGATCCCAAATGGAATCCGCTATTTATGCCTTTTCTTTTCTAGCCTTCCCAGTAATCCTTTCAACAGTAATGCCTATAACTTTTGTTTTATCGGAAGCTCGTTTTATATATTCCCTCCCTTCAGAGATATGCTCCGGTGAATATTTCCCAATGAGGGCAATCAGCGCGATTTCTTTTTCATCCCCTTTTACTTCTTTAGCCCTTCCAAAGGCTATGACACTCTCGTAGTTTGTAGTGAACTTTTCTGGCACTACTTCAGCTTTGCCTACCACACAAATTGAAACTTTATCGTTGTAAGCAATGTTTTCAAGTTTATGCCCTTCAATCGCACAGTGAAAATAAATGGAGTCATTTATAAAAACATAGTGGAGAGGTACTCCATAACAATATCCATCCCGGGAAAGAGTAGAAAGCACCATATAATTTCCCTCTTCAAGCAGTGCCAGAGCCTCTATATTAGAAAGTTCCCTGTCTTTACGTCTCATTTCTTTAAACATGGGGGCACATCCTCCTTTTTGTGATGAAGGAACACAATCTTTTTATCTAATGTTAAATTTGTAGAATATTAAGGGTAACTCTATCTTCCTAAAGTGGCATTGTCAAGATTAACGAGGGGATAGGATATAATTTTTAAAAATCCTTCTGGAGGCATTCAGACATGAATATTAATAAGTTTCGTGAAACGGCAAATAATATAATGGAAGGATTGCCAGAAGAGCTTTTTAAGCAACTTAACGGAGGAATCATTGTTCTTGACGAGAAAAAAGAAGATGGCGAGTGTCTAGTGATGGGAGAGTATGTGGAGGACCCATTCTTGGGGAAAACCATTCTACTTTATTACGGATCTTTTGTTGAGGATCTGGAAGACGCTTCGTTCAAGGAATGGGCAGAGGAGATAGAAGACACCATAATACATGAACTTCGTCACCATATAGAATCTCTGGCCGGTGTAGATTACCTTTCTGACGAGGAGAAATTGGAACCCTAGGCATAAAAGAACAACTGGTATGTCTCACGATAGGACCACTTTGTTTTTTATTTAATGCAAATCTGGATATGGAGGGCTGTGTCAATAACAAGTATATTTATTTTAATAAATTTGCTAATGGGGAAGTGAGAGAAACATGAAAAAGTACACTTTTTGGGGTAGGATTGCTGCTTTTGCCATAGGAGGAATAATGATTTTTTCCGGCTTTGCCATGGCAGCTGAACAAGCTCTCAATGCCTATACCATATGGTCAGAGCGATATGCTAACGCAGTATTTAGCGCTTTTACAGAAGACACCGGAATTAAGGTGAACTGGATGCGATTTTCTTCTGGAGAAGTACAGGCCAGGCTAGAGGCTGAAAAGGGCAATCCTCAGGTGGACGTTGTTTTTGGCAACATGGCTGAAGCCTTCGTGAGCGGAACTCCCAAAGGGCTTTTCGAACCTTATGTGCCTCAGGGGGCCGAACCTATTCCCGCTAAATTTAAAGATCCTGACGGCTATTGGACAGGCGTTGCAATTGACCCTATATGTTTTATGTTCAATACAAAATTCCTGAAAGATCATGGCCTGGAAGCACCTGCTTCGTGGGAAGATCTTACCAATCCCGCCTATAAGAACCAACTGCAA
Organism: Aminobacterium sp. UBA4987; assembly: GCF_002396985.1. Classification (NCBI taxonomy): domain Bacteria; kingdom Thermotogati; phylum Synergistota; class Synergistia; order Synergistales; family Aminobacteriaceae; genus Aminobacterium; species Aminobacterium sp. UBA4987. The sequence continues at coordinate 27,535 of NZ_DGZF01000010.1, forward strand.
ATGGCCGATGCCAGAACATCTGGAACCGCCATGTACCGCATACTGAGCCTCATACAGGCCATGGGCGAGGATAAAGCATACGAATACCAGAAAAAGTTAAACGTAAATGTTCAGGTCTATACGAAAAGCGGCGCTGGCGGAGCTCTGCCAATAGGTAGGGGACAGGCAGCTGGAGGAATATTCTTTCTCGTAGACGCTTTGGAGATGCAGCAGAAAGGCTACGATGTAACTATCAGCTATCCAAAAGATGGGGTAGTTGCTGGCATCGAAGCTATGGCCCTGGTAAAGGGAGCTAAACAGCCGGAACTTGCGAAAAAGTTTCTTGATTGGGCCTCTACAGAAAGAATGCAGAGGATTTACGAAAAGAGTCAAATCAATCTGATTCCCAGCAATCCTGAAGTACAAATTTCTAATCCTGGTTTAGATATGTCAAAGGTGAATGTGCTGCCGCTAGATATTAAATGGGCCGGGGAAAACCGCGATCGGCTGGTGGAGCGCTGGGTCGATGAAGTTCTCAAATAACAATAAGCTTACGAAAAGGCTCGATCTCCCATTAACGCCTTTTATGATGGTGTTATGGGCCCTATTGGGCCTTTTTGTACTATATCCTCTGGCACGCCTCATGTACATGGTCTTTACCATCGATGGGGCTGCCAGCTTTACCAACTTTACACAGGTGTTTACAAACTGGTACAACCGCAAGGCTTTTTTTAACAGTCTTATTTTAGCAACTTCCGTAGCGGCAGGCGGAACCCTGGTAGGCTTCATTTTCGCCTTCGCGGAGACCAGGCTTTCTTTACCTGTTTTTATCAAGTGGTTTATTGGAACTGTAGTTGTTCTGCCTTTTGTTTCCCCTCCTTTTACGAGCAGTATCGCTCTCACCCTGGTGCTGGGGCCGAATGGACTGCTGTTAAACTTTTTGGGCATACCGGATTTCAACATATATGGATTCTTGGGAACGTGGATAGCTGAAACGCTGACGTACTTTCCCGTAGCTTTTTTAACTCTGGCTGCCGTACTTAGGGCTATTGATCCTAATTTGGAGGATGCGGCTATGAGCATGGGCAGCTCACGGTGGCGAACATTTCGCACGGTTACTTTGCCTCTCAGTGCCCCAGGCCTGGCTAATGCCTTTTTACTTCTTTTTGGCAGCTCATTGGCAGATTTTGCCACCCCCCTCGTTATGGCTGGTCATACATTTCCTGTGCTGACCACGCAGGCATACCTTCAGATAACTGGAATGTATGACTTGCGTGGGGGAGCGGCTATTTCATTTGTATTGTTGATACCAGCAGTTTTGGTCTATCTTTTACAGCACTACTGGGTAGAACGCCGCAGTTACGTTACGGTAACTGGGAAGGTAGGAATTCGTACTACTCCCAAGGGAGCCAGTGGTTTTATTGAAATTCTTATTTTGGCTTTTATTTTTTTAGTAACGATCTTTATCATTTTTCTGTATTCCATTATATTTCTGGGTTCCTTAGTTAATGTATGGGGTGTAGACAATAGTTTTACTCTTGAAAATTATGTTTATGTTTTTACTGTGGGGCTAAAGGCAGTTAAAGATACGGTTATCATTGCAATTGCTTCTACGCTTGTTGGCAGCGTAATAGGCGTTGCTATAGGATATATTGTGAGCCTGAAAGACCTTCCCTGGCGCAAGACTCTGGAGTTTACTTCGCTTCTAAACTACGTTTTACCAGGAACAGTGATCGGAATAGCTTATGTCATCGCCTTTAACTCTGGTCCAATTGTTTTAACAGGAACAATGTCTATTATTGTAGCCCTTTGCGTCTTTCGCTATGATGCCACTGGAATTCGAGCTACAATAGCATCGCTGCAACAAATTGATAAGTCTATGGAAGAAGCATCTCTTAGTCTTGGCGCATCCAGGCTGACGACCTTTTTTAGAGTCACTCTCCCGCTGATCATTCCTGCTGTCACAACAGGAATGCGCTATTTGTTTGTTGTTTCCATGACAGCGGTAAGTGCAACTATTTTTTTAGTATCTGTCCGCTGGAGCCTGTTGACCATTCGTATTCTGGAGTGCATTACTGAACTGCTCTTTGCACAAGCTGCAGCATTCTCTGTGGTTCTTGTGCTTATAGTTTTTATAGCTATCGGGATTATATCTGTTATGTTTCGTATAGCCTATCCTGATTATGTCTGCCAGACAAGGAGGCCGTAGCGAATGTCTCTTTCTATTTCTCTCAACCATTTAACAAAGATATTCACCAAAGGAAAGGAATCTTTTAAAGCAGTAGATGATGTCCACCTCGACATAGAAGCGGGCGAACTGATAACATTTCTGGGTCCTTCCGGTTGCGGCAAGACCACGATCCTCAGAATGATCGCCGGCTTTGAAAAACCTACTGAGGGGCGAGTGCTAATAGGAGGACGAGACATTACACATCTGGCAGTGAACAAAAGAGACATCGGCTTTGTTTTTCAAAACTACGCCCTTTTTCCCCACATGAGTATTTTTGACAATGTTGCCTACGGTCTGAAAGTGAGGGGACTGTCTCGCAAAGAAGCGGAGCTAAAGGTCAAAGAGGTCTTAAATCTGGTGGGATTAATTGGAGTAGAGGAGCGCTTTCCTCACCAGCTTTCGGGGGGGGAACAGCAGCGTGTAGCTTTAGCGCGAGTTCTCGTTATTGACCCCAGGGTTCTTCTTATGGATGAGCCCCTTTCCAATCTGGATGCAAAACTAAGAATATATATGAGGGCAGAGATCCGGAAGATCCAGAAAAAACTTGGAATAACGTGTATCCATGTTACCCATGATCAGAAAGAGGCTCTTACCATAGCTGACCGGATTGTAGTTTTGAACAAAGGGAAAATAGAACAGGTCGCTGCTCCTTTTGAGCTATATGCCAATCCAGCCACCCTTTTTGTCGCCGATTTTATCGGCCAGGCCAATATTTTCAAAGGACAGGTTGAAGCCCTTTCAGAAGAAAAAATAGATGTTTTTATCTATAATCGCATCGTAACAGTTAACTACAAACCTAACTGTAGTTTTAAAATAGGAGATGAAGTGGCGCTCATCGTAAGACCCGAAGCTGTAAGCCTGGGACAGCCTGAAAAATCAATGCTGAGCGGGCAAGTTCTTAGCTCAGTTTTCGTAGGGGATAGAATAGAGTACGATATTGAGATTAAATCAGGTCAGCTTGTCCATGCCTTTGTACCCTATAGTCACGACAGCACTATTTTCCCAGAGGGAAGCAGAGTGGGGCTGCTTATTGACCCTGAAGATGTATTAGCCCTTCCACTTTAGCGAGGTTGAATGACTGGATGGGATGTGCTATGTTAAAAACATTAAAGGGAGGAGATGAAATGGGCTTCCGTTTTTTTAGACGTTTCAGGATTGCTCCTGGCATTACCATTAATTTGAGCAAAACAGGAATTTCGGCCTCTTTAGGCCCCAAGGGGGCAAAAGTAACCCTTGGACGACGCGGCACTAGAACTACAATTGGGTTGCCCGGGACAGGGCTTTACTACACAACCTTACACTCAGGTAAAAAAAGAGCTTCACCAAAATCCAAAAAACCAGCAACATCTCAGTATGAATCTCTTACACGAGAAGAAATTATCAAAAAGAAGCTAACCCTCAATTTTTTAAGCAGGCTTTTTTTACCTAAATCAGAAGAAAACTTTGTTGACGGGCTAAAGGCCTTTTTGGAAAAAGATGAAAAGAGAGCTTTAGCTTGTTTTCAAAAGTCATTAAACCTCCCTGACTCAGCTTTTATGGCCGGCCTCATTTTCCTTAACAACGACAATCCCCAACAAGCCATTATTGCTTTTCACCACGTGCAGAACAAAATTGACCTTCTTGGATCTCTTTTTAAAAAAATTGGCATCTATATGTCCCTATACTTACCTTTAACAGAAGAGATGCAAGTGGAAATATGGCCCGATAATAGAGGTCTCTATCTTGCTTTAATAGAAGCCAAGCAACAACTGGCGAAGCATGACGAAGCCATCATGTTGTTGAGAAAAATCGTAGATGAATCCCCAAATGATATAGCCTTTCGTCTTTCATTAGCCGAATTGCTCGCAGATGCTTCTGAAAGAGAAGAAAAATCTCATGGTATTTATAAAGAAATTGTAGCCCTAAGCAATAATGTTGAGAATGAGACAGCCCTGCACAGTGCTTTGTTGTTTTACAGGGGAAAGGCCCTCTATTATCTTGGATACCATACTTTAGCACGTAACACTCTGACTACAGCCCTTGGACGAAAAAAAGGCAGGCCCAGAGAGTTGCTCACTGCGATAAGATATGAGCGTGCACGAGTATACGAGGCATTGGGACAAAAGAAAAGAGCCCAAAACGAATTCGAAATCGTAAATGAGGAACGCAAAGTTCTTGACCTTATCAATCGATAGAGGAAAACATTACCAGCCCCCCCCCCCCCCCCCCCCCCCCCCCCCCCCCGAAAAACCCCTGCCCCCCCCCCCCCCTTTTGAGCCGGGGGCA
>NZ_DGZF01000002.1:0-15442 GCF_002396985.1 Aminobacterium sp. UBA4987
TGCTTACTTTGTTGAGCTAAAATTAGATGTGGAGTAATTTCACGGGGGCTTTAAAAGCCCCCGTTTTTGAAAGAGGCGGTGGAGTATAAGAATGGCAAATATCAATCTTTGCGTCGCGGTTCTAATAGGAGGGGTTGTTGGATATACTTTGAAAATCCCGTCAGGAGCTCTCGTGGGCGGTATGTTGGGAGGGCTGTTTGTAAAGAGCTTTATGGGACTGGAGACTCTGCATCTTCCCTACCTTTCTTTTTGCTCTCAATTATTAGTAGCATTTGTTATTGTCGCCCAGGCTGACGTGGCTTCTGTACGGCAGATTCCCCGTTTTATCCCAGTAGCAATTATTTATAGTCTTGTGATTCTTGTATTCAGTGTTTTTATGGCTTATTTTGTTTCCAAATTATGCAAAATGGATTTAATGACAGCGGTGTTTTCCATGGCTCCTGGAGGACTCTCGGGGTTAGGTTTAGCAGCTGTGGAGTCTGGCGCAAATGCTTCCTTAGCCCTTGTTTTCCATGTTATTCGTGTTTCAATAGTACTTATAGCTATCCCTTTTATTGCTCTTTTATTGGAAAAGATGAGCTGAGTTTAGTCTTGAGGAGGAAGTTGCATGTCCGAAATGTTCAGGATAGCAGGAAAACAGCCCCTTCTGGAAGCAACCTTTCTTGCAAGACCCAATCGCTTTTTGGTGGAATGTCTTCATGGCGATCAAAAAGTTCAGGCCTTTTTACCCAACCCAGGTCGTTTATGGGAGGTGTTGCTGCCGGACACGCTTATTTTTTTACATAAAGATTCTCACGTCAACCCCTCGCGAAAAACGGAATTCACTGTTATTGGAGCTATGACGGAACATGGTCCCGTGATGTTGCATACCCATAAAACAAATGACGTGGCGGCATGGCTTTTTGATGGAGGGCTCGTACCGGGATTGGAGAATTTCAGAGTTGTTAAAAGAGAGGTCTCCCGGGGTAACAGCCGTTTTGACCTCCTAGTTTCAGATGGAACGGGTCAAATGTTGATAGAGGTTAAATCATGTACTCTTTTTGGACGTAAAATAGCGATGTTCCCTGACGCTCCTTCTTTAAGGGCTGTGAAACATCTTCAAGAATTATGTGAAATAAACAGAAAAGAGATGACAGCAGGAATTCTTTTTATTGTGCAATCAGGAGATCCAGAGTTTTTTATTCCAGATTTTCATACTGACTATGAATTTGCTACAAAACTTTACTATAGCCAAATTGAAACAAGTGGTTCTAAAAAACTGGTAGTCAAAGCATTAAAAGTTGCCTGGAGCAGTGATTTTTCTTTTAGTGGGGAGGTGAGGGAAATTCCCACCCCTTGGAATGTTGTGGCACAAGAAGCTGGAGGGAATACTATTGACCTTTATATTAACGCTTTTGCAGAAGAGGGTTTTTACCATATTTTTGTTTCTTCTGGCAGTGACTCTTCTAAGATCAGGACATTGCAGCGGTCTTATGCTAAAGGCGGGGCATCCTCTCGCACTATAACAATACGCACCCAGCAAAACATAGAAGGAATGGTAAAAAAACAACTTTCTATGCTTTGTGATAGAGTGGAAACAGCAAGGGATCAGACGGTATTTATTTTTAATGATAACCCTTTGAAACGCCGTTCATTTGTTCAATTTTTGATAAATACTCGTATTGATCGTCTTGAATCTATGATACCTTCCAATTTATTTGTCAGGCAGTAGGAAAAACAAGCACGGGGCAAGTCGTTCCCTCAATCAGTGCTTCTGCAGTAGTTCCAAGAATTAATTGCCACATCTCTCTTTGTGTAGAAAGGCCAACAACGAGAAGGCTTGGTGCAGTTTCTTCTATCCATTGGGTCAGTTCAATTTCAGGCTGTCCGCTTACAATGTGGATGGATGTGTTTGGGTTCCAGGTACTTACTTCTTGTGCTACAATTTCAAGGGCTCCTTCAGCTGCATTAAGAAGGGTTTGGGAATCCTCCGCATCTTCGAGGGGTATGCCATGGACAAGGGTTATAGACGGGACTGTATCCACTTGCTGTAAGATATCTCTAAGTTCACTTAGCATCATGTCTGTGCGTTCGGGAGAAAGGTCTATGGCAACAGTGATATTATTGTATATATCCCCTTCTGGGAAATGCCCATTCCTTGGCCGAAGGATAAGTTGAGGGATGGCAAGTTGTTTCACTAGGGGAGCGATTTCTTCGTCCTCCTGAATCGGGATTACAGCAAAAGTGCATTTTTCTTTGCTCGCATATTCAGGGATGATTTCAAGGGGATCCCCCGTAGCGACAATAACTTTATAAAAAAGCTCTTCGGGAAGATTTTTCTGACAAAATTCATTGAGGGCTACTTCTGTTTCTTGTACGAGATGAGGAGTGTTGAGGCCTGCAGCAGGGCTCACTACATGCACAACAAGAAGATCTGACTGGCGCTGTAAGGCTCTTTTTGAAAGCCACAAAAGCGCTTCCTTTGAAAATGGAGACATATCCATGGGGAAAAGAATTCGCCGTAACAAATTACTCTCACCTCCTGAAGAATTTTCCCTTCTCAACTTTTAAATAAGTATAACGCAATATGATTATAGTTACACTGAGATTAAGATATGAAAACCAGAGATTTTGGGGAGGATGTATTTGTGGGTTTAAGTAAAGATACAACGTGGAAAATAATAAAATACGCACAGAAAACCTTTAATGCTTTGCCCCATTCTTTGGCGGTTTCTTTCGGCGGTTTCTTAGGTATCGTTTTGTGGGCTTTCAGCAAAAGAAGGGTTGATAGCGCAGAACGCCGATGCGTCAGAGCCTTGGGTGTGGGAGTAACAACGGCAAGAAAGATAGTGAAAGGTTCTTATGCCAATATGGGACGGTCTGTAGCTGAATTTACATGTCTTCCTAAAAACATTCATACCCTCGACTCTCTCGTAACTATCCATGGTGAGGAACATCTTCGACGAGCCTATGAAAAAGGCAGGGGAGTAATCTTTATTACAGGCCATATAGGCAATTGGGAGATGGCTGCGGCTTCTCTCGTAAGAAAGGGTTACCCAGTGAACGCCATAGGAGCCGAGCAGCGAGATGAAAGGATTACCGATCTGATCATTGATTACAGGCGTGACTGCGGTGTTTTAACAATAAGCAAGGGATTTAGTTTAAAAGCCGCCATGACCTGTCTTAAGAGAGGGGAAATTTTAGGTGTTCTGATAGATCAGGATGCTCGGGATAAGGGGATAGTTGCACCCTTTCTCGGTCTCCCTGCCAGTACTCCCTATGGCCCGATAAAAATGAGTCTTAAATATGGAAGCCCAATATTGCCTATTGTGATGATAAGAAGGCCTGATCACATTCACCACGATCTTTATATCCTCCCTCCTTTTGAGGATGAATCTTCAGAAAAGTTTGGCGAAAACATGTGGGAAGCTGTAGCCAGTTGCAACAATTTTATAAGTTCGTGGATATCTCAATATCCCGATCAGTGGCTCTGGCTTTACCCCCGTTGGGCCTCTACATTAGGGCACTCCTCATGATACTCGGCATCGATCCCGGAAAAGATAAAATAGGATGGGCTTTCGCAGATAGCAAAGGAGCCTTGCTTTTTTCAGGAATTGTGAATAAAGAAGAGTTGTCATCTTTTTGGGAAGTTTTTATGCAAAAGCAATGGCATAATTTGCTTCCGTGGCTTAAAGAAAGAGAAAAAGAGCCTTTTTTAAGTGAAAGCGAACTTACTATTGTTGTAGGTAATGGAACCACATGTAAAGAAGTGCTGCTTTTTCTAAAAGAAAGAGGACTTGATGCTCAAGTGGTTGAAGAGTATGGCACGACTCTGGAAGCTCGGAAAGTTTATTGGCGTTTGCACCCGCCTCAAGGGGTATGGAAGATTATACCAAAGTCTTTAAGGGTTCCCAATCGAGATGTGGATGATTTGGCTGCTTTTGTTATTATTCGTCGTTATCTTGCCTCTAAAACCAGAGGGCAGGACAAGGAGTGAGTTTGTTGCGGGATGGTGAATGGTCGAGACTCTTCAAAGAAGAGTTCGCTCTTTTTTATAGCGTATTTAAATGGCTTGTGCTGGCTGTCGTTATAGGTATTTTTGTGGGGACTGCTGTTTCTACTTTTATGCTGGCCCTTGAAAAATGTTCCAATGGAGTAGGAAGTTTGCCGCCTTGGAGAATACTCTTGCTTCCTTTGGGACTTCTTGCAAGCGTTTCCATGGTGCGGTATCTAAAAGTTGCAGACAGCACTCAAGGCACAGAGAGTGTTGTAGAGGCCGTCCATCATCATCAGGGAAGGATCGATGTCTATACTGTTATTGTTAAAGTTATAGCTGCTGTAATCACCATTTCAACTGGTGGTTCTCTCGGACAGGAAGGTCCGAGTGCTCAGATAGGCTCAGCAGTATCTAATGTTTTTGCCACAGGTTTTCGCTTAAATGATATAGATCGAAGAAAACTGGTTGTTTGTGGTGTTTCAGCTGGAATGGCTTCAGTTTTTGGTGCTCCTGTAGCTGGTGCTGTCTTTGGCCTTGAAGTTTTATATGTGGGACAGGTCTTTTATGATGTCCTTTTGCCATGCATAGTTAGCGGGATGGTAAGCTATCAGGTTTCTTTAAACCTTGGCATGGCGTATATATATCAGCCTCTTTTATACATTCCTAAAATGACAGGCCTCCATGTCCTTTTATGGGTAGTTCTTGCGGGGGTATTTTTCGGCCTCGTAGCTCTACTTTTTATAGAGGTTCTTCATTTGGCACGAAGAGGATACAGAAAACTGGCCCTTCATCCTCTTTTTAGCGCTTTTTGCGGAGGTATTTTTCTAGTGCTCTTATCATCTATTGTGGGGCCGAGGTACGTCGGATTAGGGTCTAAGACCATATCAGACGCCATAACTGGTCAAGAGATTCCCAATTTGGCATTTTTTTGGAAGTCACTATTTACAGGATTGACCAAAGGAGCTGGGGGAAGTGGAGGCGTGGTAACGCCTACGCTCTTTATAGGAGCAGCATCAGGTGCGACTTTTGCTTCTATCTTTAGCCTTGACCCAGTGCTTTTTAGCTGTATTGGCTTTGTTGCTGTTCTAGCTGGAGCAGCTAACACACCCATAGCAGCGACTATCTTGGCAGCAGAGCTTTTTGGGTCGCGAGTGGCTAGTCTCGCTGCTATTGCTTCTGTAATTGCCTTCGTAGTTTCTGGATATAGGAGCATTTATCCAGATCAGATTGTGAAATGTCCTAAATCCCCACTCTTTGATATTTGTGATGAATATCAGCGTGTTGGGGAATATGAATTCAATCCAATGTTGCTGAAGCTTCCCATGGTGCGCCTTGTTGTTCGGAATTACAGGCTCTGGAAGCAGCGTAAAATTACGAGGAAACAATAAAAGCTGCCTTTTTCAGGCAGCTTTTATTGTTTGTTTTTCACTGTCCTTGTCACTTGCCCCACTTCGAAAGATCGAGCAAGTTTTCAGTCTTTGCAACTATAGCTGATCCCACCAGGTCTCCAGTGACATTCAAGCAGGTTCGTCCCATATCAAGAATGGCGTCAATGCCTAATATCATGGCATAGGCCGCGGCTACAGGGGATCCTTGTTCTATAGGCAGACCGATGGAATCCAAAACAAGAAGCAGCATTATAGCCCCGGCACCAGGTACTCCCGCCGTTCCAATTGAAGCTAGAACAGCAGTGAGAATAACTGTTAGCTGCTGGCTAAAGTTAAGGGGAAGTCCTACGGCAAAACCTATGAAGAGAGCACAGACACCTTGGTAGATAGCGGTTCCGTCCATATTGACAGTAGCACCTAATGGTAGTGTAAAGGAGTAGACATTTTTTGCAATGCCCAGATTCTCATCGGCATTACGCATTGTTATTGGAAGGGTTCCACCGCTACTTCTCGTTACAAAAGCAGTAATCATGGCTTCCTTCGAGCCTTTCAAAAAGGTAGAAAAGCTTAATTTGTACAAAGAGAGAGCCCCGCCGTAAATGACAATAAGATGAAGGATATAGCCGAGGAAACAAGCTAGAGTTACACCCCATAATGGCCCAATGGCCTTAGCTCCCTGCTGGGCAAAGACCACGGAAATAAGGGCGAAGACTCCTATAGGGGCATACTGTAAGACCCAGCCGACGATCTTATACATTGCTTCTGCAGAGCCGTCAAAAATCTTGAACAGAAGTTCCCCCGCTTCGCGAATTCGTGAATCTTTGCTTATCTTAAGATAGCTGATGCCAAGACCGAACAAGATGGCAAAGAAAATTATTGGGAGTACGTCACCTCCAGAAAGAGAAGCGAAGGGGTTTGTTGGGATAATATTGAGGAAAGTATTTGCAAGGGATGGTTTCTCTAGAGCTTTTCCCGCTGCTTCTCCTATAGAGCCAAGGTCAAGCCCTAGTCCCGGTCGAAATATATTTCCCATAACAAGACCGACTGCAACGGCAACTGCTGAAGTGAAAAGATAGTAAATGACAATTTTGACACCAACCTTACCAAGCTCGGCCGGACTTATGCTTGCAGAACCCACTACAAGGGTGGTTAAGATAATAGGCGTAACGATCATTTTCAGAAGTCTGATGAAGATGTCACCCAAGGGCCTGACCCAAAGAATGGAGTTGCCAGCCACCAATCCTACAATTGCACCAAGTACGAGTCCAATAAGAATCCGAATTAATAAATTGCTTTTGAAATACCAGTCAAACATCCCCTTTTTCTCGGTTTCCATTCCCCTTTCCACCTCCCATGGTTATTGAGTGGCTACTTAAAAATGCTCATATAACTCACTGTTAATAATTATTCAAATTGTACCCTCTTTTAATAGACAGCACAAGAAGGGATGTGTTTAAAAGAGTTGTTTACTGGAACAGTGTAAGTTAAAATTCATAAATAACCCTATAATATTACACAAAAGGAGGCTGCCAGATGCTTAAATTTCAACGTTTATGGGCCGGACTTATTCTTTTAGTCTGTTTTTGGGGGAATGGATCAGCTTGGGCAGCAGCTTCTCATGGAGGGATAGTCCTTGCCCTGTCTGGGGGAGGAACCAAAGGGCTTGCTCATATTGGGGTTCTTCAAGTGCTTGAAGAATACAACATTCCTGTAGCAGGAATAGTAGGGACAAGTATGGGGGCAATTATTGGGGGCCTCGCATCTAGCGGATATAAAGGGATTGAACTTGAAGAAGCTGTTAATAATATAGATTTAGGAAGTCTTCTTTCTGAACGGGCTTCTCCCATGTTTTTACCTCTTGGTGAGCGAGAGGGGGATGCAGTTCCCTGGATATCGATTATCCATGGAAGAGGCGCCAGCGGTTCCCTTGGAGGGTTTTCGGGAGTAAAACTTTTAGAGAAATTTGCTCAAATGGCCTCACGAGTCCAGATTGTTCATTTTAATGAACTACCCATTCCCTTTGCAGCTGTGGCTACTGACCTGGAAACAGGAAAGAAGGTTGTGTTGACAAATGGAAGCCTGGCTTCCGCAATGCGTGCTTCTATGGCAATTCCAGGACTTTTTGAACCATGGGCAGTTGGAGGACGTCTTCTAGTCGATGGGGGGCTGGTTTCAAATTTACCGGTTAAAACGGCGAAGGAACTTTTTCCAGGCTACCCTATTATTGCCGTAAATGTAACGAAGACTCTGAAGTCGAGGGAGGATTTGCGGACGGTTGTAGATGTTATAGACCAATCCATAACTGTTCTGACTCAGCAGAATGTAGAGACTGAAGAGAAGGACGCTGATCTTTTGCTGATCCCTGATGTAGGGAAAATGCCGCTTTTTGATGCATCAAGGTCTGAAGAAGTGATTGAGGCTGGACGGGAGGTGACAAAGGCCCATCTTAAGGAAATTCAACAATTATCCGAAGGTGCCCCTTTGCCTCTTTACCATAAAAAAGAGAGCCCCGAAATTGTCACAGATGTATGTCTTGAGGGGCTTCCTGATACAGAATGTAGAGATTTCAGGGAAAGGTACCGATCATGGATAGGGAAACCAGTGGACACATTGAATGTGATGAAAGCCAGCAAAGAGATCTCAAAGCGCATCGATGTTCTTGCGGTGGATTATCGCCTTGAAGAGAAAAATGGCGGTACTGCCATTATTTTCACTGCTCAACGCCGTCCCTTGTCTGAATTTCGAATAGGGGGGTATACGACAAACCTTCATCCCTATCGCTGGTTATTTATCAATAGTATCTACCGTGATATTTACAATGAAGGAGATTCTATAAAACTTAATTTAAAAGTGGGAAAGCAGTGGGCAGCTGATTTGGGTTATCTCTCATCACCAGAGGTTTCAAGGGCATGGGAACTCCATCTGTCTGGTCAGAAATGGGAGGTTACTCCTGGTAATTCCTCAGAAAAAAGCTGGGAGAGATACAGTGCGGGGGTCGTAAGACATTTTACTCTGGGGAAAATGCAGGGAGGCGCCGGACTGGGTTTTGAGAATGTACATTCAGGTGGAATGGATGAGAATGCACTAGGTCCTACATTTTATGTGGCATATAATACTCTTGACGATCTATTGGATCCTACGAGAGGCAGTTCTATAAAGATTGCTTTATGGTGGCCTGATTATGATGAACTCCTTTACAGGGTCAATATTTTTCATGCCATGTCTCTTTCAGAGAACTGGCGGCTCTATCTTAGGGGAGGCTATGCTGAAGGAGATGTGACAGAGGCTAGTCACGCAGTGTATTTGGGTGCAGCGGAAGAACTTTATAGTTATGCAAACTACCCCATAGAAGCTGAAAGAATGGCGTGGTTCAATCTTGCTTTGCGCCGGATTTTTTTACGAAGCTGGTGGGGAAACCTTACTGCCGAGTTTTTTGGCGGGGGGGGATGGGCTTACGACGACAGGGGAGAAAGAGCAGATAGTATTTGGGAAACAGGCATTTCCCTTTCTGCCCCAGGGCGTTTTTTCGATGGGCGCCTGATGTTCCTGTATAATGACAGGAACGATTTCAAAGTGGGATTTTTTATTGGGAAACCTATTTGGGGGCATCATCCCTTACCATAGTGCTCCCCAAAGCGGTTTTCTATTACGGAGGTAGACGAAAACCATGGCACGTAACATAACACCGAAAGAGACAGATTATTCTCAGTGGTATCTCGACATCATTAAGGTTGCTGAACTTGCTGATTATGCCCCAGTAAGAGGGTGTATGGTGATTCGCCCCACGGGATATTCCCTGTGGGAATCCATACAGAAACATTTTGACGATGCTTTTAAGGAAACGGGACATGTGAATGCCTATTTCCCTGTTTTAATCCCGAATTCCTTTTTGGAGAAGGAAGCAGAACATGTGGAAGGGTTTTCTCCGGAGTGCGCCGTTGTAACACATGCGGGAGGGGAGCTTTTGGAGGAACCTCTCGTTGTAAGGCCCACGTCAGAAACGGTAATAGGTCATATGTACAGCAGGTGGATTCAATCATGGCGAGACTTGCCAATTCTCATCAATCAATGGGCCAATGTAATGCGTTGGGAGAAGCGCCCCCGTCTTTTTTTGCGAACATCTGAGTTTCTTTGGCAGGAAGGTCACACTGCCCACGCCACAGAGGAAGAGGCTATGGAAGAAACCCTTAAGATGTTAGAGGTCTATAGGCGTATTATGACTGAAATTCTGGCTATCCCTGTAATTGTAGGGGAAAAGACAGCAGGGGAACGTTTTCCGGGGGCAGTGAACACCTATACCTGTGAAGCTATGATGAGCGATAAAAAGGCTTTGCAGGCAGGAACGAGCCATTTCCTTGGTCAGAATTTCTCCCGGGCCTTCGATATCCAGTTTCAGAACCAGAAAGGCGAACAGGAGTATGCGTGGACAACTAGCTGGGGGGTTTCTACTCGTCTTATAGGAGCTCTTATCATGACACACTCTGATAATGACGGCCTTATTCTTCCTCCCAGAGTGGCTCCCGTACAAGTGGCGATCCTCCCTATTAGTACGAATGATTCGGTAATGGAAGAGCAGCTGCTTCCAAGAGCCCTAGAGTTTTCTGACAAATTAGATCAGATGCTTGGCGGACGCTTTACCTTCGTAGACAAGCAGTTCCATATGCGTCCTGGTGATCGGTTTTTTTATCACCTTCAGAAAGGAGTTCCTTTGCGTCTGGAGCTTGGAGAAAAAGACCTGGCCGCTGGAACTCTCAGGGCCGTTCGGAGAGATACGGGAAGTAAAGAGGATATCCCATTCGAGAATGTTCCGTTAAGGGTCAAAGCTCTTCTTGAGGATATTCACAAGAATCTCTATACGAGGGCTCTTGACTTCAGGATTGCCAACACATTCCCCGCTTCTTCCCTGGAAGAGTTAAAAGTTATCGTTGAAGAGAAAGGCGGATTTGTAGAAACATATTTTGCAGGCACGCCGGAAGAAGAAAAGAAAATAAGAGAAGAGACTGGAGCGACACCGCGGTGTATGCCATTGGATGATACTGGTACAGGGACCTGTTTCCTGACAGGCAAACCACATGCAAGAAAAACGATCTTTGCCAAAGCATATTAGTTTCTTGTTTATGTAGGTATTGAGAAAACTTGCCTGAAAGCGGGATCCTGCTGTATAGGGACCCGCTTTTGGATTCTGATGAGGGAGGGTGCGAGAGAATGGACAAAAAGGAAAGGCTTGCTGTAATAGATGTGGGATCTAATTCGGTAAAACTTTTTGTCGCAGAGAAAGCTCATCAGAAAATCTCTACTTTATTTGAGCGGACAGAGATCACACGTTTAAGTGAAGGGCTCACAAAGAATGGAATCCTTCAGGATGTCCCCATGGAAAGAAATATTTCCATGGTCGAAACAATGATACATCAGGCAAAAGCTCTAGAAGTCGAAGGGGTTATCATTGTAGGCACCATGGCTTTGCGCATTGCACAAAACAGGGAAGTGTTTATAGACCGCCTCGCAGAGAAAACAGGCTTTACACTCTCTGTTTTGTCAGGTGAAGAGGAAGGGGAGTTGGCTTTTTTAGGGGCTCTTTCAGGACTTTTTGGTTTTTCACCATTACAGGAAGTGACTCTTTTCGATATTGGCGGTGGCAGCACGGAGTTTGTCAGGGGGAAAGGGAGAGAGGTCCTCGATAAATGCAGCATTGCTCTGGGTTCGGTGCCATTAACAGAACGCTATTTACAGATTTCCCCTGTTTCTGATGAGTTGTTGCAACGAACCAGATACATTATTAAAGAGCAACTAAAGCAAGTGCCCCCTGTGTTCAAACAGGGCCCTCTTCTTGGAATAGGCGGCACTATTACGACATTAGTTTCAGTTCACCTTGAACTGGAGGCATATAGTGGGAATAGAGTTCATGGAATGATCCTCACGAAAAGGGATGTAAACGAACAAATTCTTCGATATGCCTCTAGAACCATAGCTGATCGATGCAAAATTAAGGGACTATCTCCTGGGCGCGCAGATATTATCCTTGCGGGAGCATGTATTGCGGAAGAAGTTTTGAGCTTGGCCGATGAAGGATCATTTGTAGTAAGCGACAGAGGGCTGAGGCACGGGGTGGCCATACACTACTTTGAAGAAAGCTCTGGAAGAGATGAGCCTCTTCTCCTCCCTTGAATTGTTAGAAAAGAGATGATTTAAGCATGCATTCAACCCTGGCTTCCTATGCCTTGATGCTTGCTGGTATTGTCATACTCCTTCATGGACTGGAAGAAAGCAATAAAGCATTCAGAAAACACCTTGGCAGTCGAGGAAAAGAGCTTCTGACCACTATGGGAGAGAAGAATTCATCGGCTTTTACCTTGGGAGTCTTACTTTCGGCTGTAGCCCAGAGTGGAACAGCGGCTACAGCCTTTGCCGTGGGGCTCGTCGATATTCATGCTCTCCCTTACGAAGGTGCTATTCTAGTTATGATGGGGGCTGGTGTGGGTTCAACTCTCGTTGCTCCCCTTTTAGCCCTTGATGTCATTGCCTTTGCCCCTTTCTTTCTGGCCTTGGGCTTTTTTCTTTCTCATGGACGTTCGGATAAAATTAGAAAAATAGGCGCTATTATGAAGAGCCTGGCCTTTGTTCTCACAGGCATGCTCCTTTTAAAGGTAGGTTTTTCTCCTCTTATAGAAAAACCAGAGTTCGGAACTTTTATAGCTCATATTGTTACAAGACCAGCTCTTCTTGCCGTTGTCGCTTTTCTCTTATCGTCCCTTACCCAGGGTTCATCAGCAATAATAGCTATTGGGATAGCCCTTATCTCTTCTGGTGTAGCTTCTGCGGAAGCCTTTTACCCCTTGGTTCTGGGAGCCCGTCTCGGAACTCCCATTATTGTTCTCTTTTTCAGCATGGGTACCAGGGTCAATGCTCGAAGGCTTGCGTGGCTTTCCCTTGCCTATCGCTGTTTAGGCGCCGTGGCAGGGTTGGCACTCGCCCCATTTTTATTTAAAGCAGTAGCCATTTTCATCCCTGATCCAGAGATGAAATTGGCAGCATACCAGGTGGGGTTGAGTGTTATCAATGTTATCGTTTTTCTGCCCCTTGTACGGCGGGCCGCAGTTATGAGTGGAAACTGGTTTTCCAAAGAAGTTGCTAAGGATCCTGGGGAGGCCATCTATCTTGATGA
Organism: Aminobacterium sp. UBA4987; assembly: GCF_002396985.1. Taxonomy (NCBI): domain Bacteria; kingdom Thermotogati; phylum Synergistota; class Synergistia; order Synergistales; family Aminobacteriaceae; genus Aminobacterium; species Aminobacterium sp. UBA4987. The sequence continues at coordinate 12,527 of NZ_DGZF01000002.1, forward strand.
GTCGTTAACAGACTTTCCCCCACTCGCTATTCCTTTGCTGGAAAAAGAAATCACAAGAATGGCAAATTATATTGAAACATTTATTTACATGCTTTTTTTTGCACCGGGTTACAGAGAACAGATCTACAAGCTGCAAAAGGGTATTCCATCTCTTCTTGAGCAGTGTTCCGACTATATGTTTGCTATACCGGCGCCAATCGACAATGCCGCGGAAATGGAAACGTATTCGGCAATTTCCTATTCCCTTATTTCTATGGCAGATATTGTGGAAGCTGCCACGGGAAAACTCTACACCCTTTGGAACGAAGGGATAGAACAGCGATTATCAAGTGAACTCCGACAAGAAGAATGGCAAGACTATCTTCTTGTTGCTACAGATATTGTTCGTTTTAGTTTGCGAGCTTTTGCTCTCGATGATGCCGCCAGTGTTCAAAAAGCAATGGAACTCTCAAAAAAATTTAGGTCCCACGATCAGTTGCTCAGGCAAATTATGGTATTTCGGGGACGGCTTTTCAACTGTCGTCAAGATGTGCTTCTTTGGAGTCTTCTAGCAACATTGCGAGTTATTGTAACAGCTTCCCTTGAAGTTGCCCGCGGAGGTCGATTTAGAAAAAGAGGAGATGAGGGAGATGGTCTTTGGGAAGAAGAAAAAGGAAACTATGGAACTGACACCGGAAATGATACTCTACTCGAGTGATAAAAAGAGAATTCTCTCCATGGTCCATAACATGGGAGAAGAGGCTATTGACGCTGTTTACAAAGCGATAGAAGCTCTTGTAGAGAGGAATAATGCTCTTGCTCGACATGTTGTTGATAATGATGATGTAATAGACAGGTTAGAAGTGGAAATTGATCAGGAATGTCTTGGCTCAATTGCCATGCGGCAGCCGGTACGTGAGAATTTACGATTCGTTTTTACTGTGGCAAAAATTATAACGGACCTTGAACGAATTGGGGACGAAGCTGTAAATATAGCTGAACGGGCCCTTTTCCTCAATCAGCATCCTTTGTTAAAGCCCCTTATTGACATCCCTAAGATGAGGAATATCTCCATCGAAATGTTACGAAATGCTCTCAATGCTTTTGAAACAAATGATCCTGCCCTTGCGGAGGAGGTTTACCTGAAGGATCAGGAACTGGACGTCCTTTATTACAACATTTTTGAAGAGCTTATACAAATAATCGCTCAAAAGCCGAAGGGCGATAAAGTAACGGCACAATGTGCAGCTGCACTCATGTGGATAGGACGCCATCTCGAACGGGTTGGTGATCATGCCTCCAACGTAGCTGAAAAATCCTATTTCATTATTACGGGAAAGCGTCTTAAGCAGATAATGGAAGAAAAACAGCGTTTAGCTGAAATGAAAAAAAATGACTGATTACCATATGTATCTGTAGCAGATAGAATAAAAGGCATTAATTTTATACAAAAATTTATAATTTACATTATTTGTTGACAATTAAGCGCTCCTCTTATATTATTGATATTGATTATCACTCTTAAGCGTTGTTCAAGAGGGAGGTTTTATTTTTGAAGACGATACCAGAAGCTGTGGCTCGTTATTTTGAGGATCTAAAAAAAGGATGTAATAATCTCATTAGCTGCGACCAGCTGGGAGAGCTTATGAGAAAAGAAAATGTTTACATCCTAGACATCAGAAAACCTGAAGATTATGAGGAGGAGCATCTGGAAGGTGCTGTAAACATTTTCTGGAGTGAAGTAGGAGACCATCTAAAAGAATTTCCCAAAGATAAAAAAGTGGTGGTTTGCTGTTATTCAGGCCAATCTGCTGGTCAGGTCGTATCCCTTATGAGAATATTGGGATTCAATGCCTGCTCTCTTAAGGGGGGGATGAAGTGTGACCTGGCGCATATGCCTATTGAAGCCCGATGCTGCGATAATCAGCCAAAAGTTTGTGATTCTTGAGGCATTTAATAGACCTTCTCCGTTGGAGAAGAATATAAAAGATGTTAGTTCAATACCGCTCAGCAGATGGCACAGAGTTGTTGTCAGATTTGCTGAGCGGTATTAGTAAAATTATTAGCAATCATTTCAGAGTTAGAGAAAGCGCCGTATGTCATCTATGGATTTTCGTGTTTTAGGTGGCAAAAAATGTATGTCTTTCGGATACCCCATACTTATCATAATGTTAATTTTCGCTGATTCAGGAAGATTGAGTTCTTTTTTTATCCCTCTTTCATTGATCCAGCCGAGCATGCACGTCCCCAGCCCAAGGTCTGTAGCCTGAAGACAGAAGTGTTCACATGCTATAGCTATATCCATGAGACTAAACTGAACTCCGCGAAAAAGCCCCCCCAGGGCAGAGCTATAACGGGATCGTTCGGTTATAACAACGATAAGTACCGGGGCTTTCGCTGCAAAAGAATTCATTGCATAGATGCCATTAAAGGCTGCCTGCGCTAAAGAAGCGACCTTTTCAGGGGTGTGGGCTACAATAAATGACCACGGCTGAGAATTACAGGCAGAAGGTGCCAATCTGGCAGCCTCCAAGCATGTATCAATTACTGATGGGGGAACAGGCTGTGAGCTGTAATCCCTCAGACTGTACCTTTTACGAATAAGATTTGCAAAATCCAAAAATCTCCCTCCCAGCTTTCGCAAATGATTAGGATAACAACTTTAATTGTAGTGTTTGTTTGTGAAAAGGGTCAATAGCCAAAGGGTAACATGCCTGATTGGGAGGTTCAAAATGTATGTAATATTTCGAAAAAGGGATGTTGACAAGGCCAATTATTCTTTTTCTTAAGGGGAAGGTAGTATTTACAAGGGATTGAGATCTTTTTAAGTTTTTCCTTTTTCGTTTTTTAAGAGTTGACTTCTTCTGGAAAAATGATATCATACCCTTCGCGCCGCTCGAAAGGCGGAGCGAAAGCAACAGAGCACCTTGTAAAGTG
>NZ_DGZF01000001.1:0-250662 GCF_002396985.1 Aminobacterium sp. UBA4987
CGAAAACCAAGGGGATAGCGGAACACTAAAACGGGAGTATGACTTAACATTAATGATAACTCATTTTTTCCTAGGATTGCCTTCTATATTTGACAATTCCACTTCTAGAGCGTTAAAAAATTCATCGATATCGTATTTCCCATGGATAAAAATCCTTCCAGGGCTCAGATAATCGTGAGATATCTCTCCTTTGTTGATCACAACTATCTTTCCTGAACACATAGATGGGAGATAAGCTGCTGGAGTTACCGTCAGGGACGACCCCACGACAAAAAGGATGTCTGCATTTTTTATGAGGGTCTGACATTCATTGAGATACTTTACATTTTCACCAAAGAAAACGACATCAGGCTTAATAACACCTTTACAGATATCACAAAGGGGGACCTTTTCTTTAAGAACCTTGTGGAAAGAAATTTTATAATCATATTCTTGACCGCATCGGGTGCAGAAGCTTTGCCACATGTTGCCATGAATTTCAAATACTTTTTCCGAACCTGCTTTTTGATGCAGAGCATCGATGTTTTGTGTAATAATTCCCTTAAGCAGCCCACCCTTTTCCATGTTAGAAAAAAAATAATGGGAAAATGTGGGTTGTATCTCATTAATAGTCTTTAGAAACTCTCGGTGGAATTCATAAAAGAATGACGGATTTTGATAGAAATAATCAATATCGAAAATAAGTTCAGGATCAGTTTTCATTTTTTTTCTATAAATGCCATTTGGGCCTCTAAAGTCAGGAATGCCCGCATTTGTTGACATACCCGCTCCGCTTAAAAGGACCGCTTTTCGAGAAGAGAGTAAAACCTCTGCACAACGTTTAACATCAAACGTAAAATCTTTATCCATAAGACCACCTCCATATATTTTTATTATATCTTAAAAAAACTTGCAAGTTAATTAAAATTTTATGCAACCGATTGCCCTTTTTGATACAATATCGCCAGTATAAAAATGGAGGTGTTAGGATGGCTAGCAAAAACCTGATTTACGGGGTGGACGACAAACCTCCATTCCCGATTATGGTGTTAGCAGGATTTCAACACGTTTTAACGTTATTTGGCGCTACTACTCTTGTTCCTCTTATTTTTGGCCCAGCCATGGGGATGACGACGGCAGAGATTGGCTTTTTTATTTCTTGCGTTTATTTAGCTATGGGTATTGCCACCCTTATTCAGACCCACCCCAGGTTGGGATCAGGTCTTCCTATTGTTCAAGGTTCCAGTTTCAGTTTTATCCCTCCAATAATGACTATTATTGCAGCTTATGGCGCTGCTGGCCCTGCTGCAGTAATGCAGCATGTAGGAGGTGCCCTTATCGCAGGAGGGATTCTTCTTTCGATCATCGGTTATAGCAGAATAGTAGGGGTTATTAGGAAAGTCATTACCCCTATAGTTATAGGCCCCACGATCATGGCGATCGGGTTTTCTTTGGCTCCTGTTGCCGTTCAGGGTAATGCGGCCAATTATTGGCCCATTTCATTGATTGTTGTTGTGTGTGTATTCTTTTTCAGTCTTATGAGTAAAAATAAATTTTTTAACATATTTGCCATCCTTGCCTCTATAAGCATTGCTTATCTAGCAGCTCTTGCAGGTTCTCTTCTAGGCTTTTTCCCAAGCGAACATCCTGCTTTTATAAATCTAGCCAGTGTGGCGGATGCTCCTTGGTTCCGTTTCACTGGTGTTATGCCCTGGGGTTTGCCGAAGTTTGATATCCTTTCCTTTGGGGCCATAATTGCTGGGTTCTTTGCCGTAATGATTGAATCCATTGGAGATTATCACTCCTGCTCCTATGTGGCGGGGTTGCCAGATCCTGCTCCAGCCACCATTAATAGAGGGATTGGAGCGGAAGGGCTCAACTGTGCTATCGCTGGGGCACTTGGAGCTGTAGCCACCACATCCTATACAGAGAATATTGGACTTATAGGACTTACAGGTGTGGCTTCTCGATGGGTTGTTCGCACAGGTGCCATTCTCCTAATCCTTATGAGCTTTGTAGGAAAGATTGGTGCCCTCATCGCAACGATTCCAAGTCCTGTTATTGGCGGTGCTTATATTGCCCTTTTTGGCATTATCGGAGCTCTTGGTATCCAGATTCTTCTTCGGGCGGACATGACTAGCCAACGGAACGTTCTCATTGTAGGTTTTGCCTTCCTTATGGCTCTAGGTCTCCCTGGGTGGGTGGAAGCTCAAAAAGATGCATTCTTTTCTATTGGTATTATAGGTCAGGTTCTCTGGGCCATTATGAAAACGCCCATGGCTGTCGCAGGTATTTGTGCGGCATTTTGGGATAATGTTATCCCAGGAACACTAAAAGAGCGGGGACTTTCAGCGCAGTAGCAATCTTTTGAAACGCTGCTCTTACAAAAAATCGTTTACATGTTAAAAAAGCCCAACCTTTTTTTTCAGGTTGGGCTTTTGCGTTATAAAGAAAGCAAAAAATAATTTTAATCACAAAAGAATAGGATCGTATCGAGAAGGAAGAAGATTGGGTGATTTTTTGTTTTTGTATACCCTATTTTTTGAAGATTTATTTTAAAATAAAAGAGTATAAATTTCTTGTTTTTTAAAATTAACAGAATGGAATTACAAAACGAATATACGAGGTTGCGTTACTGGTGGTTGACCCTGTTATAAATTAATACGATGAGAAGATAGAGGTGAGAGATAATGAGATTTAAAAGACTATGGGGCGTGGCTGCCATCCTTATTGTTGTTGGAGGTTTTTTCCTTTTATCGAATAGAAAAGAGGAACAAAAAGAGAAGGTTGTGGAAAAAATCGCTCGTCCTGTAAAATATATAACCCTTTCTGCCCCAGACGTTGTTTTACGACGTGTATTTCCAGGTAAAGTCCTTGCCTCAAAGACAGCAGATCTCTCTTTTAGAGTGTCAGGTCCTCTTATTGAGTTACCAGTGAAGAAAGGTGAACCTATAAATAAGGGCGATCTTGTTGCCCAAATAGATCCTCGAGATTTCAAAGTTCAATTGATGAATGCTCAGAGCGCCCTGAATAATGCTAAAGCACAGCTGTCTGCTATGAGAGCTGGAGCAAGAAGAGAAGAAATTTCGGCTTTATCTTCTCAAGTTGCTTCGGCGAAAGCCAAATTGGCAGAGGCAGAAGCAGATTATAAAAGGATGGAACGCTTATTTAAGGAAGGAGTTGTTACTCAAGTAGATTTAGAGCGGTCAAAAACAACCTATGAGGTGGCGAAAGGGGAAGTGAATGCTGCTAGTCAGGAACTTCAGAAGGCAAAAAGTGGTGCTAGGGCTGAAGACATTGCGGCGATGGAAGCTACTATACAGGGGTTAGAATCTCAAGTTCAAGCTGCTCAAAGTGCCTTGGATGATACAGAACTCAAAGCTCCTTTTAAAGGTATTATTGCTGATCGATATGTGGACAATTTTCAAAGCGTGCAAAGGGACCAACCGATTGTAAGTTTACAAAATCTGGAAGAGGTTGAAATAGTGGTCTCTATTCCAGAACAGGATATTATGAAATTTCGTTTAAATACTTCTTTAGGAGTATCTTCGTTTTTTGAGGCAGCACCCAACACTCAATACTCTCTTGTCTTTAAGGAGATATCTACAGAAGCCGACCCACAAACACAGACGTATGCAGTTACATTCACGATGCCTTACCCGAAGGACATAGTTGTTTTGCCAGGTATGACTGCGAATGTTGAATTTACTGGGCAAAACGGGGCCCATGAGGTTAAAGGATTTGCAGTCCCTTCTATAGCCGTTGTTCCAGGAGAGGGAACAACGCATTTCCTTTGGATTATCAATGAAGAAACCATGACGGTTCATAAGGTGGAAGTATATATTCATTCGTATCAAGGCGATATGGTCATTGTTGGTGGGAATATTACAGTTGGAAATCGTGTCGTTACGGCTGGAGTGAATTATTTAGCCGAAGGGGATCCAGTAACGTTCCTTTCTCCTAACGAGTAGAGGCCTATTATGAATATTGCAGAATATTCAATTCAAAAGAGATACGTGACGTGGTTTTTTACAGTTTTTTTGATTATAGGTGGAGTTTTTGCCTATAAAGGATTAGGAAAACTGGAAGATCCTGCCTTTACTATTAAGACAGCAGTAGTTACCACTGCTTACCCAGGAGCTACGCCAAAAGAAGTGGAGGAAGAGGTAACGGAAGTTATAGAACGGGCTGCTCAACAGATGGGACAAGTGGATAAGGTCCGGTCTCTTTCTCAGGAAGGCGTTTCTCTTGTGTATGTAGATATTAAAGATACGTATACAGCAAAAGATTTGCCTCAAATATGGGACGAGTTACGACGGAAAATAAATGATGTTCAAGAGCATTTGCCACCAGGAACAAGTCGTTCTTTAGTTAACGATGACTACGGAGATGTATATGGAGTTTATTTTGCCCTTACTGGCGAAGGATATTCTTACAGAGAACTTGAAGATTTTGCCGATTATCTGCGTAGGGAGTTGCTCCTTGTTCCTGGGGTTGCAAGTGTTGAAGTGACAGGCATACAAAAAGAGGCTATTTATGTAGAAATTTCCAGAACGAAACTTAGTCAGCTCGGTATCTCTATGGGAGAACTTTTTCAAGTTCTCAAAGCTCAGAATTTCGTGGTTCCATCGGGGAAAGTGAGAGCGGGGGCAGAGTATATTCGCATAACTCCAACTGGGGAGTTTTCTTCTGTCGAACAAGTAGGGGCGTTACTTCTTGCATCTTCCTCGAGGGTGCTGATCCGTTTAGATGACATAGCTACAGTTACTCGTAATTATATAGAGCCGACACGGGCAATTATGCGTTATAACGGAAGTCCTGCTGTTGGAATCGGTATCTCCAACGTAGAAGGTGGCAACGTTATTGCTATGGGAGAAGCCATAAAGAAGCGGCTCAAGGAACTAGAGCCGCAGACTCCTATCGGCATGAATTTAGGGCTTATTTACTACCAGTCGGATACAGTTCAAAAGGCAATTAATAACTTTTTATTAAATCTTCTGGAAGCTCTGAGTATAGTTATTGCCATATTACTTATATTTATGGGTTTCCGCAGTGGGATGCTTATTGGCGGGGTATTGTTGCTTACAATTTTTGCCACTTTTATCGCAATGAAACTTGTGAGGATAGATCTTCATAGTATTTCTCTTGGAGCATTGATTGTAGCTTTGGGAATGCTAGTGGACAACGCCATCGTTGTTGCTGATGGCCTTCTTGTGCGGATACAAAGTGGTGAGGATAGAATATCTTCTGCCGTGGGTGTTGTGACTCAAACTCAATGGCCTTTGTTGGGAGCTACTTTTATTGCTGTTATAGCTTTTGCTCCTATTGGCCTGTCCCCAGATAGCACAGGGGAGTTTTGCCAAAGCCTTTTTCAGGTAGTGGGGATTTCCTTGATTATAAGTTGGGTGCTTGCCGTTACCGTTACTCCTGTAGCCGGTGTGCGTTTTTTAAAAACTTCAGCAAAAGCAGAAATTCCCTACGATACAAAACTTTATAGGGTGTATAGAAGATTTCTCAAGGCGTGTATTCGTAAGAGAAAGGTAACAATATTGGTTATGGTTTGTTTGCTTGGTTCTGCTCTCATAGGCTTTACGTTTGTGGATCAATCTTTTTTCCCAAGCTCCTCAAGCCCCCTTTTTACAGTGGAATTTTGGCGTCCTCGGGGTGCTTATATAGAAGAGACCCAGAGAGAGGTAGAAAAAGTTGAAGCTTTTATTTTGAAACAGCCAGAGACAGTTTCTGTAACAAGCTACGTGGGACAGGGAGCCCTTCGTTTTATTCTCACCTATACGCCAAGTGATTCTTCTGATAGTTATGGACACTTGATAGTGGAAGCTAAGGATTTGAAATCAGCAGAGTCTTTACGTCGTAAACTGGGAAATTTCATGAATATAGAAATGCCGGATATCGACCCCAGGGTTCGTTCCTTTAGTAAAGGAACAGGGGGAGGTGCAAAAATACAGGCGAGGTTTACGGGGGACGATCCTCGTGTTTTACGACGTCTAGGAGAAGAAGCTTTTTATATGATGAGGAACGCCCCCGATTCGATGAACATCCGGAGCGACTGGGGAGAAAGGGTCAAGGTTATTCGTCCCGTACTTGATGAGGTGCGAACCCGACAAGCTGGTTTAACACGGCAAGATGTAGCATCGGCCCTTGAGATGTCCTTTTCGGGTATACAAGCAGGCTTATACAGAGAGAGGGATAAACTCCTCCCTATTATAGCTAGATTGCCTAAAGCGGATAGGGCGAGACTGGGGGCACTTCCAGAAGTAGAAGTGTGGAGCCCCCTTATGAGAAAATATATAGCCTTAACTCAGATTACAAAAAGCATTGATACCATAGCTGAAGACCCCGTTATTTATAGGCGAAATCGTATGAGGACTTTTTCTGTAGAGTGTGATTCCCGTTCTGGGAAAACAGGTCTTTTATTTGCTTGTATAAAGCCCGAACTGGAAAATATTTCTCTTCCTTTAGGATATAGCCTCAGTTGGGGAGGCGAGTATGAAAGTTCTCAAAAAGCTCAAGGTGGACTTGTGGGGATGATTCCTATTGCTTTTTTAGCCATGGTCGCTATATTAGTTGTTCTTTTTAACGGGTTTAAACAACCCATTATGATTCTTCTTTGTCTCCCCTTGTCCATTATTGGTGTAACGGCGGGATTACTTCTTTTTCATAAATCTTTTGACTTTATGGCTCTCCTGGGATTCTTGAGCCTTGCTGGCATGCTCATAAAAAATGCCATTGTGCTTATTGATCAGATCGATCTCGAAATACGGGAAGGAAAAGAGGGCTTTTCAGCTATAGTGGATTCGGCTATGAGTCGTGCTCGTCCTGTTCTTATGGCAGCTATGACCACGGTTTTAGGTATGATCCCTCTTTATTTTGATATTCTCTTTTCTGCTCTGGCAGTTACTATTATGTTTGGCTTGGCTTTTGCCACGGTTTTGACGTTAATTATCGTACCAGTTCTTTACTCTGTTTTTTTTAAAATTCCTGTTTTTAAAGACGAAAATGTTAGGTAGATCTGTCTTTCTGAATTTGACAAATATACCCATATTCCGTATATTATTAATGAATACATTAAGTTTAGCGACTCGGTAGGATATAGCTGTGATAATAATGTTATAATCAAAAAGAATTCTACTGAAAAGGTATACAGTTTTTACTATCTCAAACACAAAAATCATACAAGAGGAGGAATGACGATGACGAAGAGGTTAGAAGTATATAAGTGTGATTTATGTGGCAATGTTGTGGAAGTGCTTCATGCCGGAGCAGGACAACTTGTTTGCTGCAATCAGCCTATGAAACTTTTAGAGGAACAGACGGCCGATGCTTCGACGGAGAAACATGTGCCAGTTATTGAAGGATCAAAAGTTAAGGTAGGAAGTGTTCCCCATCCTATGAAACCTGAGCATTACATTGAATGGATAGAAGTTATTTCAGGGGATAAAATTTACCGTCAATTCTTGAATCCAGGAGATGCTCCTGAAGCTGAATTTCATGAAATTACGCCAGAATTAAGCAGAGAATATTGCAATATACACGGACTATGGAAGGCAGGGAAGTAGACTATGATATCAAAGAAAATGCAGGACGCTATTAACGATCAGATCAATGCGGAGCTCTATTCAGGTTATTTATATTTAGCAATGGCAGCTTATTTTGAGGAGCAGAACCTCATGGGGATGGCCAATTGGATGCATGTGCAGGCCTTTGAAGAGCAGACCCATGCCATGAAATTCTACCACTATGTTGTTGAGCGTGGGGGAAGAGTTAAGCTTCAGGCTATTGCAGAACCTCCTTTTGAGTGGAAATCCCCCATGGATGTTTTTAAGGGAGCATTGGATCACGAGCGTTATGTAACAAGACGTATTAATGACCTTGTTGACTTGGCTATTGAAGAGAGAGACCACGCCAGCCAGATTTTTCTTCAGTGGTATGTTACGGAACAGGTTGAAGAGGAAGCTCATGCCGAAGAGATCATTCATAAGCTGGAGTTTGTCTCTGATTCGAAACATGGCCTCTATATGCTTGATAAAGAGTTGGGAGCTCGGGGGCAGACACCGTTCTCTACTGAATCAGAAGACTAATTTATCGTTAACCTTATAGATAAGAGATATCGAAGCGAAGGGGCAGGGGCAGAAGATGCTCATGCCCCTTTATTATAAAAAGGGAAGGGGAAATACAATGAATAGTATTGATCCCAGAGCTCTTTTCTCTTTAAGTTACGGAGTATATATATTAAGTACGGAATTTGAGGGTAAGAAAAACGGACAGATTATAAATGCTTTGATACAGGTGACAAGTGATCCAATTTGCATAGCGGCATGTCTCCACAAAGATAATTACACTACAGAATTGGTTGAGAAAAGCCGTCGCTTTTCAGTTTCTGTATTAGAAGAGAGTGTGCCCCTGAAATTTATAGGCATATTTGGTTTTCATTGCGGCCGTGATTTTGATAAGTTTAATGCCTGCTCTTATATCACAGGTTCCACAGGACTTCCGGTGGTTACTGACTTTACTCTTGCTTCTGTAGAAGCCAAAGTCCTTTCAGTCATAGATGTATATACCCACAAACTTTTTATTGCTCAAGTTGAGGCCGCTAAAGCCTTGAAGGAAGGAAAACCTTTGCTCTATGCAGATTATCACTCTATTAAAAAAGGGAAATCGCCGGAGAAAGCTCCTTCATCAATTTTTAATGTGCTAAAATAAAGCTCTTTGCATGAGGCATAGAACGGGAGGTTGAAATAGGAATGATACCGCTTGAGATCAAACCTGGTGTATTCTGGACAGGGGTTTTGGATTGGACGTTGAGAGATTTTCATGGGTACTCTACAGAAAAAGGTTCCACTTACAATGCTTATATTGTGAAAGGTTGTGATAAAGTAGCTCTTTTCGATACAGTTAAGACTACTCATTACGAAGAATTTATCGAAAGAATCGAGGAAGTAACGAATCTGGAGGAAATAGATTATATTATTGTAAGCCATGCAGAGATGGATCATTCTGGTAGTCTTCCTATGGTTGTGGATAGAGTCAGGCCTGAGAAGATATTTCTTTCAAAACCCTGTAAAGATGCTCTCATAGAACATTTTGGAGACATTGTAAAAAGCTGGCCGTTACATGTAGTTGCTACAGGGGATGAGGTTTCCCTTGGGGGTAAGACAGTTTCTTTTATAGAAGCTAGGATGCTTCATTGGCCAGATAGCATGTTTTCATATATAAAGGAAGACCGCCTGCTTATTTCCAACGATGGATTTGGACAGCATTATTCTACGAGTGCGCGTTTTGATGATGAAGCAGAGTGGGGAGAGCTTATGGATCAAACCGCCAAGTACTATGCAAACATTTTACTCCCCTATTCTTCTCTTATGCTTAAAAAACTTGATGAAATAGCAGGCATGAACATAGAAATAGACATGATTGCCCCAGATCACGGCATTATATGGAGGAGTCGCGTCCCTGAAGTTCTTTCTGCCTATAGGAGATGGGCAGAAGGACTTTGTAAGGATAAGGCAGTGGTGGCGTATGATACCATGTGGCATAGCACAGAGACAATGGCCCGATATGTTGCTGAGGGACTTATGAATAAAGGAATTGAAACAGTAGTGATGGATTTACGGGTAGTACATCACAGTGATGTGATGACTGAAATACTGGAAGGGAGAGGCCTGGTGCTCGGATCCCCCACCCTGAACACAGGGTTTTTGCCTCGCATGGCTGATCTCATCTGTTATGCGAAGGGGTTGCGCCCTATAAATAAAGTAGGGGCAGCCTTCGGGTCCTATGGTTGGGCTGGTGAATCGGTTAGGCTGTTAAATCAGGAGCTGGAAGCAATGAAGATCAAGATCGCCCATCCGGGGATAAAAGTAAAATATGTACCTCGAAAAGAGGATCTCAAAGAATGTTACGCTATGGGAGAAGCTATAGCAGAAAAAATCTATGAAACAAACAAAATATAAAACGGTAGCGCCTGCATTCGGGGGACCTTTTTCCCCCGAATGCTACAGACAGGTTTTGGAAGAAATTTATATAACCTATACCCGTCCAGATCTGATTCACCCTGATCCTGTGGAATTTCCTCGCCGCTATTCTGACAAGGTAGACAGGGAGATAGCGGCTCTCATTGCTTCTTCCCTTGCCTATGGACGGGTGCAGCAGATTCATCGCAGTGTCGAGCGCGTTTTATCCCCAATGGAGCATGCCCCTGGTTCCTTTCTTCTTTCAGCTTCGCAAGATGCGCTAGAAGAGCTTTATTATGATTTCAGACACCGTTTTACTTCTGGAAGAGAGCTCATTTCTTTTCTCAAGGGCGTGAAAAGACTCCTTATACGTTTTGGTTCTCTCGAAGAGTGTCTTGCCCACTGTATTGCTGCACAGAATGAGAGGAATGTTTTTAAGGGGATAACAGCCTTCGCCGAAAACCTAAAAGAAGCGGCTGGAGGGGCAAGTTCTCTCCTTGCTTCCCCAGCTGACGGAAGTGCCTGTAAACGTTTTTTCCTGTTTCTTAAATGGATGGTACGTCATGATAGCGTTGATCCCGGAGGCTGGACAGTCCTTTTACCCAAAGACATCTGCGTTCCGGTAGATACCCATATGCATAAAATAGGCAGATCTCTCAATTTCACCATGCGGAAGCAGGCTGACCTAAAAACTGTAATGGAAATAACCCGTGCCTTTCAGATCATATCACCCCTTGATCCGGCTCGGTACGATTTTGCCTTGACTCGTTTTGGAATCCGCGCAGAGCTAGAGATTTCCGACCTCATCAAACGATGTTCAGACGGTGTTTCTATTCACCACCAAGGGTGATCTCATCACAGATATTGGTATGGAGCCATTCCTGGATCTCATAGGGTTTTAGGTGGGGGAGTAACACCATAAGTTTTGTAATAATGGCTTCACGGGTCATATCTTTTCCAGAAATCACTCCCATTTTGAGGGTTTTTCTTCCTACTTCGTATACATTAAGATCCACACCGCCATATACACACTGTGTTGCGATGACCACAGGTATGCCCTTATTCTGAGATAGCTTGAGAGGCGGCAACAAACTTTCCCCAAGGTAGGGGACTCCTCCTAAGCCAAGGGCCTCTATAACAATGGCCCTTGGCTCCATGTTCACAATATACTCCAGATATCGGGCATGGAAGCCGGGAAATAGTGTTAATAGAAATACAGATGTTTCAAACTCAAAGCCTTGGCTGGTATCTCTCAAAAAGGGAGGGGACGAGCCTGGCTTGGGTGTATGGGTTAAAAAAACCCTTCCCTGTTCGATATATCCGAGATGGGGGTAATTAATACTTGAAAATGCCGTATAGTCGCGGCTCAATATTTTTTGAGAGCGGGGGCCGTGGATCAGCTGGTTTCCAAAAGAAATGGCAACGCCTTTTTTCTTTTCCTCAGACAAGGCGCGTGCAAAAAGAAACGATGTATAGATGTTATCTGCGGCATCAGTTCCAGGTACTGTTATTGGCTGCATTGAACCTGTAAGGATCACCGGTTTTGTAAAACTTGGAAGCATAAATGAAAGGGCAGAAGATGTATAGGCCATAGTATCGGTGCCGTGAAGAATAATAAATCCTTCATACTGCTTTTCCTGTTCGAGAAGGAACATAGCGATGCGTTTCCAATCGAGAGGGGACATATTCGAGCTGTCCTTTGAAAGGAGGTCGTGAACGTCTACCTTCCCAAATTCTTGTAGAGCAGGTATGTACCTTAACAGCTGATTTCCGGTCAAAACAGGCGCAAGTCCTTCTTCGCCCTGCTCTGAAGCGATGGTACCACCAGTTGAAATTACAAGAAAACGGTTCAAAACCAGCACCACCTTTCTCTGAATTTATTGTGGGGAGTTCTGCTGTGATACATTTTTGATCCCTCGGTGGACGTCAACTTTTATAAGAAATAGCCCTCCGACAATAAAAGTAGTTGCGACGACAGCTACACCCATACGGCTTGATCCTGTGATGTGTGTGATAAGGCCAAAAATAGCTGGTCCCATAACCCCAGCGAACTTGCTTGAGATGTCATAGAAACCGAAAAACTCCGCGCTTCGAGATGGAGGAAGCAAGCTTGCGTACAGGCTTCTGCTCATTGCTTGCGTTCCCCCTTGTACCGTTCCTACGGCAAAGGCTAGAATCCAGAAATGCCAGGCCTGGGATAAGAAGAAAGCTCCAAAAGAGATGGCAGTATAACCGGCAAGTCCCATTAGAATTGTTTTTTTACTTCCGATTCTGGCCGCAAGCCGTCCAAAGAAAAGGGAGAATGGAACGCCAACAAATTGGGTTAAAAGAAGGGCTCCTACTAGATGAGCCATTGATATGCCAACATTTGCCCCGTATATAGCGGCCATTCTTATCATGGTTCCAACCCCGTCATTGTAGAACCAGAAGGCAACGAGGAACCTGAATAAATCTTGGTAGTGACGTATTTCAGAGAAGGTTTCCCGTAGTCGTAAAATAGCCTCTCCAGCAATACTTTTACGCCGTCTGACAAGAAGGGTCTTTGCAGGAGGCTCAGGTATAAAGATGAGGATGGGAAGAGAGAACGCTCCCCACCAGAGAGCTACAGATAGAAAAGACAGTCTTGGGCCGAGGGTTCCTGGGAGTAACCAGATCATCGCCAGGTTGATGGCAAGGAGCACCCCTCCACCCAGATATCCAAATGCATACCCTTGTGAAGAGACCATGTCCACCTGATCAAAAGGTACAATGTGGGGCAGAAGAGAATCGTAAAAGATCATAGAGGCAGAGAATCCTATAGTTCCAAGGGCCATTAATACGAGGGCAGATTGCCAATGGCCGTAATCCACAAAAAAAAGACCGGCAGAAGCCAGGACACCCAAGAGAGTGAAGATGGTAAGCATCATTTTTTTCTTTCTGACCATGTCGCCTATGGCGCCAAGAAAAGGAGCAGCTACAGCGCAGCAGAGAAGAGCAGATGCGGAAGTGTAGCCCCAAAAGGCAGTGGGAAGACTCCCTTTCAGAAAAGGAGCGGCTATTTCTCTGAAATAGACGGGGAGCACTGCTGCCATAATAGTTGTTGCAAAAGCTGAATTGCCAACATCGTACAGGCACCATGAGGCTACTTTTCGATCTCTTGGGATCATCAGCCTGAATTTTTCCACAATGTTCCACCTCTGATCGCAATATAACAATATAATTGATAGTACCATAGGGTAAGGTGGCAGTGGTGAGATCTATTGAATGATATAATGTCGATTAATTGAAAACTTAAAACATTATGGAGGCCATAATGACATTCATTCGTCCCGATTGGGATTCATACTTTATGATGATAGCTGCAGTAGCGGCTACGAGGGGAACATGTTTGCGACGAAAAGTAGGTGCAGTCATAGTAAGAGACTTACAGATTATAAGTACGGGATATAATGGAGCGCCCAAGGGCCTGCCCCATTGTTCTGAAGTTGGGTGTCTACGGGATAAGCTAGGCATCCCCTCAGGTGAACGACATGAAATCTGTCGTGGGTCCCATGCGGAAATAAACGCAATCGCCCAGGCCGCGGCTGTAGGAACCCGCACAGAAGGGGCGGTGCTCTATTGTACCCATGAACCGTGTTCCTTCTGTACAAAAGCTATTATTAATGCTGGCATACGGCGGATAGTATTTGTTTATCCCTATCCTGATGCTCTGGCTTCAGAAATGCGCTCTCAGGCATCTTTAGAAGTATGTCAGCTTTCAGAAAAAATGTTTCAGGAAATGGATCTGGCTCTCAAAGCCTTCTTACAACAAAGAGGCTAAAACGCTGAGGAGGGAAGGAAATATGAAGTTTACTCGGGAACAGGCATTGGCACATTTGAGAGAATACAACAAAGATGAAGCCCATATTAAACATGCTTTGGCTGTAGAGGCTGCCATGAAGTATTTTGCAAGACAATCTCAAGAAGCCGAAGAGAAATGGGGCATTGTTGGTCTTCTTCACGATATTGACTGGGAACACACAGAACAGACCCCTGAGAAGCACACCCATCTTGCCGCCTTGTGGCTTAAGGAAAAGGGGTATGCTGATGATATTATCCGTGCCGTACAGGCTCACGGTTGGGGGTTGACGTCTGATGTGGAGCCCCACACTCTTATGGAAAAAACACTTTTTGCTGTAGATGAATTGACGGGGCTTATTATAGCGGCAGCCCTAGTACGTCCATCAAAATCCCTTCAGGATTTGCAGGTAAAATCAGTGAAGAAGAAGTGGAAGGATAAAGCCTTTGCAAGAGGGGTGGATCGCGATGTTATTCAAAAAGGTGTTGATATGCTCGATATGAGTCTTGATGAAATGATCGATGGGGTTCTTGAGGCCCTTCGCCCAATAGAGGAGGAATTGGGTCTCGGTATAGAATAGCGTAGTGAGAGTTCAGTCACTTCGCGGATTGTCAAATAAGGTCGGTTCGCTATGATAGGAGCGATACAATTAAGACCTTGGAGGGAAAAGCATGACGATACGTGTAGTATTGGCAGATGATCATCCCCTTACCAGAGCTGGTCTCTCAGCCTATCTTCAGCAAGAAAATTCTATAGAGCTTGTTGGTGAGGCAGAAGACGGAGAAAAGGCATGGGAGCTTATTGTTGATCTCAAACCTGATGTAGCCCTGCTTGACATTCGGATGCCTGGAGAAGACGGCGTTTCTATCGCCCGGCGCATAAAAGAAGAAAAACTTCCTGTAATTCCGGTGATGCTTACATCCTATGATGCTCACCAGTATGTAGTAGCGTCTCTTCGCGCGGGGGCCAGAGGCTTCATACTGAAAACGTCTACTCCCCAGGATCTGATTAGAGCTATCCAGACCGTAGTGCAAGGTGGTCTCTACCTTGATTCGGAAGTGGCAACAGTTGTAGGAGATCGAGAACTTGTGCCGGAATCTCTTTCTGCACGGGAAAGGGAGGTCCTTGTACTGGCGTCAAAAGGACTTTCGAGCAAAGAGGTGGCAGGGGAACTTTTTATCAGCGAAAGAACGGTGCAAACCCACCTTGCTTCTATTTACGATAAACTGGGAGCAAGAAATAAAACGGAAGCCTTACTTCTAGCGTTGAAGTATGGTGTGGTCACTCTTGAGGAATTACTGGAATGAGGCGACACCTGCTATTAGTTCTTGTTTTAGCTGTAACACTCCCCACCATGGCAGTCCTTATCGTTTCAAGTTTTGCCATGATCCATCAGGAGTGGGCGATGGAAGCTGTGACGCGATCATATGTGGAGGATCTGGCGGAAAATGTAGCATCATGGCTTAACCTGGATACGCCTATGTGGGGGGGCGACTCTTTTGCCTCTCTAATAAAAAAATTAAGGGTCTTTTCGTGGGGGCCGTCATTACCTGGATGGGTGGCAGTTGTGACTGCTGATGGAAAGATCCTTATGGCTTCTCCAGGTGTAAGCAACCTTGCGGCTATCTGGGATCCTCGCATCACAATAGGGAAGGCTGTGGAAGTCAGAGATCGCAAGGGGGATAGGTACACCATAGCTGTCTACCCCCTGGATGGAGGCAATCATCTTGTTATTGCCGCGGTGGCATGGCGCCAGCTCATTGGCCCCATGCTCAGATTTGGCTATATTTGGCCTGTTCTGATAGTGCTGATGACTCTTACGAGCCTTATCGCCGTATGGGCAATGTGGCGTTGGCTCATTCTTCCTCTTAAAAAAATGGTGACGGAGGTTGATATCCTGGCCTGGGGCAAGGAATTGCCCGAGGCCGATGATCCCCAGGCAGTTTTTGAACTTGGCCGGCTTCGCAGGGCCCTTTACCGGTTGGCAAAAACCGCTATCGAGCGTGACGATCTTCGAAACCGTTATGTCCACGATGTGGTGAGTGTGCAGGAAGAAGAGAAAAAACGGATTGCTCGAGACATCCACGATGGGCCGCTGCAGGATATTACCGCCATGATTCAGCAGATGCGTCTTTTCAATATGAATCATCATTGCCCACCTAAAGAGAGCAGGCATTTAAAATTGGCAGAAGAAGCGGCTCAGATAGCAGTGAGAGATCTACGAGAACTATGCGATGAGCTTTCTCCTCCATGGCTTGATCTTGGCCTTGAACATGCACTTACCGAGTTAGCTGATAGACTGGCAAGGCATAATGGTATAGAAATAACAGTAGAAGTGGAAGAGCAGCTTTTTATGCCTTCAGAAGTGGTGTTAGCTTTTTTCAGGATCTTTCAGGAGGCAGTTTCCAATGCGGTCCGTCATGGCAAAGCCACAGAAGTCCATGGGGGTGTATCTCTTATAGATTCTTCTACGGTGTTGTTTGAAATACGAGATAATGGAAAAGGATTCGAGCCTTACAAGAGCTACGAGGAACTTCGTATACAGGGTCATAGGGGGCTTGCCAACATTATGGAACGTCTCACCACCCTTCACGGGGAGTTTCAAGTAAAATCCGCCCCAGGAAAAGGTGCAGTACTACGATGTCTTGTCCCCATACCAAAAGATAATGAGGAAAACCAGGAAGGGAGGCAGCCCCGTTCAGGGCGCACTAAATGAGATTAAAAGTACTCGGAGCAGCAGGAGAAGTAACGGGTTCCAATTATCTGATCGAATGCGGTACAAGCCGCATCCTGGTTGATTGTGGCATATATCAGGGGAAGGGGGACGACGAAAAGAACAGGGCGCAATTTGACTTTGTTCCATCGAGCCTTAATGCTGTGGTACTTACCCATGCTCACATGGATCATTCGGGACGAGTTCCTCTCCTAGTGCAACAGGGATTTAAAGGTAAGGTCTGGGCAACCCTTCCCACAGTAGAATTGGTTAGTGTTCTATGGCAGGACTCTGTCCGATTAATGAAAGAAGAAGCGGAATGGAAGACAAGAAAGAATGAAAGAAAAGGCTTGCCTCCGGTGGAACCCCTCTATAGGGAAGAAGATGCTCAAAAAGCAGCCCAGCTTCTTACCGCGGCAACCTATGACGATAAAATAGAGGTGGCGCCAGGTATTTCCGTGCGTTTTCGAGATGCAGGGCATATTTTGGGAAGTGCTATTATAGAAATTTGGGCCCAGGAAGACGGAAAAGAGGTCAAGATCGTTTTCAGTGGAGATCTAGGTCCTCAGGAAACTGTCATGGAGCGCAATCCCGCTATTATTTCCAGGGCTGACTACGTGGTGATCGAGTCTACCTATGGAGACCGTCTTCATAAGTCAAATAAGGAAACTCGGGAAGAATTCAGACAAGTAATAGCCCATGCTCTGAAATCCAGGGCTAAAGTTATGATCCCCACGTTTGTCGTTGACAGGGCACAACGTCTACTGTATGAACTGATGCTTTTACAGAAGGACGGGATATTGAGAAACAACATTCCCATTTTCTTTGACTCTCCTATGGGTGTTAAAGCGACAGAAATTTATAACAAGCATCTCAGTCTGTTCTCCAGGGAAATACAGCAGCATGTTAAAGAAGGGTACGATCCCTTTACGCCTGAGCAGCTTCACTATGTAGAAAGTGTTGCTGATTCCCGCCGTATCAATGATATTAAGCACGCTATCGTTATGGCGGGAAGCGGCATGTGCAACGGAGGCCGTATTGTGCACCACCTGAAGCATGGAGTGTGGAATCCGAGCAACAGAATCATCTTTGTAGGATATCAGGCTAAAGGAACATTGGGACGCCGTATGGTGGATGGCGAGAAAACCCTTCGAATCGCGGGGGAAGAAGTTACAGTCAATGCCCAGCTTCATACTATTAATGGGTTTTCTGCCCACGGTGACAGAGATGACCTTTTAACCTGGGCGGACAACTTTGAAACAGATCCTGTCTTTTTTGTCACCCATGGCGAATCTAAGTCATCTCAAGCCCTGGCCCTTGCTTTGCAGGAGAAAAACCATAGGGCCGTTGTACCTATTGTGGGGGAAGAGTTTGAACTGACTCCACAAAAAGATATTACAACATCGGTCATTGCTCCTGTCTATCTGGAGAAGAGAGGCTACGAAGAACTGAATACCCTGCTCTCTAATATTTCAGGCCTGGCAGCCTCTATTCGTACCAAAACTGATAGTGTAGAGAATCCGGATCTTCTCGTTCCTCTTCTGGAGTCAACCATTATCCTATTGGAAACGGCGAGTCAGAAGGCCGGAGTTGTCGAAGAAAAAGAATGATACTATTTGTTCGTCTGGATTTTAGGGGCTTTTGAGCTTATGATACATCAGTAGTTTTATTTTTATCGCAGGGAGGGAATACGATGCGGAAAGGGCTATTTTTCTGGGGAGGCTTTATACTATGCTTTGCAATCATCGGCCTCGCCATATTCTTTATGGGCAAACAGCCGGAACAGCGAGCTATTACCGAGCCTATTCCAATTCCTGAACCATCAGCTCCATATGTCTACCTCGAAGGGAAAGGCGATGTTTTTGACTTTGACCTCCCGGAAGAGCTGGTTAAAGAAACAGGCCAGGCAAGGCCTTTTTTACTTGCTGTTCAGGGATTTTCTCCAGTCCTTTCCTATTCCCAGCAAGGCGCGAGTCTAATAACGTGGGAAAGCAACCAGCCCCATCTTTACGGGTCGGCGCTTTTTAGCTTGGCTACAACGCAGAGTTTGGAAAAGGGGGAATTCCCCCAAGAATGGAAAGAGATTGAGGAGCAGGTTTCAATAACTAAAAAGGAGGATGGTTCCGTTGTTTTGATGGGGAGCAGCGGAATGCCTCCTCTTTATGTCCACATAGATGGCGGGCTCACCCTTTTATCTACTTCTAGAGAAGGGTTGAATCTGATGAAAGAAGTGCTGAACAATACGAAAGATAAACTTGACATGAGTTGGAAGGTTTCTGCTGACTGGACTAGCCATTTTCGTTTCTATGACGGGGGCATATTTTCTCAGCTCCTATCCCTTGATGGTGTGGAAGTATCTCTTGTCCCCTTTACATTTGACGCGGCATGGAATGAAAATGAGGAAAAAGGCGAACTTCGATGGAAAACAACTGGCACAGAGGGAGTCATACCGGCACCTATACTGGAAAGGCTTTCTCCCATTCGGTGGGACAATCGAATAGTTGTGCCAGAACCTCTAATGCTGGCAGGCGGTCTTAATGTTCCTGATGTGGCCCATATGGATATAGAACAGGATTTGACAGAAGAGATTCCAGAGGGATTTCCCTTTTCTTCTGAAGAAATTTTAGAGTTGTTAAAAGGTCCGCTGTGTGTCACCGTTGGTGGGAGCAGTAAGTTTATTTTCTTTTCCTTGCCCGGTATCCTTCTTCAGTTGCCAGATAGGGGAGTCGCTGGCGTAAAGCTTGTAAATGAGTTCTGGTCACAAGAGTGGCGAGTGCTTGTGCCATCCATTCAAGGTCTTGAAGGATTTCATGCGGGAGGAACTTCAGATGTCCCCCTTACCGTAGTAGGCGCAGCCAGAGAGGATTTGGCTATTTTTGGAGTTATGCAGAAAGACGAGATAAAAGTTGAGAAAAAAATAAGTAGTACTGTGCCAGCCTTGAAAAATAACTCCGAAGCCTTTGCGTGGCTTTACGCTCATGGAGCTCGTCTTGCAGATGCTTTCGACGTGGTGGCCCGGGCGAGTGCCATGGCAGGCAAGCTTGGAAGTGATATTGGCGTAAATGTGGAGGAACTGGCCAGAGGCGCAGAAAAAATACGCAACATCGGTGAGATATCTTTAGTAATGCCCTCCATCAATGAAGGATACATTAGATGGACAGCACCGGAATTATAAAAACTACTTGATTATTTATTATGGGAGGAAAAGTATCGATGGTTAATGCGTTCCGCGCTCTTCAAGAGCGAGGTCTTGTGGAATGGTGCAGTCATCCGGAAGAACTGGATGAGTTTTTTGAAAAAGAAGAAATGATTACAGCGTACATTGGTTTCGATCCTACGGCTGACAGCCTTCATGTGGGGCACCTTATCCCCATAATGACTCTGAGCTGGCTGCAACGTATGGGGCACAGGCCAATTTGTCTTGCTGGCGGAGGAACAGGCATGATTGGTGACCCCTCCGGCAAGAGTAAAGAGAGAAACCTCCTTTCCCCAGAAGCGGTGCAGGAAAACATCAGAGGTGTTAGAAATCAACTCGAACATTTTATGAATTTTAATTGCGGGAAAAACTCGGCCCTCATTGTCAATAACTATGATTGGTTAAAAGACATCTCCTTTCTTGATTTTCTAAGAGAGGTGGGAAAATTTTTTACTATCAATTACATGGTCAATAAAGAACATGTTAAATCTCGCCTTAACGATCCGGAAAAGAGCATCTCTTATACTGAATTTTCTTATACTCTCCTGCAGGCCTATGACTTCATGCACTTGTTGGAAAAGTATGGATGTAAAATACAGATGGGCGGTAATGACCAACAGGGGAATATTGTGTCTGGCATAGATCTCATTCGCAAACGAAAGGGAGACCAGGCCTATGGATGGACAAACCCCCTTCTCCTCACTTCATCAGGAACGAAGTTTGGAAAAACAGAGGGAGGTGCAGTTTGGCTTGATCCTAAACGGACATCACCCTACCGTTTTTACCAGTTCTGGATCAACACAGAAGATGAAATGGTAGAAAAGCTTTTAAATTTTTTCACATTCCTTCCGCTGGAAGAAATTGAAGAAATTATGAGCAAGCATCTTGCGGCTCCAGAAAAGCGTGAAGCTCAAAAACGGTTGGCCTGGGAGGTTACTTCATTAGTGCACAGTCCTCATGCTGCAGATACAGTGGCGCGGGCTAGTGAAATTCTTTTTGGAGGAGAAATAACCCACGAAGATATGTCTGAAGAGATGATGGAAATGCTGGCAGAGGAAGTGCCCTATGGAACCATCAGCACAGCTCTGCCTCTTTCTCTTGTAGATGTTCTTGTATCTGTTGAAGCATGTAAAAGCAAAGGAGAAGCAAGGCGTCTCATCCGCGGCGGTGGAATCTATGTAAATGGCGACAGGATAGAAGATGAGAACGCAACTATTGAAAAAACACTCCTTATCGGTGGCCGTCATCTCTTTGTGCGCCTTGGGAAAAAGAGATTTAATCTTATCGAGATAAAGGAATAATATCATTTTCCCCTGATTGGTAATTTAGTGATCTGTTGCCGGTCAGTTCTCACGAGGCAACCTTGGATCTTTTTGAGGGGCTTCGTTATGGAGCTCCTTTTCGTTTTTTCTGCTCCCTGTTTTTTATGAGGACGGTGTATTAAGTGAGCGCTGGTTCTTTTTTATTACAAATTTTTCAAAAATTTGTGGCTCCTGGCTGGAGGGCATCTTTGAGTGCTGCTATTTTTGACAACCTCCTTTATCTCATAGGCCCCAGAAAAAAAGTTGCCCTTGAAAACATGAAAAACACTGTTTTCCCGGATAGTGAGGAGTGGCGTCAAAAGACCCTTGCTGGTGTATATCGGCATATTGCCTGGATGTTGGCAGAATATCTGGTACTTGTGAAGGATCCTTCCTCGGTTCTCGACTGGGTTGTGGAAGTAGAAGGGGAACACATACTGGAACAGCTGGTGCAAGAAAAAAAGGGAGCAATCATACTTACGGGGCATCTTGGGAATTGGGAATTGCTGGCAGCATGGCTCTGTCAAAAGGGGTATCCCCTTCATGCTGTTGTACGGGATCCTGACGACAAAGATGTGGCGGAACTTATAGAATCTTACAGATGTCGCGTGGGCCTTCGCACCCTAAAGAAAAAATCTATTATGAAAGAATCTGTCCGGCTGGCTCAAAATGGAGCTTTTTTAGGACTGCTTTCAGATCAGGATGGCGGTCCTACAGGGCTGCCGTCGCTTTTCCTTGGAAAAGAGTGCTCTACAGTCAATGGCCCAGCCGCTATTTCTCTCATGGCTCATGTTCCTATCGTTCCAGTAATTTCTTACCGTATCGCGCCTTTTAGGCATCAGATTATAATATCTTCTCCTTTGACCTTTTCTGGAGTTGGAAAGAAGAAGGAGCAGTTAGAGAGTATGACACGGAATGTAGATGCGACTTTAGAAAAAATGGTGATCCGTCACCCGGAACAGTGGCTTTGGCTTCATCGCCGTTGGCGATCTCGTTTTCCTTGATAACGTTTTTCTCACGTGGTATCCTTTTTAGAGAAAGGAGGGGATATCGGTGATCTATGAGCTCATGTCAAGCGGCAACATTGTCAGACTTCCCGACGCTATGGCAGTGCCTGGCCTACCGAAAACAAAAGCACCCATAGTCGTCGTCCTCCTCCCGTACAATAGGATTTTAATAGGGACGTCATCGTATTTGAATGGCGAAAAATGGGAATGGGGCAAAATTGGAGAAGAGAGACGGGCAGAAGTCTTCTTATATCAGAACCAATCACTGACATTGGCCGTGGAAGGCTTTCATTCCATTTTTTTGAATGATGAAGTGGTATCAGAACTCCGTAAGAGTTTATTATCACAGCTTGAGCTTCCAGGGGATCACATGTCAACACTACTGATCCTTAAGAGGCTCCTTCGGAATGATGTGGCTGATATTATGTCAGGGGAAACCCTAAAAGATGAACAGTTTGTTTTAGATCTTATTGAGCGAGATTTATCTGTGAAGCAGGCATATTGGGGCATCCGTTTTGCTCTGGCACGTAATGATTATGCGTCGGTTGCCCGCATAAAGACGTGGATTAAAAGTGTTGGGAATCTTTTTGATGAAGTGGGTCAGGCTATGCAAATGTGGTTTTCTCTCACAGATCTTCCAGGGGGAAAGGAAATGGCAGAGCTAGAAGGCCTGTCTTTTACTCTCGATGATCTTCAACGCATGAACTCCCAGAGATCCAGGCCTGTTGTTCTTTTCAGCCGGACAGGGTACTTGGTTCTTTCTGAGCAATCCCTGGAGAAATCAGAAACCATATTTCGAATATGGCTCTTCCTTCCTCTTCATTTGTGGAACGAGCTCAGAGAAAAAAGAAAACTCTCTATACGTGAAATCGTGTCAGCTTCATGGGGTTATATAGACGCAAGGGACGCCATGAGGGAAATGGAATATTACGGAAAGAAAACACAAACTGCAACATCGCCGAATTAAAAGGCCGGGGGAGGAAATAATCCCCGGCCTTCCTTTTTATTTTTTAATGGACTTGCCACTGTTTTTCTATAAGCTGAAGGGCAATGCTTGTAAAGCTGGTAAGACATAAATAGATCAGTCCTACCATAATGAAGGTTTCAAAAGAGGCGTATGTAACGCTTCGAACCTGCTGTCCCACCATGGTCAATTCCGCAATGGCCAGCGTCGATAGCAGCGATGATTCTTTGATAAGGGTTACAAATTCATTCCCCAAAGCCGGCAACATGTTCCGTATGGCCTGCGGGAGAATAATATGACGCATGGTCCCCAGGTAGGAAAGGCCAAGAACCTTTGCGGCTTCCCACTGCCCTTTGGGAACAGCCTCTATACCCCCGCGAACAATTTCCCCCACATACCCTGCCGAATTAATAGAGAGACCAATGATCCCTGCTGTAAAAGCGGGCAGGTTGATGCCGAGGGAAGGCAATCCAAAATAAATCAAAAAGAGCTGTATGAGCAGTGGGGTGCCTCGTATAACGTAAATATATGCCGCTGCAAGCCCCTTAATTGGCTTAACCGGAACTACCCGAAGGGCTCCAATTAAAATTCCCATGATTGAACCAAGGGTAACGGCAAGAATGGAAGCTTTAACTGTGAAAACAGCTCCCGTCACGAACATATGCCAATAGGGAACTATAGAGGAGAAGTCAAGCATCATTTCAGCACGCACCTCCTTCTTCCTTTGTGAGGTCTTCACCAAAATGAACAAGCATTCGTTGTAAAAAGGCCTGAGTACGAGGATGAGCAGGTTTGACCATAATGTCTTGGGGAGAGCCCTGTTCTACAATATTCCCATCGGCCATAAAGATAATTCTGTCAGAAACATCTTTTGCAAAAAGCATTTCGTGAGTAATAATCACCATGGTCATGCCTGTTTCAGCAAGCTGGGCAATAACTTCGAGCACTTCTCCCACGAGTTCGGGGTCAAGGGCGCTTGTAGGCTCATCGAAAAGCATGATCTTAGGCTGCATGGCAAGAGCTCGCGCAATTGCTACCCGTTGCTGCTGTCCACCAGAAAGCTGGCTTGGCTTAGCGTATACCTTGTCCCCAAGGCCTACTCGTTCGAGAAGCCGAATAGCTAGATCTTCCGCTTCCTTTTTTTTCATCCCCTTGGCCTGGATAGGGCAGAGTGTGATATTATCAAGAACTGAAAGATGAGGGAAAAGATTAAATTGTTGGAAAATCATTCCTACGAGGTTCGCGACTTCTTTATTTGAATGTTTCCCATTATCGATTCGTTGGCCGTAGAGATAGATTTCTCCATCGTTAATGTCCTCGAGACGGCATATGCACCGTGCTAAAGTGCTTTTTCCTGATCCGCTAGGGCCAATGACTGAAACAACTTCACCTTCGCCCACGGTCATGGATACGCCCTGTAAAACGTGAAGACTTCCAAAGGATTTATGTAAATTCTTAACTTCGATTGCACTTTGCAACAATCGTCACCTCCTATTAGTCGCGGGAATTATAACTCAACTTTAGGTTACTGGCAAACATTTTTTTGAAAAATAATTAAAAAATAAGATTATATAATCTAGCCGCAGTAAAATTACCCTTCTAAAAAGGGGAAATAAGCCATAAAAAAAGGGGCCAGCGGCCCCATGATTTACCTTAAGACTCTATTGTATCCTTATTCTATGAATCGTAACGGCAACGGTATAATTCCTGATTCAGGTCAGACATCTCGTTAGAGAAGGAGTCACTCTGGTCGTTTAGGTGCTTCGCGCGAATACTCTTAGAGCTCTCTTTTGCTTTTTTCATCTCCACTGCTGTTCCACCTCCTGAAAAGCATTAAATCCGAACCATTTGACTACTGACCCTTATTGGTACGGACCAAACAAAGTCATTTTAGCATGGAAAAAAGGAAATGCAAAGTTCAAGAAGTTTTTTGCAAAGGGGATAAATGCCATGGAAATAAAAATATTGAAAGGACAAAGCTGCTATATTCCTGGACGAGTCAATGTCGGCCTCTGGAAAGATGGGAAAGATGGTTGTTTTCTTATCGATAGTGGAGGTGATGAAACGTCAGGGCGACGGCTTTTCAGACTGATACAGGAAAATAATCTGAAACTCAGAGGGATTCTCAATACTCACTCCAACGCTGATCACGTTGGAGGAAACGCCTATTTGCAGAAAAAAACGGCATGTCCCATTTGGGCAAGTTCAATAGAAGATACTGTAATTCAAAATCCATTTCTGGAGCCGATGCTCTTGTGGGGAGCCGCTCCTTTTCGTGCCCTGACCGGAAAGTTTCTTCAGGCAGCCCCTTCTCTTGTAACGCAAATATTATCTCCTGGTGAAAGAGTGCCTGATACGGACTTAACGGCATTAGCCCTTCCTGGCCACTTTATCAATATGATTGGTTTTCTTTCGGCAGATGGGGTTTGTTATATTGCGGACAGCCTCTTCGCAAAAGAAGTCATAGAAAAATATCGTTTTATGGTTGCTTTTGATGTGGAGGCAACTCTCGCTACATTAGATATGTTGGAAAAACTTGAAGCTGCATGGTTTGTTCCCTGTCATGCGGAGCCAGTTGAAGATATTCGTCCTCTCGTAAATGAAAATAGGAAGGGAATCGAGGCTTTAAGTCACGCTATTCACGACTTGTGTTCTGTTCCCCGTAGCCGTGAAGAAATCCTCGCCTTGCTGGTGCAAAAATGGGATCTGGAAATGAATCCCATACAGTATGTCCTTAACTCCAGTTCCCTTTCAGCCTATCTAACCTTTCTGGAGAAAAAGGGACTGATTGTACCTTTTATAGAAAAAGGCAACCTTCTATGGCAGAAAAAGCATTGAAAAGGAGCCCCGCAACAGGGCTCCTTGGCATGTATCAGTATGTCCACTCAAAATCGGGAATCCCAACGTCTAACATTCGCTGTTTCATATCTCTTGTAATATGGTCCAGATCCTCTTGAGTTTTCCCCTCGCATCGAGTAACAAGCACCGGCTGAGTGTTTGACGCCCTCACAAGCCCCCATCCACGCCGGTCATAGAGAATCCTCACTCCATCAATGGTAATGGCATCGTGATCCTTGAGGGCTTCTTCCTTTATTTTTTCGATAACCTGAAATTTCTTTTCATCGGGGCAGTCTACCCGTATTTCAGCAGTGCTGTAGTAGACAGGATAGTCAACGAGCATTTCTGAAAGAGACCGCGCGTCGTTAGAGAGAATTCTGAGAAGTCGTCCCGCAGCATAGAAAGAATCATCAAAGCCGTAAAACTCATCAGCAAAGAACATATGACCAGAAAGTTCTCCTGCAAAGAGGGCATCCACCTCTTTCATCTTTGCTTTAATAAGAGAGTGTCCTGCTTTGTAATAAAGCGGTTTCCCACCAAGTCTCAAAATCTCATCTTCAAGGGCCTGTGAGCACTTGACTTCGATAATTGCCACGGCTCCAGGATATTTAGGGAGAATCTCACGCCAATAAAGTCCCATGAGGGTGTCTCCCCATATGACGGTTCCTTTTTCATCTACTACGCCAATACGATCAGCGTCTCCATCAAAAGCGATCCCAAGATCTGCTTTTTCCTGCCTCACTTTTTCTATTAGAAAGGAGAGATTTTCTCTCTTAAGGGGATCTGGATGATGGTTTGGAAATGTCCCGTCAGGTTCACAGAAAAGGGGAACGACTTCACATCCTAGTTTTTCAAGGAAGGATTGAATATAAAGGCCCGCCGTTCCATTGCCAGCGTCTGCTGCCACTTTTAGTTTTCGTGGCCCCAGTTTTATCTTTGAGAGAAGCATGGCAATATATTCTTCCCAGATATCTGCTTTTTTTACTGTCCCCAGAGCAGGGCCTTTTTCGAAGTCATCCTTCTCTATCATTGAGAGGATTACTTGTATTTGCTCTCCGTACATGGTGCTCTTGCCATAAGCCAATTTTAAGCCGTTCATATCTTTGGGGTTATGGCTGCCCGTTACCATAATACCCCCATCAAAATTGAAGCGGAACTGACTCCAATAAAGAAGGGGTGAGGTGGCAACGCCAATATCCGTGACATGAATTCCCGACCACGTTACGCCATCGATGACATTTTTTTTGATTCGGTCTGTAGAGAGCCTCACGTCCCCTCCTACAGTAATCGACGTAATTCCCTCTCTGTAAAGAAATGTCCCGTATGCTTTGCCAATAGCTGTAACTGTTTTTTCAGTGAGTTCGGTATCGGCTATTCCGCGAATGTCATATTCTCTAAAAATATGTTTTGGTACTTGCATCAGGTCTCATCACCTTCCCTGATTATTTTTTTGCTTAACATTATATTTCAATGACCTTTTTGCCTATGTAGATTGTATAATACCACTTGGACTGAGGGGAGTGTGGTTTTTCGTGGGAAGCTTTTTCATTGTTCTTCCTATTGTCATTATCGTCAGCATTGGATGGTTCATTAGAAATAAAGGCCTTGTAGGGGAAGAAGCTTTTGCCGGAATGAATTTTATTTTGTACTGGATAGCTCTCCCGGCCCTCCTTTTTAGAGTAACTTACAACGCAGACGTAGGAATTCTCTCTGGAGGAAATTTTTTTAAGGCCGTTTATGTTTCCCTTATGATTACACCTCCGGTGGCTTTGATCTTCGGCCGATGTGTGGGGCTGAAAAAAGAGCGTCTAGCTGTTCTGACTATGGTGTCTATTCGTTCCAACAATATCTTTATGGGCGTCCCCGCTATTTCTGTCGCTTTGGGAGAAGCCGGTCTTCAGGCCCTCTCCCTCTACCTTGCCGTGGTGATGGCTGGCTACCAGCTCATTTCCATAGCATGGGGACAGATCGTCCTCTCTGGAAGCTTCCGCATCAGTGCATTAAAAGATGCGTTTAAAAAAATCTTTACCAATCCCCTTATAATGGCCTGTATCGTAGGAATCATCTTTGCCCTCGCTGGGACGGGCCCCATGCCCAGATGGATGGATGAAGCTCTGAAGGCCTTAGGGAATGTGGGCAACGGCCTTGCTCTCCTCGCTCTTGGGGCCTCCCTTAACCTTGCGAGAGTGGGGGCATCTCTTAAAGAAACGTGGGAAACTCTTCTGTTCAAGCTTGTTATTTTTCCTTCAATAGTGTGGCTTTTTTTGCTTCTCTGGCCAGTGGATCCCATTCTTTCCCAGACAACAGTGCTCGTGTCTTCCATGCCTATTGCCGTAAACTCTTATATTGTAGCTAAAGGCATGGGGATGGATCCGACATATACGGCAGAATCCATTGCCGCGTCAACTTTATGTTCGATTGTTACAATTCCTTTGTGGGCAACAGTGCTGGGGCTCTCCTGATCAGTATTTTTATCCGGTGCTCTTTTTAGAGCGCAACCTGAAATCTAGCCACCAGACACAAACTCCGGTAGTGATAGGAATCGTAAGGAGAAGTCCGATGGTCCCCGCGACGCTTCTTACCAGTTCCTGCGCAATATAAGGATCGTTAAGAAGGGCCATGGCATCGATCCCTGCGTAAGAAATAAGAATAGTGAAAGGAAGAGAGCTTCCTAGATAGGCCAGGATCAGAGTGTTGATCATGCTTCCTAAAACTTCCCGCCCAACTCCAATGCCAGCTTGCCAGAGGCGATGGCTTTCTATGCGGGAGTCATATGAAAAAAGTTCAGCTAGAGTTGATGTAACTGAAACAGCCACATCGAGTACGGCTCCGATAGCACCGATCATGACAGCCGCAAGAAGCAAGCCTTCCATAGAAAGGTTGGGAATAGTGGAAGCTAGAAGGCTGGCGCTGTCGCTTGCCAATCCAGTCAGTTGCCATATCTTAACCATAATCCATCCCACTGTGGATGCAGCAATGGCTCCGCCAAGAGCTCCTAAAAAGGCGACGATCCAGAACGCCGGGCGTCTAACCACAAGAAGGACGGTAATAATAGAAACGGCGCCTATTGTAAGGATGGCAAAGGGTATTGGCGCTATCCCCCTGGCCAGAGCTGGTACATACCATCCCAACAGTACAGCCAGGGAAAGAAGAAGCCCGGCCAGGGCCCTGAAGCCGGCCTTCCCGGCAGAAGCGATGAGCCCCCCTGACGCTAAGATCAGAAAAGCGATGACCCAGGGGATCCTATACCGATCGCTTATTGAGTACTGAAGGGTTCCATCTTCGAAGCGGTCGCAGACAAGAAGATATCTGCGGCCCTTGATCAACTCCAATGATGATGTTGATAGTTGCGTAATGAGGATATCTTCTGATCTCCCTTTTTTCTCCCCATTGAGAAAGGTCACAGTAATATCAATGTATTCTGTTTCCCATGGGGATTCCTCTGTTTCCGGCGAAGCTTTTTCGCGTTCAGCCGTGGAATTGTTAAAGGGCAGAGGCGTTTCAGTACCTCGAACCTTTCCCACACGGTCTATATTGACAATAACCGAATCCTCTGTATTCCACGATTTCAGTACCATTTTATGAAAAGACAGAGCAGCGATAAGAGCAATTATAACTACAGCGAGAGAAGCCAGAATGTAATTCTTAACGCTTTGAGGTTTCTTCATTAGGAAGAAGTCTCCCTTCCTCCCCCAGGGCAATGCCATCAAGGAGTGTTTTATATACTCTGGCTACATGGTTGGTCATGAAACGCTGAGCTTTTTTTATGTCCCTTGCCAATATGCATTGATAGATCTCTTTATGTTCTTTAAGAAAGATCTCCTTATCATCAAGAAGAGAATAGATCCTTTCATGGGTTTCCATAATTAGATTAAAGGTCATTTTTACAATGTTGACGAAAACGAAATTATGAGTTGCTTCGGCGAGAAGCAGATGAAAGTCATAATCGCACTGAGCGCGATGTTCAAGGGAATCTACATCTTTGCTTGTAAGGGTCAGTATCTTTCGTATGCGGGTCAGATCTGTGGGGGTGGCATGTTTAACGGCTTCTGACACAATAGCAGGTTCCAGGATCATGCGGGCTTCTACCAGTTCTAGAATGGCTTCGTCCTGCAGTGGCATTCTCATATTCTGGGCATCAAAACGGGACTTCCGGACAAAACGTCCTTTCCCCGGGATGCTTTCTACAAGCCCTATTAGCTCCAGGATGCGAAAAGCTTCCCTCAGAGAACTTCGACTCACGTTAAGGTCTTCTATCAGTTGTCTTTCAGGGGGAAGAGGATCTCCCTGGGAGATTTCCCCCCG
The DNA here is from genome assembly GCF_002396985.1 of Aminobacterium sp. UBA4987. NCBI lineage: Bacteria > Thermotogati > Synergistota > Synergistia > Synergistales > Aminobacteriaceae > Aminobacterium > Aminobacterium sp. UBA4987. Next base: position 30,089 of record NZ_DGZF01000001.1, read on the forward strand.
GGCAATAAGCTCTTTTATCTCTTCGGCAACTTGTTCATATATTTTAACGGACCTGTTCTTCGTGGTTTTTTTCCCGGTCATGTCAATCGCCCTCCACAAACAATTCAAGACGGATTTGCCTTCTTGTAGTAAAGTAAATCATACCAGATAGAAAAGTAAAGATTATAGAGCAATAACGAAATTGCCCGAAAGGAGGAGAAAAATGTCTTTCCAGATCCATATTCGTAACTACCATACGTGCGAGTGTTCTAGTGCCATGAATGGGAAAGATGTTCTCTCTAAAGCTGATATTGATGGCGGATCCCATATAGTTGCCTGGCGTGTCAATAGCTATCTTCGCCCTTTGGGCTGGGTTGTAGATGATGAAGCAGAAGTGGAATTTGTAGACACCTCTTCCTTTGAGGGGATGGAAGTGTATCGTCGTTCCCTGAGTTTTTCGCTTGTATTGGCAGCCCAGCGTGCATTGGGGAAAAATGTGACCATTAAACATTCCATTAGTGATGGATATTATTGGGAGCTCCCAGATAGGGATTTAACAGAGGAAGAAGTTCTTCGTATAAACAAGGCTCTTAGGGATCTGGTCAACCGAGATGTTCCCATTACCCGCGAGGTCGTTCCTCTTGATAAGGCCCGGCGTATTTTTGAGCGTCAGGGCAATCCTGAAAGCGCCAGACTCTTTATGTGGGCGGCTGAGGATCCTGTAGAGCTTTATCGTTGCGAAGACAACTATGGTTTTTATTACGCTCCTCTGGCTCCTTCAACAGGATATCTTCGTGTTTTTGAACTGAAGTATTTCCCCCCTGGAATGGTTCTGCAGTTTCCTACTGTTTCCTACCCAGACCGGCTTCCGCCCTTCAGGGCTTCGAAAAAACTTTCTGGGGTCTTTCTTGACTACGCTAAATGGCTGGAAATTTTAGGCCTTAAGACCATGGATAGTTTTCACGCAAAAATAGCCCAGGGAAAAGGTCTTGAACTGGTTCTTATTTCAGAAGCCTTTCATTCTCAACGTCTCAGCCGTATTGCGGAAGACATAGCACTGCGGGAAAAAACAAAAGTCATAGTTATTGCAGGTCCTTCCGGATCAGGGAAGACAACTACAGCAAAACGGCTAAAGATCCAGCTCCAGGTCTGTGGTTTAAATCCCACAGTGATCTCTCTTGATAACTATTTCGTGGATAGAGAGAGGACGCCTCTTGACGAACAGGGAAATTATGATTTTGAAGTTTTAGAGGCAATAGACCTCGACCTTTTGGAAAGCCAGCTTGCCAAGCTTCTTAAGGGGGAAGAGGTTAGAGTCCCAGAGTTTGATTTTATTAAAGGCAAAAAATTTCCTGGAGCAACTCTTCGCCTCAACAAACACGATGTCCTTATTATTGAAGGTATCCATGGTTTAAATGAAAAGGTGACGGCAGTTGTTCCAGAAGAGATGAAATTTGGTATTTTCGTGTCCCCTTTGACGGGTATCAATCTTGACGAACACAATAGGACAAGTACTACGGACAATAGGCTGTTGCGGCGGATGATCAGGGATTATAGAACAAGAGGACATTCGGCTGAGCGGACCCTGGATCTTTGGCCATCGGTCATTAAGGGGGCAAGAGAATATATTTTCCCCTACCAGAGCAGCGCTGTTGCCATGTTTAATTCCTCTTTGCCCTATGAATTAGCGGTCTTGAAGGGGTATGCGCAGCCCCTCTTACAGACTGTTCCAGAATCTTCATCTATGCATGGGGAGGCAAGGCGGCTTCTTTCCATGTTAAAGTTTGTGCCCCCTCTATCTTCTGAAAATGTCCCGTCCAATTCCATATTGAGAGAGTTTATTGGCGGTGGATGTTACGAACACTGATTGAATGGACAGATTCAACAAAACGAGGTGCCAGCAGTGAAAGTTAAGATGGAAGATGTAGCTAAACTGGCTAATGTTAATAAAGCGACAGTCAGTCGGGCGCTTAAGGGAGACTCAAGGATATCAGCATCTACGAGAGAAAGAGTTTGGAAAGCAGCCAAAACTCTTGGGTATCAGCCTGATGCTGTGGCCAGAGGATTGTCCAGCAACAGGACAGGTCTTTTGGGGGTAGTTTTTGTAGACCTCTCACTGCCATGGGTAGGAAGCTTTTTGTCGGGCCTTGACCGTGTCGTGTCGAAGCAGAGCTATAGTTTACTTGTCAAATGTTCGGGACAGGGCCCTTCTCAGAAAAATGTTGTGGCCAGGGATCTCCTCTCTCGTAATGTGGATGGCATTATCTGGATAGCTGGCGCCGTTCCAGACCTTTCCTTTGACGGGCCATTGGTAGCGGTGGGTTCGGAGAACCCACGTGGTTTTTCTGTGTTGATCGATGTGGAACGGGGGGCTCAGAAACTTCAAAAAATAGCGAAGGGGAGAGTCTGTGAGGTTAAAAGTGGGACGGCACCTTTCTTCAGGGATATTGCCTCCTTTCTAAAAGGGCCTTCTCTCAATACCTTCCCCCCGCTGTATGTGGTCGATTCATCCCATGATATCCCTATGTCAGGGGGGGGAGAGAATGTGGTCCTGTGCGGGTACCCTAATGTGGCTAGACTTCTGAAAAGTTATTGCCTTGACTGGCCGGCCTTCGAGCTGGGGGCCATTGCGGGGCGCCTGTCCTTGAATGCCATACAGGAGAAAGGGGTGCGCCCTGAAAAGGTGATGGTCGTTCCTCCTCTTTATAGTCCAGAAGGGGATATCGTTTCCTTATAGAAGTGTTCGATATCGAATGACGAGGTAAACACCGCATAAAATCCTACTACAAGGTTAGCTGCTGCATCAAGAAAACTGCCATTACCTCCTAAACAGACACCCAGCGCTAATGCCTAAAAGATCGCCTCCTGATGAATTATTTACTATAAACCTATTCAGAAAAGTCGACAAAAGTGTATATTACTTGACGCTATCTATCGCTAGGCGTATAAAAGAACAGGTGAAAAATCTCTTTATCTGGAGATGTTGACAGGGAGGAACGATATATGTCTGAGCAAGGATGTAACGAAATGTCTTGTGGAAAGTCTTCCTGCGAAGGTTGCAGCGGATGCTCTAAAAAGAAAAAGGACGTTGGAAAAGTTATTGCTGTGGGCAGTGGCAAAGGTGGAGTGGGTAAGAGCTCCATATCCTGCCTATTGGCGGTGGCTCTAGCTAAAAAGGGGTTTTCTGTAGGAATTCTTGATGCCGATATAACTGGTCCTTCCGTTCCTAAACTTATGGGTGTCACCGATTCGCCGTATGGATCTCCTCAGGGAATTATCCCTCCGGCATCATCGATTTTCGATATAAAAGTCATGTCTGTCAATCTTCTTCTTGATGATCCAACGAAGCCTGTAGTTTGGCGGGGGCCTATTATTGCTAGCGTGATTAAGCAGTTCTGGGAAGATGTGGCGTGGGATAAAACCGATTTTATCATCGTAGACCTGCCCCCGGGAACGGCCGATGCTCCTCTTACCGTCATGCAAACTATTGATTTGGACGGATTTCTTGTAGTGACGTCACCTCAGGAACTCTCTGTAATGGTGGTGGAAAAGGCTCTTAACATGACTAAAATGATGGAGGTTCCTCTTCTTGGTGCTGTCGAAAATATGAGCTATGTGACCTGTCCTGATTGCGGCAAGGCTATAGAAGTCTTCGGTCCCAGTCATGTGAAGGAGATCGAAGAGAAATTCTCTCTCCCAGTGCTTGGCAAATTCCCCCTCGATCTTGAACTGTCCCATCTGGGAGATCAGGGCCGCCTGGAGGAATATAAAAATGAAGAATTACTGAACGCCTTGGCTGACGGAGTACTTGAACAGCTGGGTGTTGGGGTAGAAGTATAAGAAAAATATGAAGGGCGGCCTTTGCTATAAAAGTCGCCCTTTCACATTGTAGATTTCTATATTTCAAAAGAAGAGCCCGAATGGGCCCATTCAACATTTGATAGCTGCTCTCCAAGGATAAAAGCAGCGCTGAAGCCGGTACAGTGACAAGGTCTCCAATGCTGTACAGAAAATTTGTCTTTAAGCTCCTTCGCTGAACGAAGAAGGAATCCTCTTCCCTGACTTCGAAAATGCATGCCCCCAGTAACACTGTAAAATTCACGGGTGTTAAAAAGAAGGGCAGCCCGTTCAAGGATATTCACGGTTCCAGCGTGGGCACATCCGAGAATGACGCTATATCCATTAATACCTCGAACTACAAGAGAAAGATCATCTTCCATAAGGTCAGCTTTGAGCTCACCGTTCTCTTTTATTACGAGATCGGGATCCACTGGAACAAAATCAGGATTTCTTTCTGAGAGTGGTATTGTTATGGCCCATATGGCATCTATAATTTCAGCTCTGTCATTTACAGGGCGAAAGTTCAGGTCGTCTTTGCTAAAAAGGCTTCCGGCAATCTCCAGTTCTTCTCCTTTCCGCGCGAATCGCTGGCGGTCGAAAAATGGAGAAGCCCATACGGGCAAATTTCCTTCACGCCTCAAGATTTCAGGCAATCCCCACGTGTGGTCAAAATGACCGTGGCTAAGAACGATTCCATTGAGGTTGCCAAGGGGAACCTCAAGGGCCGATGTGTTTGGGTAAAGGGCGACCCCCCTCCCCGTATCAAAAAGCAAAGAGCCCCTAGGAGTTTCTATATACATACTGAGACCATGTTCTCCTAGCAGTTTAGATGTGCCGCAATAATCATCTACGACCACAGTAACATTCATATGTCATTCACTCTCCCTTTTCAAACTTATTTCAGCCAGATCTCTTTATCAGAGGGGAAAGAAAGCCGATAGACTACTGAAATTTGCCATTGTTCCCCTGCTTTAAATTTCTTTTTCCACGTAAGAACTCCCTTTTTCTCATCTTTTTCCGCAGGCTGGGGATCCAGGGTCTCTACTTCTACTGTTATTTTTTCATGGGCAGATACAGGAATTCTGTCTTTGATCATAAGCTCAGCTTCAAAGGGCAGCCCGTTTGTAATATTAAGGGTATAACCCTGAGCCAGTTTTCCTTTGCCAAACCAGTTGCTTCCTTCTTTAGGGATAATTTCTTTCCGTGTAGCGGTAACAGAGGGTGTCTGGCCGAAGGCCAGAGTAAGCTTCTCTCCTCGCGCCAAGGCTGGCAATCTAGTTCTCCCTGATCCCATTCCGTCGATGAATAGGTCGGCCTTTCCAGGCAGGAGTGGATCTTCGATGGCTTCTGAAGAAGCCATTATCCAGGCCTGGGATGAAAGAAGAGGGATACACTCTATGGAAACTGTTGCAGGCATTGTGAAATCACGCAGCAGCAGTGTAACAGGCATATTATCCCCCGATATCTTTCCCTTAGTAGTGAAGAAACGGTCTGTAATTGTTTCTTCTACAGCAGAAGGTACCGCTGTTTCTTTTACTGCCATAGTTTTAAGCATTCGCCCATTTTGCTGAGCGCCAGAGCCGTAGAGAGGCTCTGTAAAGGTTGCGACCAAAGGAGGAATGTCAGGGGTTTCAACAGAAGAGACGGGCTGGGCCGTATGGAGCTGTATAATCCCATTCCAGATAAGTCCGGTATGCTGCCACACTTTAGCCAATAGTTGCCCCTCCACTCTTCCTTCATTGGTGGAAAGAGAAAGACTATATTCAGGAACCCAGCGGGCATGGGGTGTCCACCCTTCTATGAAAAGACTGCCACTTGTCAGAGTCTTATATTCTATAGCTATAACCTTCCCCTGAGTTTGGGGTTTTTTCTCTTCAATTTCTCCCTTTATATCGGTAATCTCCTGTTCAACTCTTTCGATGTCGCTTTCTACGGCGGCTCTTTCCTGCTCTTTCTTTTGTCGGGATTCTTCTGCTGCCTGCAAATAGGATTCCAGATTATGAACAGAGAGGTCGGCGGGCGTGGAGCTTTCTATTAGTGCGGACCATTGTTTTAATGCGACAGCTTGGGATTTTAGGGACGAGAGCTCTCTTTTTTTGTCTTCCAGGCGAAGCTGGAGGGGGACAAGGGAGGGAGGGAGCCACTGAGCATCATTCAAAACCACAAGTTGTACCTTCTCTAATAAAAGGCCATCTTCAGGAATGACACTGATGCTTTCGAGATCGAAAGTGTTGGGAAGCAAAATTTTCCCTTCACCGGTTACATTTGCCTTCAATCGTATTTGTGCTCCCCTCGGGTAGACATATACATGCTCTATAGCCATTTCGGCAGCAAAGAGTGATATGCTTGTCAACATGATGACAAGGGTGGCGAAGCATAGAGACAAGAGCTTTTTCATAGAAGAAAAGACCTCCTTTTCTTTTTTCTAATTGGCAGAAGCGTATAATACAATTATAATGCATGTTCGCCATGTATAAATGGATAAATGAATGAACAGGAGGAATGCCCTCATGCTGAAATGCGGTATAGTGGGTCTGCCCCTTTGTGGCAAAAGCACTGTCTTCAATGTTATAACTAGAGCTGGAGCAGAAGTAAAACCCTATGCCAGTGGTAAAACCGATCCCAACCGAGCAATGGTTTCAGTTCCTGACCCAAGATTTGAGCATCTCGTTACGATCTTTGAGCCGAAAAAACAGACGCCGGCTACTGTGGAGTTTGTTGACTTGGCGGGACTTTCCCGGGATGCCAGCAAAGGAGCTGGCCTGGGAAATGCTTTTCTTTCTTTTGTGGCTGAGTCAGATGCCCTTGTCCATGTGGTCAGAACTTTTGATAACCCGGAAGTTCCCCATCCGGAAGATAATATCGAGCCAGCACGGGACTGGAATATAGTGGAAATGGAACTTATTTATCGAGACCTCGGAGTTATCGATAATAGGCTGTCCCGTTTAGCAGCAAAGAAACGTCTTCTTCCTGAAGAGGAGGAAGAAAAAAAGCTCCTTGAACGTTGCCAGGCCTTCCTTATGGAGGAAAAACCTCTTAGAGAGCTTGGTTTATCAGAAGATGAACAGCGAAAATTGAGCGGTTTTGCTTTTCTGACCCTGAAGCCTGAAATGATCGTGCTCAATCTTGACGAAACCCAGACTGAAGGGCACGTGCCAGGCCTTGACGCAATAATGTCTATTGCAAAAGAACGAGGCCTAGGCCTTGTACAGGTTTTTGGCCGGATGGAAATGGAGATGGCAGATCTCTCGGAGGATGAGCAGAGGGAATTCATGGCAGACCTGGGCATCAAAGAGGCTGGCAGAGAACGTCTCATTCAGGAAGCCTATAGCCTGCTTGGACTCATCTCCTTTTTTACTACGGGAAAAGATGAAGTGAAGGCATGGACGCTGAAAAAAGATGCTACAGCCGTAGAGGCTGCGGGGGCAATTCACTCTGATTTGGCAAGAGGATTTATTCGAGCCCAGGTTGTACACTACCCTGATTTTGTAGCCTGTGGAGATTCCATGCCCGCCTGCCGCGATAAGGGCGTGCTGCGCCTTGAAGGAAAGGAATACCTCGTGCAGGATGGCGACATGATAGAAATTCGTTTCAATGTTTAACCTACAAGCCAGATATTGAAATGTGCTAGAATATAAAATTGAATTTTACGAGAAGAGAGGAGGATCGACACATGCCGATGCAGATTAGTCTTGATGAGCTTTTGAGCGCCTTGCTTGCTCGTGTGGATGGGATGGCCATGAACGAAGAAAATCTTAAGAGCCGTCTAAATATCATCTTCAGAGTTCTATATAAAAAGGGGCTCATTACTGATGAAGATGTTGTCGAATCCATTCGTGACGAGCACCGTTTGCTGAAAGAACTGGGGCTTACGAGAGAGGAACCGGATGATGAGGTTGTGAACGCCATAGCAGAGAGCATTTTGCTCTGGATCAAGGGAGACGCAGAAAAACTTAAAGAGCAGATAAAGGAGTATGAACAGAAGATGCAGGAAGCTGCTATGGAAGAAGCCAGAAAGCCTAAAATTGATGTGGCTTCACCTCAAGTGTTGCAGCAACTTGACCAATTAAGCGGAAAAGAGCGCCCAGGCGGTGGGCGGAAGCTCATTATCTAACAGGATGTCATAAAAACGGGAAGGGGTTAACCCCTTCCCGTTTTTATGCATTTCTTTTGCGCTATTTCGCTTCTTTGATCACTTTCTGCAGCTCATTGATAAGAGTTTTGATCTTATTGCTCGTCGCTCCTTTTTTAAGAGCCTGGGAAGCTGTTGTAGGTTTTCCCCAATAGACCGTATTGGCATTATCGTCCACATTGATGGCTGCCCCTTCAAGAGACATGCCAGCAAAAAGCCCCTTCGTAATGGAGTAGCTATAGATTGATGCTTTGAGCTTTATGTCGGTTCCAAGCTCTCCACGACGCCCCAGAGGCCCGGCTGCTACCCCGAGGTCTCCGCTGAGTTTCACATTATTTCCCATAAAACCTTCAAGACCTCTTTCGTTGGTGATCACAAGAACCAATCCAATAGACTCGGCTCCTATTTGCAATCCCCATGAAGCTCCTGCAATGGTAACAAAGCTTGGCCCATACCATTTCCCCGTCACCGAATCTCTTTTTAGTACAAGACCTTCACCATATTTCCCGCCAAAGACAAATCCCGCCTTAATGACTGAGGGGAATATTGCCACCCCTTTTGCTCTTTCCAGCAAATCTGCCATTGTCCCTATATCGGACTGTTCTTGCATTTCTCGAAGTAGCTTTACAGATCCAGCAATCCGTTCTTCCGGGGTTTTGGCCCAGGCAGCCTGGGTAAGGCCACATCCCAAGCTTATAAGGGTTATCAGTGTTGCCAAAATAAAAAAGCGGCAACGGCCTCTTCTTAGTCGCGTCATCATAGAATCTCTCCTTTCGCCCAAAACCATCTCGTTATTATCTTAGAGTGTTGTTTTCATTCACGCAAGAACCAAAGAATTGACGGGGCTCCACTTTTTCCTTTACACTGTCAAGATAACTAATAAGGCTAGGAGGAAACAATATGTCTTATTCCGAAATGGAACGGATAGAAAAGTTACTTGAACAAGCATACCAAAGCGATGATATAGAAACAATTTCCAAATTGGCCCGACAGATTCTTGAAATAGATCCTGGGCATCCAGAGGCTCTTATCCTTCTTGCAGATACTACTGAGTATTCTGATGAAAAGCTGGATCTTTTGAAGCAGGCCCTTGAACCCATGCGCAACATGGTGGAAGAGGCCGGTCTTGTGAATCGCAAAGAACTGATGGATGAAGAGGAGGGCATTATTTATATAGGTTTATTGCAGCGACTTGGGTTTGCACTGCTATCAGAAGCTCGGCCCGAAGAAGCACTGGAGATTGCAGAAGAAATAATTTCATACGATGAAGAAGGGGTAACTCTTGGTAAAACCCTTATGTATCGTTGTCTTATTGAGCTTCAGCGGTTTTCTGAGGTTCTCGAGAGAGCCATAAGAGATGAAGAAATATCTGCGGCCCGTCAGCATGCCATGGCTATTGCCGCATATATGCTTTCCGGTCCGGATAAGGGGGCTTATCGAGCTTTATGGGATGCTTTCAAAGTTGGTCCTGAAATCCCTTTCTATATTTTAGGCTATATTCCGGAACCTGATTTTGAAACACTTGATGAACAGCAAGAAGAAGATTACAATTTCTCTATTCTTTTCGAAGATGCATGGAGTCTTTCTCAGGAACTTGCTAATTGGCTTGCCTCCGCTACCATTCTTTTTGGGATGCTCACAGGGCGGTTCCTCGAAGAAGATGAAGAAAATTTTGCTGTTCTTATGGATTCTCTTGGAATTAGATCTTTCTACGAAAAAGCCATTGAGGAAACGAAGGACAGCCTAAGCAGTCTTGACGCTGAAGCCTTTGATGCAAACATTCTTGAAATGCTGAGGGCAAATATCTATCTTCCCCTTAAATAAAAACATCGAGGAGGGACATCGTGTTAGAAGACTTTTCTCAACACGTATTAGATATAGCAGAAAATAGCATTAATGCGGGAGCAACATGGGTGGATATACGAATAACAGAAGACTGCACAGGGGGGTGGCTGTATTTCGAGATAAAGGATAATGGGAAAGGAATGGATGGGGACACATTACACGCTGTAACAGACCCTTTTTATACGAGTCGAACTACGAGGAGAGTAGGATTGGGAATACCTTTTTTAAAACAACTTGCCGAGTTATGCGATGGAGAGTTTGAAATAGAGTCTGAGCCTGGCAAGGGCACTCGGGTGCGGGCAAGTTTCCGCTATGACCATATAGACCGTCCACCGCTTGGGAATATACCAGCATCGCTCATTTCCCTTCTTATTGCTCATCCTGATGTTCAGCTTGTTTACTGCCATTCCTTTAATGAGAAGAAATTCACTTTCGACAGTTTTGAATTAAATAGAGTTCTTGGGAACATTAAAGAAGTTCAAAATCCAGCAATAGCTTGCTGGCTTCAAGATTACTTTGAGGAGAACATTGAAACTTTAAAGCACCATTGCGAGTGATGTACACGTTAGGGGGAGTGATCGGATATGAATTACAAGTCGCCCTTGGAGATGGCGAAAATGGCCTGTGCGGCCTCACAGACGAAGACATCGTGGAATCATAGACAAATACTTTTACTTGGTATTCTTGGGGGAGCCTACATTTCTTTAGGCGGATGGCTTATGACCTGTGTGACCTATGATCTGCCAGGTGGTATAGCAAAGTTTATGGCAGGAGCGGTTTTTTCCGTAGGCCTTATGCTTGTAGTCATTGGGGGTGCTGAGCTTTTTACGGGCAATTGCATGATGCCCCTTGGGGCTCTGGTGGGGTGTACCCCTATGAAAAAGATTTTCATAGCCTGGACCTGGGTCTATTTTGCTAATTTTTTGGGGGGACTTATCGTTGTTTTTCTTCTTTACAACACGGGATTATGGGAAGGACCTATAGGTGTAAAGACTCTTCATATTGCAGCAGCTAAAATGAGCCTGCCCTTTGGTCAGGCCTTTTTCAGAGGAATCCTCTGCAACTGGCTGGTAACTATTGCCGTATGGTTGAGCATGGCTTCTACTGACGTGACAGGGAAGATATGGGCTATTTTCTTTCCCATAATGGCTTTTGTGGCTTCTGGCTTTGAACACTGCGTTGCGAACATGTACTTTTTACCGATGGGGCTTCTTCTTAAAAGAGTGCCGTCCCTTTTGCAAGCAGCCCAGCTTTCTGATGCACAGCTGCAGGTGATGAATTTAGGAGGGCTTGTAAAGAACCTCATCCCTGTAACTTTAGGGAATGTTGTGGGTGGAGTTCTATTCATAGCCGTATTCTATTTCTTCATCTTTAAGGAGAAACTTCTGGCGTCAGATTAGTGTTTACAACAGGTTGACACTCATGCACGCCTCTTTAAATATGCTATAATAAATATAGAAAGACTAAGTTGTTAATAACCCTGCGATGTTCGTGATCATGCACTTAGTCTTGAGCCAACACTCGATCTCAAGAGGGTTGAAGTTCGAGCCGGCAAAGGAGATGGGTAACCATCACCGAAACTAAGGCACGACAAACCCTCAATAATTAGGACCGGGTCAAGACGACCATGACACGGCATTGCGGGGAGACATAGAGGGGCGCAGGAATTGTCTTGCGCCCCTTTTTTTAGATGTCATCATGTACATCAGGAGGCTTCACTATGAAAACAATCTACACTCCTTTTTGGCATCCTATAGAGAGCGCGGGGTTTATTCTCGACTGGGATGGAGTTCTCGCCGACACCAATCTTGATTTTTCAGGAATCCGCACAAAATACTTCAATGGCGAGCCAGCACCCCTGATTGAAGGAATGGCAGCCCTCTCGGAAGAAAGAAAAAAGGAACTTTGGCAAGACATCTATACCCTTGAAATGAATGGTGCTGAACAGGCTGTTCCTGTTGAAAAATCCATAGAGTTCGTAGAGTGGCTTAACGACCATAATATCCCCTGGGCGGTAGTTTCGAGGAACTGCATGGATTCAATTCGTCGCGCTGCGGAGAGAATAGATTTCCCACTTCCGCCGAAAGTTTTTAGCCGTGACAATGGACCTGTGAAACCTGATCCGGAGGCGCTCTGGCTTGCTGCTCAAGAGATAGGAGTTCCTGCAGAACAATGTGTTATGGTGGGAGACTTTGTTTATGACCTTATCGGTGCGCGGCGGGCCGGAATGCGGGCTGTGCTCGTTGAACGTCCCCGAGTGGAATGGCAGCATTGGGCTGATGCAATATATCCCACCATGAATGATTTTTTAAAGAGCCTGAATTCCCCAGCTCCCCTCGTTCCCTGGGAGTACTCTTCCCTCGAAAAGCAAAAGGGGAAGGGATGGTTGGAGAAAGCGTGGAAACTCTCGGTTCAGATTCCCGATGATATGCCTGATATTTGTAACTACTGCGAAGAAGTGGCTCGTCTTGGGGTGGGAACCCTTCTTTGCACTCCCAGTGTGAAGCTCTCCGTTCAGCAATGGAGGATCTGGCCTGGGTTGGCGCCATCCTTTCTTGATATAGACCAGGTTTCGGTAATCCAAAAAACCCTTAAACAGCGCTACCCTCTCGTAACTGTAAAGGAAGGAAGCGAAGGCATTCGTCTTTCGGAGAGTATGGCTTCCATAGAACGGGAATTGGAGGAAAAGATTAAATGATATCCCAAACCCAGTGGGAAAGACCTCTAGCGGATCGGATGAGACCTTCATCTCTCGATGATTTCGTAGGACAGGATCATCTTCTTGCTCCGGGAACTCCCTTGAGGCAAATTCTCCAAAGCGGCAAGGTCCCAAGTTGCGTGCTCTATGGCCCGCCGGGGGTTGGAAAAACTACTCTCGTTCGGCTTATGGCCATGGTAACTGAACGGAGTCTGCTCGAAATCAACGCAGTTTCAGCCAAGGTTTCAGAGTTACGAGACCTTGTAGAAGAAGCTAAAAATCTCAAGATTCTAAGCGGATCGGCAGCAATCGCCTTTGTAGATGAAATTTACCACTTCAATAAAAGCCAGCAAAACGCCCTCCTTCCTTCAGTAGAGAAGGGGGATATCATTCTCGTTGGAACTACCACAGAAAACCCCTGGTTCGAAATTAATAAAACCCTTCTTTCCCGTCTCGTTGTCTTTCAGCTTAAGTCTCTAGCGGAGGAAGACCTAGTACAGATTCTCTATAAAGCACTTAAAGACGAAGAAAAAGGGTTGGGGGCTCTCAAACTTGCTGTATCAGAAGATGTTATCACAGTCTTGGCGAAGATGGCAGGCGGGGATGCCAGACAGGCTTTAACACGCCTCGAACTCTTAGCGTCATCGGCGGCCGCTTCAGGGGCCTCAGAACTTACCATGGCCCATGTAGACAGGCTTATTCCATCCGCTTCCATTCGTTTTGATCCTAAGGCAGACGATCATTATGCCATTATTTCAGCACTTATCAAAAGTATGCGGGGTTCTGATCCTGATGCGGCTCTCTACTGGCTTGCCCGTCTTATTGAGGGGGGCGAAGACATTCGCTTCATTTGCCGCCGCCTCATGATATTTGCTGCGGAAGATGTAGGTCTTGCTGATCCCCAGGCTTTGCAGATTGCCGCTGCCGCATCATATGCTGCCGATATGACAGGGCTTCCGGAAGCCAGGATCATTCTTTCTGAAGCTGTCATTTATTTAGCGGCATCGCCAAAGAGCAACAGCGCATACCTGGCTATAGACAACGCAACACAATCAATTAAGAAGGGGAATCTGCAGGAAGTTCCTAATCATCTTAAGCCTGGAGGAACGGGGTATATCTATCCTCATGACGACCCACGACACTGGGTTCCTCAAAAATATGTCACGTCACCCCAGCGTTTTTATTTTCCAGGGAATTTGGGGAGGGAAAGAGCTTTTCATGAGCGCCTGAAGAGATTTTGGCGCCGTTTTTCCAGAGAGCACGAAAACTAAGAAGAGGCCGGAGGGCATTCCAGCCACGACCCCTTCAATTCTTTATTCTTCTTCTACGCTTGTATAATCTCCAGGGTGTTGCCTCAGGAAAGCCAAAAGACTTCGTTTCGTATCCTCGATATGGCTGCCCATTTCAGCTATAGCCTTCTTGCAGTCGCCATGCAGTACGGCATCTATGATAGCGAGGTGCCCTTTAAGGAACACACCCATAATCGTTGGGTCGGATTGCATAGAGTAGGGGCGGCACAGATTGATCAGATCAACAATGTTGTTGAGTGTTTTATGAAGATACTTATTGCCGCTGCACTCATAAAGGAAGCAGTGAAAGCGGCGGTCTTCAGTCAGATATTCTTCGTGGGATGTTTGACCGGACATTGCAGAAAAAATTTCGCGAAAAAGCTTCAGATCCTTGATTCGAGGGTTCTCGCATACGTTTTCTATGGCGATAATCTCTAGTGCCTGTCTCAGTTCGTACAGATCAGAGGCATCCTTAAGAGAGGGTAAAGTGACAAAAGCTCCTCTCCGAGGAGTCAGGGTGATAAGCCCAGTTTGGCTCAATTGCCGAATAGCTTCTCGAACCGGAGTCCTGGAAACAGCCAACTGTTCAGCAAGCTCTATCTCAGAAAGCTTAGAGCCTGGTTTCAAAACGCCATTTACGATCGCGTCTTTCAACTTTTCATAAACAATCTGTCTTAACCCCTGGTTTGTGGCTGGGGTTAGTGTATTTTGGTCCATAGTCACAATCCTCCTCTAAACCAAGCACTTTGCACTCATTATACACTAATTGAAAAGCTTTGTGCTCTTTTTCTCTTTCTCGTCGAATCATGTTACTGGCGACATTCGCTTTTTTCTTCCTGCATTCGCGCCAGATGATCGTACCAGAGAGAGAGAGCATAAATGACATCAGAAAGCCGGTTAATATAGGAATATCCTTCTTCCATTAATTCTTTTGAGCGAAAAAGTTTCACCGCTAAACGTTCTGCCCTTCGAGCGACAGTTCTTGCTACGTGTAATGCGGCTCCAGCTTTCGAATCGCCGGGCCGGACAAAACGAAAATTCCTTTCTGTTATATTTCCCACTCTATCTATAATTGCTTCAAGAGCTTCAATTTCTGGGCAGGGTAGGCCGGGGAAAAGAGCTAAGTAACCCATTAACAGCCCCAATTGCTGTTCAAGCCAACAGAGATTTTCACAAATTTCTTCGTATTCGCAGAGAGCCCTTGCCATCCCTACATGGGCCTGGCACTCATCAATGGTTCCAAAAACTTCTACCCTGAGGTGATCTTTAGGAACCCGATCACCATTCCCGAGACTTGTCTCACCAAAATCTCCACCCTTGGTTGTGATCCAGGTTTCAGCCACTGTCTGCCACTCCCTTCTTAATTCGTGCCAGGTCTTGAAAATGTGCACGCTATTCCGTTAGTCCTGTAAATGAGGAAATTTCGTTGGCTTTCTTTCTACGGTTAGTTCTTCAGGGGCTCCAAGGACGATAGATAGTTCACGGCTTTCATGAAGGAGGGCAAGGATGATACGAGGAACAACTTCGTCTGTAAATCGGATGCTGGGTCCTGAAATGGTTAGACAGGCTATGGGAAGTCCCGTGAAATTGAATATGGGGCAAGAAACTGAAGAGACGCCGGGTTCCCTTTCCGCAATACTGGTTGCATATCCATCTTCTTTCACCTTAGATGCTCTATCTAAAAGAATTGGCCGCTTGAGGCGCACTTCTTCTGGTGCGGCATCAAATACAGCATCCACCTCCTCAAGAGCCATGTAAGCCAGAAAACAGCGTCCTGCCGCTCCCGCCCAGAGGGGGAAACGGTCGCCGGGATTTGCAAAGCGTTTGAGAGGATAGGTACTTGATATCTGTTCACAGCATATGCGCCATATGCCTTTGCGCTGGTATAAACTAACCGTCTCGTTGAATGTATCCCTCAATTTCCGCATATGTGGAAGAGCTATATTTTTTGTAGGATCGCTGGCCTTGAAAATTGCACCCATACGATAACATTTCCAGCCAAGCTGGTATAGGTTTCCCTCACATTTATCTAGAAAACCCTCCTCACAAAGCACTGCAGTGATACGGGAAGCCGTCGGCAGTGGTGCGTTGATCTCTTCCGCTATTTCAGTCAGTGTCCGATGGGGATTGTCCCAGGTAAAAGAGTCTAAGACGGCGAGACACTTACGAATTGATGAGGCTCCTTTTGTTTTTTGGGGTCTCATTGCCATTCTCCCTTCTGTGTTAAATCCCTTTATACGATCGGGTGTTGCTCTCTTCTCTCTGGTAGATAGCATTAGAGTAGAGTCATAAGAAATATATTTTCAGCAATTATCTGCAATTTTATCCTTTCTTCATACTCTATCAGAAAGTAGAGTTTTTCGCTCCCTATCGCAAGCGGTGAAGAAGGGATGAATTTCTACACTTTGTTTAACCATGTATTAAACATGATATTTCTTACTTGTTTGCACTTGCTTTATTTTAATTTGTTTTATAATATGGAAGCCACTTCCACAATATAAAATAATCTAAGGAGGAGCCTTCGTGAAAAAATCTACTATTTTGCGTCAATTGCTTGAGAAGAGAGAGGCCCTTGTAGTTCCGGGCGCTCATGATGTCCTTTCCGCAAAGCTCATTGAAAAGGTTGGTTTTAAGGCGTTGCAGGTAAGTGGTTTTGGTTTGGCGGCCACGCTTCTTGGTTTGCCTGATATGGCTTTTCTTTCTTTTGAGGAAATGCGAAATTTCACCCGCAATATAGTTGACGCAGTGAATATTCCTGTAATGGCTGATGCAGACACTGGCTTTGGTAATGCGATCAATGCCATGTATGTTACCGAAAAGCTCATCAAAGCTGGTTGTGCCAGTATGAACATAGAAGATCAGATGTTTCCCAAACGATGTGGCCATATTGAAGGAAAGACTATTGTACCTTGTGATGAAATGGTTTTAAAAATCAAAGCCTGCGCCAAAGTTCGAGATGAACTTGATCCCGACTTCGTGATCAATGCCCGTACAGACTCTATTGCTGTTTCTGGCATTGACGAAGCCATTCGCCGCGGCAATGCTTACGCTGAGGCCGGCGCAGACATGATTTTTGTAGAGGCTCCTCGCACTATCGAAGAAATTGAGCGTGCCGTTAAAGAAATCGACGCCCTGGTGAGCATTAACTTCTTCGATAGCATCGAAGGTGGTAAAACTCCCCTTCTTCCCGTAAATCAGATGAAAGAGCTCGGAGTGGCTCGTATCAGCGTGCCGGTAGGATCGGTTTTTGCTGCGGCGAAGGGAGTTCAGAACTACCTTGAAGCTATTAAAGACGATATTGCTCCTGATCGAAAGGAAGTACTCTTCTCCTTTGACGAATTTAAGAATATCGTAGGAGTTCCCGGATTCCGCGAACAGGAAAAAGAATATCTTCCTAAATTTGTTGATTAGTTGAAAAATCCTGATATGAGTATCGGTTTTCGAGTCTTTACCCAGCGAGACCTTCCCCCGAAAGACCTGGTGGAGAAGTTTAAACATATTCCTGCAGCGAACATTGCAGACGGAATGAATCGTTCCGCTGCCATGGCTTCCTATATTCGTATCATGACCGCACCAACGGAATGCAATATGGTGGGTGTGGCTCTGACAGTGCGTGCTCGTGGCGGGGACAACCTTATGTTCCATAAGGCTTTGAACATGGCAGAAGAGGGAGATGTAATTGTCCTCTCGAATGAAGGGGATCGAAGCCATGCTCTCATGGGGGAGATGATGGCTCTTTATGCCCGCCATAAAAAGGTGGCTGGAATAGTTATGGAAGGCCCGGTTCGTGATGTTGAAGCTCTGTATAGCCTGGGGGTACCGGTCTATGCTACAGGCTCTACGCCCGGCGGTCCTTATAAGGATGGCCCGGGAGAAGTTAATGTGGGAATTTCCTGTGGCGGCATCTTTGTCTGCCCCGGGGATATCATCGTTGGCGATGCCGATGGGGTCATAGTTGTTCCCAAGGGCCTGGCCCGACAATGTCTTGAAGGAGGCCGTCGCCTGCTTTCAAACGAAGAGGTTAAGGGTCCCCGACTGGCTGATGGCACAGGTGATCGTAGCTGGGTTGAAAAAACTCTCGACCAAAAAGGCTGCGAGACCATAGACGGTATATGGCTTCCCTAAGTGGAGGTAAGGACTGTGGCTGAATTATCTTTGGGTTTTGTAGGATTTGGAGAAGTTTCCTTTTGCATCTCTTCAGGACTCCGGGACGAAGGACTGTCAGGTATATGTGCCTACGATGTTGTGCTGGGAAGCGGGACACCCTACGAGGAAAACCTTCGTAAACGGGCCAATGAAGCCAATGTTATTCTTTGTGATACGCCAGAAGAGTTGTTCAGGTCGTGTAATGTGATCGTCAGTGCTGTTCAGGCTCCATATGCAGGCCATGCTGCCAAGTCTGCCCTTTCCCATATGTCGGCGGGATCTCTGTATGTTGACGTGACCACAGCTGCGCCGGCTGAAAAAGAGCACTGGGAAAAGGAATTTCAGGCCAGGAGCATTTACTTTGCAGATTCGGCTATGATGGGTCCTCTTACAATCAACAGGCATAAGGTGCCTATGATAGCCTCAGGCTGTGGTGCGAGTCTGTGGCAGGAGAAGATGGTTCCGCTGGGAATGAAGATCGATGTAGTAAAGGGGCCAGCAGGAGATGGAACACGGATAAAGCTGGTCCGCAGCGTTTTCATGAAAGGACTGGGCGCACTTCTAGTTGAAACTTTTCTCCTGGCCCATAGGAGCGATCTGGAAGATGTTGTTCTTAAATCAATATCCGCTACGGTGGATCAGCTTCCTTTCGAAAAAACAATTTCTCGAATGCTTGGTGCCGATATGATTCATGCAGAACGCAGGGTCCACGAAGTGGCGGAATCCATTGCATTAATGGAAACCGTCGGATTGAAACCTGTTATGGCTGCAGCAACGAAAGAAAGACTGGAGCTCTCTGCAGCAATGGGACTGAAGGACGAACTTGCAGGGGTAGCACCGAAAACAATAGAAGAAGCTTGCTCTGTGTGGGATAGAAAAAATTACCGCTAGTCAGGCTTATCTCTGGAAATCTGTACTGTTTCTATATATAAAGAATAACGAGGAGGTATGGACATGTTTCGCAAAGGTATGATCAGTGCTTTAATCGCAGCAACTCTAGTATTTGCAGTTGCAGGTGTTTCCTGCGCCGCGGAATTTGCCAGAATCGGGACCAGCAGTGTTGGCGGTGGATTCTATCTCATAGGCAACACGATTGCTCAACTGGGAAACCAGGAGAAGAATGGCATCAACTACACAGCTGTTACTGGTGGTTCTGCGAAGAACTTGATGGCTCTTGCCAAAAAAGACATGGAATTTGGCCTTGCCCAGTCTGCAACAGTTGATGAAGCCTGGAACGGAACAGGTGGCTTTGAGGGGCGTCCCCTGAAGCAGCTTCGTTTTGTGACGGCGATCTATCCCATGCCCGCCCATATCCTAGTAAGCGGCAATGGGATAGAGAATATTGCAGATCTCAAAGGGAAGAAGATAGACTACGGCCCAATTGGCAACGGTATTGATACAAACTGCCGTATTGTCCTCGGTGCTTATGGCATAAAGGATGAGGACATCACCATCGATCGCTACGGCCGTTCCGAGGTTGTAGAGGCCCTTCAGACAGGTACTGTTAATGGTCACATCTGGCTTACTACCTATCCAAATGCTCAGATTACAGAAATGCTCACCAAGAATGTACGACTTCTTTCTATCGATGAAGAACAGCGTCAAGCAATTCTGAAACAGTGCCCATTCTTTGCCTCTTCTGTAATTCCAGCAGGCACCTATAAGGGATTTGATAAGGATCTGCCTACAATTGCTGCTGTGGGAGCCCTGGTAACCTACGCTGACATGAGTGACGAAGTTATCTATAAGACCGTTAAGATGATGTACGAGAACTCTCAGTTCTTAAAAGATCGGCTTCCTAACTACTTTGCAAACTTCAGCCTTGAAAATGCTCTCAATGGCTGCTCTATGGAAGTTCACCCCGGAGCCATGAAATACTACAAAGAAGCCGGTTTGGTTAAGTAGTCTAAGTTTTTATAAAGTATTAGGGGGCGAAATTGCCCCCTTCTTTTCACATTACTAAACGATCTCAAATTGGGGGTGTTGTTGTGGGTTCTCCAGTCTCCTCAGTTTCCTCGAATGGTTCCGCTCCAGAGAAAGTTGGTAAGCGACGATCCCTGACAGGATTTTCGGGCAAGCTTGTTATGATTTTGGCAGTAACTCTAGCTATTTTTCAGCTTTATACGGCCTTTTTTGGATTGTTGCCTACGATGAAACAGCGCAGTTTTCACGTGGCTTTTGTAATGACTATGATCTTTCTGCTCTATCCTGGTACTAAAGATTCACCACGAGATCGAGTGCCTCTTGTGGACTGGATATTAGCACTGGCCGCTGCTGGCTGTGCTCTCTACGTCTTTTTTGCATACGAAAATATCGCTATTCGTGCAGGAATGATTTATGATTACGAACTAGTACTCGGTGGAATTTTTACTGTACTCGTTTTTGAGGCAGGCCGGCGCGTTTTAGGTAATGCTCTTCCTGGCTTCTGTTTCCTTTTCCTCCTTTTTGCCTATTTTGGACGCTCAATGCCTGGCCCTATACAGCACTTTGGGCTCTCCGTTCCGCGTATCATTGAAGAGCTCTATCTCACTACAGATGGATTATTCGGCCTTGTGACAGGGGTATCTGCTACTTACATATACCTGTTCGTCTTGTTCGGGGCCTTTTTGACGTCAACTAAGGCATCGGAATTCTTCAATGACGTCTCCATGGCTCTGACAGGACATCTCAAAGGCGGCCCAGCTAAGATCGCTGTAGTGTCCAGTGCTCTTATGGGAACCATTAGCGGCAGTACATCTGCTAATGTGGCTACAACAGGTGCTTTTACGATTCCTCTAATGAAAGAGATCGGATATAAGCCTCACTTTGCAGCAGCTGTGGAAGCCGCCGCTTCCACAGGCGGCCAGATAATGCCCCCTGTTATGGGAGCTGCGGCGTTCATTATTGCCGATACCCTTTGCATACCCTACACTACAGTATTGACAGCAGCGATCGTACCGGCACTTCTTTACTTCTGGGGAATTTGGTGTTCTCTTAGCTTCGAGGCTTCCAAATTAGGTCTTGAAGGTCTCCCGAAAGATAGGCTGCCTAAGGTTGGCAAAGTTCTTCTGACCAGCGGCTACAAGGCAATTCCCCTCTTTGTTATAGTCTACTTCCTTGTTAAAGGCTATAATCCCCTCTATTCAGGGTGCTGGGGCATTTTCAGCTGCGTTCTCCTTAGTTTCGTAAAGAAATCCGATCGGCTGAACGTGAGGACCCTGGTAGAAACTCTTGATAGCGGCTCCAGAGGAGCCCTTTCTGTAGCCATGGCTTGTATTATCGTTGGAGTAGTCATAGGTATGATGGGTGCCACAGGTGTGGCTCTGCGCGTCGGTGACGCAATCCTGGCCATGACTCAGGGACACCTGATAATAACCCTTGTGGTGACCATGATCATTGCCATGCTTCTTGGCATGGGGATGCCTACAACTGCTAGTTACGTCATGGCCAGTGCAGTGGCCGCTCCCGCTATGGTCTTGCTCGGAGTGAGGCCTTTGGACGCACATATGTTCGTATTCTTCTACGCAGTGCTCTCGTCGGTGACTCCACCAGTCTGCGTAGGGGCTTATACCGCTGCCGGCATAGCAGGATCTGATCCTAACAAGACAGCTTTCGCTGCTGTTAAGCTGGCCTTGTCCGGGTTTATCGTTCCCTTTATCTTTGTTATGGCTCCTGAGATCCTGCTGACTAACGTTACAAGCTGGTACGTGACGATACAGGCCATGCTCTCTGCTGTCGTTGGCGTATTTCTGCTGGCTTCAGCCACAGAGAACTATATGATGGCGCGCTTTCGTTGGTATGAGCGGCTCCTCGCTTTTGCAGGAGCCTTGGGATTGCTTTATCCTGGTACGGTCACCGACCTCTGTGGCCTGGCAGTACTTGCTGTTCTTTATTTGGTCACGAAAAAGCGAGCGAAAGAGGTGCCAGATCTCGCTTAATGATGGTAATGTTCGGGCTTCCCTCTTGTAGAGGAGACCTTTATACAATATAAGGGGGTTAAAAAATGATTGTGCATACTGCACAGGCTGGTTCCGATGGAAAGAGCGACTGCTTTGTCACAGTTGAGCCAGCTGAAACAATGGAATGGAAGTATCAAGGTAGAAATAGCCAGCTTTTTGCCACTCGTACAGACTCGATGATTCAAGAGACTCTGGATCGTTATGGTTCGCCCAAAGTCCGTTTGATAGTAGGGGATTTTGGAGCCTTGCCCTTTGTGATCCGTGCGCGGGTTGAGGTGGCCCTTGAGCGGGCCTTGAAGGAAAGGGCGTGAAAAAATAGTGAAACTTCGCCGTTCATTGCTTTATATACCAGGAAATAATCCTGCAATGCTGCAAAGCTGCCCATCTCTCGGTGCCGATTGTGTGATCCTTGACCTGGAGGATGCGGTTGCTCCAGTACATAAGGATGAGGCTAGACGCTTGGTGGCCTATGCGTTGCGCTGTCTTCCTTTCGATGGTGTTGAAAAGGTGGTCAGGATCAATGATGTGTCCACTCCTTGGTGGGAGCTGGATTTAGAAGAAATTGTTCCGGCAGGGCCAGACGTGATTCGTTTGCCAAAAGCAGAGTCAGTGGAGAATATTCGTATGGTGGATAACCGTATCACAGAATTAGAGAAGGCAAACGGACTTCCAGAAGGCGGAATAGAGCTTCATATTCTACTAGAATCGGCCCAGGCTGTAGAAAATGTAGCGAAGCTGGTAAGAAGTTGTAAACGGGTAAAAGGTGTCGGCCTTGGTGGGCAGGACTTGACAGCAGACATGGGAATTCGCAAAACATCCTCAGGAGATGAACTGGCTTATGCAAACGGTCATATGATCCTGGCTGCCAAAGCAGCGAAGATTGACTGTTTTGACTCAGTTTATACAGATATAAACGATGGAGAAGGATTGTTGGCCAATACCCGCAAAGCCGCAACTATGGGCTTCTCAGGCAAGTCAGCGATCCATCCTTCACAGGTCCGGATCATCAATCAGGGATTCTGCCCTCCCGAAGACATTCTATCTCATGCTCAGGACGTCATCGCTGCGGCGAAAATTGCCAGAACAGAGGGCAGAGGAGCTTTTAGCGTCAACGGGAAGATGGTTGACGGCCCAGTGATTCGGCAGGCCATGAATGTTCTGGCCCAGGCAGGCATTCCTTGTAACTCTGAGGAGGTGTTACCATGACCATGGTGAAAAATGCGGCAGGGCGCCTTGTTCCCGATGAGCTTCCAGGTATTGGTTCAGTTCGTCCCTTCGAAGGAGTAACAGGTGTTGCCCCATCTCCAGCTTTTAACACCATTATGGAGGTCAAGCGCGATGTGGTTCCAATGGGCACAAATAAAATTGCCCCAGACCTGCGCACGGCTATTGAGCGTTCTGGCCTCTGCGATGGCATGACCATCAGCTTCCATCATCACCTCCGCAATGGTGACAGAGTGGTTGCTCAGGTTCTTGAAGAGCTTAACTGCATGGGCTTTAAAAACCTCGTATTGATGAGTTCTGCCCTGTTGGAATGCCATAATTTCGTAGTGGATTACATCCGTTCTGGCCTTATTCGCCAGATCTATGCTCCAATTCGTGGTGCCGTAGGCGACTATTTCCAGACTGAGAACGAAAAGCTTCCGCCAGTTATTATCCGCACCCATGGAGGGCGGGCAAGAGCCGTAGAAGAAGGATCCATTGCTGTTGATGTAGCTTTCATAGGAGCTTCGGCCTGCGATATGTCCGGCAATATGACCGGCATGAGCGGCCCATCGGCTTTCGGCTCCCTTGGCTACGGTATGCAGGACGCTCGTTTCTCTCGACATGTTATCGCCGTTACAGACAACCTTGTTGAATACCCACTGAGGCCGCGGATCTCCATCCCTCAGTATCTTGTTCATCAAGTGGTGGTACTGGATTCCATTGGCGATCCCCAGAAACTGGCTACAGGTTCGGTACGTATTACCAAAAGCCCAACGCAGTTGGCACTGGCATATCACGCTTATGAGCTCATGGCTGCGTCTGGCGCTATCTGTCCTGGATTCTCTTACCAGGCAGGTGGTGGCGGAATCTCCATGGCAGTGACCCAGTATGTACGTGAGTATATGCAGCGAAAAGATATTACTGGAAGCTTTGCTCTCGGCGGTATCACTGCTGATATGGTTTACCTTCTGGAAGAGGGTAGATTCCAGGCCCTTTTTGACGTTCAGAGCTTCGATCCAGCCATGGGCGCATCCATGTTGAGGAACCCCACACACTACGAAATCGACGCTTCCTGGTATGCAAACCCATTAAATGCCGGGTGCATGACCCATCAGCTTGATGTGGCCGTGCTGGGAGCTCTTGATGTGGACGTTGACTTTAATGTCAATCTTCTCACAGGCCATGATGGATATCTTCGCAGCGGAATGGGTGGCCACCCAGATGCAGCAGGGGGTGCAAAGCTGACGGTAGTCGTGTTGCCGAGCTTCCGTCGAGGATTGCCATCCATAAAGAAGAGTGTACAGACTATCTGTACTCCAGGAGCCAGTGTGGACGCAATTGTCACCGAGCGTGGCATTTGTATAAACCCCCGCAGGGAAGATCTTCTAAAACAGGCTTTGGATAGTGGCTTGAATGTGGTGGATATTGAGAAACTCCGCCAGGATACAGAAGCTCTTACCGGGGTGATGGATCCTGTTGAGTTTGACGAATCTCGAGTCGCTGCGGTAGTAGAATATCGCGACGGATCGATTCTTGACGTTGTATATGGAATGAAGCGTTAAAAAGAGAAAGGATAACGGCAGAGCTTGGCTCTACAAAAGAACTACTCTGCAGTTATCCTTCTTTAACGTACTGGACCAAGGGTATTTTTAACTACTTTTGCCATCCATTTAAAAAGACGGAATTGAAATATCCTACTGGACATCACCCTTCATATATGATAGAAATATTGGCGTTGCCGGAGTGGCGGAATGGTAGACGCAGCGGACTCAAAATCCGCCGGGCCTCGGGTCTGTGGGAGTTCGAGTCTCCCCTCCGGCACCATAATAGAAAAGACATTTTCCCCTTTCGATTCTGCAAAAGCAGAACGAAAGGGGATTTTTTATTTTGAAGTTTCACAAATCCCACATTACTTTATTTGCATTTATAAAATAAAGTGCAATATAAAATTTAACATTTCCAATATTAATATTTTAGTATTTACATACCATGTTATTGGGGCTATAATTTCATTATTAAAATAGAGCAGAAAGGAGCTCCTTCCTAGAGATGAGAATAGATAATGCCTTAAACGTCTTATTCCAGAGGCAGCTATCTTCAAGAGAGCAGTTGCTTAATGAAATGCTTCGGGTAAAAATGACCCAAAAGAAACTCAAAGAGAATTTTGATAAAACAGCTAACATACAAAGAGACAGAGAAGTCTTATTTCAGCTTATGAAAAAAACGACAGAAGATCACTTGGGGTTCTTCCCTACTGATAGAGATGATTTTTTAGAAATTTTTGAAGCCTTAAAAGACATAGACCTTATCGATTTCACTATTGAAATATACAAAAATGATCGCATCGGCACCGTTATTTCCCCCCAATATCTTACTGAATATATAAGTGAAAGAATACAGCGGCTCTGCCCCCAAAAAGTGCTTATTACAGAAGCTGAAAAGCATCTGTCAGGGCTAGGGGATTTGATAAAACGCTTTCCAAACATAAAAATCACATTAACAACGCATCTTAAGCCAATGCACATTCTTTTACAGTTGGCCTTCGGAGAATACGAACATGTAAAAATCCGATTCGAGTCTATTTATATGCCATGCCTAGAAAATGAAAAATACGATTATGTCTATTCATTGCCAATTTTTAGCAATAGGCCAGAAGGAACGAGCCAAACCTTCTTGACAAGAGATAGTGACGGTATTGCTTTCGAGAACATGTTGAATCATCTTGATGAGAATAGCACTTTAGATATTATTGTTCCTGCAAAAATAACTTTTGCCAGTCTTGGTTATGAAAAGCTACGGTCGTATATAACAGAGAATTTTTATGTGGAAAACATGTATCTTCTTCCAGAAGGAACATTTCGCCCGGCGACAGCTATAAAAACATATCTATTCTCTGTAACTTCCTTACCTAAAGAACAAGTCAATATTGGAACTTTCGAACTTCAAGAAGAGAAAGTTAATATCAGAGATAAACAGACGATATCAATCAAAGATTTTTTATCTCATAAAGATTGGCGAATAGAGCTTCTTTTAGCAAACGACAATGAAAACATCCGATGCTTTAGAGATTCTGATCTCCCAAAAGTAAAACTCAAAAATGTAGCTGAAGTCTTCAGAGGAAAGTCTATATTAAAAAAAGACCTAGGTCCTGGCAACGTAGCTGTGCTTAACATTTCTAATATTAAAGATGGTGAGATAGATTATCACGATTTAGATACTATCGATGAGGAAGAACACAAGATAAAACGTTATGAACTTAGTTCTGGTGACGTTGTTCTTTCTTGTCGAGGAACATCTATTAAATCTGCTGTGTTTGAAGCTCAAGATAAAACAATTATTGCTTCTGCAAACTTGGTCGTAATTCGTCCCAAGGAAAAAGTAAAGGGCGAGTTTATAAAAATCTTTTTAGAAAGCCCAGTTGGTCAGGCCATGATTCAAAGTTTCCAGCGAGGAACAATCCTCATGAATATTAATTATGCTGATATTATGGAGATGGAAATTCCGTTTCTTCCGATATACGAGCAACAAAAAATGATTGAGACGTATTGTCAAGAGTTTAAAACATATAAAGAAGCTATGAACCTTGCGGAATCCCGTTGGTCGAATATAAAAATGAACATTTACAACAACTTGCTATAGGAGGATCAGAGCCATGTCTGTGAACTTGGAATTTGAAGATAAATTATGGGAAATGGCAGATAAACTGCGAGGCAATATTCAGCCTTCAGATTATAAGGATGTTGTTCTTGGTCTTATCTTTTTGAAATATATCTCTGATAGTTTTGAAGAAAAATACAACGAACTGGTAGCAGAAGAAGAAGGTTTCGAAGAAGACAGAGATGCCTACGTAGCAGAAAACATTTTTTATGTTCCACCCAGCGCCAGGTGGGATTTTATTAAAAAGAATGCGAAACAGAGCACCATTGGACAAATTATAGATGATGCCATGATAACTATTGAACGAGAAAATAGAAACCTAAAAGGAGTCCTTCCCAAAAATTACGCGAGGCCTGAGCTTGATAAAGCAAAATTAGGAGAGCTCATTGATTTGTTTTCCTTCAACCTCGGAAACAAAGAAGCCAAAGCTCAAGATATTCTAGGCAGGGTATATGAGTATTTCTTAGGGAAATTCGGTTCCAGCGAAGGTGAATTTTATACGCCGCCTAGCATCGTAAAACTTCTAGTTGGCATGATTGAACCGTATAAAGGAAGAGTTTATGACCCTTGTTGCGGTTCTGGCGGCATGTTTGTGCAGTCATCCCGTTTTGTTGAAGAGCACCAGGGGCGAAAAGATGATATCCACATCTTCGGTCAAGAATATACGGCTACGACCTGGAGACTTTGCAAAATGAATCTGGCTATCAGGGGAATTGATGGAAATCTTGGAGCGCGAGACGCAGATACATTTGGAAATGATCTGCATAAAAATATAAGAGCCGATTATATCTTGGCTAATCCTCCTTTTAATGTTAGCGATTACACCTTAATTCCAGATGATGCCCGTTGGAAATATGGAATTCCGCCAGAAAAGAACGCCAACTACGCCTGGATTGAACATATTATCAGCAAACTTTCTCCTACCGGAGTGGCGGGCTTTGTCTTGGCTAACGGATCTATGAGTACAACCACTAAAGCCGAAGCGGAAATAAGAAAGAACATCATAGAAGCAGGACTTGTAGATTGCATTGTTACTATGCCACCAAACCTTTTTTACAATGTAACCATTCCTGTTTGTCTGTGGTTTATCTCTAAAAAGCGAGAAAACAGGCAAGATAAAATTCTCTTTATTGATGCTCGTAAAATGGGAACAATGGTTACCCGCAAGCATAGAGAATTTTCTGATGGAGAAATAGCAAAGATCTACGACACCTACCACAACTGGCGCGATAATAAAAAAGAATATAAAGACATACAGGGTTTTTGCAAATCTGCCGATATTGAAGAAGTAAGAGAGCACGAATATATACTGACTCCTGGCCGATATGTGGGAATAGAAGAAGTGGAAGACGACGGCGAACCCTTCGAAGAGAAGATGACGCGGCTTACAGGTGAACTGGCAGAGATGTTCGCTAAATCCCACAAACTAGAAGAAGAGATCAAGCAGCGATTAGGAGCGATTGGCTATGAGTTCTAACGAGTGGAGAGAAGTTAGCCTTAGCGATGTTTGCGATATCATTGGGGGTGGCACACCAAAAACATCTGTTCCTGAATATTGGAATGGTGAGATCCCTTGGCTTTCCGTTGTAGATTTTAATGATGAGTATCGCCATGTTTTTGTGGCAGAAAAGAAAATTACTGAATTAGGATTAAATAATAGTTCTACGAAATTATTGAAACCTGGAGACATTGTTATTTCTGCAAGAGGAACAGTAGGAGCCTTGGCTCAATTAGCTTATACGATGGCTTTTAACCAGTCATGTTACGGAATACGAGCTAAAAATGATTCTATTAATGATTTTTTATACTACGCTATAAAAAATATTCTTAGAGTTATAAAAGCAAATACACATGGTTCCGTTTTTGAAACCATTACTAAAGAGACATTTAAGGCCTTGAATATATTTTTGCCACCTATCAACGAACAAAAAGCCATCGCAGCAACTCTTTCTTGCCTTGATGACAAGATAGAGCTCAATAATCGAATTAATAAAACACTTGAGGAAATGGCTCAAGCAATCTTCAAAAGCTGGTTTGTCGATTTTGAACCATTTCAAAATGGTGAATTTATTGATAGCGAATTGGGCAAGATCCCTAAGGGGTGGCGAGTTGGAACAGTAAAAGATTTAGGTGATGTTGCGGGAGGAAGTACCCCGTCTAAATCTTGTACAACCTACTATACTAAGAGATGTATTCCTTGGGTAACGCCTAAAGATTTATCAAACAATAAGAATAAATTTATTTTTAGAGGTAGCATAGATATTACTCCCTTAGGTTTTGAAAAAAGTGGAGTTAAGCTTATGCCTAAAGGAACAGTTCTTTTTAGTTCTCGTGCTCCAATTGGGTATATGGCTATTGCAATGAACAATATTACTACAAATCAA
This sequence comes from Aminobacterium sp. UBA4987, assembly GCF_002396985.1. Lineage (NCBI taxonomy): Bacteria > Thermotogati > Synergistota > Synergistia > Synergistales > Aminobacteriaceae > Aminobacterium > Aminobacterium sp. UBA4987. The sequence continues at coordinate 59,203 of NZ_DGZF01000001.1, forward strand.
GGTTTCAAGTCAGTTGTACCCAAGAGTGATATAGGTACGGAATATGTGTATTATTTTCTAAGAAATAGTATTGGCATGATAGAAAGCAGAGCCTCTGGGACTACGTTTAAAGAAGTGTCTGGGTCTGTAATGAAGCAAATACCCGCCCTTATTCCAAGTCAAGATGTTTTATTAGAATTTCAAAATATATGTAGAATATATTTTCAAAAACAATTGTTGCTTGAGAATCAAAATGCGTTATTGTCTTCTATCCGCGATGCCTTACTGCCTAAACTTATGTCTGGGGAGGTTAGAGTACCTATTGAGGAGGTGCTATAGATGGCTTTTTGCGAGTGCCATTTGGAAGAAGCCGCTCTTGAATGGTTTGAAGAACTAGGTTATGAGGTGGTTTTTGCACCAGATATTGCTCCAGAAGGAACATATCCTGAACGGACGTATTATAGCGATGTAGTACTGACAGAGAGATTAAAAGAGGCTCTCGCACGAATAAATCCAGATCTTCCTGACGATGCGCTAGAAGATGGGTTTAGGCAGATAATGTTTCCTCAGAGCCCTAGCCTCATTATGAACAATAAAACCTTCCAAAAAATGATCACTGATGGCATTGACGTTCAGGTAAAACAGGAAGATGGCGGATATCGTACAGGAAAAGCCTATGTTTTTGATTTAGAAGCACCTTCCAACAATGACTTTTTAGTAGCGAATCAGTTTACTGTTGTAGAGCATGATAAAGAAAAACGACCAGATATAGTTGTATTTGTTAATGGCCTTCCTCTGGTCGTTATAGAACTGAAAAATGCAAGTGACGAGAATGTGGATATTACTGATGCTTTTAATCAGCTTCAAACCTATAAAAAGACTATTCCTTCCTTGTTTACGTATAATTCCTTTACGGTTATCAGTGATGGTGTAAATGCCAGAGCTGGAACTCTCACATCTAATGAAGACCGCTTTATGGCTTGGCGCACTATTGATGGTGATGATGTGGCACCCCTCTGTATTCCTCAGCTTGAAGTATTGATTAAAGGAATGTTTTTGAAAGACCGCTTCCTTGATATTATCAGGCATTTCGTGTTGTTCCAAAGTGATGGTAAAGAAATCAAAAAGATTTTGGCAGGATATCATCAGTATCATGCCGTAAATAAGGCTCTTCAAAGCACCCAGCGCGCAACGATGGAACAAGGTGATAGAAGAGTAGGCGTTATTTGGCATACTCAGGGCAGCGGTAAAAGCCTTTCTATGGTTTTTTATGCGGGGAAACTGGTTATTGATGAAGAACTTGAAAACCCGACAATTGTAGTTATTACAGATAGAAACGATTTGGACGACCAGTTGTTCAGCACGTTTCTTAAAAGCGAAGAGCTCTTAAGAAATACGCCGGTACAGGCACAAGACAGAGTTCATCTTAGAGAGCTTCTGAATAACCGTACCAGCGGCGGCATTATCTTTACAACCATTCAGAAGTTTGCCCCTTTTACCAATGAGACAAAAGGGAAAGTGATAGATTTTAATAGGTGGGGCAGGGTTGCGGAAAGTTCTTCTCCCTACACTGCAAATACGATGCTTACAGATCGGCGGAATGTGGTTGTTATTGCCGATGAGGCTCACAGAAGTCAATACGGTTTTGGTGCAGAAATTGTAATGGGAAAAACAGAAGCAGATGTAAAGTACGGTTATGCCAAGTATATGCGAGACAGTCTTCCCAATGCTTCTTATATAGGCTTTACAGGAACACCTGTAGAACTGACAGATAAAAACACGAGAGTGGTTTTTGGGGATTATATCGATATCTATGATATGACAAGGGCTGTAGAAGATGGCACAACGGTTAAGATTTTTTATGAAAGCAGAATTGCTAAATTAGAGCTGCCGGAAGAAATGAAACCTCAGATTGATTCAGAATACGAAGAAATCACTGAATATCAGGAGTATAGCCAGAAAGAAAGGCTCAAGAGTAAATGGGCCAGGCTTGAAGCTATAGTTGGGACGGAACAGCGGGTAAATCAGATAGCAAAAGATATCGTAGAGCATTTTGAAAAACGGGACCTGGCTCAGGAAAACGAAGGCGGCAAAGGAATGATCGTTGCCATGAGCCGCAGAATCGCCATAGACATCTATAAAGAAATAGTTGCTCTGCGTCCCGATTGGCATAGTGATGACTTAATGTCTGGGAAAATCAAAGTTGTTATAACGGGCAGTTCTTCTGACCCATCAGATTGGCAAGCCTTTATTGGCTCGAAAGCGGATCGTGAAACCCTGGCTAAACGGATGAAAGATAGAAATGACGAGCTTAAGCTGGTTATTGTCCGAGATATGTGGCTCACGGGGTTTGATGTGCCGAGCATGCATTCCATGTATGTAGATAAACCTATGAGCGGGCACAACCTTATGCAGGCCATAGCGAGAGTGAATCGGGTTTTTAAAGAAAAACAAGGCGGACTCGTTGTTGATTATATTGGTATTGCAGAAAACTTGAAAAATGCGCTTGCACAATATACAGAAAGCGATAAGAAAACAACCGGAGTAGATACTGAGGTGGCATCTCAGGTTCTTTTGGAGAAATACGACTTAATAAAGGAACTGCTTCACGGGCATAGTTACGAAAAATTTTTCACGGGCAGGCAGAGTGAGAAGATGCAAGCCATTACGGAAACAATGGATTTTATTATTGGACTTCGAGAAGATAGAAAGAACGATTATATTAATCTAGTGACGGAAATGGCCCGGGCGTATTCGCTGTGTGCTACAACAGATACTGCTGAAACACTTAATATTGAAGTAGGATTTCACAAAGCCGTAAGGGCATGTCTACTCAAAATAATGAGTGACGGGAGCAAAAAGAAAACCACATCCCAGCTAGATAACGAACTTAACCAGTTGATTTCAAAGGCGATTTCCTCTAATGAAGTGGTTGATATTTTAAGTTCTGTTGGTCTCTCGAAACCCAATATTGCTATTCTTTCAGATGAATTCTTAGAGGAAGTAAAAGGAATGCGGCAGAAAAACTTGGCAGTGGAGTTGTTGAATCGATTGCTCAAAGGTAGCATCAAAAACTTTTCAAGACGCAACCTTGTTCAATCGAAGAGGTTCTCTGAAATGCTTGAAGCCTCCATAAGAAAATATCAGAACAGAACTATTGAAACCACTCAGGTAATTATGGAATTGATTGAGCTTGCCAAAGAAATTAGTGGCGCAGAAAAACGTGGAGAGAGCACGGGGCTTACCTCGGACGAATTAGCTTTTTATGATGCGCTGGCTGATAATGAGTCGGCCCGGGATGTTATGGGAGACGAGATCTTAATGCAGATAGCAAAAGACCTGACGCTATCTATTAGAAGGAATATCAGCGTAGACTGGGCTATTCGTGAAAATGTACAGGCAAAGATGAAAATGGACATCAAGCGGCTGTTGAAGCGCTATAACTACCCTCCGGATAAAACTCCCCAAGCAGTGGATACTGTGATAGCGCAGGCAAAACTCATGTGCCAAAAAGAAGTTGCATACGGAAGCTAAGTAGGTGTTTTTCGAAAGGCATAAACAGAAATTGATTAATAGGAAAGTCAAAATGGCAGATATAAAGTATGAAATAAAAGAGAGTTATGGCGTGCTCTCAGTGTCGTCAAAAGGGTGGCAAAAAGAATTGAACCTCGTTAGTTGGAACGATAGAGAACCTAAATACGATCTTAGAGATTGGGATTCAACTCATACAAATTGAGTAAAGGCAATAACGCTGACCTGTGAAGAGCTGAAGAAACTACGTGACATATTGAATACCCTTGTGCTTTGATGAAAGTTAAAGAGGATCTATTTACTTTTAATATGGTATTGACCTGCTTCTTGAAAAATAAATTAGTTGCAAATGTTGAAATTGGATAATCGTGAAATGATCTGCGAATAGCAAAATAAATCGAGGTGTTACTGCAATGCTCAATTTTGCTTTAAGTAATGAGTACCAGAAGTCCTTGATTTCACTGCCGCAAATGGTTCAGAAGAAGACCATCAAGGCTATCGAAAAGCTTTGCTTTGCCGAAACGTTGACTGCGATACAGCAAGACAATGGCCTCCATTTTGAGGAGCTAAAAAGCTTTAAGAACAGGAAAACACGAGTCTACTCTGTTCGAATTGACCAGGGATACCGACTCATGCCGTTGCTTCCAGTTGAAGTCAATGAGGGGCAGTTTATCGATGATCTTGACATTGGATATGAAAGCCAGAGGGGGTACCATTCAGAACGAAAAGGGGATGTCTCAGAAGTTTGCGGTTTTAGTTTAATCGACGAAGATGCTTCGTAAGGAAATTGGAATTGAAGCAAGAAAACTTGTAATAGTGGTTTTTTTGTGCATTAATAAACTAATATATAATGATTCATATTTGTTTTCAGCGCTAACTAAAATGGTCGGTGGTGACTTGAACGATAAGATTCCTGGTTGAAAGCTGATATTTGAATATCGTATCAAGGTTGTAGCAGCAGAAGTTTAAGATAGGAGTGTTTTTATGAAGGTGGTTCATCGTGCGTATTAGTTGTATTCAAATGAATATGAAACTGGCCAATGTTGATTATAATTTTGCTCATGCACAGAATCTGATAAGAGAGGCGGTAGCAAACGAACAACCGGATGTAGTAGTTCTCCCTGAGACATGGAATATTGGTTTTTTCCCTAAAGACAACCTAACTGCACTTTGTGATAATAACGGGGAACGTACTAAACAGGAGTTGGGCTCGTTAGCGAAAGAGTTAAATATTAATATTGTAGCTGGTTCTGTTGGCAATAGGCGTGAAAACAAGATATACAACACAGCGTTTGTTTTTGATAGAGAGGGTTTGTGTATCGCCGAATACGACAAAATTCACCTGTTCACTCCATTGGGTGAGCATAATTATTTTTCCTGGGGGAATCACATCAGCACCTTTAAACTAGATGGTGTGATTTGCGGAATAGTCATTTGTTACGATATACGCTTCCCTGAACTGGCAAGAACGCTGGCATTACAGGGAACGGATGTAGTGTTTGCTGTTGCTCAATGGCCGTCAGTTAGAATTACACATATAAATGTTCTTGCTGAAGCGAGAGCTATTGAAAACCAGATGTTCTTTGCTTTTACAAATTCTTGCGGTACAGCAGGCGAAATAAAATATGGAGGAAATTCTGCTCTAATAAATCCTTGGGGAAAGGTGCTTGTGCGTGCGGGATTACAAGAGGAGATAATTACAGCAGAGTTGGATCTTTCTATAATTGCTGATATTCGTAGTTCAATCAACGTGTTTCGTGACCGTCAACCGACGACATATAAATTAGACTAATAATTTGAAGAAGTGCTTCCTCATAGGCCATATTGCCTCAACATTGACTGTAGTCAAGTCTCAGGGCCGTTATAAAGTCATTTTCAGTTAAATATAATTTTATTCTAATTGAATCATCGGGGTATCTTTTTCTGTGGCTTGACTACTGTTTCGCTGAGTTTTCTACAGGAGCGGAATGGCCTCTCTGTGTTCCCCCATGTCCGGATATGTCCTTCCGGAACCCCATTCTTCATCCTTTTGGGATGGGGTGACCGTGGTCCCCATTTCCCTAACATCTTTTCCACTGGAAAACCGTTTTTTTTTCTTTTTGCCAAGGTTCTAGCCCACCTACACATTATTCCAATTGTTCCATTGACATTCTTTAGATGATTAGTATCATAGAACATATAAAATATAATATAAAGTATTGTATAAAATTAATGAGAGTCAACTATTTATCCTGATTGCAAGAGAGGCGATGTGATTTTGTCTTTAGCCCAATTACCCCCAATAAGTTCTGGTGGTGCAAAAACGGTGAAGGAAAAGGTTTTAAAAAGTCTTAGGGAAGCCATCATAAGAGGGTATTTAACTGGTGGACAACAGCTTCGACAAGATGAAATTGCCCTTCAGCTTGGAGTAAGTCGCGTTCCCGTTCGTGAAGCGTTGATGCAATTAGAGGCAGCGGGGTTGGTAACTTTTTATCCTTATAAAGGCGCTGTCGTTTCCACGCTTTCCCCCGATGAAGCGAAAGAGATTTTTGAAATTCGTTCTATTTTAGAAACAGAGGCACTTCGTTTCGCCTTCCCTAATTTTTCCGACAAAGTTCTTGATAGAGCAGAACAACTTATAGAAGAAGCAAGTTTGGAAAAAGATTCTTTTAAATGGAGCGACCAAAACTGGAGGTTTCACTCTTTTCTTTACCAATACGCCAATAGACCTCGACTCCTGGCTATAATCAATTCCCTTCACGAAAGTATCGATCGATATAAGCGTATTTATTTAAAAACGTTAAGTTTCCATTCGGAGACTATTAACCTTCATAGGCAGTTAGTATCTAGTTTGAGAGAAAAGAATATAGAGGAAGCAACTGCTCTTATGAAAAAACATTTAAAGAATGCAGAATTTCATATTATCCAGTATTTGACGCGGTATTAAGGATATGTTCAGCTTCGTCAAATGATTTAGTTCGGATATAGAGGTCAAAACTATATGCAGAGCTTTGCATGCATGAGCAGTTCATATTGCTAAACCACAAAGAATAAGGAGGATTTCTATGAAACCGATCAAGAGAATTGAAGCTCTATTAGAGGGAAAAAGGTTAGAAACACCGGCTATCAATTTGTGGAAACATTTCCCACCTTACGATGAAGACCCCAAAATGTTAATCAAGAAAACGATCCAATTCCAGGAGCGTTTCCATTGGGACTTTGTAAAAGTAACTTATCAAGGGCTGTTTTCTATACAGGATTGGGGTTCAAAAATTAAATGGCCCACCAGAGATTGTGAATGGCCCAATACATGCGCTGGTGTAGGTGTCGTTACAGATTATTCGATCAAGAATGTAGAAGATTGGAAAAAACTCCATGTTCTTCCCATGGATGAAGGTTCTATGAAAGATACGATAGATGCGGCAAAAGGTGTTATCGATCATTATAAAGGCGAGGCGCCTGTTGTAGTTACTGTATTTAACTCTTTGACAACGGCTCAAAAAATGAGCGGCGATAAAATGTTTATCCATATGAGGCAAAATCCAGAGGCATTTAGAGAAGGAATCGAAACCATTACCCAGACAACAATTAATTATGTTAAGGAATTAGTAAACGCTGGTGCCGATGGAATATTCTTTGCAAGTCAGCTGGGCAATTATGACAAGATGAGTGTTGCTGAGTATGAAACTTTTGGTCGCCCATATGATCTCAGTATCCTTGAGCATGCAAAGAAAATGTGGTTTAACATTATGCACATGCATGGCAATGCTCCGATGTTTGAAATGATGAGCCAATATCCAGTTCAAGCTTTGAATTGGCATGATCGTTTGGTAGATATAGACCTGCGTAAAGGACGGGAATTATGCGGCGATAAGATTCTAATTGGCGGGGTTGATGAGTTTACTGTTTTGCCTAATGGTAGTGACGATGAACTCAAGGCTCAGCTGCTTGATGCTCTTCAGCAGGTATCTGATGGTCGAATTATTTTAGGTCCCGGTTGCTGTGTTCCGTCTAGCATTAATGAAGATCGTTTTGAGTTGGCCAAAAAACTGCTTCTAGAGCTTTAAGTCAAACAGCACGGCACTCAAAATCTGCCAGGCTAGATCTCGAAGGAGTTTTCAGTGCACTCAACCCCCACCTGGGTAACCAGTGGGGGTTGAGTCTTTTTTGCCAAAGTAAACAGAACAAAACTCTGGCCCATCTACAAAATTTTTAATATTTTTTATTGACACAAAGATAAATCTTTTATACAATTCAGTAAATTAAACTGCTTTTAGTTCTAAATGATTTCTTATTGTTGATACAAAAGAAACTTGCAGAACGAGAAAAAGAGTAAATGAGACACAGGCCAGAATTACCCTGTAAGAGGTAACCATGAGAGTTGGTATGGGTAATTAAGAATCTGAAGTGTTTGAGTATTTAGAGAAGCACCCTCCCTGAAGTATCAAGAGACCACGATGCAAGAAGTATATAGAGTACAACAAAGATTCAGAAGCTCTTAGATGTACCAGATATAAAGATCATTGAGGGGTTCTGGTACGATGCTCTGATTTTGCTGTATGTAGACAGGTACAGGGATAATGCTCAGCGATATAGCTGGAGTGTAATGTTTTTATGCAAAAATTACCGAATATTCCAACGAGAATGGCGATGGTAAGAGAGTATCAGAAGTAGCTTCGCTGAGGGTATGCTCATTGAAAGGTGGTTTCTTTCTGAAGTTTGCAGATATAAGCAAGATTAAATACGGGATAAAATCTGCTGGTTCCCCCTCTGATTTCGCGCTATATAGTGTGTAATCAGCAAAAATAAAATGAGGAGGTACATATAAACACAGGTTTCAGAGAATATCGAGTTAATTTGAAGGAGGCGATTTCGATGAAATGCAGAAGTTTGATTGCATTGAGAGTAGCTGTAGCAGTGTTTGTAGGTCTGATAGTTATTGGTTGTCCTTCGCAAGCCATAGCGAAGCCGTCAGAGGTGATTAACTGGAAATTTCAGAGCCACCATACACCTGGAGCCCTTTCAACTGAATATGTCATTCCTCCTTTTATCGAACGGGTACGTGAGATGTCTGGCGGGAGGCTAAATATTACCTTGCACTACGCTGGAGAACTTGTAGACTACCAAGAGGTATTTCCTTCCTTACAGGCAAATATGATCCAAATGGCCAATACTAGCGGGTTGTTTTGGAGAGGTTCCATACCTGTAGGCTGGCTACAGTCGGGCAATTTGCCCCCCTTCGTCTGCCGGAGCAACGATGAATTTAACGAACTATACCATCGCAGGGGAATCGATGCTCTGATAAGAGAGGGCTTAGCTGAGCAGGGCATCCACTTCCTGGGTAATCATAATGTAGGAAACACGTACTTCTGGAGCAAAAAACCTATAAACTCAGTGGATGACCTTAAAGGGTTCAAGGTAAGGTTCTTTGGTTCCATGTCGGACACAATGGAACACTTTGGGGCTGCACCGGTTATGCTCCCTCATCCAGAGACCTATATGGCTATTGCTATGGGAACTCTTGACGGCAGTGGCACCGCTTGGTGGCTATATCGCGACCTCAAGCTCCATGAAGTATGCCCATATTTTATAGGTCCCGCATGGCAAACTCCCCAGGGGATGGAGCTCTGGGTATCCAAGAAGGCTTGGGATGCTTTGCCAGATGATCTGAAGGCTATTGTTGAAACAGCTGCCGTTGCTTTTACAAAAGATTATGCCGATATCTGTTGGATGCAGGAGCGAGAGATGTTCAACAAGTCCTTCCCCGAGTGGGGAACCACCTACATAGAATGGGGCAAGGAAGATATAGACAGAATAACTAATGAGTTCTCGTTGCCATATTTAGATAAAATCGCCAAGGAAATTGGGCCAAAAGATCCAAGAGTTGTTAAGGGAATCGAGATTATTAAACAGTTTATGAAGGATTACGGCTACATAGATTAAGACAATTATTCAGCGGGGATTAACATCTTATTTGTTAATGTGAATGCCCAATGAGGTGAGGCGATTGAGTTTTTTAAAAACATTTATAATATTCGTTGATAATCTGAATGATTGGATGGGCAAGATTTTGGGCTTCCTTATCTATCCGACAATGTTCATATTGGTGTATGAGGTGATAATGAGGTATGCATTTAATAAACCTACGATCTGGGCTCACGAGACTTCCTGCATGCTTTACGGAGCGCACTTTATTCTTGGGGGAGCCTATGCCCTTCGTTGGGGGGCATTTGTCAATGTAGAGGTGTTCTATCAGCGCTTCTCGCTTCGGACAAAAGCAGTAGTTGATCTTGTTACCTGGATGCTGTTCTATACATTTGTGGGCATCTTGCTTTGGAAAAGCGTGCCTTGGGCTTGGGCAAGCGTGATGGTGCAGGAATACTCCAATAGCCCTTGGGGGCCCCCAGTCTGGCCAATTAAACTTACCATACCAGTGGCAGCCACCCTTGTGTTACTTCAGGGATTAACCAAAACCATCAAGGATTTCTATATAGCCGTGACCGGTCGCGAGCTATTTGCCGGAGTCGCCACCGAAGTTACTGAAGACAACTGAGGTGATACTATGGATATAGGGCTTATTTCGATTCTCCTATTTGGCAGCATGCTTCTTTTTTTGGGGCTAGGACTTCCTGTAGCCTTTGTTCTTGGAGGACTAGCCGCCATTTTTACCGCCATTTTTTGGGGACCTGAATCTTTCTTTATTATTGTTGCTAGAACTTATTCAATGATGTCGACCACTACTTTGGTAGCTTGTCCCCTTTTCGTGTTGATGGCAGCAGTATTGGAACAGTCTGGTGTAGCCGAGGATATGTATGAGATGATGTATCGCTGGATGGGATCCTTGAAAGGCGGGTTGGCAGTTGGTACTGTAATAGTCTGCACCCTATTGGCCGCCATGTCGGGGATTGCCTCTACAGGTGTGGTGGTTATGGGTGTTATGGCCCTTCCCGCCATGCTTAAAAGGGGATATGATAAGTCATTGGCGGTTGGCTGTATCTTGGCAGGAGGGGTTTTGGGCCCCCTCATACCTCCCAGCATAGCATTGGTTCTTTATGGAACTATCGCCCAAGTATCGATAGGCGGGCTCTTTGCTGGGGGGATGAGCGCAGGGTTGCTCTGTTCCTCCCTGATCATTGTTTATATATTGATAAGATGCTACTTGAATCCAAGCTTAGGTCCTCCTATACCCTATGAAGAGCGAACTAACTGGGAGGCAAAAATGGCATCCCTTAAAGGCATAATTCTTCCTTTTTTACTAATAGTTTCTGTTCTGGGCTCAATTTACACTGGTATTGCTACTCCAACTGAGGCTGCCGCTGTAGGTGCGTTTGGTGCCATGGTATGTAGCGCTATCCACCGTCGCTTGAATTGGCAATTAATCAGAGACTCAGCCTACGCAACTATAAAAATCCAGGGATTTATGATGTGGATCCTGTTTTCCGCCCAAGCCTTCGCTTCTGTATACATGGGAATGGGTGCCTCCAGGTTGGTTATAGGGCTGGTTGAGAAATACGAGATCGGCTGGTGGACCATGTTGATAGCCATACAGATTGTTTGGTTTGCATTGGGCTTCGTGATTGATGCATGGAGCATCTTGATGATTACAGCTCCTATCATTCTCCCCCTTCTTCCCATTTATGGCTTTAACCCTTTGTGGTTGGGTGTTCTTTACGCTGTAAATACACAGACAGGTTACCTTACACCACCCTTTGGCACCATGTTGTTTATGATGAAAGGAATTGCTCCAAAGAGTGTAACTATGTCAGATATTTATAGCTCCGTTGTACCTTTTGTCATAACTCAATTGGTCACTTTAGCCCTTTGTATAATATTTCCTAAATTAATTACTTGGCTTCCAGAGGTTCTTTTTGGATAATACAGAAAAATAGATAGTTGATGTGACGGGGCTTGCTATAGTTGTAGGCCCCGTCAGTCCACCGTACTTTGAAGAAGTATTATCCATTCATTGTAATGGTGAGGCGTAAGCATCCGAGTTGAACCGTCGATATTAGAACATGCAAAAGCGGCGATGGTAAAAGGTACAGCCAGGCTTAACATTAGCAGTTCGAACAATTTAAGCAGGTAGGAGTCGAAAAAACATGAGACCAAGAGAGAGGAGAGAAAAGTATGGATTTGATTTTAATTTTGACTTTAGCGGTGGTTATAGTTGCGGTTTTTATGGGAAAACGTCAAGCGGAGGCTCATTGTGACACCCTTTCGGGGCCCGTTATAAAAGCGGCTCTGATTGCTTTTGAGCAACAGGATGTGACGCCGGTTCTGAAATGGATTCGCCCTGAAGATGAGCCGGAGATACGAGAAGCTTTCGATCTTTCCTGTTATGTTAGAAACCTAGGTCCCGATGCAAGAAAATTGGCCGAGAGGGCGTTTTTTGAAACTTTGATCAGGGTGCATAGGATGGGAGAAGGAGCGTCCTACGAGGGAATTAAGCCTGATAGCAGTGTGCCTCCTGTTGTTGCAAAGGCTGATGAGGTTCTTGAGTCAGGCGATGTTTCAGATTTGGCAAATCGTATTTCTAACCACGTTAAACAGACAGTTGAGAAGCGGTTCCAGCATGCATGGGAGAAAAAACAGAGTGCCGAAGAATCACCAGAGAAGGGAAGGGACTTTGTAAAAGCCTATATATCCTTCGTTCATTATGTGGAGGGAATCCATGCCATGACTATGAAAGGGCACGCACATGGTGAACATCATCACTGAGTAGGTTAGGTGAAACTTCCGCACTTTGATGTCATAATAATAGGCAAATACAAAGCGTATCAAGGAGGAGTGCATATGTCATACCGTTTTGATACTCAGTGTGTCCATTTGGGAACTCACCCTGATCCGATCACTGGAGCCCTTTCCACCCCTATTTACCAGACATCTACTTTTGCTTTCCATAACGCAGATGAAGGGGCCCGGCGATTTAAAGGCGAGGAAGAGGGCTACATCTACACCCGTCTAGGAAATCCAAACCACACAGCTGTTGAAGAAAAGATAGCAGCTCTCGAAGGTGGAGAAGCCGCCGCGGTTGCAGCGTCAGGCATGGGAGCCATTGCTTCTGTTATGTGGACCGCCCTTTCTGCTGGAGACCATGTTATCGCTGCTAAATCTCTTTATGGATGTACTCACGCCCTGATGAACCACCAGTTCCCCCGTTTTGGCATGGAAGCTACCTTTATGGACTTAAAAGACCTTGCCGCAGTGAAAGCTGCTATGAGGCCCAATACCCGGATGATCTATTGCGAATCCCCAGCGAACCCCACCATGGAAATTGCCGATCTCGAGGGGCTGGCTCGCATCGCTCATGAAGGAAACGCCATTCTTGTAGTAGATAACACTTACTGCACTCCTGTTATTCAGCGTCCTCTTGAGTTTGGGGCTGATGTGGTGGTCCATTCTGCTACAAAGTATCTCAACGGTCACGGAGACATTATCGCTGGAGTTATTGTGGGGAGTAAGGAGTTCATTGGGCGTATCAAACTGGAAGGGCTCAAAGATCTTACCGGGGCGACACTATCTCCCTTTGATTCCTATCTTTTGCTTCGTGGGATGAAGACCCTGCACATTCGTGTACCCAGACACTGCGAAACGGCTCTTAAAGTGGCTCGCTTCCTGAACGGTTGCCCTGAAGTAGAAAAAGTCTGGTATCCAGGCCTTGATGATTTTCCTCAGAGAGAACTAGCCGATAAACAGATGAAATATTATGGAGCAATGATTGCCATGGAACTGAAAGGCGGTTACGAGGCAGGGAAGAAATTCATTAACAGCACAAAGCTCTGGACCTTGGCTGTAAGCCTTGGCGATGCCGAATCCCTTATTCAACACCCTGCGTCAATGACTCATTCAGCTCTCTCAAACGAGGAGCAGCTGGAAGCTGGGATCTCCAAGGGACTTATTCGGCTCTCCGTAGGTCTTGAAGATGCTGAGGATCTGATTGACGATCTGAAAGAAGCTTTTGCTGTTATGTAATAATAAGGACTTTTTCCCCAGTTCGATAACAAACTACTTATGCCACTCTTGACTTATTGGCTGCGTATCACGTAAAATTTCCTTACAAGACCAGGCGGCTTTTAGTGCGGCCGGGCCTCTTTTGAGGCAGTGGGATTTCAAGACCCGCGGGACTTAGCGAAAGCTAGGCTTGCGGGTCTTTTTTTGTACCTTAAATTGTGTTTCAAGATCTCTAAAATGAAAAAGCTATGAAAGCGAGGAGATGTTTTTGAGTCCCAGCAAGGATATTTTCGATGCGGCCCAGGTTCCAGGACTTGATGAAGAAGAGGCAACCCGTCGTCATATTGAGGAGGGACCGAATGAACTCCCCTCGACTAAGAAAAACAACATATTTAACATTGCCATTGAAGTAGCCCAAGAGCCAATGTTTCTTCTCCTTGTTGCCTGTGGCTCCCTTTATCTGATTCTCGGCGAGCTCCGGGAAGCGGCAATGTTGCTGGGCTTTGTCTTTCTGGTTATGGGCATAACTATTGTTCAGGAGAGAAAAACGGAGCGGGCTCTCGAAGCTCTCCGCGATTTATCGAGTCCGCGAGCTCTTGTGATAAGGGGAAGAGCTCAGCGTCGAATTCCAGGGCGGGAGGTAGTTCGCGGAGATATCATAGTGGTTTCTGAAGGAGACCGTATCCCAGCAGATGCTCGTTTGTTCGCGGCCGTGAATTTATCTGTAGACGAATCCATGTTGACTGGGGAATCAGTTGCCGTGAGGAAGCGGCCTTTGGAGGAGGCCGATGTTCAGAGAAGACCTGGAGGGGATGACTCTCCGTATATTTATTCAGGAAGTCTTGTCGTAAATGGCAAGGGTATTGCTGAGGTAATAGGAATAGGTTTCCAAACCGAAATGGGAAAGATCGGCAAGGCCCTCCAGACATTGAAAGAAGAAGAAACACTTCTTAAGAAGGAGACGGAACGGATCGTAAAGATATTTTCAGTTTTGGGAATAGGATTGTGTTTTCTCTTGGTTCTGATTTATGGGCTGACTCGAGGTAACTGGCTGGAGGGTTTGCTAGCAGGTATAGCCCTGGCCATGGCAATCCTTCCTGAGGAATTTCCAGTTGTTCTTACCATCTTCCTAGCCATGGGGGCTTGGCGAATTTCACAAAAGGGTGTTCTTACAAGGAGGATTCCCGCCGTAGAGACTTTAGGGGCAGCTACTGTCCTATGCGTAGATAAAACAGGAACCCTTACACTGAACCAGATGAAAGTGGGCGCTCTTTGCTCGGATGGGATTTCAAAAGATCTTCAAGAAAGAAGGGAAACTTTGCCGGAAGAGCTTCACGCACTATTGGAATACGCTATTCTCGCCAGCCAAAAAGACCCCTTTGACCCAATGGAAAAAGCCATCCTTAAAGCGGGAGACGACCTATTGAAGGGAACGGAACATTTACACTATGGGTGGTCCCTTGTTCGAGAATATGCACTTACGCCGGAGCTTCTTGCCATGTCAAACGTTTGGTGTTCCCCCGAAAGGAAGGACTGGATAATAGCGGCAAAAGGGGCTCCAGAAGCAATCATGGACTTATGCCACTTGGATCCATCGATTGTCGAGCAAGTGGAGTCCAGAATTCTTCTCCTTGCGGATAATGGGCTCAGAGTACTTGGTATTGCGAGGGCCAAATTTTCTTCGGAAGAAGATTTGCCGATAGGGCAACATGATTTCAAATTTGAATTTATTGGTCTTGTGGGGCTACTTGATCCGGTTCGCCCTGACGTTCCCAAAGCAATTCAGGAATGTTATGCCGCTGGTATTCGTACCATAATGATTACTGGAGACTACCCTGGCACGGCCAGAAATATCGCTCGAGCAATAGGGCTAAATTCACCAGACCTGGTTATTACTGGGCAGGAACTAGACTCTTTGGATGAAATTACTCTCCGAGAAAAGATCCAGACTGTCAATGTTTTTGCCCGGGTTATCCCAGAACAGAAACTGCGCATCGTAGAAGCTCTTAAGGCGAATGGAGAAATAACGGCAATGACGGGAGACGGTGTTAATGATGCTCCTGCGTTGAAAAGTGCCCATATCGGGATAGCGATGGGAGGTAGAGGGACAGATGTGGCTAGGGAATCAGCGGGCCTTGTCCTCGTAGACGACGCTTTCTCTTCTATTGCCAAAGCGGTTCGCATGGGACGACGCATATTCGATAATATCCGTAAGGCCTTGGCTTTTGTTGTTGCCGTACACGTGCCTATTGCCGGCATGTCTCTCTTGCCGGTGTTCTTTTCGGATTGGCCGATGGTTCTGCTTCCTGTCCATATAGTCTTTCTAGAACTAATTATCGACCCAACTTGCTCGGTAGTATTCGAGGCCGAGGAGGAGGAAGAGGATGTAATGCAGAGACTTCCGCGAGATCGTTCAAAGCCGCTTTTTGACATAAGAACCGTTTTGTTTGCCCTTTTTCAAGGGTTCAGTATCCTTTGTGTTGTAGCTCTTGTTTTTACAAGTTACATTAAGGCAGGGTCTTCTCCAGATAGAGCAAGGGCTCTGGCTTTTTCAACCCTTGTTTTTTCGAATCTTGCACTTATACTGACGAATCGCTCCTGGACAAAAAACGCATGGGCGTTGCTCAAGATTCCCAACAGAGCTTTCTGGAGTGTTCTGGTTGGATCGATCCTTTTTCTAGCCGCTTCTTTTGCTGTCGGGCCGTTGAAAGCAGTCTTCAAGTTTGAAACCCTCAGCGCGATGGAATTCGCTAAATGTTTCGGACTAGGCTTGGCTCTATTATTATGGTTTGAATTGATCAAGACCCTATTCGAGGAATTATGGAACATTCATAGTCGAAAAAAGCATGAGCGGCTCCTAAATCGTTAGCATTAAGATCGTAGTACTTCTTTCCCATACCTGTTGCAGGTTGAAAGAGGGGCTCCCGTATATCGGGAGCCCCTCTTCTTATGGATAGCTTCAGTGGAAGAGATGTAAAATTACCATTTTCCCATCGGAGAAAAAGGCATCTCCTGAAAAATTCGATCCCATTGAGGGCTCAACAAAGGTGATTTCTTCATAATTGGAAACAATTTTTGCTTCCAGGCAATTATCGACAAAAGTTTTCCGCTCAGTGTCAATAACTGGGTCTATCCGATGGCTCAAATGAAGCCAGTTAACCCCTTTATCAAAACTGGCTGTACCCACAAATTGAAGACTTCCATCCGAAAGACGATATCCTGTCTTCCACAAGCGGATGTGATGTCTTTGCCTTACAGAGTGCAGTTCAGTCTCTTTTTCAAAGGCTATGTCCAGAGGAACCCCATTCCAGAAAGATGGCGTAACTGGGGCCTGAGGATACGAATTGTTCAAGAGAGCGGACTTGAAGGCCTTGACAAGGGAACGGAAGGAAACGGGCTCTGCCTTCACCCAGCCAGCTTTTTCCAGAGCCGTGATAAGGTTGTTTCCGTTCTGAACGTAGATCATTAGGCTGAGAGGTTCCTGCGGAGATCCAGAGATTGTTTCGGTAAAACGGGATAAACCTCTCAATTCAAAGGGTGCCAAAGGGTCCATTGATTCTGTGAGAGCTGCGGGATGGGGAGATTCCTTGAAATAGGGAGGAACAAATGTGGCGACAATGCACAAGTATAGAAAAACTCCTGCCGTAAATAAGGCAGGGCCCCAGTACGTTTTCTTCCTTGTGGCAGGGGGGGGCATTGTTACCTCAAGTTTAATTCTTCTGGACTTCCTCCACTCCGAGAGGCTGATGCCGATGATAAGCCAGGAAAAACCAAGCAACGCGCCAGCCAGAACATCGCTCAGGTAATGCACGCCGATATATAGACGGCTGAAACCAACAGCTGTTACAAGGAGTACCCACAGGAAAAAAAGATCAACTTTCTTTCCTCGGTCCGTTGTGCCTCGGGCAAGGGCATAGGCCAGGAAACCATAGAAAAAAGCCGAATAGGCAGTGTGTCCGCTGGGAAAGGAAAATTCCATGAGATGGGTCATGTTAAAGGGCCTTTGTCTTTGGAAAAGCCATTTCCCACCTGTTGTAAAAAATGTACAGCCTCCCAGAGTCACCCAAAATGGTGCCAGAAAATACTTTTTGTTATCCAGAAGAAGGTAGAGGGAGAAAAGAATAACGCCTCCCAGCACGATCTGCCAACTTCCCAGAAGCGTGACCTTCAGAAAGATCCACAGCAGAATGGGACTTCTGAAAGCAAGCAGGAGGGTCGCCAGTCTCTTGTCTACAGCTACAATTGGGTCTGCCGTCAGGAGATCTTCGACAACCCCGCCAAGCAATACGAGTGAATAGCCTAGTGCGAGGCACAGGATCGTCAGCGGGAATCCCTCGAAGCGTTCAGGATTGAAACGTTCCCAAAAGAAACTTGCGCACCTTGGATGTCGATCTATGAAGGTTTTTAAAAGTGGATTTCTCCCGACGCCTTCAGCAGCTGAGCAGATTATAGAGGCCAAGACTATAAACAATGGCCAGGCCCCCTTAACAACAAGAGTACGGATCAGATAAAAGATTCCAAGAAGTCCAGCTGTTGTGGCTAAGAAAAAGACCAGACGAGTGGACCAAATTCCGAGAGAAATCCAGGCATGCCGCGCGAAATAGCCAAAAAGCAGGTACGTAACCATACCAATCCCATTGGCAATCCCTGAGTATGCCACGAAATGACGAAAGGGTAATCTGGCAAAACCGGCAAGAAAAGGTAATAAAGATCCTATGGCCATGAACCGACCTGGTATCATTGCCCATAAGCCATATTTTGAGAGGTATTTCTTTCCCGCGTCTATTTTCGAAGTTAGCCGTCCGAACCTTGAAGCGAAGCGATCGCCCGCTGTCCCCAAATAATAGCTCAGGCAATATCCCCCCATGGCTCCCAGGAAGCAGAACCAGAAGGCGTCAATAGGGTCGAAATATCCATGGGCGACAAGAAAACCCACAGTTGGAAACAAAAGAACTCCTGGGATAGCCATGCCGACGAACGCCGTCGATTCCCACAGAGCAAGCGCAAGAATTATCCAGTAACCCAGTAGTCGGAAATGTTCAAGAGTTGGAAGCAGGAGATGGACTATATCCACAACCATATCCCCCCTTACTTGAAAAAGGCGCTCTTTCCAAGATCTTCTTTTATTTTAAATTATCTTTCTAAAATACAATACGGCAAATTGGTGGCTTATAACCAACTGGTTCCTTAGATGACCGCTTGCTTTTGCCGAAGATTTTCTTCACGTGAAAGGAAACTAAGCAAAGGTAAGATGTCTCAAATTTACTCTAGTCGTATGATCCTTGAACAAAGGGCGTTTAAAAGGACTTCGTCATGGGAGATAAACAGAACTGCGATACTCTTTACATGGGCTTCTTCAACGAGCATATGGGCAACTTTAGCTTGAACAGAAGGGTCAAGGCGGGAGGTTGGTTCGTCCGCTACAAGAAAGAGGGGAGAAAAAAGCAAGGCCCGAAGCAGGGCAAATCTTTGAAGTTCTCCACCAGAGAGCTGGCAAGGGTACCGATGGAGAAGTCGTTCTGAAAGTGAAGCTTTTTCCATCCCTTCCCCTAGAGCATTCCACCATTCTTTCTCCGAAGAAAGTGCGGGATGATACCCCCACCGGAAAAAATCCTCGAAAATGGTACGTATCAATCGGTTCTGGGGGAAAGAGGATCCAGGATCCTGATGAATCTTCTGAAAGTACGGGCGAAGATTCTTTTTCTTTGTTTTGGAGAGAGTGCGTATATCTTGACCCTTCCACAACACTTTTCCTCTATCGGGAACAATAAGGCCAAGCAAAATGTCGCCGAGGGTTGTTTTTCCTTTGCCAGAAGGTCCCACAAGTCCAACTACTTCCCCTTTTTTAAATGAGACTGAAAGGTGAGAGAAAAGAACAATTTGAGAACCTCCTTTTCGTAAAAAGGTCTTAGATAGGGATTGTCCTTCAACGGCAAATATGTTTTTCATCAGTGACACCAGGCCCTTTCAAGCTGAGCGAGAAGTTCGTCAGAAATAGGGTGAAGCCCTCTCTCTGGGAGGGCGTTCAACAAACCTTGGGTATAAGGATGAGAAGGATGTTGCAGTACTATTTGAGAATCTCCCGATTCAACTAGAAGTCCACTGAAGAGTACGCCAGTCTGACCTCCAATTTGCTTCGGAAGAGAAAAGTCATGGGTGATACAGAGAAGTGTTTTGCCCGCATTTATAATTCCTTTTACGAGAGCAGCGGCATCTTCCTTTCGCGATGAATCAAGCCCTTTGGTAGGCTCATCTAAAAGGATAAATTCCGCTGGTGAGGCGAGAGCCATGGCTAAGAGAGCCCTTTGAGCCATGCCCCCAGATAACTTGCCAGGTCTTTCTCTGGAAGCTTCTTGCGTAATGCCTAGAGCAGAAAAGAGATTTTGTGTAGCGGTTCTTGCTGTATGCCGGTCCATTCCTCTCAAATGTTGGAAAACTTCCCGAACTTGTCGAAATACAGAAAGCAGAGGGTTCAGTGCAGTGGAGGGTTCCTGGGGCATAAGAAAGAGATACCGCCCCCAGAGCTTTTTAAGTTCCTTTTCCTTTACGGAGAGGAGGTTCTGTTTTTTAAGAAACACTTTTCCGCAGACAGAAAGCCTTTTAGCCAGCGTTCCTGCTATAGCCTGGGCTATGAGAGTCTTACCGCTTCCCGTTTCCCCCACCAAAAAGAAGACGCTTTCGGAGGGAATTGAAAAAGAAACGTTACGCACAAGGGGCTTATTCTCTTCATCCAAGATTGACAGGTTTTCTACACTGAGAAAAGAGGTCATAATTGAGGCCCTCCCGTTTTGTCAGTATTTTCGTTGCCAAGAAGAAGTAAAGCAAAGACAAAGAGACATATGACTCCACCTGGTAAAAAAACAACCCTGGAATCTGTTCTCATATATGCTATTCCCTCCGAGATCATGGCTCCTAATTCAGGTTCTGGAGGGGCTACTCCAATTCCCAGAAAACCAAGAGAAGATATTTCAAGAACGGCTTTCCCCCATGCAAGGGTGGCCATAACTCCCAGTGTGGGAATAAGTTTAGGAAAAACATATTTCACTAGAAGTATAGGGAGGGGAAATCCTGCAAGTTTAGCGGCTTCTACATATGGACTGACTAATATCCCTTTTAACAGTGAACGAACCATACGAAAATAGTGGGGCCATCCGGTGAAAATGAGAGCAATTATAACGGCATTGGGGCCTCCGCTTGTAAGGGCACTCAATACTATGGCCAGAATAATGCCTGGGAACGCCATGACGATGTCTGTGAGGACAAGCAGGCACTTTTCTGTCTTTTCTTTTCCACAGGCAGCGAGAGAACCAAAGAGCATACCAATAACTACAGAGCCAAATACACAGAGTGCCGAAAGATAAATGGAATTTAAGGCTCCTTGTGCCAGGCGAGCTGCAAAATCCCTTCCAAGATGGTCAGTTCCCAGAATGTGGTTTTTTGAAGGTCTTTCAAGGGTATGAAGAAGATTTTGGCTAAAAGGGTCAGAATCATGTAAAAAGAAACCTCCTAAACTAATAAAAAGAAAAGCCAAAAGGAAGATCGCCCCTTTTTTCTTTGTTGTCATAGGACGAGACCTTCTTTCTTGTCAGCAGGAGTAAAGCTGTCAGATAGCCATTCCGTAAGGGAATTTACCGTGACATAAATCCATCCGAGGAGGAGGCCGGCGCCCTGGATTGCCAGAATATCTCCAGAACGAAGGGCATCAAGGAGATGACTTCCTAATCCTGGACAGGCAAATAGAGTTTCAATAACGACAACACCGTCGAGGAGTTCGGCTGCCTGTAATCCTACATATGTTGTAATAGGAACCAAAGCATTAAGAAGACCGTGGGGTAAAAAAAGCTGGTGCCCGAAGAGTCCCTTGTGTTGGGCAAAGTTGTAATGTTCTGATTGGCAGACTTGCTTAACAGAAGAAGCTATTACCCTGCATGATTCTGCGGCGAGGCCAATGGCAAGGGTTATGGCAGGCAAGGCTATATGCCAACCTGAAGTGAAGCCGGCCACGGGGAAAAGTTGTAACTTGACGGCCAGCAAAAGGATGAGAAGTGCTCCCTTGATAAAAGATGGGAAGGAGACAAGTAGGCTGGATAATATTGAGGATGAGATATCAATAATACCTCCGGGATGGCAGCCGCAATAAATCCCTAAAGGGAAGGCCAATAGCAGAGAAAAGATAAGGGATACTCCGCCAAGAATGGCTGTGCGCTGAAATGAGCGTATCAACATGGGAAAGATCTCTTCCCCTCCTATCATGGAGTGACCCCATTTCCCCCGAATCAAGGAAGAGAGCCAGGCCTGATAACGGACAAAAGGATGCCTGTCGAGACCCTCACTGTCTCGAACATATTCTGTCGCCGAGACAGTTGCGCCGTCGAGGCCGTAGCGCGCTATAGCCACGTCAAAGGCCCGGTCCCCTGGGGAGAACTCCACTGCAAGAAAGCACAGGGTGCTCACCCCCAGAGCCACGATGACCATACGAAGAAGATAGGTACGTATAAAAGATGCTATTCGGACCATTCTACTCCTTCCGGATAGGGACGAACTTCCGAAGGATCAAGAGAAACACCTTTGATCCTTTTGTTTATTGTTACGTGATTGTCATACCATGCTACGGGAATAACAGGGAGTTCTTCCTGAAGAATAGATGTCATAGTGCCCCGTAAGGGTTTCTGTTTTTCACTTGCAAAGGTTTGTCCATATGTTGTAAGGGCATCATCGAACAGTGGAGAGGACCAGTTCATGGCTCCCCATCCGCCTCTTTCCTTTTCAGGGCCGAAATCGCTTGTCAGTGTTCCGATGGGATCCGCAACGAAACCAAAATTCCTTGCAATAAAGGCTGTTTCAAGAGTTCCGTTCTTGTGTCTTTCGGGAACCATGCTTGACTTTTCAACTCTGATGCTTACAGCAATGCCCTCGTTTTTTAATGCTTGCTGAATAACCTCTGCTATAAGGGGCAGGTCTGGTCGGCCAGCATAGGTTAAGATTTCGAAGGCGAAGGGATGTCCGTCTTTTGTAAGAATACCCTCCTTGCCTGCAGGAACCCACCCTTCCTCCTTGAGCAGGGCTCTGCCTTTTTCAGGGTCGTAGGCAAGGGGAGCCAAATTTTTATTGTGCCATGCTGAAACAGGTGGAAAGAGCTGTGTAGCAGCGGCGTTGGAATTTTTTAGCAATGCAGTGGTAATGCTTTCGCGGTCAATGAGGTATGAAAGAGCCGAACGTACTTTTGCATTTGAGAAGAAGGGGAGCGCGGAATTTACAGTGAGAAGGCGCACCCTGGGAAGTGGGTCGCTTATGACCGTGAGGTTTTTGTTTTCCCGAAGGCGGAGAGCTGCTTCAGCAGGGATATCCACAACGATGTCTCCTTCTCCGGATTCAGCAAGAAGAACTCTTGTTTCAGGGTTGGACACGGCGAAATACCGAGCCTCGTTTATCGCGGGTTTTCCTCCCCAATATTTGTCGAAGCCTTCAAAATCGATGATTTTTCCTTCCTTGAAGGAGGTCATGCGGTAAAAGCCGGTTCCTATAACTGTTATGGCTTTTCCTTCGCTGTCGAAAGATGCCGGTGCAGAAATAGCGGCAGAATAGTGGACTAGATAGGCTGGGAGAGCAGAAAAGGGACTTTCAGTGGTAGCCAATATCTTCGTCCCATCCCCTGAGAATCCTTTAACAGGAGTTCCCTTAAAAATACTTCCCTTCGCGAGTGTCCGATTAAGAGAGAGAGCGGCAGTTTCTCCCGTCAAGGGTGTTCCGTCATGAAAAACTACGTTTTTGCGAAGATTAAAGGTCCAGGTGAGTCCGTCTTCAGAAACGGACCAATTCGTTGCTAAACGCGGTTCAATGCCACCTTTTTTGTCGGATGTTACAAGTGTTTCCAAACAGCCCATCCGAGTAAAGACGAATCCCGAAACTACCGGATCCATTCCTGAAGCTTCCCAGGCAGATACGATTGTAAGTGGTTGGGCAGAAGCGCTCCATGCAGGAGTTAAAGATAAACAAAACATGAACAAAGACAAACAGACAGCGAAAAAAATACATCTTTTCATTTGTATCACCCTCACTATAGTTTTATTAATAATTTATTTTTTACGGCAATCGTTAACTGCTGATAGAACAAAAAATTCATTATTATACTCATAGGGATTTTCATGGAAAAGATGATCGTGCCGACTGATTTCAGAAAACCCCGCCTGTTCCAGCAGGGAAAATCCATTTTCAGCAGAAAGACCTAAAAAGTATGGGAGTTGCTCGCGAATCTCTGAATAGGCTTCTTTGAATTTGATCGTGACAGGCTCTTCCTTTGCCAGATATAACCTGGGTTCCCATAGCCCATCAGCAATCACAACGAGGCCTTGGGGTTTCAAAAGTCTTTTCCAGGCAGTTAAAGCCCTTAGCGGGTTGGGAAGGGTCCACAGAAGATTACGGCACGTTATCCCATCAAAAGGGCTTGAAAAAAGGGGCGGTTCCTGGGCGTCTCCCAGAAAAAACTCAATAGAAATATTTTTCTCTCGGGCCATCTTTCTTGCGAAATTTACCATTTCGGGAGAGAGGTCTATACCAGTGACTCTGTGTCCTTTTTTTGCGAAGCCGAGAGATAGAAATCCCGTTCCTGCCCCCATATCAAGAAGTCTAAGAGATTTCTTATCTTTGAAAGGGGCGAGAAAGATGTCATGCCATTGAGTATGCTTAGAGCATGTAGTGTCATATACTTGTGATCGCCAGCTCCAGTAGGATGCCACTCGTTCTGCTGTTGTGTTTGAGGAGATTCCTGTATCCATGAGGTCCTCCGAAAGTGGATTTTTTAATCAACACAATAGTAGCACATATTTCGTATTTAGTGTTACTTTTGTTTGCTTGTTGCTATTGGTTGTTGTTCGTTCAAACTTTGTATTCGGGCCCAATTTTTGGGTTGAAAGTACCAGCATGCTCAAGTTGTCTGGTTATTCGGGTGTACAATTAAAATGTTGAAGCATTAGTGAGGAGTTTTAACTTGTTTATATGGGAGTGATTACATGGCAAGGATAAAACCCTTTGAAAAAAATGGCGTGTTGGTGATCGGGTTTATCGATCGGGCAAGTCCTGTGGGTCAGGTATACCAGAAATTCAAGGAACATAACGTTTTTTACTGTGAGGCAACCTTTTATTCAGTAGATGAAGTAGTGATTTGTTTGAAAAACGCCGGGTTCCAGATGTTCCGCTTTTCTCAGACTGTCTTCAACCAGCTAAAAGATATTAAGGCACCAGAACCGGTCAGGAAAGGCTATGGAGAAGGTTCGTTTGTGGTCATAAGGGCTATAAAATAATCTAACCCGATAAGTCCGTTTGAAATTTCGACGCCCTTGTTTTTTCAAATCAAAGGGAAGCTGTTGCCCGAGCTCTGTGCTGAAAGTGCAAAGGGGGGGACGCGATAACTATGCGTGAAGGTGTCAATCGATTTACTCTCTTGAGCAAAGATTTTGAGCCAGCGTATGTTTCTCTTCTGCATAGTGGAGAATTGAAGCGAAGGGCGGAGCAAGCGCTGGCTGGTCTCGAAAGTTGCACCTTTTGCCCTCGCTGTTGTGGGGTGAACCGCATGGCAGGCGAGACAGGAGTGTGCAAGACTGGGCTGCTTCCACGAGTTTCAAATCACTTTGCACATTTTGGAGAAGAGAATTGTTTGCGCGGGCGACGTGGGAGCGGTGCGATTTTTTTTGCTTTCTGCAATTTAGGTTGTATTTTTTGTCAGAACTACGAGATTTCCCATTTGGGAGAAGGGGTTGAAGTTACTCATGAGCAGCTTGCTCTTTTCATGTTAGAGCTACAGCTTTCCGGCTGCCACAATATAAATGTAGTGACTCCATCCCACGTGGTTCCACAGATTATAGCAGCCGTATCAATTGCTGCAGAAAATGGACTTCATTTACCAATAGTTTATAATACCTCTGCCTATGATTCGATGTGTAGCCTGCAACTCCTAGATGGGATCATTGATATTTATATGCCAGACTTCAAAATGTGGAACCCCGATCAGGCCCTTCGTTATCTCACCGCTTCTGATTATCCGGAAGTTGCGCGCCAGGCAATTATAGAAATGCATCGTCAAGTGGGAGATTTGAAACTTGACGAGCATGGTTTGGCAAAACGTGGCCTTCTAGTGCGGCATCTAGTGATGCCTGGGGGAGTTGCTGGCAGTGAAGCGATCCTCCACTTTCTTGCTGAGAAGGTTTCTCCCCATACCTACGTTAACATAATGTTCCAATACCACCCTGCAGGGGAGGTATCCTGTGAAAATTTCCCAGAGATAAACTGCCGCCCAAGTCGTGCTGAATACCTAAAAATTGTTCAAATTGCCTGTAATCTTGGGCTGCGGCTTGATGCTTGCCGTTAAAAGCGTTTTAGACCCTATATATTTTATGTTTCTCTGACTGGTTATACCCTTCATTTTTTTTATTCTTCTTCTGCAATAAAGTTCAGAGCGGCAGAGTTGATGCAGTATCGCATCCCGGTGGGTGGAGGGCCGTCTGAAAAAAGGTGGCCCAGGTGTGCGTCGCAACGGGCACAGAGCACTTCCGTCCGCTCCATTCCAAAAGAAGAATCCAGTTTAGTTGCGATGGGTGCATCTTTTACTGTTGCCCAGAAGCTTGGCCATCCAGAGCCAGAATCAAACTTTTCTTTCGATGAAAAAATGACAGCGCCACAACAAACACAAACATAGGTGCCCTTTTCGTGTAAGTTCCAGTATGCTCCAGAGAAGGGGGGTTCTGTCCCCTTTTTTCTGGTGATAACGTACTGGTCTGGCGTAAGAATAGCTTTCCACTCTTCGTCAGTTTTTTCTATTCGTTCTATAGTTGTGGCACAGACGCTTGTTGTCACAAAAAATATAATTGTTCCTACTGTTAGCAATAGTAACGTGTATTTCATGACCACTCCTTCTTTCTTATACCCTACAATAGTATTATACAGTATCATATAAAGGTGAAAAACGAGGATTCTTTATTATTCTTCTTGTACAACTAAAGCAAACATTTTATAATAATTTAATAAATTGGGAAGGCTCTAATGATGAAGGGGCGTCCAGATTCAACGTAGGGGGCTCGAAAATTTTGCCTTAGAAAAAGGAGATGTGTGTAGTGAGCGAATATTTTGAAGATAAGGTTGCGGTAGTAACCGGAGCGGCTTCTGGCATAGGTTTGGGAATTACTGAGCATTTGCTTTCGAGAGGAGCCATGGCTGTCTTTATGGGTGATGTAAACGAAGAAAATCTTAAAAGTGAATCTGAGCGTTTAAGCATAGCCCACGAGGGAAAAGTTTTTTCAAAATTGACAGATGTTACCAAGCTGGAGCAGGTTGAAAACCTTATATATACAGCAAAAGATTTCGATGGACACCTTGATTTTGTATTCAATAATGCAGGCATGGGTATGACACTTCCTACGGAAAAAATAACCTTTGATATTTGGAAATTGATAATTGATTTGAATGTAATGGGCGTAGTTCACGGAACGTATACAGCTATCCCTCTTATGAGAGAGCAGGGTTTTGGGCACATTATAAATACGGGTTCCATCACAGGGCGCATTCCCGTTCCATATCAGGCCGTTTATGCTGCAACTAAAAGTGCAGTTATATCTATGACCGAGAGTTTACAATATGAATTGGAAGCTGATGGGTTGCAATTCAGCGTATTTTGTCCCGGTAATGTTGCTACGTCAATATTTGGAGAACTGACGCCTCCTCCAGATTCAATAAGTGTGGACGATGCTGTTAATTATATTTTTCAAGAAATGGAAAGAAACTCTCTTGTTATTATCCTTCCTCAAATCATGCGAGAAATAGAAGCTCTTTATAGGGAAAACAGAAAAGAATACGACGAGATCGCTCGTAAACTAGCGAGTGAACGTCGTGAAAATTACCGGACAAAGGGAACCTATTTTTAAGTAAAATGTGACGTATCAGGCAATAATATTCACATCTCTTTACATTTTGTCCAGAAGTTTCAATATATGCAGCAAATATAAAAGAACGCAACCATTTATGGTGAGAATCACACCAATTACTCGTCCTGGAATCATATGGGCAACGAGCATTGATGTGCCAAAAAGTACGGACACTAGATTTAATGTGACTTGAGCGAAGGTAAGTTTCACTAATACTAGAGGTACAGGATCTCGCGGCTTATCCCTTTTTTTCAGTATAGGAGAGCATATTCTCCAAAGCATAATGGCACCGCCAAGAATGTTAAGAACTCCGACGAGCACCGTGAGAGGGGAAACCAATATTTCAGGAATAATACAAGATGTAATTCCAAGGGCCGCAAAGAGGAGCCCGAAGAGGATGATTGGCCATGAACGGGGAAATGGTCCTATCGGCGTGTTCCCGAAGGCAAGCATCTGAATTGCGAAAATGGTCATCAGCAATCCAAGCTGTGCACTTCCCGAAAATGGAAGCAGCCCTAAATTAACAGGAATCAAGAGAACTCCGAGCAATATCATAAAAATACCCGTCAGTAAAATCATTGCCTTATCTGTAGAAAGAGCAATGCCGGTATCATTAAGTTTTTCTGCTTCGGGATATAAGAGATATATTTTTCGAAGAACCTCTGCAAGATAGATAATTGTCACACCATAAACCATTATGACCACTGCCGTTTTCGATGTTGTCAGCAGGTTGTGTTTTAAAATAAGCGCTCCAATTAGTATCGATAACAAATAAACCACTCCACATCCAAAGACAAGAGAATGGAATATCCCCCCGTATTTCAGCCACGACAGAAGTTTATCTTTAGAAAATAACATTTGCAGAAACAACAAGAAACCACCAAGTCCAAAACAGAGAAGGAGTAGTATTCGAGGAATATTGTTAAAGATGTCAGGAATAAAGCACGTTACAATACCTATTGCTGCAATGGCCACCCCAATGGCAAGTAAT
Organism: Aminobacterium sp. UBA4987; assembly: GCF_002396985.1. NCBI lineage: Bacteria > Thermotogati > Synergistota > Synergistia > Synergistales > Aminobacteriaceae > Aminobacterium > Aminobacterium sp. UBA4987. The sequence goes on from NZ_DGZF01000001.1 coordinate 87,547, forward strand.
GGTTTCGTTCTGCGCATATTGCCGAAAGGTGTTTGGCCGAGGGTAATTATTTGCAAAGCGAAAATAAACAAAAGCAAGCCATAGAGACCGTTTTCATAATAAGGAAGCGCTCCTGCCGATATTGGAAGCAGCAAACCCCCGGTAATTAACATAATCATTCCGATAATTATCAAAAGGATCACATCAAAAGGAATATCTGCTGTTTTTAACAAATTATATTTTTTCATACTAGCCCCCTGTAATTAAAAATTGCTTTGCCAGAGGGGAACTTGTTGTGACTGAAGAAGAGAAAGTGAATGGTATGTTGTTCCGGCAAATTTCGGAGAACGCTTTGCGAATTGCATGTGAACATATAAATATAAAATGAGCAGAGCTTTTTGACAGCAATAACCTTAATAATCTTACCTGAATTAGTTACATCTAATATAGCACCTACATATATTATTAAAATAACAGCAATATAATTTTAAGAGCAAAATTTATGTATGTAATGAGGAATGTATATTCTTTTACCATTACTTCTTTGCTATACCCTAATATGGTATTATGTTGCCTGGTTTTATAGTTAATTAAGGGGGGATTATTTCATGAAACGGCAAAATTTACGCAAGGCTCTTATGGTTATTTTTATTCTCTCTCTTCCGGTGACCATGTTCTATCTTTCGCCACTTCTTACTTTGCAGGGAGCTTTGAAAGGCATAGTTACATCGAGCCTTATTTTTATAGTGGTTTCTGCGGTTATAGCCTTTTTTGCAGGGCGAGTTTTTTGTGGCTGGATATGCCCAGGCGGAGCAGTACAAGAAGCCCTTTTTCCAGCAAATGATTCAAGAGTTTTAGGCGAAAAATTTAATCTTATCAAGTATGGTATTGCTGCTGTTTGGTTGATGACGCTGGTTGCTTTCTTCGTCATGGCAGGTGGCATATTATCAATTAAACCTCTATATGGCATAGAGGGTGGTTTTTCCCTTGGAACCCCTAAATCCTATCTTATGTTCTATGTTGCCATGGGCGCCATGGTGACACTATCCCTTCTATTAGGGCGAAGATCCTTTTGCCATTATGGCTGTATGTTGGCTCCCTTTATGATTTTGGGGAAGTGGGCGGCGAGAAAATTTAATACTCATCATTTTCATCTTGTAGCAGACAGCTCAAAATGCATTGACTGCAAGCTCTGTACAAAAAACTGTCCCATGAGCCTTGATGTGAATGCCATGGTTCGCTTGGGGGATATGTATTCTTCTGAGTGTATTTCTTGCGGTGCATGTGTAGATGTTTGTCCCAAAAAAGTTATTTTCTTCTCCTTTTCTTCCCCCAAAAATGATCGTCATTAAGTGGCTGTGCTTTTCACAGCCACTTAATATATTAATTAATATTTAAAATTCTCCCCCCAAAAGCACCCTTCTCGTTGTTGTCTCTTGCTGATTGTCTTAACGTACTTTTATTAGGCAAACAATTCTAAAAGTAATCAAAATTTCACAAAGCAATACAGATAGCATGTTGACAAAGCTAATTTTAAGAGTTATATAATAATATAAATTAAAAGAACATTAGCATAGTTTGAAATTAGCGTTGTATTTATTAATAAGGATTTGTTTAGGATTAAACCAGTGGGTTGGCAGTTTGTTGCTAATTCAATTTGCTTTTTACGTTTTTCGGGATCACGCATAAAAACAAGTTAGATCCCTTAAGGAGGGATAAAAATGAAAAAATTATTTGCTCTGATCGTAATAGGCGGGTTATTAGTGGGTGCGACTGCTGCCTTAGCTAGCGCGCCAGTAGAGGGATGGTGGGTTCACCCTACTGATAAGGCACCGCAAAATGAAGTGATTAATATACAGGGTGCTGTCGACGCGAGGATTATGGAGTTAATAGACCAGTATGGCGCCGGCGCTGATGGGAAATCGGCCTACGAAATAGCGGTAGAAAACGGTTTTGTAGGCAGTGAAATGGACTGGCTCAATTCTCTTATCGGTGAACAGGGGCCACAGGGGGAGCAGGGGCTTTCCGGTGATGATGGACAAGATGGAGTCAACGGCCTCTCTGCTTACGAGTTGGCAGTTTTAAATGGTTTTGAAGGGACAGAGCAGGACTGGCTCGATTCCTTACATGGCGGAGCCCCAGGTCCTCAAGGTGAGCCAGGAGAAGATGGGAACTCTGCCTATGAAGTGGCGGTGGAGAACGGTTTTACAGGCACATTGTCAGAGTGGCTCGATTCTCTCGTGGGGGAAGGTGTTCCTACGGGTGGTTCAGCAGGTCAGGCCCTGGTTAAAGCTTCTGGTGACGATTACGATACCACTTGGGCGGATGTGCTAACAAATGAAGACCTTCAGGAAATTAACGAAAAGAATGATGAACAGGATGGCCGAATTGGAAGCATTGAAAACTGGCAGGATTCTGTCAATAGCAGAATGGATCAGTTTGAGGATAGGCTTTCCGATCTTGAAGATCCTCAGTTCATTTTGGGTCTTAACCTCAGGTTGACTGATACAAAACGTACAACTTTGGAGGCCTTTGGGGATTACTCTGTAACTCGCGGTGAAGTGGATCGTTATGGGTTGCGCCTTACCTTCAAGCTTGGAAAAAGCTATGAAGAGAAGCTCATTGAAAACCTTCAAGCTGAGGTAGAAGAACTGAAAGCCTTGCTGAGTAAAAAAGAATAATAGAATAAAGGCTCACGGTAAAAGGGCCCCTTATAAGGGGCCCTTTTTGTAGACTTAATTTTTATATTCCATTTCCAGCTTTAAGAGAAAGGATTTTATGTGGAGTCCTCCTCCATACCCAACAAGTTTGCCATTAGCACCGATAACGCGGTGGCAGGGGATAAAAATAGGAATGGGGTTACGATTGTTGGCAAGACCGACTGCCCGTGAGGCCTTTTTGTTTCCGATACTTTCAGCTATTTCCTTATAGCTTCGTGTTTCACCGTAGGGTATGGCACATAAACTTTTCCACACACGAATCATAAATTCAGTGCCGACTGGTGCAAGGGGGAGAGTAAATTCTTTTCGTTTCCCCTCCATATATTCCTTAAGTTGTTTTCCAGCCTCTTTAAGAATTTTAGTTTCATGGATTGTCATGTCTTTAAGAATATCTTTACTTTGAAAGCAGAGGTGGGTTATTACATCGTTTTCTTCAGCTATGGCTATTTCTCCTATAGGGGTTTGGTAAAAAAACAGATGTCTCATTTTTAAAATCACTCCTCTTGGTGAGGGTTTTGTTCCCTTTTCATATTATCAGAAAGATCATATTTTTACTTGAGTTCAGTGACATCTCCAGTGGCTTTATGGGGAGGCAAATTTGTTTAATTGACAATCCATTGTTTTTTTGTTGTTATGGATAGTATCAAAGGAAAAGGGAGAGTGTTTTATGAATAGTTTTATTGATTTGTCCATGCCAGTCATTAAAAGCGTAGCTTTGGCTATTTTAGCGGTGTTAATTGGATTAAAGGTTATTCATTGGATTACCAAAACAGTAGAAAAGATTATTGAAAGATCATCTCTTGATAAGACTTTGAAGCCATTTATTGTTTCTCTTGTCAATGCCTTATTGAAGGTTCTTTTGGTCATATCAATTATTAGTATTCTTGGAATAGATACCACATCCTTTGTAGCTGTTATTGCGGCAGCAGGTTTTGCCGTAGGTTTGGCTTTTCAGGGCTCTTTGTCTAATTTTGCGGGAGGAGTATTGCTTTTGGCCTTGAGGCCTTTTAAGGTGGGGGACTATATAGAAGCAAGCGGATTCAGTGGAACTGTCCAGGCTATACAGATTCTCTATACAGAACTTGTCACCGTTGATAATAAGGTGATTTTCATTCCCAACGGAAGCCTTTCAAATGCCAGCATCGTAAACTACTCTGTTAAGAGCACTCGCCGTGTGGATTTCAAGTTTGGCGTCGGGCATAAGGCGGATTCTCATAAGGTTATTGAGGTGTTGCAGGGAGTTGTGGGGAACCACGCGTTAATTTTAAAAGAGCCAGAAACCTTTGTGAGAATGTCAGAGCATGGGGAAAGCGCGATTTTCTTCACGGTCCGAGTTTGGGTAAACGCCCAGGATTACTGGACCGTCTATTTCGATATCATTGAAACAGTGAAGAGACGTTTTGATGAGGAGAGCATATCAATACCATATCCTCAAATGGACGTGCATTTAAAGCAGCAGTAAGTTATTGATTTCGGCCAAGAGAAGCTTCACCTTTGTCTCCCACCAGCTTGGGACGTAGCTTTAGTGGTGTTGCAAGGAGCAGATACAGCAGAGATAGGAAAAATATTTTATTTCGTTATAAATCTTATTTATTATCTATATTTATCGAATAGCTCAAGTGATATAATCCTTTTTATGTTTTGGAAAGGAGGTTTGTCACGATGAGCAAGGCGCAAGAAATTATCGATAAAATAGAAAAAACTGCGAAAGATCCAAACGTTTCCAATGCTGTCATTGACGGATTGCTCAATGAAATGGTGTCTCTTCTCAATAAGGAGCCTGAGGCATGGGATCTGTGCACAGACAGGGTTCGTTTTTTGCTGAATGAACGTTTCTGCTATACAGGCCCCTCTTCTTACGGATCATATCGTTAAATTCAAGCCCCCCTTGGGGGGCTTATTCTTTTTGCCAACGTCGACTTTCATCTCAAGGCACATGCTTTGAGAGCTAAAAAAGACCCAGCAAGCACGAGAATCCCCCCCAGATATTGAAGAATGGTCAGGTACTCCTTAAAGATTAATAGAGATAAAACTACAGTTACAAGGGGTTCTGCCATGCTGAGAATGGCCGCTATTGACGGGGTTGTTAGTTTCACCCCAAGAAAAAACGCGAGGAAACCAGAAAGGGAAACAAGAGAAATAATGCAAAATAGCAGCCATGTAGAAGTAGTGTGAGGAAGAATAAGATTATGAGTTGCTTTTCCTACTATAAAAAAAGACACGGCTGAAAAGAAACAGACAAAGGCAACAACTACTTGATATGGTGTCTTTTTCATGAGAGAGTTTCCATAAAGGATATAGGATGTGTAAGAAAGAGCAGCAAAACCTGCTAAAAGAACACCTTTCATACTAACCGAAGCGTCAATCTTTCCAGAAAGAAATATAAGACCCACAGTAGAAAGCGTAATAGAAAGAATAATCTTTGTTGTAAGAGGTTCTTTATTGACATACAAGGATCCAATAGCAACAAGAGCTGGATAAGAGTAAAAAATAAGCGCTGCCATGGATGCCGGGATATACTGAAAACTAGAGAAGTAGCTAAAACTTGTGAGAGTGAAAAGAATACCGCCAAGTACAAAAAGCTGTAAAAAGTTCTTCTTGCCCACCATTACTACCTGATGGCCCTTCTGAAAATAAAGCAGGCAGAAAAGAGCAATTGATGCGATGATAAATCGCATGAAGTGAAAAGTCATGACGGTAATGCCTTTTTTATAGGCAGATACTGCTAAAATAGGGATAAAGCCAAACAAAAAAGCTGATAAAAGTGCCGCTGCTGCCCCCTTATAATGATCAGGCAATTTCGATTGTTGAGTATTTGTGGCATTATTCATCTCATCAGCCTCTTATCTTCCATAATATTTTTAGAATATACAAATTTGATAAAATAAACAAGTTTAATTTACATTGATTTTTTCAGTGTTAAAATTTGTTTGAAGAAGGTGGTGGAGAGATGAGTACACTGCATAGCGACCAGATAAGGGAATTTTGTAAATTTTCCTCCCAGTTAACCCGAGAAAATGTAGAAAGATTAGATATGGTTGATCAGGATGACATTGTTTCTTCCATGGTTGTTATTATGTCATTAGTTAAAGGGGTTAGACCATCTGATATGGTGATCCGTCCCTACAGATCAGGAGAGCTTGGGATTATAGCTCATCGCCATTGTGTGATCTATAGGAATGAATATGGTTTCGATGACACCTTTGAGAGCTACCTACTTGATGGCATGTCAAAGTTTCTCTGTGACTGCGGCAAAAAGGGCAACGTTTGGGTTGTGGATTACTGGGGCCATGTAATGGGTTCCATTGCTATAGTGGAAACAGAAGCCGATGCAGCTCAGCTTCGTTGGTTTTATCTTGAACCTGTTTGTCGCGGTCTGGGTATTGGAAGGACACTTATGGAAGCAGCCCTTGATTATTGTACAGGGCGGGGATTGAAAAGGGTGTTTTTATGGACGGTCAAAGAGTTGGAAGATGCTCGCCACCTTTACGAAAAATTTGATTTTACTCTGACTGAAACAAAAGAACATTCTTTATGGGGGCAGGATATTGTTGAAGAACGATGGGATTTAGAACTCTCTTCTTAAAAATATTTTTTAAATGAGAGAGGGGTATGTGGCTTAAGAATTCATATAGAGAGGGGCGCTAGGAATGAAGAACAAGTTTTTTAAGGGAGCAATATTTTTTGTATTGTTTGTAACCTTTATTTTTTGTTATGCCCAAGAAGGGATCTCAAAAGTTACACCCCCAGTAAAATCGGCTCATATAGAGTACGAACTCTCAGGACAGACAGTGGGGAAAAAGACGGTTTTCTTTGATAGTTATGGGAAAAATTATTATGAATTACGAGATGAGGAAACAACTATTTCTTTTGGTGGGACAAAAGAGGTAACGCAAAACAAAACACTTTTTATCCGTACTGATAGCTATACATATAACATTGACCTTTTGACGAACACGGGGACAAGGATGAAAAATAGCGATATGGAAAAAATGGCAGCTATGTATTCAGGTGCCATGACCCCCGAGCAAATGAAAGAAAAAGGGGAGGAAATGTTTAAGGAAATGGGCGGGAAAATCCTGGGAAAAGAGAAGTTACTCGGGTATGAATGCATGGTAGCAGAGGTTTCAGGCGTGAGAACGTGGGTATATGAGGAACACATCACCTTAAAGTCTGCGATGAGCTTGGGAACTATGGAACAGAAAGAGGAGGCCACTCTTTTCGAGGTGAATCCTTCCATTCCTTCATCCCGGTTTACCCCCCCTGGAAACATAGAGTACGAGGATATAGATTTGAGTTCCATGGGAATGCCTCCTGGGGTGAGCATGCAGCCGCAAGATTGATAATGGTTAAGAAAGCAGCACCCAGACAATGTGGGATATGGAGCATAAATCTAAACTGGAGGACTAGGCAATGAAGATTAAAAACCTTATTCTGTTGACATTTTTCCTTTGCTTTTTCGCAGCGGCCAACAATCCAGCCCTGTGTGGGGAAAAGACTTATGCTCATGAGCCTCCAGACAGGATTGTCGTGGAAAAAAGAAAATTTGTTCTCACCCTCTACAGAGAAGGGAAAGAAGTATTGTCTTTTCCCGTAGCAGTGGGGCGAAATAAGGGGAATAAACAGCGAGTCGGAGATTTGCGAACTCCCGTGGGAACTTTTATTGTAGAAAGAATTCATGACTCAAGCCATTGGGTTCACGATTTCAAGGATGGGAAGGGACCCATTAAGGGGGCATATGGCCCATGGTTTATCCGATTGAAGACCGGCTGGTCAGGCATAGGCATTCACGGAACCCATGATCCGGGTTCTATTGGACAAAGGGCAACGGAAGGATGCGTTCGGCTAAGAAATGATCATCTTGAACTTTTAGTCAAACATGTAGAGCCGGGTTTGGTTGTTGTTATTGAGGAATAAAGCCTTTGTTTTTTATTGTTGAATGACAGTTAATTATTAACCTCTTGACATGGCAGCAAACGGTTAGAATTAACAAGGAGGGATTGGGGAAGAGCGGGAAGAGGAGGGAAAGAAAATGATCACAACAACTGATGCTTTTCTAAAGAAGTTTCCGAAAGCCCATATTGGTATTTTAATCATTAAAGAAGTCAGTAACGGGTCATGTCATGATTGCCTCAACCGCGTGAGAGAGAACCTGGAAGAAGATTTACGAAGCAAATTTAGTATGATGTCTCGGGCAGAATTGCGAAATCAACCAGTACTTCGTGTCTATGACCAGTATTTTAAGTTGTATGGTCAGAATTATCCTGTGCTTTACCAGATTGAGTCTGTAGCAATAAAGGGGAGAAGTATCCCCATTGTCAATTGTCTCGTTACCGCTATGTTTATAGCTGAGTTAAAAAATATGCTGCTTACGGCAGGGCATGATTTCGACAAAGTTGAGTTTCCCATAGTTGCAGATATTGGAGATGGTGATAGATACTACACGTTAATAAATGATACGGAGAAACTCGTTTGTGATAACGATATGCTTATCTGTGACGATAAAGGTGTCATATCAAGTGTCATTTATGGCCCTGATAAGCGCACAGCCATTACTGCTGAAACGCAAAACGTTCTTTTTGTAGTGTATGCGCCGGAGAATATAGATAAACAGGACACCTTATCCCACTTGGAAGATATAAAAAATAATGTACTTCTTTTTTCTCCGAGAGCAAAAATCGATTTCATGGCTGTTTCCCCATAATAGTGGAGGGCGCAGTCAGTGGATTCATTGCAAATCAAAGAGGTTCACCTCTCACACAGGCTTTTTATTTTGATAGAGGAAAAATTCAGGGTTCATTCGCAACTGAGCCTTCTCAGCATCAATTTTGATATTTAAAAAACACTAGTAAAGTAGTAGGAATTATGGTAGCATGTCAAAAATACACAGTGCATATTTCTATTACTAGAGGAGGAGTGAAAAAATGAACCACGGGACTTTTGAAAAAGGAGAAAAATTTGAAGCGGGAAAAATGGTTGAGGTTCAAGAGGGCGCGATTGTCAGCCGTACTCTTATAGACTATCCTACAGGAACAGTGACCCTCTTCGCATTTCATAGAGGACAAGGTCTTAGCGAGCACACTGCTCCCTACGATGCGTTGGTACAGGTACTCGAGGGGAAAGCGGAAATAAGCCTTGCTGGAACACCACAAATAGTTGAGAAGGGGGAATGGCTTATTATGCCAGCAAATGTTCCCCATGGGCTGAGGGCTATTGAAGATTTTAAAATGGCCCTAGTAATGATCCGTTCGTAACCTAAAAGAGGCTAGACTTAATAAGGTCAGCCTCTTTTTCATAAATATAAGCATATTCCACGATGATAAGACGGGTTCCTTTTTGTATAAATAGACGGCATGTACCCTATATAAAGATAATAAAGATTATTTTTGAAGGAGCTTGGGATGAAAAAGTACGTCTTTTTGGTTTTGACAGCTTTTCTTTGTATGTGCCATTCTACTGAAGGATTAAGTGAAGAAAAAATAATATTCACTACCCCTCTCAGTCTTGAACAGTGTCTTGCCATAGCGGAGGTACACCACCCGAATCTTAAAGCATCCAGGGCTAAAATTGATGTAGCTGACAGCCAGATGGGGCAAGTTGCTTCAAAAGAACGCCCTCAGGTTGATGTTTCGAGCAGCTACAGCCGTCAGGAGTCTTCTGCTGCTCGGGATGGCGATACTTATTCTACAAGTGCTGGAATTTCACAGTTAATTACAGACGCTGGGAAGACGAAGGCGGAAAAAAGCATCGCTCGTTTGAAGAAAGAGAGTGCTTCTCAAAACTATAAAACCATTGAGTGTCAAGTTCAATATAATGTTAAAAAAACCTATTTTGATGCCCTGGAGGCACAGAAAGATCTCGAAGTAGCCGAAGAAACTTTGAATCTTTATACTCTTCTTCTCACCCAGGCCCAGGCCTTTTATGACGTGGGCTCTGTTCCAAAATATGATGTGACTACTGCGGAAGTGGAACAAAGCAAGGCTAGGCTTGGGGTGGTGACTGCGAAAACAGCAATAAAAAAAGCGAGGGCAGAGCTCAATAATGCCATGGGGGTTACAGAAGCACCGGAATATGTACTCAAAGATGTAGAGGAGCGTGTTTCGTTCTCTATACCTTTCGACGAAGTTTTAAAAACAGCGTTAAGGAAAAGGGCAGACCTTCTGGCCAGTGAGATAGGTGTTAAGGCAGCCAAGGAGAGCATTCGCCTGGCTGCGAAAGGAAATGCACCAGAGGTAAGAGCATCGGGAAAATACGCCATTGGCGGCAGTCATCCTACCGAAGATGATAACTGGTCTGTTGGAGTTACACTTCAGATCCCCCTTTACGATGGAGGACTTGAGGGGGAGAAAATAAACCAGGCCAGGGCGGAGTTGGTTGTGGCCGAAGGGGAGGAAGAGTCTCTTCGCTCTGATGTTCGTAAAGAAGTGGAACAGGCTTATATGGAGTTTATCGACTCTGATGAGGTTTTGTCAGTTGCGCAAAAAACGGTGCAGCAGGCAGAAGAGAATCTGACGATTGCGCAAAACAGATATAAAGTAGGCGTAGGCTCTCCAATTGAAGTGGCCGACGCTACAGAAAAATTTAAAGAGGCTAAGCAAGGGTACTGGTCGGCACTCTATTCTCATCACCGGTCCTGGGCTGCTCTTGAAAAGGTGGTAGGGGGAACGGTGGAATGAAAAAGTGGATAGTTGTCCTTCTTTTACTTCTTGCTTTGGGCGGTTATTTTATCATATCCCGTAAAGACGCTTCAAAAGCCATGGTTGTGGAAACAACTCCTATTACTCGTGGCAAGATCATAAAGACAGTTTCCGCAACGGGCAGCCTTCAGGCGGTCAATACTGTAAATGTTGGAACCCAGGTTTCCGGCACGGTCAAAGCTATCTATGCCGATTTCAATTCTATTACAAGAAAAGGAGCGCTCATTGCAGAGATAGACCCTGCTCTTTTGCAGGCCAACCTCGAGACAGCAAAGGCTGACGTTCTTTCCGCTCAGGCAGACCTTGCAAAAGCCGAGGCCACTGTTAAAAACACGAGGAAGAACAGGGATAGAAAAAAAGAGCTCTATTCCAGAGACCTTATCGCAGAAAGTGAGCTTGATGCAGCTCAGACAGAGTACGATACGGCTCTTGCCCAATTAAAGGCCGCTAAAGCAAGTTTGGCCCAGTCTCAAGCTAATTTGAGACATAAGGAGGTAAGTCTTGGCTACACGCGTATAACCTCTCCTATTAATGGAGTCGTTATTGACAGGGCAGTGGAGGTTGGACAGACTGTGAATGCGAGCCAGTCTGCTCCCACTCTCTTTACTATCGCAGAAGATCTGACGAAAATGAAAGTGGAAGCGAACATTGATGAAGCTGATATTGGACAGATAGAAGCAGGACAAAGGGTTGAATTTACTGTTGATGCCTATCCTGAGCTCTTTTTTATAGGTAGTATAGAGGAGATCCGCCTTGCTCCTAATGCCGAAGGCAATATAGTTACATACACAGTTATCATTATGGTTCAAAATCCGGATCTTAAACTTATGCCTGGTATGACAGCTAATGTTTCGGTCATTGCCAAAGAAAAGATTGACGTGTTTAAAGTATCTAATGCTGCCTTGCGTTTCAAACCGAGTCCAGATTTTCTCGCTTCCAATGGAAATGGGCAAAATTTTAATTCGGCTAGACGAAACGCTTCTTCAAACCAGAAGACACTTTGGCTTTATGACGGCAAGGAATTCAAGCCCCTTCCCGTATCTATAGGAATATCTGATGGTTTGTACACTGAAATTTCTGGCAATGTTAATGAGGGAATGAATGTGGTTACAAGCATTCTTTCTGGTAAAACCAATAGCAATGGAGGAGGGTCTCCCTTTGTACCTGGTCCGCGTCGATAATATTTACAAGACCTACTCTATGGGAGAGGTAGATGTTACGGCTCTTCAGGGCGTGTCTTTTTCCGTTAAAAAGGGAGAATTCCTTTCGATTATGGGGGCATCGGGGTCTGGAAAATCAACGCTTATGAACATTATAGGATGTCTCGATACCCCAACGGAAGGGCATTATTATCTTGATGGAACAGACGTGAGCACCATCGACGAAAACCAACTTGCGGATATCCGGAAGAATACTATTGGTTTTGTCTTTCAGGGTTTTAACCTTCTTCCCCGTATGACAGCTCTCGAAAATGTAGAACTCCCTATGCTCTATAGCGGCATATCGGCAAGGAAACGTCATGAGCGAGCTCTCCACGCCCTTCAAATTGTGGATTTGGAAGACAGGGCAAATCATCAGCCGCAGCAGCTCTCAGGAGGCCAGCAGCAGCGTGTGGCTATAGCGAGAGCTCTTGCCAATGATGCACCCCTCATTCTGGCTGATGAGCCTACCGGCAATCTCGATAGCAAAACGGGGATAGATGTGATGAAACTCTTCGTGCGACTTAATGTTGAGTCCGGTAAAACTATTATACAGGTTACTCATGAGCGGGATATGGCACTATTCGGCTCCAGAATTATTACGGTAAAAGATGGAACCATAGTGCACGATGAAAGAGTGAACCCGACATGCTGAGTTTGTATGAAACTTCGAAAATATCCTTTAGGTCTCTTCGCGCCAATAAAACCCGTTCGGCTTTGACCATGCTTGGAATCGTCATAGGCGTTATGGCGGTGATCATTATGTTCGCTGTGGGGAGCGGTGCCAATAAAGAGATTGCAGAGCGTTTTTCGAGTCTTGGCAGCAATATGATTGTGGTGCGTCCCGAAACAATTACCTTTGGAGGTTCACGAAGTTACATAGCTCATAATCTTACAATTGATGATGCGATGTCCATTGGAGAGGAATGCAGCGCGGTGGCTTACGTTGCTCCCTATTACGGCGGAACGGCTCAAGCGGTCTATGGAAATGAAAATTACCCGGCCCGGGTGACAGGGACGACCTCTGACTATCTTTTTGTTCGTGATTTGAGCCTTGCCTCAGGGAGAACTTTTACAGATCAGGATGTACGGAGCGCGACAAAGGTTTGTATTGTGGGGCAGACCATTGTAGATAATTTATTCGTGACGGAGGACCCAATTGGTAAGATCCTTCGTCTTAAAGGTGTGCCCATGGTTGTAATCGGCCTTCTGAACAAAATAGGGGAAAGCGCTATGGGGCGGGACGAGGATGATATTGTTCTTGTTCCAATTACTACCGTGCAGCGACGGTTGTTTAGCCCCCAAAGGATGGGTATGGCTTCGTCCATTTCGGTAAAGGCCCTTTCTGAACAGCACCTTGATTTGGCTCAGGAACAGATAGAAGCGCTTCTTGCTCAGCGCCATCGGATAAAACCAGGGGAATCAAATGATTTTACTGTGCGCAACCTGACACAGATGGTGGAAAGCGCCAAAAGTGCGACCCGGGTCATGAGTTTGCTTCTCACTGCAGTGGCAGGGGTGTCCCTTTTAGTGGGGGGCATTGGCATTATGAATATCATGCTTGTCTCGGTTACTGAACGGACACGGGAAATTGGCATTCGAATGGCTATAGGGGCCAAAAGAGCAGATATTCGATTGCAGTTTCTTGTGGAAGCCCTTACTCTCTCTCTTTTAGGGGGAATTACAGGTATTATTCTTGGTATCGCAGGGGCTGAAGTTATTTCGAAGGCGTTGGGATGGACCGTTGATATCTCTCTTCTATCTGTGGTCCTTTCCTTTGGATTTTCTGGCTGTGTGGGCATCTTCTTTGGCTTTTACCCAGCATATAAGGCTTCGTTGCTTAATCCCATCGAAGCGTTAAGATACGAATAATAAAAGAAGGGGCTATCGAAAAATGACAGCCCCTTCTGACTTTCTCGAAAAAAGAATCAAAGGCGGTGAACACCTGCTGCAATGAAGGAAAGACCTGCTTTGGTGAGGGCTTCGGCCGTGGTGTTTACTGCTTTGTGCTTAAGAAGATAATTGCGGGTAAGTGCCTCCCAATCTCCAGTGCCTACTATTTCCTTTTTATCTCTAAAGTAGTCGAGTATATCTGACTGGTGATAAAGCTGCTGTTCGTCTTCTGGATTTCCTCCTTCATGTTTGGCTGAGATGTTAGAAATAGTTTTTGCAAGCTCAAGGAGTTCATCTCTTCTATCGTATGGCTGGCGAACGATGCTTTTCCACGTTTCTGTAATATGGTGTTCTATGCGAACATCATCTTCTAGACCGAGTTCTCTTCGAATCTCTGCAGATTTTGCGATATGCTCTCCATCAATAGAATTAGATAAATTAAATCCAGCAAGAGGGGTGGTCCCGTCATCTCTGGCGAAAAGACGGGCAGCCAGCAATGTCCACAGTACAGAATAGGGGTTGTCATTTCCCATGAAAACCGAGATTTTGAATCTGATGTTTACACCGAGACGGTAGAGGAGATATCCTAAAAAAACTGTTCCTGGATTTATATTCAGCACTTCGTCTACTCCATAGTTTACATAGTAATAGAGAAGCTCATCGATCCATTTTAGAGGGTGGCTGTTGGGTTGCCCGATGCCGCCGAAATATCCAGTGATGGTATCTGGCCCTCCCAGATGTATGTTCGATCCGTCTGTTCCTTTAGTATCGAGAGTCTCTACACAACTGGCTCCAAGAATTTTAATGGCTGCTCTTACCGCTGGTAAGTCCCCATTATCGGCTTCCTGCTCTTTCATCTTACGGACTCTAATAAAACGGCCAGGAAGAATTTCACCCTTTTCTTTGGCCTGTTTCGCTTCAGCTATCAGCCAGGGGAAATATTGCATGGCACTGATCTCAAGAGTCACAGCCATTGTTTCGTCATAACTCCATGCTGGCCGATCTGGAGCAATGCGGGAACGATATTCGGATAGGGATATAAAATCCCCACAGTCTTTAGCAGCCTGTAGCCAATCCAGCTCTTTGACATGGGATGGGTTTGCGTGTTCCACTTTCTCTAGAAGACTTTCAACCTTCCCAGCTTCACGGGCTTTTTCGTTGATCTCTGATACAGTACCATATTTTGAAACGACTCTACGCAGGTCGGTTAGGGTCTTATTTTTGGGATCAGAGAGAAAACAGTTAATGTCCTCCAATGTTTGCGGCATTATGCAAAACTTTTCGTAGCTCATCTCAAAACTCCTCCTCACATCTTTATAATAACTGCCTCTACTATGAAGCCTGTGTTTTTCTCTAAAAGAGAACTTGTTCATGAGCAACAATAGAGAGCATGTCGGACAGAAGAGCCTGTCCCGTTTCTTCTCTTCCTGCTCCAGGGCCTATAATAGTGACATTTTTGATATTGTTTGTGTTGTAAGTTATGGCGTTGGTGGCGCCGTCCACTCCTGCTAAAGGATGGGATAGCGGAAGTTCAACAGGAGCTACTGAGGCTAAAACTCCATCCGAGGTACGTTGAATATGAGCAAGAAGCTTGATTTTTGCCCCTTTAGATTTAGCTGCTTGTATATTTTTACGGCTCAAGCCAGCAATACCCTTTCGAGTTACCTTAGAGAGAGGAATAGTGTTTCTCATAATAACATTTGCAATGATCTGAGCTTTTACTGCAGCGTCCCACCCGTCCACGTCCCCTTCGGGATTGGTTTCCGCATATCCTAAATCTTGAGCCTCCTTAAGGGCAACATCGTACTCAAGCCCTTCTTCCATCCTGGTCAGGATATAGTTCGTTGTACCATTAACTATACCTTGAATTTCATAAAATTCACACCCTGCCATAGATTCCAATGCCAAATTGATGGCGGGAGTTCCGCTCATGACAGTGCCCTCAAATCGGTATTCACATCTTTTGTCAGAAGCTAATTTCTGAAGTTCATGAAATGCCAGAGAAACAGGACCTTTGTTGCTGGAAATGACATGCTTTCCTTCATTCAATGCGGCTCTTGTGATGGATAACCCAGGTTCACCGGTAGTGAGGTTTGTGGGGGTAACGTCAATAACAATATCTACGCCAGAAAGACGAACAGCTTCCAAGGGGGAGATAAAATCTGTACCTATGGATTCGCCACGATCCAATCTGTTAAGAAGGGCCTGCAGAGAAATACCTTCGGGATTCATACAGGCACCTTTTGTCCGGCCTACTACAGCTAAAGTTTTAAATTTGAATCCCCACTTGCGATAAAGTTCTTCTTCCTCTCGAACCAAAATACGAGCGAGACCTTGACCAACGTTACCAAAACCAATAAAGCATAGGCCCCAAATCTTCATATTTCACCATCTCTTTTCTCTCTAGAATAATGACATAAAAAAGGCCGGGAGCCTTCTAAAATTGAAGACCCCCGGCTGAAGTTTCAGTACACGACGTATCAAACGCCGACTGCTCCAGGAGGGTCGACACATGTCGTCATAGTAGTAGTTATAGTTACATTGATAAGAGAAATTTCATTGATGCTATAGTTTTTTGACGACACGTAAAGATCCTCCTTTCCTGAATACTTAATAAATTTTCAAGGAGATTAACATAATGTGCTGATAGTGTCAATTGTATTGTCATCTGGCAGGGATAAAGTCATTCCTAAACAGCCGCTTCAACGCATGAACTTGGAAACAAAGGGAGAAGTTTCACCTCTTCTCAAGAAATGGCCAGAAGGACCTTCTCCAAGAAATTCGGAGAACCACGATTCGTGTTCTATTTCTTCATTTAAAATGGCCAGGGCAAGCTCATAGGTCCGATGATCCTTGCCTGCTGTCAAGTGGCATATCTCGGTGTATCCACGGACCGCGCATCGCTCAGCGTTTACGAGAACCATCAAGATTGCTTTTACGTCTGTAGGGTCTTTAGGCAATGATGCGGGAGGACAGGCAGAAATATCGTGAAAGGCCTTCATATCGTCAGGAAGTTTGCCCCCTAACTCGTAAATTCTGGGAACGAGTGCTTCAAAGTGGTTTCTGTCCTCAATTCGTGCTGTCTCCGCTATTTCCTTTATTCCTTCTCCTTCGAGGCCAATAAGATTGCATCGAAGTATAGTGTAGTAATAAAAAGTTGTCAGCTCTGCAGCTGCATTGGCCACAAGCAATTTTAGGAGTTTTTCCACATCAACTCCTGCTTTTTCAACCATTTCTCTTGCTACTTTTGCCATTTTCGTGCCTCCTTCCGAATTGAAACATCTTACATGCAGATAAATATATCGCAGCATAATTTGCAATACAATACAGAAAACCCTGATATTAAGATGAGTAAACCCAAAGAGGCGGAACGAAACTCAGGTCCATCTACACAAATTCAAAAAATTTTCTTGACAAAGTTGCTAAAAGTCTGTATGCTAACCAAGCTGCAGAAAAGAAGCAGCAAAAACAATTTAGGAGGCAACATCTTGACACAAGGAACAGTAAAATGGTTTAACGGCACAAAGGGCTATGGGTTTATCACTGGTGAGGACGGAAAAGATTATTTCGTTCATTTTAGCGCGATTCAGGTTGATGGTTTTAAGACTCTCGACGAGGGGCAGAAAGTCTCTTTTGATATCGAGTCTGGTCAGAAAGGACCTCAGGCTGCCAACGTTAAACCTCTGTAAGAATTTACGTTAATTCTAGGCAGATAATAGGGACTGCCCATTAGGGCAGTCCCTATTTTTATGGTTATCTCGAATGGAAGGTTGATAATATTAAATTGAGCGGTTCGGAAAGGATTTTTACACGGAGGGATATCAAAAGGAAGTTTGTTATTTTAATAACATGACACTGGCATTTGCCGTGATTTTCATCCATAATCATAAGTAGCAAATTTGCCCCAAAAGGAGGAGCTTATGGCCCTTTACGTTACCGGCGATAAACACGGAACCGTAGAAATGGATGAGTTGCTGCCTTTTTATTATGCTGTGGGCAAAAATTTGAGTGAGCATGACTTTTTGCTCATTATGGGTGACTTTGGCCTGCTCTTCGCTCCTGAACCTACACAAAAAGAGCTGGAGTGGCTTCAATGGCTTTCCTCTATGCCGTGGACGACACTTTTTATAGACGGTAACCACGAAAATTTTACACGACTAGATGACCTTCCTACAGAAAAACATTTCGGCAACCCCGTAGGTGTGATTACAGATAAAATATTTCACCTAAAGAGAGGGTATGTTTATACTATAGAAAATTATGCTTGCTTCACATTTGGTGGAGCGTTAAGCATCGATAGGTGTTTCCGTCGCCCAGGAATCTCGTGGTGGGAGCGCGAAATCCCATCTGAAGAAGAAATGGTTAGGGGCTGGCAATCTTTAGAGCAGGTGAGATGGAAAGTGGATTATGTGTTTACCCACATGGCTCCTTTTTCCGTTTTGTTAGAGTTGCTTCGTGCAAAATATATTGGCATTACCCTTAATCCCTGCCATGTTCCACGAGATCCAGTAGCTCTTTACTTTGATACCCTTGTTCCCCGTCTTCATTTTCGCCAGTGGTATTTTGGACACCTCCATGTTCAGACTCCGCCCTTTAGTGTGGGGATCGAGGGAGAAGGGTTCTACCAGGCTCTTTATCGCCTGGTTATTCCTGTAGAAGAATCGTTAATGTCGGCAGAACCTCTGGCTGTGAGGGAACATCGGGAAGAAAGTCTTTCACAGATTCTTTTTAAAACTAAATCCCTTCTCTCTCTTATAGAACATCATGGAGAGTTGCTTAATGCGTGGCTGGAGTTTGAGCAAGTCCTACAGGGCCATGACATAATGGCTTTCCACACTTTAATTCGGCGTACAACTCTTGAGGAAGTTGAAGAAGCCATAGAAAGCTGCAAGCGTAAAGGATACTATCACCTTCTGCTTGTGCTTAAGGTAGAATTCAAAGAAATGTCGTGCTAAAAGTTTTAGGAGCTGCCATCTTTGGAGGTGGGCTTGGTTTTGATAGAAAAACAATGGCCGAAAATACGATGTGCTGGAGATAGCTGCGTGGTTATAGAGTATGGCGATGCTATATCTTTAGATGTGAATGGAAGGGTTCAGGCTTTACGACGTACTCTAGAAAGTAAAAAAGTTTCAGGGTTGCGTGAACTTGTTCCCACATACTGTTCTCTTGCAGTATATTTCGACCCTCTTGCCATTGATCCTTTACGATTCTTTCCTCTTATAAATCGTCTAGCTAGTGAGGCCGAATCAGATTTTATAGGAGAAAAGGGAAGAGGTGTCATCATTCCTGTTTGTTATGGTTTCGAGTTTGGGCCGGACCTTCAAAATGTTATTCATCATTCAGGGTTATCAGAGGAAGAAGTGATTAAAAGACATTCTTCTGTGGATTATTACTGTTATATGCTTGGGTTTACTCCTGGATTTTCATATCTCGGCGGGATGGATGAATCTATCTCCACCCCTCGCCTTGTAGAGCCTCGAGAAAAAATCCCTGCAGGAAGTGTGGGAATAGCTGGAAGACAGACGGGGATTTATCCAATAGATAGTCCTGGTGGATGGCAACTTATCGGGCGAACGCCCTTACGAATGTTTGATGCTACACGAGAACCGCCCACATTAACTGATGGGGGGCTATGGATACGATTTCGACCAATTTCCCCTAACGAATATGCCCTTATAGAAGAACAGGTTTCCCATGGAGAATATACTCTCGAAATGTTTGATAAAGGAGAGGTTCCGGCATGAAGATAAAAGTTGCACAGCCGGGAATGCTTACCACAGTACAGGATATGGGCAGGTGGGGATTTCAGGGCAAGGGGATGCCTGTTGCGGGAGCAATGGACCTTTTTGCTTTGAAAAGCGGTAATGTTATGGTGGGGAACGAAGAAGGAGCAGCTTGTCTCGAAGTGACAGTTCTTGGTCCGACATTGACGGTAATTGAAGGAGAAGGTGCTGTTGTGGCAACAGGAGCCGACCTGGGTTTTTCCATTAACGGAATATCCTATCCCTGTAATAATGTTTTGAAAGTTGGCGAAGGGGACACCCTTTCTTTCAGCGGAATGAAAGGTAATGGTTGCCGTGCATATCTGGTTTTTTCAGGGGGTGTAGATGTTCCTGTCGTTATGGGAAGCCGTTCTACATATCTTAGGGCACAAATCGGAGGAGTAGACGGGCGGGCACTCGTAAAAGGTGATATTTTTATTACTGGCGAGCCTCATATCCTTTGGCGCCGTTTTGTAGATTTTCAGTGTCCTGTAGCAGTATTGCCTGAGCGGAGGACAGGTCGGCCATTACGAGTAGTACTTGGTCCTCAAGATGATGCTTTTTCACCTAAGGGGATAGAGACGTTTTTCTCAGAACCCTATAAAATTACCGAATCCGCTGATCGTATGGGATATCGTCTGAAAGGGGCAGTTATTGAACATTCTGGGGGGGCAGATATTATTTCAGATGCCATCCCTCTTGGTGCAGTCCAAGTTCCAGGTGATGGCCAGCCTATAGTGATGTTGGCAGATCGTCAAACAACTGGTGGATATACGAAAATCGCTGTTCTCTGTTCGCCTGACATTGCTGAAATTGCTCAATATCTTCCAGGCCAGGAAATCCGCTTTAAGCAGGTGTCTTTTGAAGAAGCTGTTTCTTTAGCAAAACAAGAATCTGACCAAATAATAAAACTTAGACAGTCTGTTGCTGCATGGATTACACGGATTGTTCCCCCGATGTCTGAGTGCGAAACAGAAATATTAATGACGTCTGGGACGTGGGAGCTTTCAGTGGATGGAGAAACTCATACAGTGAGTTGGGAGAGTCTTGATTGCTAATTTTTGAGAGAAGGGATGATTCCATGTTCTCTGTAGACTTAAACAGCGATTTGGGAGAAAGCTTTGGTGTGTATGTTCTGGGGCATGATGAAGATGTTATGAAAAGCATCACTTCCGCTAATATTGCATGCGGATTCCATGCTGGTGATCCTCAAGTGATGTTAAAGACAGTCCAGGAGGCTGTAGTAAAAGGCGTAGCAGTGGGAGCTCATCCAGGTTATCCGGATCTTATGGGATTTGGACGGAGAGAAATGGCTTGTTCTCCAGATGAAGTGTATGCCTATTGTCTTTATCAGATAGGGGCAATACAAGCTGCATGCAAGGTCTATGGAATACCTCTTCAGCATGTTAAGCCTCATGGCGCCATGTACAATCAGTCAGCTAAGAATCCAGCCCTGGCTGAAGCCGTAGCTCGTGCTGTTCGGGACGGAGGGGAAGGGCTAATACTTCTCGGTCTAGCTGGCACTTGTTTTGAAAAAGCAGCCAGTGAAGCAGAAATCCCCTTCGCTGTCGAAGCCTTTGCAGACAGGGCCTACCAGTCAGATGGCACTCTTGTTCCACGGAAGCAGCCAGGGGCGGTTATTCATGATATTGAACTGGCAGCAAGCCGGGTTGTCCGGATGGTTAAAGAAGGTGTTGTGGAGGCTATTGATGGAACACTTGTTCCCCTAAGGCCTCATTCTATATGTCTTCATGGAGACACTCAAGGGGCAGTGGCCATGGCTGCTGCTATTTGGGAGATTCTTGTTCAAGAGGGCATTTCGATTCAAAATATCAAGGAGGTTCTTGGGATATGAAAGGGGCAGATTTCTGCAGCTGCACTCCACAGGAAGTTCGCGAGCTGATTCGACAGGGGAAATATAACCTGCCAACTCCTGGTATGGCCAAGGGACATGTTCAGGCTAACCTCGTTATTTTACCGAAAGACTGGGCCTATGACTTTCTCGTTTTTGCTCAGCGTAATCCAAAACCTTGCCCAGTACTTGATGTGACAGAGCCAGGGGATCCGGAACCAAAGATGATCGCTCCAGGTGCCGATATCAGAACAGATATTCCTAAGTATAAGGTTTGGATCGATGGTCAGTGTGTTGATGAGCCAACAGACATAATAAAATACTGGAGAGACGACCTCGTGGGGTTTCTTCTAGGTTGCTCTTTTACGTTTGAAAGTGCACTGCTTGGTGCAGGCATTCCTGTTCGGCACATTGAGATAGGTTCGAATGTGCCGATGTATGTTACAAATATTCAGTGTAAATCAGCTGGGCGTTTGTCAGGCCCAATGGTGGTGAGTATGCGCTCAATTCCATATACACAGGTTCCCAAGGCTGTGCTGTCAACAGGTCGATTCCCTGCTGTGCATGGGGCGCCAGTTCATATAGGCAATCCAGCGGCTATTGGTATTAAAGACATTCATTCTCCAGAGTTTGGGGATGCTGTTCCTATATATGATAACGAAGTTCCAGTATTTTGGGCATGTGGAGTGACCCCTCAGGCAGCGCTTATGGCGAGCAAGCCTCCCTTTGCCATAACCCACGCGCCTGGTTATATGTTTGTTGCAGATTCGCTGGATTCATCCTATGCGGTGTTTTAAGTGAGAAACGGGGTATTACGATGAAACTTCAAGAAGAGCGGGAAGCGATAGTGGCATATTGTCAGAAAATGATTACTTCCAGACTGACAACTGGCACAGGGGGGAACATTAGTATTTGTAACAGGGCCAGGGGAGAAGTGGCCATGACCCCCACAGGTATTGATTATTTCGAAATGAAAGCTGCTGATGTTGTAATAATGAGCCTTTCCGGAGAGATAATAGAAGGAAATGTAAAACCTTCCAGCGAAGCGGAGATGCATCTTGCTTTGTATAAGAGAAGAGATGACATATCAGCTGTTGTTCACACCCATTCAGTGTTTGCCACAACAATTGCGTGTTTACGATGGGAACTTCCCCCAGTTCATTACCTTATTGGTTTTTCGGGTAAAAAAGTGCCTTTAGCATCCTATGCTACTTACGGAACTCCTGAACTTGCTCAAAATGTTGCGAAGGCTATCGGTAACTATAATGCTGTTCTTCTTGCCAATCACGGGCTGGTCGCAGTGGGAGAAACCCTTTCTCGAGCTTTTTCAACAGCAGAGGAAATAGAGCTTGTTTCAGAAATTTACTATCGGACGAAAAGTATTGGCGAACCAGTGATTCTTTCTGAAGAAGAGATGGAGAATGTTCTGCGCAAGTTTGCTGATTACGGAAAACAATAGGGCTGCCTCATTAGTAGCAGCCCTATTAAGCTTTAGTAATCTTATTAGTTGAACATTTTTGACGCGATTTGAGTTAACCCTTGTTCTTCCAGTTTCCCTTTCGTTGGTATCCCTTGTTCATCCCAGCCTTTAGCAGTGTAAATAATATCGAGAAGACGGTCTTGATTAACCACCTGTCCTTTCCCTGGGCCATCTTGTGTAGTTTTAGTCTAAATATCTTTTGGTGAAGGCTAGACTTTGTCTTTGCGTAGGAAATAAACAACTTAAAAAGGAGCGTCTTTTTTAAAAAAATATTGACAATTATTTATAGCATGCAATATGTTTGACATGTTCATGTTGACTTTGTATTTTTACTATGATAAGTTGAATGAAAATTACAATTTAAACAATATCTTAGGGCTTGCGCGACATAGGAGAAGCTTCAGCTGGTGTAGAGAAGATGTACTAAATTCTATTGGCATTGATAAAGGTTGATGTAGACACTTTAGTGAAGGCCGATATTACCATGGTTCTCTTCAAAATACACAATGCATGGGGTGAAGTTTTGTGACAAAAAAGCCAATAGTATACGTGATCGAACCAGAGGGACCAGAAGAGTGGTACCATCCGCTAGAGGAAATTACAGATGTGAAGTTTATTTACCCAGATGAAAATTTTTCAAAAGAGGATTTACGGGGGACAATTGATCATAGTGAAGGGCTGATCATTACTTCTAGGTGCGCCATTAGCAAAGAAGATTTTAGTTTTTTAAAAAAGCTGAAAATTGTAGCAAAATGTGGAGCGAAACCTTCGAACGTCGACATAGAAGAAGCGACAAGACGAGGTGTTGCTGTATCGTATGTTCCCGGTGGTAACAATACTTCAGTTGCAGAGTATGCAGTAATGCTGATATTAGCCTCCCTTAGGCAGTTTATAACCCATTCCCAAGCGATTCAAAATAATGTATGGAGAGCGTCTAACAGTTTTTTAGGCCTGGAATTAAGAGATAAAATTGTTGGAGTCATTGGCTATGGGGCCGTGGGAAAAGAGGTGGTGAGAAAGCTTTATGGTTTTGATTGCAAGGTTATTGTATATGATCCATTTACGAAGGTGGAAAAAAATCAATGTAGTTACCTTAGCCAGGTAGATGACCTTCCTTCTTTGCTAAAAGAATCTGATGTAATCTCGATCAATTGTTTGCTGACTAAGGACACTGAAAATCTTATTTCAGATGACGAATTCAATTTAATGAGGAAAACGGCTATTATAGTCAATACTTCCAGGGGGGCAATTATTGATGAAGTAGCCCTTATCAAAGCACTCAAAGAAAAAACTATAGCTGGAGCAGCTTTAGATGTATATTCTAAAGAACCAGTAGATTCTCAACATCCTCTTAATAATATTCCTAATGTGATAATGACTCCACATGTCGCAGCATGGACAGTAGAAACTCTCTTTAGGGAAGTTAGTGGTGCTGTTAATTCCACGCTAGCTTGTTTAAAAGGAGAAACAATCCCAGGGCTCTTAAATCCGGACTTTCTCAAATTCAAAGTATAAGGTTAGTAATGTGATGCTGTTAATTACTAAATATAATTAACTTGAAGGAGGAAAGATCATGTTAAGAAGAAGCTGGGCTATGGTTCTAATGGTGGCTTTTTGCATCATGATGTTTGCCGGTGGGGCATCAGCCCGAACTCTCCAATGGACCCTTGCGACAGGGGGAACTGCAGGGACCTATTATCCCCTGGGAGGAGCAATTGCTCAGATACTCAGCAATCACGTACCCGAAGTTAATATAACTGCACAGTCTACTGGAGCTTCAGTAGAAAACATGAATTTAATTACAGCTGGAGACGTTGACCTCGCTCTCGTACAGAACGATATAGCGCATTATGCGTATACCGGAACTGAGTTTTTTAAAGGAAAGATACAGAATGTAAGAGCAATCGCAAGACTTTACCCAGAAACAATACATGTTGTGGTGCCAGCAGACAGTGAATTAGTGACAATAAGAGATTTTAAAGGAAAAGACGTGTCCGTAGGTGCGCCTGGAAGCGGGAATGAGGCAAATGCAAGGCAGATATTTGGTGCCTACGGTCTAGAGTATAAGGATTTTACTCCTCACTTCCTTTCATATGCAGAAACAGCGGACCATTTTAAAGATAGAATGCTTGATGCTTTTATTTACACTACAGGCGCCCCAAACTCTTCTATCCAGGATATTTGCACCCTTCACAAGATTAAATTTATCCCTATTTACGGGAAAATGAGAGAAGCTCTCATGGCAGAATATCCCTTCTTTGCAGTGGAGCTGATGCCTGCAAATACCTACAGCGGCCAGGTAGAGCCTGTGGAAACAGTTGCTGTACAGGCCATTTTGATTGCTGGCGAAAACCTTCCGGAAGAAGAAGTTTATTTGATAACCAAGGCCCTTTTTGAAAACCTTGATGAGGTTGGAGAAAGTCATCATAAGGGAAAATCCATTACGTTGGAGAAGGCCCTGGACGGTATTACGATTCCCCTCCATCCAGGTGCAGAGAGATATTATAAAGAAGTGGGGTTAATAAAATAAGGAAAGCATCGTTGATTTCATGAGCAAAAAGAGTTTTCTGAGAAGATGATCTCTCAGAAAACTCTTTTTTAAAACTTAGTGATGATAACTTTATACATGAAAAGAGAATGCCTATTGAAAAAATATTTTCTTCCCACCGTAGTCATGAGTGTTTTTGTTTTTATAGTATCCTTTATATACCCCTTCCAGACAATAAGGGTAAAAAATAAGGATAGAGAGATCGTTTATCAGAGGGTTATTGATAACGGAGATCGTTTTACGATCCGATGTATACACTCTGTTGAAAAAACTCCAGTTGACGAGACTTATGAAATAGTTGAAGGGTATATTACTTTGGTGGAAACTGTTTACTCGGACTTTGGTGCTGGTTTGCCTCATTGTATCTCCGAAAACCAATCGTTTACGAGGGAGCCAGGTAAATTTATTATCACGGGTTACAACTTAAAAATCCCTCAATTAGAGATCAGAGTAGGACGTTTTGCAGATCATGCTTTCCTTTTCAAAAAAAACATCATAAAGCTAGAGGATTGGGTGGAACCTGGTCAACCGGTAAGTTTTCAAATAGAAAACACTAATCTTTTCAATGTTCTTTCAATGTTCAGGGGGTGGCGTGGTGAAAAATAATCAGGCACTTAACGAGTCTGAGCATGTAGAAGAAATTAAAAAGAGCGAAGTTAATGTAGAAGAAATCCTTAAAAAATATGATAAAGAATCAAATTTTCGTGAATTAAATAATATATGGGGGAAAGTGATTGTTTTTCTTTGTATAGCCTTTTCAGCGTTCCAGCTTTATACTGCGGCTTTCGGAGTTTTTCCCGCTCAGATCCAGAGGGGAGTTCATCTATCATTTACACTGGGACTTGTTTTTCTCCTTTATCCTGTATCTTCTAAATCGCCTAAGAATAAACTTGCATGGGTTGATATCGTTCTCGCTGCTCTTGGTGCTTGGATAGGATTGTATATAGTCATTAATTACAAAGAAATTGTTTTGAGAGCGGGATTGCCTACCTGGGGAGATTTAATCTTTGGGACTTTAGCTATATTTTTAGTTCTCGAAGCATGCCGCCGTATAGCAGGTCTCCCTATTTCATTAGTGGCCGCAACTTTTCTTTTATATGCAAAATTTGGGGCTTATATTCCGGGAATGCTTGGTCATAGAGGTTTTCCCCTTAAAAGAATTATTACTCATATGTATGTGACCACCGAAGGAATACTGGGTTTGCCGCTAGGTGTTTCGGCAACCTTTGTCTTTCTTTTTATTCTTTTCGGGGCCTTTTTACATATAACAGGTTTGGGAAAGTTTTTTATAGATCTGGCTCTTTCCGCGACAGGTCATAGGGTAGGGGGCCCTGCAAAGGTAGCAGTGCTTGCTAGTGGTCTTTTTGGCACAATTTCGGGGAGCTCTGTAGCTAATACGGTTACAACAGGAACATTTACTATTCCTCTGATGAAAAGCATAGGTTATCCAGCTCATTTTGCAGGGGCCGTAGAAGCTACAGCCTCTACGGGGGGCCAACTTATGCCTCCCATCATGGGAGCTGCTGCTTTTATAATGTCGCAATTTTTAGGAATAGCTTATATTAAAATAGCGATTGCAGCAGCTTTGCCTGCAGTGTTGTACTACTTGTCCGTTGGGATGATGGTACATATGGAAGCAAAAAGACTTGGGCTAAAAGGTCTGCCTAAGGAAACTTTGCCGAATGTAGGCAAAGTCCTAAAAGAGGGGGGGCATCTCCTGATCCCTATTTTTGTAATAGTATATCTTCTTGTGAAGGGGTACACTCCTTTAAGAGCGGCCTTTGTTTCTATTATAGTAACAGTAGGAATAGCAATGCTTAAAGCTAGTACCAGGCTTAGTTTTAAAGATATACTCAAAGCCATGGAAGATGGGGCTCGTTCAGCTATTGGTGTTGCTGCTGCATGTGCATGTGCAGGAATTATAATAGGAGTTGTAACTCTTACAGGAGTAGGGCTCAAACTGGCAAATGGAATTGTCGTACTTTCAGGCGGCAGTTTCTTCCTAACATTGCTTTTTACGATGATTGCTTCCATTATTTTAGGAATGGGCTTGCCTACGACTGCAAAATATATTGTTCTTGCATCTATGGCTGCGCCTGCAATACAGAAATTTGGGGTTCCCCCTTTGGCAGCCCATATGTTCATACTCTATTATGGTATCATAGCAGACTTGACTCCACCTGTAGCGTTAGCAGCATATGCAGGCGCTGCGATAGCTAATGCAAATCCTATGAAAACAGGGTTTACCGCTTTAAGGCTGGCAATTGCGGGATTCTTGATTCCTTTCGTTTTTGCGTATAATCCACAATTACTCCTTATTGACACAACTCCTGTTAAAGTATTGTTCTATTCTGCCACTGCTCTAATAGGTGCGGGCGCGCTGGCTTTTGCAGGGACGGGCTATTGGCTAAGAAATTTAAGGATATGGGAGAGAGCAATTCTTTTTGGTGGGGCTCTAGCGCTTATTTTCCCCGGGCTAGTGTCAGATTTAATAGGTTTAGGTACGTTAGCGCTTATTTGGGTAGTTCAGAAAATAACTTTAAAATCAAAAGCAGAGTAGTTTTTTGTATGGGAAAAGAAACAATGTTTCAAGGATGATTTTTTAAAAATAATGTAAAGCCTGGTTATTGTTAAGAGTAGAGTAGCCAGGCTTTATTTTATGTTATAAACGTTTTAGATAATGCGCAATATATTCGCACATTTTCAGATAAAAAAAGCCGCAATCCCCGGAAAGGTGTAGAGTTTTATCTGCGACAACAAAACCTACCCGAAGAAAGGTGGCTGCTGCATATGAAAGAAGATGTTACAGAAAAGAGACCAGTAACATCTTTGGGCCAAAAGATTATCAACATTGATGAAAGAGAGATACGCAATCATCTTGAGCATATAGTGGAAAGAGCGTGGAAAACACGCTGAACAGTCTGCTGGGCACCGAAGCGGATGTGTAATGCAACACAAGTCGGTACGAATGACCTCCAGAGCGAGAGGACACCAAGGCGAGATATTACACCAGATAGCTTCACCCCAGTAATCTTATTAGTTGAACATTTTTGATGCGACTTGAGTTAACCCTAGTTCTTCCAGTTTCCCTTTCGTTGGTACCCCTTGTTCATCCCAGCCTTTAGCAGTGTAAATAATATCGAGAAGACGGTCTTGATTAACCACCTGTCCTTTCCCTGGCCCGTCCGGTGCAGTTTCTTTGCTGAATCTTTCGGGGAGATAGTCATCTTTCCTGGTGAAACCTTCTCGGATGTTAAAGAGCCTTTCTAAATTAAGAACCCGTTCGCTGACTTTAAAGAGATCTCTATATGAGTATTCAAGACCTGTAGCGTTGCTGAAAAACTCTGCCCAGGTTTTGCCTTTTACGGCAAGAGTAATGCTGGCGAACAAGCACACTCCAAGAAGATTTGTTGCCATAGAAAGCTCTTCCAGAGATTTTACCCAATCTTTATTTTCTTCACTTAAAGGATTAACTCGTTCTTTTATGCCAAGTTCTTCTTCTAAATATCCAAAGACGTCGATTGTAGCGCCATAGGGTCTCAGATGGTCAGCCCCGCGGGGTGAGATTATGTGGGATAGAGCCTCAGCTTTGCTTGCTCTCACACCATCAGCTGCCATTTCGGGGCCTTTCACATGCATGACATATTTTTCAGCATCGTTTCCAATAGAATGGGCGGCACGGAGGGAACCCTCACCCAAAAGGGTTGCAAAGCTATCACGTCGACGTGCGATGCGTTCTACGAGCTCTACAATGGCGTCACTGTTTCCCCAAGATAGATCTAGCCCTTCCGTTGTATTGTTATCGATAACTCCTTTTTCGTACCATTCCATGGCTGTAGCTATTACCTGCCCTGCAGAGATAACATCAAGGCCAAGGTCATTTGAGATGTAGTTGGCTGCTGCGATAGAGTAAAGATCTGTGTTCCCAAGCTTTTGTCCAAAAGCGGCAAGAGTTTCATATTCTGGCCCCCCTCCTGAAAGGCCTTTATATTTCCCTTCAGAAATTGAGGTTTTTCTAATGCATCCAATCGGACAGTTAAAGCAGCGATCTTGTTTTACATTGAGTTTTTTGTGATAGGTTTCATATCCAATATCGTTGTTGAAATCAGTAGTGGTGTGTTGCCATTTGTAAGCAGGTACTAGTCCAAGGCCATTCATTGCATCAAAGAAGGATGGCGTTCCAAATTTCATCATTTCTTCTCGTACAAAAGGTTCATCGTATAATTCCTGGATAGCTTTTTTTACAGCGATACCAAACCTATCTGCATTATGTAATGGCGTCTGAGCAGCAGGACCGTACACAGCTATAGCTTTCAGGTTTTTGCTTCCCATAACGGTTCCACCGCCACCTCGTCCCGCTGCGTGATCATTGCCCATCATGATAGCGGCAAAGCGAACGAGTTTTTCTCCAGCTATTCCAATACTGGCTATTTCTGTCAAGAGGGCATTTATTTCTTTACGTATGGATTCTTCTGTTATGAGAGTATCCTTTCCCCATATTTTTTCAGCGGAATGAAAAAGAATATTCTCGTCACTTACGGAGAGGAAAGTGGGTGTTTTGGCGCGACCATGAATGACGAGCATGTCATAACCTGCCCGTCTAAGTTGCGGAGCCCATGTTCCACCTGCATTTACCGCGCAAATTGTACCTGTTAAAGGAGATTTAAACATAACAACAGTTCGTCCTGAACACGGAGCTTTAGTTCCCGTAAGGGGGCCACAGATAAAAAGGAGTTTATTTTCTTCTGAAAGGGGATCAATGTTTGAATGGAGGTTTTTTGCTAGGTAAATGGCTCCGAAACCTTCTCCGCCAATGTAGTTTCTGACCCAGTTTTCATTGAGTTTTTCAACCCAGCGCATACTGTTGGTCAGATCTACATTTAGTATCTTTCCGGTATAACCGTTATACACTTCGCATCCCTCCCTGGATAGAGAATAGGTTTCCCTTTCCAAGAGTGGGAGGCGCAGCCGTTTCCCGCTACACCCTGTCGGTTGTCAGCCATCTCTTACAAAAGATGAGGAAGGCTTAACAACTCGGAAAAACCACTTTGTTAGAATGATAAAAAGTGTTTTACATTTTATCCATAATAACAGTTCAAAAAACATTTTCAAACTGTTGTTTTATTCTCTTTGTTAGAGTACTGATGCTCTTGCTCTAATAATTGTAATAGCCTTAGGAGCACAAAATTGAATACATGAGGGCATTTCAAAATCTTCGCACATGTTACATTTTTCATCAATATATGCTTTAATTGTGCCTTCTTTGTTATCTCTATCAATTTTTATAGCGCTTGCAGAAAAAAAGAACGACTGTGTGTGGTAATAAGAGCAAGCCAAAACACACGCCATACAACCAGTGCAAAGAGACTCGTTTATTTTAATTTCGTATTTATTGTAAGCATCCATTAGCAGTTCCTGATTTCTTCTTTAATCTTCCCGCTTTTCTTAGCTCTTTCGCTAGTTCTGGGAGTCCTAATTCCAAAAGTTTTTCTTCTGTTTGCCAACCACTTTCTCTATCCCAGCCGTGGCTTTCGTAGTATTCATCAAGCATAGTGTTCCATTTACCAACCTCAATCTTTTCCCCCTTAAAAGGGCCACCAGAAACAGGGATATGAGTTAATTTATAGGGGGGCATGTCGTCTTTGCGAGAAAAGCTAGCATGCAATGTGTTAAAACCTTTTTCTATATTGTAGACTCGTTCTCCTAGTTTTAATAAGTCCTCTCCGCTCACATGCCAACCTGTAGCCCAAAAAAGTAACTCTGAAAAGTCTTCTGGTCCTAAAAGATTTGTATCAAACCAATAGGATGCCGAGGTACATATACCAAGTGTATCAGCAATGATCTTGTATTTTTCAAACCACGAAACGAGCTTTCCTTTCCCTTCATAAACTAGTGGGTCTCCTGCAGTTGGGATGTTAAAAAGGCTTAAGCTTTCTTCTTTTGAAAGTCGTTTTTGCTCTGTATTTGGAGCACCCGCTAAATGACTACCCCCACGGGTACTAACCATTATCCCCAAAGCCCAGCCTTTAAAGGATCGCATCCCTTGTTCGCACATGCCAACTTTTTTTGCATGCATAGCATATTTTTCGGTGCCGTTACCTATAGCTGAAGAAGCTTGATATACACCTTTTGCTAAAAGATCTCCCCAATTGTTATTTCGAAAAGCAATTCTGTGAAAAAGATCTAGTATTCCTGGGCCGTCCCCCCATTTCAATATAAGCCCTTCTGTAATTTGAGGGTCAATGAGTTTCTTTTGAAAAACTTCTATCGCCCAAGCAATAACAGCGGATAGAGAATCGCAATTCATGCCATACCTATTCGCTATCTCATTTGCTTTTAAAATATATTGTCTATCATCCAAATCAAAGTTGCTTCCAAAAGCACGATACACGTTAGTTTTTAAGGCCTCTAGTTTTAGATCTTTAAAAATGCCTTCTTTTACGTGATAAAAATGACTACAATATACTGGACAAGAAAAATTAGCTAATCTGCGCGTTTCATATTTTTCTTTGAAAACAATTTCTTTCACTTTTTGTGTTTTCACCGGATCCCATATCTCGTCTTCCATATTACGTACGCTTTGAGGAACAGTTCCATCTATCCCCCCAGCTCCAGAAGTTCCTAGTAGCCCATATTTTTGTACTAATCTGACCATTTGAGAATCATAAAGTTTTTGCCATTTTTCCTTGCAGCAATTTATGAAGTTATCTGGAGAATAAGGTACAATAGCTTGGGTTCCCCGCGCCACAACAGCTTTAAGTTTCTTTGAGCCCATAACTGCTCCACAGCCACCCCATCCTGCTGCTCGTGACTTATCTACCATAATACAAGCCATTGTAACTAAATTTTCTCCTGCCTGCCCAATAGTTGCAATGTGTATCTTCGGGTCACATAATTTTTTTCGGAGAAGATCTTCTGTTTCCCACGAGTCTAATCCCCAGAGATCCGTGGCAGAATGAATTGTGACTTGGTTATCTGCAATCATCAGATAAACGGGCTCTCTTGATTTTCCTTTTATGACAAGGTGGTCTATCCCTGCATATTTCATTTCTGGTGCAAAGTGCCCGCCTGCATTGGCAAAAGATATACCACCCGAAGCCACATTTTTAAAACTTATATTAAGTCTTCCAGAACACGGTGCTAAAGTTCCTGTCAAAGGGCCAGTGCTAAAGACAATAATGTTTTCAGAGTCTAAAGGGTGGCAGGCAATGGGAACCCCCCTATAAACGAGATAAGAACCAAGGCAACGTCCACCAATATAGGCTTTATATTTTATGGAAGGTTCATATGTAACTTTTTTGGTCGTCAAATCTACCCAAGCTATCTTCCCCTCATTTATATACATGGAACTGACTTCCCCTCCTTGATTCTTCTTTTACTTTGGACGGATAGTCAAAGCATTGCGAGGATTATCTATGATCAAAGTATTAATCTCATCGTTAGTTAACCCCTTTTTTCTTAATAGCGGGACGAAATAACGAAGAATATGGGCATAGCCATGTCCACCATATGTGCAACACATATCTTTCGTGCAAACGTCACATGAAAGGAGTATTCGATTCTGAAAGCCAGCATCCATGAGTTTAAGAATTTCGTTAGCACGGTAGTTGTCATTAGGGATATCTACTATAAAATCTAAATCGAAATATCCTTCGCGGCCTATAGCGTCATATTCAAGATAGCATCCTGTTTTTGCTACTTCACACCTTGATTCATGGGTTAGCAATGTTCTATCGACGTGACTCATAATTACAGAGTTGAGATTAGCACCTTCTGCTGAAAGGATTTCAAGAATTTCCATTGGTGCGCGTTTATTCCAGCCAGGGTGAATATTAATAGGGACTCCTGTTTCTTTTTGTGCTCTGCCAGCTGCTTTGAGAACTTTTTTCTCCCCTTCTTTTAGAGGCCAAGAACATCCAATTTCACCCATAACTCCTATTTTTATTCCTGTTTCATCTACTCCGTCATTTATTTCTTTAAGGAACTCTTCGTAAAAGTCTTCTATTCCTTTTTCTAGCTCATCTGCAGACCAAGCCTTTTCCCAGTAATAACCTGCTCCCATAACTATATTAAGGCCTGTGGCTCTAGATATTCTTGCGAGGGCTCTAGGATCTCTTCCATGGTTCCTGTTACTAACGTCAATTATTGTTTGCCCACCTTCTTGCTTAAACATAAGTGCTTCCTTTATCGCAACATTCTCATTAAGTAGCATCAGGTTATCAAAATTGCTAAAACGATGTTTTCGTACCCAGTCAAGGTTTTCCAAAGACACTGGTTCGTGGGCTTTTGCATAGTCCGTAGCAGCGCGATGCTCTTTATATATAGATTTAAAGTTCATGACAAGATGCTCATGGGGGAGCGTGACTCCCATATCTGTTGATTCTATTGGGCCTAATACTGTCATAACATACTCTCTCATATTTATTCCTCCTATAATTGTTTAGCAAAGAGCCTATCTTTTTTATGCAAAAGTTCTTTAAAACGTTTATTAAAAATAGAATTTATTTCACGAGGTGAAAGGCCCCATAGAGATATTAATCCGTTAGGCAAGAAGGTGAGCGTAAGCACCAATAGCACGCCATAAATAATTAAGCGATATTGATCTGCTACCCGTAATACTTCTGGCAGAAAGGTCAAGATAAAAGCTCCTAATATTCCTCCTGGCAGACTGTCCAATCCTCCTACAATAGCCATTGATATAAGAAAAAGAGAGGGCATCCATGTAAATTGTTCTGGAGATATAAAACCTATAAAAGGAGCATAAAGAGTACCAGCTATTCCTCCAAAAGCTCCAGCTATAACAAAAGCCAGTATTTTATATTTCATTGTGTTTATACCAATAGATTGAGCTGCGTCTTCAGACTCTTTTATAGCAAGAAAAACTCGTCCAAACTTTGATTTAATAATTCGGTTCATTAACCAGTATGCTAATATCAGAAATGATAAGACGAAAAAGAAATAGTATTTAAGATCTAACAGTTGGAATGAACCGATAGAAGGGGGTTTTATTCCCGAACAGCCAAAGGGGCCTCCTGTCACGGCTACCCAATTAAGGATAATAACGTAGACAAGTTCCCCGAAAGTTTGGGTCACAAGGGCTAAATATGGGCCACCTCGAAGTTTCAGTGCAGGAATACCAAGCAAGGTGCTAGCTGTTGCAGAAAAAAGAATTGCAATTGGTAGTGCAAACCAAAAGCTAAAACCTACTTTGACACACAGTGTTGCGGAAGTGTAAGCTCCTATACCCATGAAAGCTGCCTGACCAAGATGCAGCTGTCCTGTGTATCCAGATATAAGATTTAAACCTAAAACGGCTACTGCATTTATCGATGCGAGAGTAGAAACAAATAGAAAATAAGGGTTCTGTGAAACATAGATAACACCCGCAATGAGTATGAGGATAATTTTTAAGTTTTTCTTCACGTACGTAGTCATGATAGCTTATCCTCCTAGTGTTTTGTATATGCTTTTTGAAAAATCCCCGTGGGTTTAAACGCAAGAATCATTATTCCGACAGCATAAATGATGGCATCTCTATATCCAGAAGATACAAAACCAGCAGTAAGACTTTCTCCTACCCCTAAGAAAATGCCACATATAAGAGCTCCCGGTATATGTCCGACTCCACCTACTACAGCAGCTATAAAGGCTTTTAACGCAAGAGATGAACCTAATTCAGGAGTGATATTAAAAAGAGGCGCAACTAGAACACCTGCAATTGCTCCTAAAGCTGCAGTTATTGAAAAAGTGCCAACTCGTGTCCAAGAAACGCGTACTCCCATTAGTCCAGCAGCTTCAGGATCATCTGCCGCTATTCGCATAGCTAATCCAATTTTCGTTTTTGCAAAAAAGAATGACGTTAAAGCAAGGCAAGTGATTGCAATTAACATTATATAAATGTTTCTAATTGGAAAAGGTACCCCATTAAGAATAATTGCTCCTGTCCCCCAAATAGCAGGAAGTGCTCGAGGTTCTGGCCCCCAAATAAGAAGAGCAGCATTTTTAAGAATTCCAGATAGAGATATTGAAACAAGCATAAAAGTTATTTTAGATTCTCGCTGGAAATGCCTAAATAAGACTCTTTCTATGCACATGCCGTAAAGGAGCATGAGTACGATAACTACTAGAAAGGACACAAAAAGGGGGAATTTTAATGTTACTATACATGTGTAAGCTAATAAAGCCCCGATCATTAAATTATCTGCATGTGCAAAGTTAAGATAACCAAGAGCTTTGTACACCATTGTAAACCCCAAAGCTGCGGTTCCATATATCATCCCTATCGTAAATCCATTTATTAATTGTTGAAAAACAAGGTCTTGGATCACTGCCCTCACCTCCATTTAAAGACGTTATTTAATCAATCTCCGTGAGCTTAGAGTAGAGATGAGCGTGTCTATCTCCAAAAACGGTCATTTGTGCCCTTTCTTCTAATAGAGTCTTCCTCTCTAAAGTTGCATATATAACATCTTCTTCATCGTCTTTTGCCAATGCAACAATAGTTCCAACAGGATCAGAGATACAACTGTGCCCAAAAAAGACTGCATGGCCATCATCACTACCTATTCTGTTTGCAGAAATAGTATACATTCTATTTTCTGCTGACCTTGCGGCTGTGTAATGTTCAAGCAATCGAGGTTTATTAGAAAAAGAAGGCATGTTCCATAGAAGACAAAGAATTTCTGTTCCTTCCAAAGCTAAAGTTCTAGTTAGTTCTGGAAACTGAGTATCATAACAAATAGAAATGCCTATTGTGCCAAGATCTGTTTGGAAACTTTTAATAGAATTTCCCGGTGCAAAATAGTGTTTTTCTTCACCTGGAATATGTACCTTTCGGTGAGTCCCGACGACCTCCCCATCAGGAGAGATTAATACAGCTGAGTTATACAAGGTTCCAGGAATAACAGGATGTTTTTCGGACATTCCCACAATTACGTAAACGTCACATTCTTGAGCTTGCCTTGCGATCTCCTCTGTAAAATTTCCTGGGATATAATCAGATGCTTCGTAAAATTTTCTACCAAAATGTTTGTCTCTTACAGTTATATAACCGGCATTTGAGAGCTCGGGGAAAACAATGAGTTCAGCACCATTTTGGGCAGCCTCTGAAATTTTTCTTTTGATAATCTCAGTGTTTTTTTCAACAGATAAGGAGTGTAGGTCTATTTGAATTGCGGCTACAACTACTTTTTCTTTCATAGTATTTACCCTCCCAATAGAATTGGAAGAAAGGGTCCTTTTTGAACCCTTTCTTCCAAAATTAAATAATTACTGAGTTCTTTTAATGAAAGTGTAATCTCCTTTTTCCGCACGAATAATCATAACATCTCCAATATATTCGCCAGTGAGGCTATCTATAGAAATTTTACCTTGAAGCCCCTCGAAATCTTTTGTAGACCTAATTGCATCACGAATAGCCTTAGGATCAGTTGTGCCAGCACGTTTTATAGCGTTTAATGCGAGCATGGTGGCATCATAAGCTCTTGCGGAGTTTTGAGACGGCATTTTCCCATATTTTTCTTGGTAACGCTTTACCCATGCTTGTATTTTCTCTTCAGGGATATTAGGGATAAAGGGAACTGTTTGATATGTACCTTCGTACGCTTCCCCCGCTAACTCAAAAGTTTTGGGGTGGACGCAGCCAGTAGAGGTATAAAATTGTACATTCCATCCTATCTCGCGAGCTTGTTTCATTATGAGGCTTCCTGGGAAATACTGGCACCAGATAAAGAGACTGTCTACGCCAAGGGCTTTCAATTTCGTAAGTTGAGAGCGCATATCTTTATCTGCTCCCATAAAACTTTCCGCACCTGCGAGGTCTATCCCTTTTTCTTTGAGACCGGCAGTTACAGCATTTAGTCCTCCATTCCCAAAATCATCATTTACATAAATAATCCCAAGCTTCTTTGCATTATTGTCTAGTGCAAAATTTACAATAGCTTTGGCCTGAATGCTATCACTGGGAAAGGCTCTGGTTATCCACATATTCCCAATGTCAGTGACCTTAGGGGAGCTAGATCCCGGTGTGACCATGGGTATTCCATAGCGAGTTATTACTTCCATATTTGCAAGAGTGCAAGAACTATTATGAGCCCCTATAATTGCAACAACCCTATCTTGGTTAATTAGTTTCATGATTGCGCTTGCTGATTGTGATGGCTGCGACGCATCATCATACGAAACAAGTTCAACCTTTTTTCCCAAGAGTCCTCCCGCATTGTTGATATCATCAATAGCTAACTTTTTGCCATCAAGTTCGTCAAGTCCTCCAATAGAACTTTCTCCGGTTAAAGGGCCTACCGATCCAATTTTGAGAGTGCTAGCTCCAAAAGCAGCGGTTGCAAAAAATAAACTCAATAATAAAAAACACATTGTTTTGGCCGTTCTTTTCATACTATACCCCTCCCATAAATTTAATTGCGTAGATATTTCTTAAGAGACTTAGACGCCAAGGTACTTCTTTCTCACTTCATCGCTAGATATTAAGCTTATACCTGTCCCCTCAAGCACAAGCGTTCCAACTTCCAAAACATAAGCGTAGTTACTAATTGCCAACGCCATTTCCGCATTTTGCTCGACAAGGATAACGGATATATTTTGGCTTTCTTGAATTTCTTTTACTTTTTCGAAAACCATTTCAACTAAATTCGGTGCAAGCCCCATAGAGGGCTCATCGAGTAAAAGAAGTTTCGGTGCTGACATGAGGGCCCTCCCAATAGCTAGCATTTGTTGTTCTCCACCGCTTAGGGTACCAGCTCGTTGTTTTCGGCGTTCTTTTAGTTTTGGGAAAAATTCGTACACATTTCCAACTCGTCCAGCAATAATCGATTTATCTTTGCATAAATAAGCTCCGGCCAGTAGATTTTCTTCAACAGTTACACTCTTAAAAATTCGTCGTCCTTCTGGACAGAGAGAAATTCCTTTATAAACTCTTGACGGAGGAGTTAGTTCTGTTATATTTTGCTGGAAAAAGAAAACTTCTCCGCTTGTGGGAGTTACCAATCCCATTATTGTTCGCATAAGAGTGGACTTCCCCGCGCCATTAGCACCGACGAAAGAAAAAATACCAGTTTGAGGAATGGAAAAAGAAACTCTATTTAGCGCACGTATAATGCCATAATGAGTGGTTAAATTTTTAACTTCTAACATTTCTTATGCCTCTTTCCTAAATAAACAGCTATCACTTCGTCATTGTTTTGTATTTCTTCTGGCGTACCTTTAGCTATTACAGCCCCAGAGTTAAGAACTGTTAGTCCGTCGCATACGGACATAACAAAGCGCATGTGATGTTCTATCAGTAAGATAGTAAGTCCTGTTTTTTGCAGTTTTTGTAGTAACTCTGCAACAGATAAGCTTTCTTGTTCATTCATACCTGCTACTGGTTCATCTAGAAGTAGGATCTCTGGATTTGAGGCTAAAGCTCTTGCTATTTCTAAGAGTCGCTGTTTGCCGTAAGGTAAATTACATGCCTTTGAATGGATCTCTTTTTCCAAGCCTACAAATAAAAGAATATTTTCTGCTTCCGCGGTCATACGCTTCTCCTCTTGAGTTTTGCGGGGGAGGATAGATAATAAAAAATTATCTTTAGATCTGCAAAAACTACCAGTTAAGACATTCTCTAAGGCGGTCATATGGGGAAAAAGATTAATGTTTTGAAATGTTCTGACAAGACCTTTGTTAGCTATCGTGTGTGGTAGCTCTTTTGATATGTCTGCCCCGTTAAAATTTACACTCCCACTCGTAGCTTTATAAAAGCCTGTAACCACATTGAGAAAAGTTGTTTTTCCTGATCCATTGGGGCCAATAAGCCCTCTAATTTCACCTTTATTAATTTTAAGTGAAACATTTGATAGGGCGGTCAGTCCCCCGAATTTCATGGTTAAATTATTTGTTTCCAAAATCAAATTAAATCCCCCCTTTATGCTAAATCTTTAACACACGAGATCTCCTTTTTCCATAATTACTTGTTTATCAACATAAAAAGTTCCCTCTTTTAAAACTAAATCTATATGGGTGGGTGCGATTGTTTCTCCTCCCATAGTATGGTTGTCACCTATTCCAAAATGTAAGGTTCCGTACACTCCCTCATCTTCTAGCATGCTGCCAGAAAGAGTGCATGCCGGGTTTAACCCTATTCCAAATTCAGCAATATTATAGACATTTGGATTATTGTAGGATGATAAGTATTCATGGAGTTTAATTGCTTCTTCGGAGGTTTGTTCGATTTCATTTATGATGCCGTTTTTTACGTGCAAAATAACATCATGTAAAACAGGGCCGATATGGGGAAGGACAATGCTGCCGTCTATTACTATTGTTCCTTGAGCTGACCCTTTGACAGGAGCTATGCATGTTTCAATATCCGGTGGAGAGTTGATCATTCCCGGTAGGTCACTTATGCCACCTTCTGCGATGCCTTTCCTACCTTGAATGGAAAAGATCAAGTCTGTTCCTTTAGCACTAGAAACATGAACTTCTTTCCCATCTGTTAATATGGCGGCTATTTTTTCTGCTATATCACGCTGTTTTTTAAAATCAACGAATAGGCCGCCGCTACGAAGCATCTTATTTGTATAGTCTGGCAAATTAACCCATCGTACTCCACTTTTAGATGCAGCTAGCCGTGCTTCAGAGTGGAAAAGAGAGTATGATGTTACTGCAAAAACAACATCTGCAGAAAGAAGAGCGTTTCTAACGCTATCTGGTGGGTTTTCTCCGTGGGCAGTGCGGGGAGTCATTATTATTATTACAGGATTTGCATTAAGAGCGTAACATGTTCCTGCTAAGTATTCTGCAATTTGTGTTTTATTGGTATCCGTAACTATAACAACATTTTCGCCGCTTTTTACGGCGCCGCATACTTCGACGAGTATACGCGCTCCTTTTAATTCTTCAATCATGAAACATGCCCCCTTATAAAAATAGCTACAAACCGTTTAATAATTAGGCAGCAATTACGTTCAGTAACTATATTTAAAATGCGGAATAAAAATCCTAGGGCTTACAGATAAAGGGATCTAAGAAAATTAAAATAACAAAAAACAATATAGAATACATTGCATCATACACTAAGCAAAATATATTCAGTCTATTTCGGGGGATTATACCATTTTTGAAAGTATTTTCAAGAAAGATTTTTCTAAAATGAGTACTAACTTGTTTGTGCTTTTTTGTATTAAATTTAATCCTATGATGGGAATTCTGAATAGTTTGTAAAGATATAAGTAGTGCTTAAAACAAAAAAGTTTCTTAATATATAAAATAATTTCTTTAATATTTTTATGGGAGGTAAGTTTTGAGAGTATGTCTTGTTTGTTAATGTAAATAATTTTAAAACTATTTTATCTTTGTCTAAAATTTAAAAATAATTCCGTATGCGAGTTGTTGGAGCATCAAAATAATAAAGCCCTTAAGGGCTTTATTATTTTGATGCTTTAAAGAAGTTTGACAGGCTACTCATTGTCAAAAAAAGGGGATTTCATAGTTCGCTTTTCAGCATTTTCAAGGTGTATTTTTACTCTTTGTTCTACAAGATCAGGATTATGATTTTTTAGTGCTTCGATAATGGATAGATGTTCGTAAGTTACAGAAACAATAACTTCTTCCAAAAAAGGCCCCTCTTCTGCGAAATACCGAATTCGCCTTGCGTTAATGCTCAAGTTGTTCAGCGAGTTAATTATAAGATAGTTTTCTGTGTATTTCGAAAGAAGCGCATGAATAGCTAGGTCTGATTTTTTATATAATTCAAAATCACTTGGGTGCGCGAGTACTGTTTGCAAGGTAGACTCAAGAGCTTCAAGTTCTGCGTCTGAGCAATGGATAGCTGCATCTCGAGATGTATGGGCTTCAAGAAGTCTGCGAAACTCCCATGTATATTGGGCTAGTTTTTTACTGACTTGTGTTACAACCGCTCCTTTGTTTCTTTCGATACACACAAGCCCCATGCTTTCTAAGCGAAGTAGAGCTTCTCGCACAGGGGTTGTACTTACCCCCAGCTCACTTGCGAGTTTGTCTATTTGCATAAGTTCTCCAGGTTTGTATTCGTTGTTGACGATTTTTTCTTTAAGAGTTTCAAAAACTTGATCTCCAAGGGATTGAAATACTTTTATACCCATATTTTCCATCCTTCCATAGCATAATGATTTCACTAGGTGAACTTTTAATATACTTTCGTCTTTTTTGCAGTTGCTGTCAAGGGTAAGGAGGAAGGAAATGCAAAGTGCTTAAAATATTATCTGCAATGTATGTAATATATTTGACATTAAGCATTGCGCATGTTATTACTTATTTTACGTTATTTAAAAAAAAGGAAAATATTGTTTGCCAATATAAGTTGAAAGGAGCTTTGTCTATGGGAACTTCTGATGAAAATAAGCAGAGCAGAGTTTTATCAGGTGTCCACTTTATGCTAGGCAATTATGCGTGTGTAGAAGGCGCCTTGGCTGCAGGATGTGATTTTTTTGCTGGATATCCGATTACACCGGCCAATGAGATTTCGGAGAGAATGTCACAGCGTTTGCCGGCAGTTGGAGGGCACTTTCTGCAAGGGGAAGATGAATTATGCTCCATATATGCAATTTCAGGAGCCTCTTTAGCGGGCGCGAAGGCCATGACAGCCACTGCAAGTGCTGGCTACAACTATATGCAAGAGGGTATTGGGTATGCCGTAGCTATAGAAGCTCCTATTGTTATTGTAGATGTGCAGCGTTGCCGAGGAGAAAATTTTGCAACACAGGCAGATGTAATGCAGATGAGATGGGGTGTAAGCGGCGATCACGAAATGATCGTTCTTGCACCATCTTCAGTACAGGAACTTTTCGACTACACAGTTCGGGCCTTTAATTTAGCAGAACAGTACCGCACTCCAGTTGTTGTTATGTCAGAAACAACCATAGCTTTAATGAGAGAACGCCTTTCTATCCCTGAAGCGTCCGATATTCCCATAGTTCATAGAAAGAGAACAACTGCTTCCCCAGAAGAATATATGCCATTTAAAGCCGACCCCTTTGGAGTGCCAGATTTCGCCGAGCTGGGAGAAGGTTATCATACCATTTATTCTTTAAACCCCCATGATGAAAAAGGAAGTATCGATTGGGATCCAGATGTGTTCGAAAGACTTTACAAGAGAATCACTGGAAAAATCTGGGAGAACAGGCACTCTATATCTACAACTCAGACCTTTAATATGGGCGATGCTGATGTAGCCCTTATCGCTTACGGAAGTGAAGTTCGACCATGTCTCGATGCTATGGATCTTGCTCGTGAAAAAGGGATAAAGGTCGGGGTTCTTAAACTTGATGCTGTTTGGCCTGTTCCGGAAGAAGCGATACGGGATGTTGCCCAAAATGTGGGCACGGTTATTTCTGTTGAGATGAATATAGGTAAATATGCGAAGGAAATAGAGCGAGTGTGCGGCGGTCTTTGTAAAACAGCAAGAGCTACACGCAATAGGGGACTTATTCATTCTCCCCAGGAAATATTAGCCGTGATAGAGGAGGTCTGGGCATAATGCAGAAAAATCCTTTAAGAAAATACCTGCGCGAAGAAAAGCTGCCCCATATGTTTTGTCCAGGCTGTGGGTGTGGTCAAGTTCTGAATACTTTTCTGCAGGTAGTAGACGAGATGCAGATTGACCTTGACTCCACAGTTGCCATAGGTGGCGTTGGGTGTACTGCTCGCATTCCGGTTTATATTAAAACAGATATGCTGCATGGCGTTCATGGGAGGACGTTAGCCTGGGCAACGGGCATTAAACTACACAAACCTCAGACTCGTGTCATTATCTTTGCTGGTGATGGCGATGCAGCGGCAATCGGAGGCAATCATTTTATCCAGGCTGCTCGTAGAAACCTTGACGTTACAATGATTGTGGTAAACAACTTTAATTTTGCCATGACTGGAGGGCAAGTGGCTCCCATGACTCCAGCAGCAGCTGTCACGATGACGACCCCCTATGGAAGCGGAGAGCCACCCTTTGATTTGTGCAAGGTAGCGGAGGCCGCCGGGGCAACCTATGTGGCCCGTTCTGCAACCCCATTTCAGCCTCAAATGAAAAGTCTAATGAAATCAGCCCTTTCCCATAAAGGATTTGCCGTTCTTGAAATCTTATCTCAATGTCCTACCCACTTTGGTCGCTATGCGCTAAACACCGGTCAGCCTCAAAAAATATTCGAGTGGATACGATCTATTTGTGTCATGGCCAAAAAGGCAGAAAATATGAGTGAAGAAGAGCTGGAAGGAAAAACTGTTTTAGGGGAATTTGTAAATAAGCAGCGGCCTGTTTTTGAGGGAAGCTCTGTTTATCGAGAGGGGGTTCAGGCATGAAGCCTTTGAGCATCCGTTTATGCGGTTACGGCGGGCAGGGCATTATTCTTTCTGCCATTATTCTTGGAGAAACGGCGGTTACAAAACAGGGGCTCTATGCTGTCCAGACCCAATCTTATGGTTCTGAGGCG
Organism: Aminobacterium sp. UBA4987; assembly: GCF_002396985.1. Taxonomy (NCBI): domain Bacteria; kingdom Thermotogati; phylum Synergistota; class Synergistia; order Synergistales; family Aminobacteriaceae; genus Aminobacterium; species Aminobacterium sp. UBA4987. The sequence continues at coordinate 131,132 of NZ_DGZF01000001.1, forward strand.
AGAGGGGGACAATGCCAATCAGAGTTAATTATTTCTGACACCCCTATTCGTACGCCCATTCAGGAAAAAAACGACATTCTTGTTGCACTCTTTCAAACAGCTTTTCGTTCCTATGTGCCGGGGCTTAAGAAAGATGGTTTGCTTATTGTAGATAGTGAACTTGTACCAGATCTTTCAGGTGTTGGTTCTGAAGTATCTATCTATAAGATCCCCGCTACTGAGATAGCTATTGGCCTAGGTAATAAAATGGCAGCGAATATGGTGGTGCTTGGTTATCTTCAGGCTAAAACAAATCTTTTCACGAAAGAGCACCTTTTAGATGTGGTGAGAGATACTGTAAAACCGCGCTTTTGGGATCTTAACAAAAGAGCCGTAGAGGCTGGCGTTCAGTTTGCTTTAGATCCGGAGGACAAGGCTGATGAAACTCTATGAATTTCAGGGAAAAGAGCTTTTTGCCCGTTGTGGCATCCCTGTTCCTAAAAGAAGGCTCGTGCGATCTTTCGAAGATCTAGAAACCCTTGACGCTCCTCTCGTATTAAAATCACAGGTTCTTTCTGGAGGACGAGGAAAAGCTGGTGGAGTCGTAGTATGTGATGACAATGCTTCTCTTGTTCAGGAAGGGAAAAGATTAATAGGATCAAGCCTCAAGGGAGAGAGAGTATTAGCCCTTCTTGCGGAGGAAAAGGTAGACATTTTACAAGAATACTACCTTTCATTCGTTATAGATGGAGAACTTAAGAAACCACTGATCATTGCCAGTGCCGCCGGAGGCATGGAAATAGAGAAGGTAGCTGAAGAAGAGCCAGAAAAAATTTTGAAATTGTCTTTTGACCCTCTTGCGGGACCTTCTGATTATCATTTCAGAAGAATTGCAGATTTCCTGAGTCTTCGTAACGAACTCAAGGATTTGCGTAAGGTCTTGCGAGCCATGTATGCTCTGTTCAACCAGTATGATGCAAGTTTAATTGAGATTAATCCATTAGTGAAAACCTCCGCAGGACTTATTGCCCTCGACTCAAAGATCAATCTAGATGACGATGCTGAATTTCGTCAAAAAGAAATTTTCCAAGAGTTTCAGGAACAGCAAAATGTAATCCAACAAAACAACGCAAAAGCGAAAGATGAGGGTACCATTACCTATGTTCCTCTTGATGGGAATATCGGTATGATTTCAGACGGAGCTGGTACGGGGATGCTTTCTCTTGACCTTATTCGTGATTTTGGCGGGGAAGCCGCTGATTTTTGCGAAATGGGAGGCTTGACTAGCCCTGATGTGATGTATCAGGCTATGGAAACAGTGTTTAACAAGGCTACGAAAGAGCTAAAAAGTTTGCTGGTTATACTCATCGGTGGATTTAACAGAATGGATGAAATGGCAGAAGGCATTATTCGCTACAAAAATGATCATGGTCTTTCAGTGCCTCTTTTTGTGAGGTTATGTGGAACTATGGAGACAGAGGGTAAGAAAATGATGATAGACTCAGGCCTTCCAGTGTTTGATGACCTTGAAGAAGCTGTTGAAAAAGCTGTTATGGCAGCGGAGGGGAATAGCCATGTCCATTCTTATTAATGCAGATACTAAAGTGCTCGTTCAGGGAATAACAGGTCGCTCAGGAGCCCTTCAAACTCAAACTCTTATTGAATATGGGACCCGCATTGTGGCAGGAGTTACGCCAGGTAAAGGCGGAATGATAGTACACGATATACCTGTTTTTGATTTTGTCAGTGAAGCAGTTTCAAGGTATGGTGCCGATGCAGCTATTAGTTTTGTCCCGCCTGCTCTTGCCAAAGATGCTGCTTTTGAAATTATTGACAGCGCTGTCCCTTTGCTTGTTCTTACGATGGAAGGCATTCCTCAAAAAGATGTGCTTGCAATTATCAGTTATGCATCAGCCCATAATACACGGATTATAGGCCCTGGAGCTGCCGGGTTGATCGCTCCAGGGAAGTGTAAGCTTGGCGCTCATCCTGCGCGAATGTTTAAAGAAGGACACGTAGGGGTTGTTTCTAAGAGTGGCGCCCTTTCGTATGAAATGGGGAAAACGTTGACAGAAGCGGGAATAGGACAGTCTACAGTGGTTGCTCTTGGTGGTGGCCCTATCTGGGGAACAACTCAAAAAGAAATAGTTGAGCTTTTTGAAAAGGATCCTGAAACAGAAATTATTTTGCTTCTAGGAGAAATTGGCGGGGCAACGGAGATTAAAGCAGCGGAATATATTGCTGAACACGTAACGAAACCGGTTGTTTCCCTTATTGTGGGAAGATCGGCTCCAGAAGGGAAATCTTTAGGCCACGCGGGGGCTATCATCAGAGGCAATAAAGGAACAGCTGCTTCAAAAATGAAAGCTCTTGCAAAGTCTGGCGTATATGTGGCGCAAAATCCAAGAGAAGTTATTGAGATTATTCGCAAATTGAGGTGAAGCTTATGACCATACATATCGATAAAGATTTATGTAAGGGTTGCGGACTTTGTGTAGAGGCCTGCCCGACGAATGTTTATGCAATTACTGGCGAAACAAACCGTAAAGGCTTTGCTGTTGTAACGGCTGTTAATGCTGAGAAGTGCGTCAAATGCAGAATATGTGAGAAGACATGTCCCGACCTGGCTCTATATATTGAAGAATAGATGGAGGGGTAGAATAATGAGTAGAAAAGTTTTATCGGATCTTGTCGCTGGCATAGAACCATCTCCCACCGAAGAAACGTCTTTTCTGGCGAATAGCTTAAAACGCCAGGGTGTTGATGTTATCAGCTTTGCTCAGGGAGAGCCAGATTTTGATACCCCCGATTATATTAAGAATGCCGCTATAGAAGCTGTTCAAGAGGGATTCACCAAATATACTGATGTTCCAGGGATTCTTGAACTTAGAGAGGCTGTGGTGCAAAAACTAAAACGTCAGAATAATCTTGATTATGATGTTTCAGAAGTTCTTATAGGTAATGGTGGGAAACAGCTTCTTTACGAAGTTTTTGCTACATTGTGCGATCCAGGGGATGAAGTGGTTATACCTACACCTTGTTATGTGAGCTATGTAGATCAAATACGTTTAACAGGGGCCAACGCTGTTTTTATGCCTACTCAGGAAGAGAATAAGTTTCGTCCTCGCTTAGAAGAAGTACAAAAGATTTGGAACCCGAAGGTTAAAGTTTTTGTTTTGAACTCGCCTTGTAATCCCACAGGTGCTGTGTTTGAAGAAGAAGAGATGAGAAAAATAATGGATTTTCTCGTGGAAAAAGAAACTTTTGTAGTTACAGATGAAGTATATGAGTATTTACTTTATAACGGAGCGAAGCATACTAGCCCTGCGGCCTTGGATATACGGTATAAACCATGGTGCGTTCTTGTTAATAGTGTTTCTAAAACTTATGCAATGACTGGTTGGCGAGTAGGGTATGCGGCTGGGCCAAAAGAAATTATCAAGGGAATGAATGCTCTTCAGGGCCATGTAACAGGAAATGTGAACTCTATTGCCCAAAAGGCAGTGGTAGAGGCTCTTTCTGGCCCTCAGGAAGATATTGTTCTTATGGTAGGGGAATATGCGCAGCGTAAAGATTATATAGTTAATAGAATTAATTCTATCAATGGACTCTCATGTATCGACCCAGACGGTGCTTTTTATATTTTTGCCAATGTAAAAAAACTGATAGGCAAAACCTTTGGGGGGGAAAGAATCAAGAACGATAAAGATGTGGCAAAATTCTTTCTCAATGTCGCTCATGTGGCGGTAGTGCCAGGGATAGCCTTTGGTTACGAAGGGTATGTGCGTTTTGTTTTTGCGAAGTCTCTCGACACCATTAAAGAAGGCCTCGATAGAATAGAAAAAGCCATACTCCGTCTTGAATAGCCCAGTGAAACACTCCTCTTACGAAGGAGGGAAACGTATTGTTTCCCTCCACTTTCTTTCTCTTAGTTTTAAACAAACGGGTATCCTTTATAAATATTAATAATATCTCGTAAAATAGAAGCAGCTGCGGGCGTAGTTCCCGATGCTCCTCCTATAACCGTAAGGTCTCCAAGAGTGTCGGTTATATAACGTACGGCCTTATTAGTACTATTCACGTTAAAGAGGGGGTGATCCTGGCTTAAAGCTTCAATTCCCACTGTAAGCGCTGTTCGGTTATTTCCTTTTTCAGCCTTTCCTATTAATTTAAGACGTTTTCCTTCTTTTTTCGCTTCCTGAATATGTTGGGGTGAAAGACGGGTTATTCCCTCAACGCGAATTTCTCTTAGTTTATGTTCTTCTTCCATAAGAATGTTGGTAAGTATGAGAAGTTTTGTTGCAGTATCCCAGCCTTCCACATCCAGTGAAGGGTCTGTTTCTGCTATGCCCATTTGTTGGGCCTGTTTCAATGCCTCTTCATAGCTGCAATCTCGTTCTTCCATTTCGCTGAGGATATAATTACTTGTTCCGTTAAGAATTCCTTCAATGGAAAGAATTTGGGCTCCTGCAAGATCAAAACGTCCTGCGTTAATAGTGGGCAAAGCTCCACCTGTTGTACAGCCTATCCCTAATTGCACGTGGCTTTTGGCGGCAAGGGTGCATAATTGTTTATAAGCTAAAAGAACGGGTCCCTTGTTGGCCGTTACTACATGAAAACCTCTTTCCAATGCTTTGCTGATATGGGTCAGTCCAGGCTCTCCCGTTTTATTGTTTGTGGGTGTCGTTTCTATTAATAAATCCACATCTCGCCGCATAATAAGGTTCTGAAAGGTTTCTTTACGAATACCTTCATCGGGAAACTCACAAAGCTCTCCTCCTTGGTGGACGTGTTCAATAAGACGCAGGGGGTCAATTCCCATAGGATTATAGATACCCCCCTTGCTGTTCATTACAGACTTAAGGATAAGTGTAAGGCCCATGCTCTTTAATATTTCATGCTTATCGTGTAAGAGCTCTATAAAAGCTTTTCCTACTCCTCCAAAACCAATAAGGGCAATGCGCATTTTAAACCTCCTTGGGAAAAAGTACTTTAAGATTAACACAAATACATACAATTTTCTTTTGATTATTTAGGAGATTATATTAAAATACATTGCAAGAGTAGAATAGAGAAGGGGGGAAATTAAATGCAGCGCAAAATGAGACCTATGAATCCTTATGTTGCAGGAAGTCTGGCAGGCCTTCTTTCAGTAGCTTCTACGTGGTTATCTGGGAAGTACTTTGGGGCTTCAACGTCCTTTGTCCGATCTGCTGGTTTTGTGGAGAAGACACTTGCATCAGAACACTTTTCTACAGTTGGCTATTTAGTTAAAAATGCTCCTAAGATTGACTGGCAGCTGATGTTTGTGGCAGGTATCTTTTTGGGAGCCCTTGTGAGTTCTTTAGTTTCGGGTACCTTTCGATTTCAATGGGTTCCAGATTCCTGGGAAGATCGCTTCGGGAAACGCATTTTCCCCCGGGCTATAATAGCTTTCTTTGGAGGTATTGTCGCTATGTTTGGGGCCCGACTGGCTGATGGGTGACCGAGTGGGCACGGGCTAAGCGGTTCGCTTCAGCTGGCGGTAAGCGGATTTATTGCTCTGGTTCTCTTTTTTGGCGCAGGAATGCTTGTGGCCCGCATCCTGTACGGAAGGGAGTGAAAATTCATGGAGCTGGATCTAATTTTTGGGCTTGTTACAGGTATCATATTTGGTATTTTGCTTCAGCGATCTGAAACTATTCGCTATGACAGGCAGCTTGGTGCTCTTCGCCTCCTCGATTTCACTATTCTTAAGTTCATGCTTTCTACGATTATTGTAGCCATGATTGGGACATATTTCCTTAGAGATTTAGGGGTTGTAAAGCTTTCAATAAAACCAACAATTTTAGGAGGAGTCATCCCTGGCGGTATTCTGTTTGGCATAGGCTGGGGGTTGTTGGGATATTGTCCGGGAACATCTTTAGGAGCTTTGGGGGAGGGGCGTTTTGATGCTCTATGGGGTATTTTAGGGATGGTAGCAGGCGCTGCCCTTTATGCCGAAGCCTACCCCTATATGGAGCAGACGCTTTTGACATGGGGTAACCTTGGGAAAATTACCGTTCCAGAAGTTATAGGTATTAACCATTGGATTGTAATTACGGTATTTCTATTAGGAGTTCTTTTATTTTTTCAGTGGAGTGAAAAGAAGGGGCTTTAAGCCCCTTCTTTTTTTATACCTTTCTGTTGATGATTCTCCATGATAGTGTATATTGTGATCATCGAAGGAATATTCTTCATTCTTAACATCGAATCAGAGGAGATCTCATGAAAAGGAATCCGGAAATGCCATCCCCAACATCCATTACCTACTATAAAGGCTCTTTCTCAGTGCTTGCTTCCGCATCTCTTTTAGGATCAGTTGCTATTTTAGCCTTATTTGCCTACAAGGAAAATGTAAATGTGATGACCATGTTGTTGCTTCGTTTTTCTCTTTCCACGCTTTTTTTATTTCTCTTCTCAATTTGTAAAAAGGGTTATCAATGTGTTTGTGTTGAAAGAAAACAATTTTTACGTCTTTTCCTTTTAGGCGGAGTATTTTACGCCTTTTTCTGTTTTAGTTATTTTTCATCTATTCAGTACATCCCAGCGTCCTTAGCTGTCCTCATTTTTTATACATATCCAACGTTAGTTGCGATAGTTTCCTCTTTTATCAACAAGGAAAGAATTACTCGCATTGTTGTAATGTCTATTTTCCTGTCTTTTTTCGGGCTGTACTTTGTTTCGGGGCCTGGCTTGGCATCCGCGAATATAAAGGGACTTCTTTTAGCAGTATGCGCCTCTGTGTTTTATGCTGCCTATGTAATTTATGGTCATTCAGTAATGAAGGTAACTCCTTTTCATATAACAGTAGCTTATGTTTACCTGTGTGCCACTATTTTTTATGGCATTGGTGGATTATTGGCACAGAATGTGGTTTTGCCACGTACTTTTTCTGCCTGGTTTTATGTTTTTCTTGTGTCTTTCATTTCTGTTTGTGGATTTATTACTTTCTTCATAGGAGTTAAGCTTACTACTCCTACAGTTGCTTCTATTCTTAGCATGGTCGAACCCCTTGTGACTGTGCTTCTTTCAGTGATATTTTTTCAAGATCGACTGTCCCTTATGCAGGGCATAGGAGGAGGCCTTGTTCTTTTAGGGGCACTTCTCATCATTTTGAAAAATCGCATTGAAAAAAGATAGGTCTCAGAGAATCTTTTCCAAGACCTATCCCTTTTTATTGGTTTTTATTCTTCTGGCTCCGCTATGGCCGCTACGACTTCCATTTCAATATCAAGCCCATAGTTAATGTCTAAGCCGCAGTAAATACCCCGTGCTGGTGGAGTGGTGTTTTCAAAATAGCGAGAATATACTTTGTTTACAGCGTCCCATTGATCAGTGCTGCGTATGAAAATAGTGGATTTCACTACATGCTCAAGGGAGGAGCCATTCGTTTCGAGAAGGGCCTTTATGTTGCGAATAACTAAATCTGTTTGTTCTTCCACAGAGCCTCTGAGGCATTCTCCTGTTTTAGGGTCTAAAGGAAGCTGCCCTGCTGTGAAAATGAGGTTGCCAATACGAACATCTGGAGAATAAAAACCTTTTGGTGCAGGTGCATCCGGAGCATGTAAACGGACAGGTCTCATTGTGCATTCCTCCTTTATGCTAAAAAGTACCCCCATTTTATAAAATTTTTTTACGTTTATATAGCCCTGGCATGTATTGCAAAATCTGTCAAAAGGCGATGTGGGCGGTGTTTGTTAAAATTTGAATAGAGACCACAAAGAGGAGTCATCAAGAAATTGTATGGAAAAATAAACATTTTTAAAGAAAAGTATTGACAAGAACGGCTATACCTTGTAAAGTGTTAAGTGTAGTGATTTTATAGGGTATAAGAGGTGTTTTTATGTCATTAGTCATTGTAGTTACGAGTTTCATGGTAATGCTTTTTTTAGGACTGGCTCTTGGACATCCAGAGAAAATGTAAAAAATAAGCCGGGCAGATTGGCCCGGCTTTTTATGTATTTGGAAATTAGAGACCAAGATGGATAAAACCTAATTTTATTACTGTAAGAGAAAGTAACGAAACGAGAACCCAGAGAGTAACAGCTTTCAACAAAGCACCTTTACCTATCTTTTTTAGGTCTTCTTTTGTTAATCCGGCGCCTACAAAAAAAAGGGTTCCCACCATGAGTTTTTTCCCTCCTAGTGCCAGCATATTCCAGCATCCATCTGCTTCTGGCATGAGAGAACGAATAAGTGCTGCGAGCAGAAAACCAAAAAGAAACCAGGGTATTGTAGCCTTACTCTGGTTTTTGTTGAGTTTGGCTCCCAAAAATGAAAGGGGAAGAATCCAAAGAGCGCGAGTAAGTTTTACCGTTGTTCCAATGACCAGGGCTTCGGTTCCATAGATGGCGGAAGCTCCAACCACACTGCTTGTATCGTGGATAGCAAGGGCGGCCCAAATACCAAAGTCGGTCTGGCTTAATTCCATAAAGTGTCCCGCATAGGGAAAGATCAGTAACGCAATTCCATTCAGTAAAAAGACAACAGCCATAGCCACGGCAGTCTGGGCCTGAGAAGCGCCAATTACGGGAGACATGGCTGCGATTGCGCTTCCGCCGCATATGGCAGTTCCACTATTAATAAGTAAAGAAACATTATGTTCTACCTTGTAGAGTTTTCCAAGAAGCCATCCAAGCAACATGGTCGTAGAAATACTAAAAAATGTGATTCCCAGGGAAGTATAACCTACTTTTAGAATAACATTGAGTTGCAGCCCAAATCCCAAAAGGATGACGGCGAGCTGAAGTAAGTATTTTGAAAGTTTTCCCGTTATATTCTTCAAAGGGTTTCCCCAAATGAGAGCAATAATGCTGCCTACGCAGAGGGCTAGGGCAGGAGAGTTGAAAGTAAAAGTGAGAATGAGGCCGGTTACAATCCAGAAAAATGGTGACTGAAGGACCATCATGACAATTTACAACTCCTTTGTTTAAATTTGTTGCAATGCAGTGTAATACTATAACCATGATTGGTTGTTGATTCCAGCTTATTATTATGATAATTTCAATCAATAAAATTGATAACGGTGGAGGCCTTTAATGGAATCAGTAACGTTGAGGCAGCTTGAAATATTTGTTTATATTGCTCAGTTTGAGAATATGACAGCGGCATCCAAAAAGCTTTTTTTAACACAATCTGCTGTGAGTATGTCACTGAAAGAGCTAGAGAAAACGCTCGGGGGATCTGTTTTTCATAGAGTGGGAAGAGGGTTGATCCTCAACGATCGTGGGCGTGCTCTCTTGCCAAAGGCAAAAAATATTTTAGCATCGGTAAAAGATTTAGTGGATATGGCTCACAATACGGAAAAAGCTCTTATGGGAGAACTTATGATCGGGTGCAGTACGACTATAGGAAATTATTTTTTCCCCACACGCTTAAAATTATTCTGCGATGAACATCCGCAGGTAAGAATTACATTAAATGTAGGCAACACGCGAGAGATTGCCAAGCTTGTGCGAGAAGGAATTCTTGATATCGGTCTCGTCGAAGGGATTGTAGAAGAAAGGGATCTTGATGAAAAAGAGTGGGTTAAGGATGTGTTGGTAGTTATAGCATCTCCAGAACATCCTTTTGCTTGTCGCTCCATGGTTCCAATGGCAGAAATGATAGAGGAGCAATGGGTATTGAGAGAGCGTGGGTCTGGGACGCTTAGCTCTTTCGAAGCACTTCTTGCCAGTAAAAACTTGCGTTTCCCCTATGTGCAGGAGATTGGGCATACCGAGGCCATTAAGCGAGTGGTGGAAGCTGGTATGGGGATGAGCTGCCTTTCCCGTTTGGCAGTTGAACAGGAATTGCGAGAGGGGAGTCTTGTTGAAATCCCAACAGATATAGAGATTTCTCGGTGGTTCAGAATAATTTCGCTGCCTGAAGAACATAGAAGCAGGTTATTTAACTATATGATGAAATGGCTCTTTTCTTTTGCCTCCGTAAAGTAAGGAAAAAGCGGCGCCTTTTATAGAAGGGAAAAAAGGCGCCGCTTCTGTTTCTTTCACACTAAAAGAGGTAGTACAGTATCCATATCTTTATCTCCCCGTCCAGAAAGGTTTACAAGCACGGTCTGGTCTTTCGCCAATGCAGGAAGAAGTTTAAATGCATAGGCAAGGGCATGAGAGCTTTCTAGGGCAGGAATAATTCCTTCCTTATTGCTGAGGAGTTTGAAAGCATCGATAGCTTCTTCATCTGTCACAGATTTATAGTCTACCCGTCCAATATCCTTAAGATAGGCATGCTCCGGTCCGACCCCTGGATAATCAAGGCCCGCCGATATGGAATAAACTTCGGCTGGTTCTCCGTTTTCTTTTGAAAGGACGTAACTTTTGAAACCATGGATAATGTTTGGCTGACCAACAGAAAGAGTTGCGGCATGTTCTCCAGTAGCAAGGCCTTTTCCAGCAGGTTCCACTCCTATGATTTTAACTTCAGAGTCATCCAGGAATCCACTGAAAAGCCCGATGGCGTTGCTTCCTCCGCCAACACAGGCAATGGCGTAATCCGGGAGTTTTTGTTCCCGCTCTAAGAATTGAGAGCGAGCTTCTTTGCCTATGATACTTTGAAAATCACGGACCATAGTGGGGTAGGGATGGGGTCCCACTGCCGAACCGAGTAGATAAAAAGTATCAGGCTGTTCTGCAAAGGCTTTTAATGCAGCGTCTACTGCTTCTTTCAGAGTCTTTTGTCCATCCTGCACGGCAACTATTTCAGTTCCGAGAACTTTCATTCGTGCCACATTTGGTGCCTGTCTTGCTACATCGACGGCTCCCATATAGACTGTGCATTTCATTCCCATAAGGGCTGCCACTGTGGCACTGGCGGTGCCATGCATTCCAGCCCCTGTTTCTGCTATGAGTTCATTTTTACCCATGCGGCGGGCTAGAAGAGCCTGTCCTAAGGCATTGTTGATTTTATGGGCCCCTGTATGATTTAGATCTTCACGTTTAAGAAACAGACGGCCTCCTCCAAAGTGACGGGAGATATTCTTACACTCTGTTAAGGCCGATGGCCTCCCCACATACTCCTTTAGAACAGTAATGAATTCATTGCTGAACGAAGGATCTTTTTTTGCCTCTTCATATGCTTCCTCAAGCTCATCAAGGCGTACTTGAAGTGCTTCCGGAACGAAACTGCCGCCGTACTCTCCAAAATATCCTTTTCTGTTTTTTTGTATCATGAGTAATTCCTCCTTAAACTGTATGTTTTATGGGTCTGTTTATAAAAAGTGGGCTTCTCTCAACGTTGAGAGAAGCCCACTTTTTCTTTTCGTTAATAGTGTAACTGAACTAGGTAAAGAAAAAGGGGCTGGGGGTTTTAGGCCCCGCAGCCCCTGAAAGGTCAGGTCAAACCTGCGGCGGCGCTAGCTGCGCCACCACCAGAATATACCCGTTAAATTTAAGCCGGTGAGATTATCATCATATTTTTTCATGAGTGAACCATACCAATTGGAAGGTGTTTTTGTCAAGAGGGCAATAAGTAGTTATTGTAGGTGGGCTAGAGCTGAAAACAAGAAAGGCCGCTCGAAAAGCTAAAGGCAGCTTATCGGGCGGCCAACGATAGGAGTAACCGCTATCGTCGTTCATTGTTCAACGCATCTTCATAAGCAAAGGGGAGGCCCTCAAGGTCAAATTCATTTTCTTGAGGATCATAAATGTTCTTTCTTGTACGGATGTTCTTTTCAGTACTTGCCTCTTTTAGCATGTTTTGTTCCTCCTTGTATTTTTTATCAGGCTACATGAAGTACTCGAAGAGCCTTGCCTTCGTTTCTGCCGAGAGCTTCAGGGGCTTCTATGCGCACGTCCACTCGAATTCCTAAATGTTCTTTTAAGCAATGGGATGTTCTTGTTCTCAGCTTTTCCATCTCAGATGCTGAAAGAAGAGAGACAGATTCGCATACTACAGTTAAATCGGGCATGCCTTGTTTGTGATCCACATCTAATCGATAATGAAGAGAAATGCCTTTAACGTCGGCCAAAGCCGCTTCTACTTGTGAAGGAAAAATATTTACTCCGCGAATAATTAGCATGTCATCATTACGACCAGTCACTCTGGCTATTCTTTTTCCGTGTCGGCCACAAGGACATGGCTCAGATATGAGAGAGGTTAAGTCGCGAGTTCTGTATCGGATTAAAGGAAAGGCTTCTTTTGTCATGGTAGTGATGACAAGTTCTCCGAACTCACCATCAAGAAGGGCTTTACCATTCTCAGCATTAACAGTTTCAGCGAAAAAATGGGTTTCATTAAAGTGCATGCCTCGTTTCGCTCCACATTCCATGGCAACTCCCGGGCCTAAAATCTCAGAAAGGCCATATGAGTTGATTACGGTAACGCCGAGCATTTCTTCTATCTGACTTCCCATATCTTCTGTCCATGCTTCCCCACCCAAGATAGCGAGACGAAGATGAAGGCGGGATATTAAGCTTTCCTTTGCCACTCTTTCTGCAAGGTAGAGGGCATAAGATGGAGTGCTTGTAAAGACTGTTGTATGTGCGTCTTCCATCAGCATAAGCTGTCTATCTGTGAAACCTCCTCCCGATGGGATAACCATAGCTCCCAGCTTTTCAGCCCCATAATGGAACCCCAATGCTCCAGTAAATAGACCGTAGCCGAGGATAATTTGAAATACGTCATTGGGGGCAACTCCTGCTGTGGCGAGACATTCTGCCATACACTCTTTCCAGATATCAATATCTTTTTGTGTATAGGGAACGAAGGTAGGTTTGCCTGTAGTACCTGAGGATGCATGAAGCCGAACTACCTGTTCGCGTGGACATGCGAGCATGCCTAAGGGATAAGAATCCCTGAGGTCTTGTTTTGTAGTAAAAGGCAGTTTTTTAAAATCATCAATAGATTGAATGTCATCTGGAGAAATCCCAGCCACTTCCATTTTTTGTCTGTAAGAGCCTTGTGCATTCCAGACACGATGTACCATATTTTGAAGTCTTAAGAGTGTTGCCTGTTCATGAGAACCCATAACAATCTCCACCTTTCTAGTTTTAGGGAATAAAAAATAAAAAAAGGGCCGGGCTCCCTAAGAAGGGGAACCCGGCCCTGTAAAGGCCACAGACGCCTAAGCGCTGGCCCTCCAGTGGGGTCCCTCGCTGGCGTAATAATACTCAAAGAAACAGTTGGAAGAAGCGATAACATCTAAGAACATCCTAATAGCCTCCAAGCTGTCCAAATTTTGCAACACTTATATCACGATGGGAGAGGGAAGTCAAATTTAGCGCGAGTCCTTGTCATTGAGCCGCAAATTTTACATTTAGATGAGCCGTTCTGTGCTCTTGATATGAAAGGGGGGGGAAAGAATGCGCAACTGCATGATGAGCCTGAGAAAAAACTGGGGATAACAGTTTTGCATGTAACTCACGATATAGAAGATGTCCGAACCTTAGCGACGACCCCTGTTGTTGTTATTCATGACGGATAGATTTTTCAAATGGGGAAGTCTGACGGCAAAGTTCTACGACCAGACACTATCCCCTGACTGTTTCGGCCAACGTAACGGAAAATACAGGTTAGTTTGTGGATTTGGAGGGTTCTGCCAGAGGTGTGTTTTTTACTTTAAAGAAAGACATGCCAAAGTTTCTACATGGTATGTGTTTGGAAAGAAGTCGTAAGGGGTAATATGCTTTATTTTATACCCTTCTTTTTCCATATACAGAAGGTCACGGCCTAATGTTCCTGCGCTGCATGAGAGATAGGCCATACGTGAAGGGCGCGCTTTTAAGGCGAGCCATTGTCGAACGTCAGATTCTATACCTGTTCGAGGTGGGTTGAGGTAGGCTAGCCTTTCATAGCCCTCTATGGTTTCGATCCATTGAGCCAGTTGAGGTATTCGTTGGCTGCATGTTCCTCGCAAAAGGAGAGCTCCCGGAGCGTTGATACCAGCGCTTTCAATGGCCTCTGCAGATGTTTCAACTCCAACTGCATTACATCCTTTGCCAATCCATCGTTTGAGACTTGCTCCGCTGCCGCAATAAAGGTCTATGACCCCCTCATTTTCTTTTGGAGAAAGAAAAGCTTCAGCCTCGTCAAGAGAACGGATGTATAGATCCGGTATAAGTTGCTGGAAGGCCGTTGGCCCGTATATAACCCCCAGTTCATTATATGAACGAGGCTTTCCCCAAAGCAGCTGCCAGGGTCCACGTCCGAAGAGCCTTCGCCCTGCACTTGGATGCATATGGAGCCACAATCCTTCCAGTCCTATTTGAGCCAGTGCCTCCTGTTTGTATTTTAACCAGTTGAGGTCAGGTGTTTCGTGAGTTTTTAGAATAAGGGTTCCTTGCCTGCCAGCCTGTACGTAGATTGAAAGTGGGAAAAGAGGGAAGGGGGGCAAGTATTGCTCAAGCCACGAGAGAGTCAGGCGAACCCTTTCAGAATGAATAGGACACTCCTTCAACGAGATGATCTCGTCTTTTACCTTCATTCCGAAGACCCAGTCTGAAGAATTCCATTGAGCTGCAAGACTCACTTTATTTCGATATCCCCAGCGCTGTTCTGGGGCAGGAGAAAGAATGGGGTTAATAAGATGACTCCATTGATGAAGGCTTTGTTTTAACCAGGCTTCTTTTTGTTTCTCGCTTTCTTCATGGGTCATCCATCGATGGGCACAAGCTCTGCATTTTTCATTACAACCGATAGGAAGCTTTTTCATAGGTTTGACCTCTTTCTTTTTCTGAATCAGAATAATTATAGCTTGTCCCTTTTATTTCGCTGTCATTTTTGACTTCTCTAGTAAGCGTGAATGGCGGCGGGGTGTCTTCTATTGTCGATCTTGCTATTTGTTTTCTCATTTGCACCCCTCTTTTTTTGCCCAGATGAGTGCCCATTATTGGTTGGCTGGATGTTAGCATATTTTGATATAAAAGCCTCATAAACTCTAGTTCACAAGGCTTTCTAAATGAAAATTCGTTGAATTTCCTAGTTATTGTTTTTGGGTGATGGTATACTTAAAAAAATAAATAAAAAGTCTATGCTCAAGAATTTGCTCTTCTGATTGACGCATATTTGATGGCGCTCCTAAATATACACGAGAGAAGGAGATAAAAATGAATCCCACCGTAACTTGGTCATGGACAGCAAGGTATTTAGAGAAAGAAGTAAAATAATGGAAATAAAACAAGATTTAGACAAGGTGCATTTACAGTATTTATTCGATAATGCGCTAGATGTGGCCGTGTTGGTCGATCCTTCAGGAAATGTGTGTAGGGTCAATTCCTATTTTGAAAGGTTATTCGCTTTAAAAGAAGAAGAGATTATAGGAAAATCTATCATAGATCTAGCATTTCCCCCCCATTCCCGAAATAGAGCGAAACAGGCAATTTTAGAACTTCAAAAAGGAGAAAAAATAGAGCTTTCTGAAGTTCAGTGTATGAGGAAAGATGAAACGACTTTCCCTTGTCGTGTAGTTGTTTTCCCCATTCTGTTTAATTCAAAGGTTGCAAGCATATATGTTGTTTTTTATGATTTAACTCAGAAGAATGAGAGAGAAAAACAGCTTCTTTATGCTTCTGCTGTGGTAAAAGAAAGCCCAGTAGTTTTTTTCCGTTTGAAGGCTGATGAGGGCTGGCCTATTATTTATGCTTCAGAGAATGTTAGTCGATGGGGCTATACCTCAGAATTATTGGTAAGAAATGAGAATTCTTATCTTGGCATTATTTATGAGGAAGACAGGGAAAAAATAATTCGTCAGGTTCGATTTTATGAAGAAGCCGGACGTGAAGAGTACGAACTTGAATATCGAATTCTAACTGGTAAAGGCGATATTATCTGGGTAAATGAAATGGCATCTGTATTGAGAGACGACTATGGGCGAGCCCTTTACTACCAGTGCGCTGTAAAAAATGTTACAACTCGCAAAGAAGCTGAAATAGCTCTGTCCCTGAATTATCACAAAATGAGTCGGGCATGGGATCAAACTATTGAGGTTATGGCTATTACTACTGAAATGAAAGACCCTTTTGTAGTGGGACATCAGAAAAGGGTGGCCTCTTTATCTTGTGCCATAGCAGTGAAACTTGGTCTAAAAAAAGAAGAGGTTCACAACCTGGAAAAAGCGGCCCTTGTCCATGATATTGGAAGGGTGGAAATACCATCGGAACTCTTAAATAAACCGGGGCCCCTGACAGATGCAGAGTTTGAACTTGTACAGACCCATTCAGAAATTGGTTTCGCCATTTTGAGCCGTATCGATCTTTCATGGCCTTTGGCTGAAATTGTGCATCAGCATCATGAACGCATTGATGGGTCGGGATATCCCAGAGGTTTGAAGGGTGACAAAATTTTACTGCCTGCCAAGATCATTAGTGTGGCGGACATCGTTGAAGCCATGACTTCCCATCGTCCATATCGTCCAGCTTTAGGCATCGATGCAGCTCTTGATGAGATAGAGAAACTGAAGGGTGTTGCTCTAGATGAAACTGTGGTAGATTCTTGCGTGAAGCTTTTTAGAGAGAATGAATTTAGCTTTATTGATGAGTAATATATAAAGATAAGAATAAAAAGCTGGCTTACAACATAATAAATACTGTTGCTTTGTTTTCCTTAACATTTCAAGATTATAAACTTAAACGGCATTGAGTAAAAGAAAGGAGGGGTGAAAGTGTCGCTATTTAAAAAAAGGTTCTTTTTACTAGGGATACTCTTTGTTGGCAGCATTCTTTTCATGGCTCAGCTTCTTTTGGCGGAGGCGAGAGATGTTCGGGTTGACCTTGGAGCGGACGAAAACAAGCTTAGGTGGTACATGGTCAAGGTTGATGAGGTAGAGGGGATGCCCGTGGTTACATTGCGTGTTTATTATGCAGTAGCCCAGGAGAAAAAAAAGATGGCCCAAGCTCTTGTCTCAGAGGCAGAAGTTGATGAAGCCAAGGCCGAAAGACTCTATTTCACTGAATATGACTATGTATTTCATAGCACAGATAATACCTATGCCATATATGCTGCCCGGCATTACGATATGGGCGGGCACGAAATTTTTTCCGCTGGCGTAAACTTTCACGATATGCAGTGGATGGAAATTATAGAAAAATCCATCCCCTTCAAAGCGAAAGCAGCCTATAATAAACTTTAATTATTTTTAGTCAATACGAAAAGTAAACTCATTTTTTTCGAAAAGATGAACACAACACGTGACGATAGAGGGGTCAAAAGCAGTGCCGGCCCCTTTTTTTATTTCTTCCAGGGCTTCTTCAATAGAATACGCAGGTCGGTAAGGTCGCGGAGAAACCATTGCTTCCACCACATCCGCAACAGCTAAGATTTTGGCTTCCTGTAAAATTTCCCTGCTTTTTAACCCCTTGGGATAACCAGTCCCATCAATGCGTTCATGATGTTGTAACACTATTTCTGCCACAGGCCATGGGAAACGCACATTTCGCAGAACTTCATATCCAAAACGAGAATGTTGCTTGACGATGTTGTATTCTATGGCCGAAAGAGACTGTGGTTTAATTAGTATCTCTGAAGGAATATAGAGCTTTCCCAGATCGTGAACGAGGGCTGTATTGTATACGGCTTCTCTTGCTGAGTCTGAGAGCTTCATTTTTTTTGCTATAGCCAGACAAAGCTGAGCGACTCTGTTCTGATGGCCGTAAGTTGAATGGTCCTTCATTTCTATAACCCGCCCAATTGTTGAAATAGTGGAATGAAATGTTTGTTCTAATTGTTGAATGGTTCTTAAAAGATCTTCTTGCTGTTGCTTGCGTTCAAAGGCTCGTCCTATTGTTTCTGCCAGTATCTTGAGGCTGGCATCATTAATAAGTTGCTGTGGGGTAGAAGACTTCCTTTGGGCCAGAAGAAGAACCCCGGGCTTATTAAACCCTGCAGAGAAAGGCAAGAAAGTCACCTTTATTTTTCTTCCATCAGCATTATCGCTCTTTTCTATAGTCAAAGGCTCAGGGTTCGCTAAAAGATCTTGTTGTAATAATTCGGTGGGAAATGAGAGAGACTCTTTTAGCAATTCAATTGATTCGAAGTCTGTAGATTGCCACATGCTTTTCAAGTTATATTCGTAATTGTCCTTTCGAGGGGTATATAGGGCACACCCAAGAAGTCCAAGCCTTGTTCCAATTTCATGAAGAACATCCTTTAAGGTGTTTTCAAAAGGGCCGGAGAAAACAAGACGTGATGATATGGCGGAGAGCAGGGCTTCAAAATGAAATCTTTGGGCTAAGGCATTTTGTTGGTTTTTTTGACGGGTTATATCCCTGAAAAGAAGAAAAGCTTCCTTTTTCTTTCCTGTGAACATAACAGGGAAGCCGCTGATAGACACGGCTAAAGATGTGCCGTCGCTTTTGTTGCGATATCGAGAAATATCTTTTATGGGATAGGACAGGGCCTTTTTCAAAAGAGACTTGCCATCTTCACATTGGCCTTTCGATAGGCAAATGATCTTGTTGAGATCCGCACCTTTCACTTCGTGCTTAGAATAACCAAACATGCGGCAGAACTCGTTATTAGCTCGTAAAATGCGGCCCATCTCATCTAGGGCTATTATTCCTTCAGGGGCTCCTTCCATAAGGCCTCCGAGATAATTCTGCTCCCTCTTTAGAGCGTTGTTTATCTGGCGGCGTCGGTATAGTTTAATCAGAAGCAAAATACTTAGTGCTAAAAGAACTGTGATCACCGCAACGTTTGTTATAATAAAACGAAAATTCTCCCTCACATCTTTGTAAGGGTCTTCCATAACGTGGCTTCCAGCAGGTAGTTTTTCTAATAAGATGCCGTGTTTTTTGAGTTCATGATAATTAAACACCCACTGGACAGGTTCGTTTTCGTTAAAAGGGATCATTTCAGGTGGTGTTCCCTTTATTATTTCTAATGCTATTTCAGCAGCAATGTTTCCAAGTCGCTCTCCAGCATAGATTGCCCCTCCGATTATGCCATCGAGCTCCACTGCCTCTGCAACATTGGTATATATGGCAAAATCTCCAGAACGATGAATGCTTTTTATAGTGTCTGGGAGGCTTAGATAATATCCATCAGAGGTAGATAGAGCGGAGGTAAGGAGTATGACTGTATTTCTAGGTTCCTGCAATTCTAAAAACGAGCTAACCTCTTGTTGGGGGAAAGAGGTCAGCAAGATTATCTCTACGTAGTCTTTTCTTTCTTTTGCTATGTTCAAGAGTTGGCTGATGTTTTGGATTCCTGTCAGGGATGTGTCTCCTATGACGACTATTTTCTGAAGAGCTGGATGGAGGCGTGTCATCATTTCAACCATTTTTTTATAAGGAGCGGCCTGCACTGTACCTGTAAAACGTTTTCGCAGCGAGTTGGGCAGTATGGAGACATCGCTAACTCCAGTGAAAACAACAGGAACGGTGGGAAAAACAGCTGCCCCCTGACGAACTAAAAAACGGAAGGCATGATCTCCCTCACAAATAATGACCCTGAGATGTGAGGGGAAATATTTCATAAAATAAAGTTCTTGTAACGATCTGTTTATTGTGTGATCGGGTAGACGTTGAACATCTAGGTATTCTATGAAGGGCTCTGTCCGCACGTCAGTTTTTTGCAAAGAGGATAAAATACCCTGAGAAATAGATTCTGTCCTCTTATTATTTTCATCATAGGAAAAAAGAATAAGAAGGGGAACTTTAGGTTCGTAAGAAAACACATCTTTGGGGCGGAGTATAAGCAACCCCGCTATAATAAATAAAAATATTTTTAGTATGATGCGCCTTCTCGTTCCCATGGCATCCCCCGGTTTGCTATTTTTCTTCTAGATCGCTTTTTTTCATTGAAAGAGAGATCCTTTTCCTATCCATGTCTATGTCCATCACTATTACTTTTACTTGTTGTCCTGGCGAAACCACAGCATGAGGAGATGAAATATATTTATCTGAAAGAGCGCTGATATGTATGAGCCCGTCCTGATGTACTCCAATGTCAACAAAAGCTCCAAAGGCTGTGACATTAGTAATAATTCCAGGAATCACCATCCCTTTTTTTAAGTGAGATATATCCGTGATCCCATCAACAAAAGAAAATTCTTCGAAAATACAGCGTGGATCCCGTCCCGGTTTTTCTAGTTCCTCCATTATGTCCTTTAACGTGGGAAGGCCTATCTCTCCTTTAACGTATCGAGTAATGTCAATGCGCTGGCGTATTTCGGCTTTTCCCATAAGTTCTTTAACGGTAGTGTTCAGATCTGACGCCATGTTTTTTACCAGAGCATAGTTTTCCGGGTGAACGGCGCTGCTGTCCAGTGGGTTAACTCCTCCTTGAATGCGTAAAAAACCAGCGCATTGCTGAAAAGATTTGGGCCCCAGGCGGGGGACCTTTTTAAGATCGTTGCGAGTATTAAAAAGACCGTTCTCTTCTCTGTATTTTACTATATTGGCTGCAAGTTGGGGACCAACTCCTGATACAAAAGTTAACAACTCTCGGCTGGCAGTATTAATATCAACTCCTACAGCATTAACACAACTCATCACTGCATCATCAAGGGCGCGTTTCAAGGCTTTTTGGTCAACATCGTGCTGATATTGCCCCACACCAAGAGATCTGGGATCTATTTTAATAAGCTCTGCCAGAGGATCCATAAGGCGGCGTCCTATAGAAACAGCTCCCCGTATAGTCACGTCATGGTCAGGAAATTCTTTGCGCGCTATTTCTGATGCTGAATAGACTGAAGCTCCACTTTCGTTGACCATAGTGGTAATTATATTCTGAGGGAGGTTGAGTGTTTTTATAAAGGTTTCTGTTTCCCTTCCTGCCGTTCCATTTCCTATAGCAATCGCTTCTACAGAAAACTTATTTACTATCTCGCGAATCTTTTTAGCTGACTCTTCCTGTCTGTTTATAGGTGGGTGAGGGTAAATAGTGTCTGTAAAGATAAGGCTTCCTTGTCTGTTTAGACAGACAACTTTACATCCTGTTCTAAAACCTGGATCAACAGCAAGTATGTTTTTATATCCAAGTGGCGGTGTCATAAGGATTTCGCGGATGTTTTGGGCAAAGACAGAGATAGCTTCTTCATCTGCTCTTTTTTTCAATGCGTTTCTTAATTCTGTTTCCATGGATGGGGAGAGAAGTCGCTTATAACCGTCAGTAATAGCTTCTTCAAAGAGATCGGCTTCTTCTCCCTTTGTCTTTATAAAAAGCTTTTTTAGAGCTGAGAGACACAACATTTCGTCTGGCTGGATTTTAAGAGAAAGCATGCCCTCATTTTCTCCTCTGAAAAGAGCTAAAATTCGATGGGACGGGGCCTGTATCGCTCGCTCTCTCCAACTGAAGTAGTCTTTATATTTTGCCGCCTCATTCTCCTTTTCAGAAACAAGAGCAGACGTAATATAGCTATGTCTTGCAAATATCCTGCGGCATATATTGCGTGCCTCACTGTTTTCATTTACCCTCTCGGCAATAATATCCAATGCTCCTTTAAGAGCTTCTTCTATGTTCTCTACCCCTTGTTCAATATTGATGAAGGCTTTAGCCTCATGGCGAGGATTACAGCCATCCTGGCCCATAATGTTTTCCGCTAAGGGCGCAAGCCCCTTTTCCAGAGCCATGCTCGCCCTTGTCTTCCTTTTAGGGCGATAGGGAAGGTATGTATCTTCTAAAGTTGTAAGATTTACTGCATCGTTTATTGCTTGTGCAAGTTCATCGGTAAGAATTTCCCGATCTTCCAAAGATTTTAAAATGGCCAGTCTGCGCTTCTCTAGTTCTAAAAGCTCTTCCCGCCTGTCTCGAATGCGGGCAATAGAAACTTCGTCAAGGCTGCCTGTGGCCTCTTTTCGATATCTGGCAATAAATGGTATTGTGCATCCTTCATCAAAAAGGGAGAATACGGCCTCAATTTGGGCGTGGGAAATTTTCATTTCTGTAGAAATAACTAAAACGAGGTTGAGTTTCTGCTGAACCATGTACTATGAAACCTCCTAGATTAATCTTTTATTCTTAAGTATACTACCATGTTTTTTTATTTACGCATTTGATGAAAAAATGGTAAAATTGAAAATAATTTAGAGGTGATTCGTTATGGAATCTTGGAAAGAATTAATCTATAAGACATTGGACATGCTTTATATACCTGACAGCTTAATTGAGATGAGAGGGCGTGCTGTTTTGCATATATCGGATACGCCGTCTTCTTTTTATCCATGTCTTAAGAAATTGATTAACCTGCTTGAGCCTTTAGCAGTGATTCATACAGGTGACCTTGTTGATGAAATAAAGCTTGCTATCCAGCCTAATAGGTTGCAACATTACATCAAAAGGCTTCGTCCTCTCGCCCAGATACTGGAAGGTGGGAAAAAAAGAGACGTAATTGTTATAATAGGGAATCATGACAATGAAGATGTGGCAAGGCAGGTGTTTCATAAGAGTCTTATTGTAAACAAGAGCGGCTCTTTTAACGTGTGTGGTGTTTCGTTAAACGTGAGTCATCATTTTGAAGGGCTTCCTATCTCGCCGGGGGCGCTGAATTTATTTGGACATAATCAATTCATGCCAGAGCCAGGTGGCGGAGACGTATATTTAAATGGGTTGCTTTCGATGCATCTTATAGATCCAGATAATGGGAGCATTCACCCACTGTCCTACCCGCGATTTGTAGATCAAAACAGGCTTTTGAAGAGAAAGTTTGGGTTATAGGGTCAACTTTAACGAATTAAAAGTGTTATTTTTAAAGTTTGCTTTGCAAAACACTTGTCAAATGACTAATGAACCTACTATACTTAACTTGTTTCAGAGAGCGAAACACATTGATCTATAAAAGTTCCTGTTTTTTATTACTTGCGGCGCTATTCAAGGGAGGTCGAATTTCATGGAAGTGCTCAAAGTCTCTGCAAAGTCGCAACCCAAATCCGTCGCTGGAGCTATCGCAGCAGTTCTTCGGGAAAAAGGGGCAGTTGAGGTCCAGGCAGTTGGGGCTGGTGCTGTAAACCAGTCCGTGAAGTCAATTGCCATAGCACGGGGATATGTGGCTCCCAATGGAATTGATCTTGTGTGTATTCCTGCTTTTGCCAAGATCGAGATTGATGACGAGGAAAGAACGGCTATCAAGTTTCAGCTTGAGTCACGTTAGAAATTAGACGTTTTTGCCGTAAGGGAACAGGCAGGCGTAACGGTATTTTCACCGTTGCGCTTTTCTTTTATGTCCTCTCAATTTCCCACTGGAGAATTTCGTCGCAAATGTTTATACTTACCTGCATAATGTATAAAAAGATAGAATGCTTGCTATAGGCATCTATATATGTGTTATGTTTTTCGTAAATTGTTCCTCATATCAATGGGAGGGAGTTTTATGGCAGATATTAAGGCACCGCGAGGTGTGAGGGATATTCTCCCTGAAGAATCCTGGAAATGGTCCTATGTGCTGAAAATTGCAGCGGAAGTGGCAAAAAACTTTGGCTATTCCGAGGTTCATTTACCTGTTTTTGAGCACACAGAGCTTTTCTCTCGCGGTATTGGTGAAACAACGGATGTTGTGGAAAAAGAGATGTATACTTTTGAAGATCGAGGTGGTCGCAGTCTCACCCTTCGGCCAGAAGCGACAGCATCAATGGTTCGCTGTTATTTAGAGAATAAGCTGAACAGCCATGCGCAACCAGTGAAATTGTGGTGCGCAGGCCCCATGTTCCGTTACGAGCGTCCCCAGAAGGGGCGATATCGTCAATTTTGGCAGCTGGATTTTGAGAGCCTTGGGACAAAGAATCCCATGGTAGATGTGGAGGTTATTGCTCTTTCTCTTGAACTATATCGGCGTCTTGGCCTTCAGAATCTTGAAGTGGTGATCAATTCTGTGGGGTGTCCTGAGTGTCGACCAGCGTATAAAGAGAAGCTCAAAGAGTATTTTAAGCCACGGTATGAAGAACTTTGCAAAACATGTCAGAGCCGTTTTGAAAGGAATCCTCTCCGAATTCTTGATTGCAAGAATCCTGAGTGTAAAGAAATTACGGATGGGGCACCGGATATCTACACGAGCCTTTGCGATGATTGCCGTTGCCATTTCGATAAGGTACAAGAGGGATTAAGCAGAATTGGGGCTCATTATCATATAGACAAACGCCTTGTTCGCGGTCTTGATTATTACACAAAAACGGCTTATGAGGTTTTGTCTGGAGCTCTTGGCGCTCAGAATGCCGTGTGTGGCGGCGGTCGTTACGACAATTTAGCAGAGACAATTGGCGGTCCTTTCACTCCAAGCGTTGGTTTTGCTACTGGCCTTGAGCGGATAGTGCTCGTTATGGAAGAACAAAACTGCTCTTTCGGACCTAGCCCAGATCTGGATGTATATGCCATTGGCCTGGATGAAGCTTCTCGCGAGGAATTGCAAAAACTGCTGACGGAGCTTAGGCAGGCAAATATTTCAACAGACATGGATTATATGGAGCGAGGGATGAAAGCTCAATTTAAATCAGCCGATGCTTCGGGAGCGGTTTTTGCCTGTATTCTTGGTGGGAACGAGTTGGCTAATGGCGTGGTCAACGTTAAGAACCTCAAGACTGGCGAACAAATAGAGGTTGAAAGAACAGCCGTCCTTAACTACATAAAAAGCAATTTATAATAATAAAGCGAGTTTGCCATCTGTTGTGGAGGTTATAGAATGAGCAGGTCGGAACATTTTGATGCATCCTGGAAACGTACAGTACGGTGTGGAGAACTTTGTCTTGAACAAGAAGATAATAAAGTTGTTTTGAATGGATGGATTCGCCGCCGCAGAGACCTCGGAGGACTTATCTTCATAGAGCTATGGGATTATACAGGGGTTACACAAGTTGTCATCAATCCTGAGATTGTTCCTGAAGTACATGAACGAGCTAAGTCTTTGCGGAGTGAATTTGTTATTTCGGTTCACGGTAAGGTCCGGAAACGACCGGAAGGGACAGTAAATCTCTCTATGAAGACAGGCGAAATAGAAGTTATAGCTGAGGACTTTATGTTGCTTTCCCCAGCAGCTCCTTTGCCTTTTGAAGTTTCCGATGCTACAAATAAAGTGGATGAAAATTTAAGGTTGCGCTACCGTTATCTCGATTTGAGACGGGATAAAATGCAGCGCAATCTCCGAATTCGCAACCAGATAACCAGGTTTACCCGTGATTTTCTTGCCCGTTACGATTTTGTCGATATAGAAACCCCTATGTTGACAAAATCTACACCAGAAGGAGCCAGAGACTATCTTGTCCCGAGCCGTGTAAACCCTGGCACTTTCTACGCTTTGCCTCAGTCACCGCAAATCTTTAAACAGATTCTGATGGTCAGTGGTTTTGATCGGTATTACCAGATAGTGAAATGTTTTAGAGATGAAGACCTCCGTGCTGACAGGCAGCCGGAATTTACTCAGATTGATATGGAAATGAGCTTTATCACAGAGGAAGATATTTATGCCCTGGTAGAGGAGTTTATGGCTGGCCTCTTTAGGGAGGTAGCTCAAGTTGACATCCCTACTCCCTTTAGGAAAATGGACTACTGGGAAGCTATGGATTGTTTTGGCAGTGACAAACCAGATTTGCGCATCCCTTTTGAAATACATGATGTCGCTTATATCTTTAAAGAAAGTAACTTTGCACCATTTAAGGATCTTTTAGCCAAAGGCGGGTACGTAAGGGGCTTGCCCTTACCCGGCGGCGCATCCCTTTCTCGGAAGGAAGTTTCACTTGTTGAGGAAAAAGCAAAAAAACTTGGCGCAAGCGGACTTGCGTGCTTCCAGTTTAAAGAGGGGTGCCTGAAAGGCCCTCTTGTAAAGTTTCTTTCAGAGGAACAGCGGCAGCGCCTTGTGGAGAAGGTCGCGTTGCATGAGGGTGATGCACTTTTTGTATTAGGTGACCTGAACCGATCTGTAGCAAGCCAAATACTGGGACAGCTTCGCTTGGATCTTGCAAAAGAGCATAATCTTATCGATAGGGATAAATGGGAATTCCTTTGGGTTGTACATTTCCCTCTTTTCGAGAGAGATGAAGAAGAAAATAGATGGGTTGCAGTGCATCACCCATTTACGTCTCCTGTAATTGAAGACCTTCCTTTTCTTGATAGCGAGCCCCAAAAGGTCAGGTCACGAGCCTACGACTGTGTTCTTAACGGGAATGAAATAGGAGGTGGGTCTATCAGAATACATGATCCTGAAATGCAGGAAAAGGTGTTTCAATGCCTGGCATTTAGCAGAGAAGAAGCCAGAAAACGTTTTGGTTTCCTTCTTGATGCCTTGAGCTCAGGTACGCCGCCTCATGGCGGCATTGCCTTTGGTGTGGACCGCCTTGTAATGCTTCTTTGCGGAGCCTCATCCATTCGCGATGTAATGGCATTTCCCAAAACCCAGAAGGCTCAGTGCTTAATGTCTGGAGCTCCTTCTTTTGTAAGTCAGGAGCAGCTGGACGAACTCCATATCGATAGTCTGGCCGAAGAAGACCAGGAATAGCATACTAAAAGGCCGGAGCGATCCGGCCTTTTTAAATAAAGAAAGGAGATGAAAACTATGGTTCGTATTCATTACGTAGGGCATGCTGCATTTCTCATCAAGACAGAAGAGTTCCAGCTTTTAATTGACCCTTTTATAAGGGGGAACCCTCTTGCTGTTGACACAATAGATGCCTTCACTAACATAGATTACATTTTTGTTACCCACGGTCATGGAGATCATCTGGGGGATACTGTGGAAATTCACAAGCGCACAAAGGCTACAGTGATTACAAATTTTGAAATTTCTCAGTATCTTGGTAATAAAGGCGTTGCATGCCATGCCATGCATATTGGCGGTTCTTTTGCATTTCCCTTTGGCCAGGTGAAAATGACGCCGGCTCTTCATGGATCTGGCATAACAGACGAAAAAGGAAATGTTATACCTGGAGGGAATCCCTGTGGCTTTCTCATCGAAATTCAAGGCTGCAAAATCTATCATGCAGGGGACACAGGACTGTCTGTGGAAATGCAACTTTTAAAAGACGAACATATCCACGTGGCTCTTCTGCCTATTGGAGGAAATTTTGTAATGAACGTTCAAGATGCGGCGAAAGCTGCAAATATTATTCAACCCTCTCTCGTTGTCCCTATGCATTACAACACTTTTGACCTTATTAAAGCAAATCCTGAAGAACTTGCACCTCTCATTACTGGCAATACGGAAGTTCGAGTTCTTCAGCCGGGGGACGAGCTTCTTATCAAATCCTGACTCTAGTTTCTTTAATACCGCAGATCGTAGGTAGGATGGTAAACCTTTTCGTCATGAAGTCCCTGTGCTTGTTTTTCTAGCGCTTTTTTTGCCTCTTCTCCCATATTGACAGCCAGGATAGATGAGAGAATGTGTATAAGGAAAAGGGGGCCAATAAGAGAACTCCCAAAGGTTGGGCTCATATCGCTCACAAAGAACGAGAGATCAGCGAATTTGCAGATTGGAGCAGCTGGACTATCTGTAATAGTGATGATGTTGGCCCCCCGTTCTGCTGCTAGTTTGATCGAATTTGTAACCTCTATAACGTAGCTCGGCAATTCGCAAACAATAACAAGATCACCTTTTTCTATGGCTCGAGCTTGTTCGATGAGAGCTAGAGAACCTCTTTTCAGAAGTACGCCCTTCAAACCTAGTTCCAGTAGGCGAGTGTAAAGAGATTCAGCTACAAGGGCAGAGATTCCCCAGCCTACGCAGAAAATGGTTTTTGCTTTTTGCAGCATGGTGCAAAAAACTGCGGCGTTGTCAGCCTGAATCTGGTTCCAGGTATCATCGATGTTCGCATGCTCAAGGCGATATATTTCTTCTGGAAGATTTTTGTGGTCTTTCATAATTTTTGAAAGCATGGCAGAGGGATTGACTTGCTGCAAAACAGTTTCTTTAAGAGTATCTTTCAATGCAGCATACCCATCGAATCCAAGCATTCTTGCTACACGGACAAGCTGCGCTTTTGATACGTCAAGCTTTTCTGCTACTTCTCCGATGGATAAAAAGGCTGCTTCTCTAGAATTGGCAAGAATATATTCCACAACCCGTCTCGCCTTTTTAGGCATTCCCTCCATCTTATGTCTTAAGAGATCAAGGAATTCCTGATCAGACATGATCAAACACCTCCATCAAAACGTAATACTCTTTGCATAGTTAGTGTACTTAAGTTTATTTCAAGATGCAACTAACGTCAATAATAAACAAAAGTTAGTTGGTGTTTTCCCAAATTATAATTTGAGCTTTTAGATTTTCAGGTGATTGTCCTGTCATTTCAGATAAAAAAGAAAGTCCCCAACAGTTATGTCCAGTAAGTAAGGAAACATCTTTCTGAAATATAATCCATGGGCCTTTAGAGTTTATACCAGTAAGCCTTAAAACAAAGGCTACACTTTTGGCCAGTTCGCCAAAGGAAGGATGATGCGGTCCTGCGACAACTGATCTTTCTAAGCTTTCCGTTTGTTGCAGGCCAACTCGTTGCACGGAGAACCCCAGATTTTTGGCATAATGGAGAAGGGTCCCGACCCAATGGGCTGCTTCAGAAACTGAGAGGGGAGTGTATTGACCACTTAGTAACAAGTTCTCCAGCATAGTATTTCTTAAGACTAGACATGGGTAGAAACGCAAAGTCATACCACGCGGTCCCTTTAGTTCTGCGAGTTTAAAAAGATCTTCAAGACTGCTCTTCAAGTTTTGCGTAGGAAGTCCGACCATCATTTGGGCGGCGACGGAAAACCCCTGATCAAGAAGGAGTTTAAGGGCATTTAATCCATCTTTTTCACTATACCCTCTATTGCAAAGTGATAGCACGTGGTCGTCAAGGGATGAAATTCCAAGCTCTACCATAGAGATAGGAAATTTTTTTAGCCTTTCTACTGTATCCCTAGAAATACAGAGGGGGTGAGTCGAAAAGCGAACAGAACTTCCTGAAGGCGCAGCTACTATTGCTGCTAGGTATTCTTCCTGCAGCCTTTCTGGCAGGCACGTAAAACTTCCCCCAAAATAACAGAGCTCTACTGGTTCCAAAAGTGTAGATAGCATAGCTACCACCACTTGAGGTGATGGTGGTTGATATTCTCCTGTAATAGCCCTCTGATCGCAATAGATACATCGATGAGGACAGTTTCTCATAGGGAGGAAGACGGCTCGCCTTTTCATCTTTTGTTTATCACTACTCGCCTAAATTCTTTTCATTTTCATTTTGCCAAAAAGAAACGGTTGTTTCTATAAGCTGCTGAAGAAAGCAAAGTTCATTTTTTGAAAAACAATGGCTCTTATACCAAATTCCCCCACCCCCATGATTTTCAAGGAGTTCTTCAAGGTGGATTCGCCCAGATTCATCTGAAGGGGTTCCTTTTACCAAATCTGTAATTTCCACATCAAGGGCTTGTGCTAATTTTGAAAGAAGCCTCATAGAAGGAAGCCTCCTGTTGCTTTCAAGGGCTTGAATGTAAATCCGGCTAACATCGGTTTTATCCGCAAGGGCCTGTTGGGTTAAACGTGCGGCTTTCCGCAATGTTTTGATACGTATCCCTAAACTCATAAAATAGAAACCTCCATTCAGGATCATTGTCGTATAATTTATATCATAAAATGAATGATTATAAATCGTACATTATGTAAGAGAAACCCTCTCTTGACTGATTTTACCTGCTGAATGATACTACAGGAAGGGTAAAAATAAAGATGTAAAGTGATTTGTTATAGAATTAAGACAATGGAAAGGGGATTACAGACGTGGATTTTCGACAGCTCGAAAGTTTGGTGGAAGTACTCGAAAAAGGAAGCATTTCTGGAGCTGCTGCATCCCTTGGTATTTCTCAGCCTGCCGTAAGCAAGCATATTGCCCGTCTTGAAGAAGAAATGGGCATAAAGATTTTTGCGCGGGGTCAGAAGTGCTCTAAGCTTACTGTAGAAGGGGAAATTCTTTATGATTTCGCCAAAAAAGTTGTTTCTTCTCTCAATGATATAAAACGAGAAGTGACCAATGTTTCTTCTGAG
This sequence comes from Aminobacterium sp. UBA4987, assembly GCF_002396985.1. NCBI lineage: Bacteria > Thermotogati > Synergistota > Synergistia > Synergistales > Aminobacteriaceae > Aminobacterium > Aminobacterium sp. UBA4987. The sequence goes on from NZ_DGZF01000001.1 coordinate 160,995, forward strand.
GTGGCAGGTACGGTGACCATAAGTGCGAGTTCAATACCTGGCGATTTCGTTTTGCCGTCAATACTCGTAGATTTTCGCCGTCAATACCCTTACGTAAATGTGGAGGTCTATATTTCAGATTCCAGAGAAGCCTTGGAAAGACTGGTAACCAAAGATACAGATATTGCGGTGACGGGTTTTAGCCGCAATACCTCTGGTCTTGAGTCTTACCCACTCTGTGAAGATGAACTTGTTCTTATCGTTTCTCCTGACCATCCACTGGCCAATCGCGGAGCAGTGACCATGAAAGATGTGGAAGATCTTGATCTCATTGGCCGAGTTCCCGGTTCTGCTACTCGCAGGATATGGGAAGATGCCTATAAAGAGCATTTTGGGGTGGAGAAGGAGGTCGGCTTGAGCTTTGGCCATGTTTCTGCTGTTGTAAATGCTGTAGAATCTGGAGGGGAAGGCGGCATAGTTTCCAGGCTGGCGGTGGGCAAAAACACACACCTTGTTACAATCCCATTTTCACCAGCATTAAAACGTTTTTTTTATATTACTTATGGAACAGTTTCCACCCGTGCCATGAAAGTGCTGATAGATTTTTTGCGCGAAAGGGTGCTACAAATAATTGGAGGTGTAACTTGTGTCGACTGAGTTGGTTTTTGATCCTGTAGATAACGTAACGGCTTTTCTTCGTGAAAATGGATATGATGTAAATATTACCATAAGCTGCCAGACAATTTTCACAGTGGATGACGCAGCTCTTGCTGTAGGGGCTCCTGCTGAACATATATTAAAGACCCTTCTCCTTCTTGTAGATGAAAAACCCGTCCTAGCCCTCATGTCAGGCCCTAACAGAGTAGACTTAAAAAAGGTAAAGCAAGTTTTTGGAGCTAAAAAGACAAAAATGGCTTCACCAGATTTTGTTTATGGCTATTCGGGCTATAAAATTGGAGGGGTTCCCCCTGTAGGATATCCGGAAAAGATCCCCGCAGTTCTTGATGAGGACCTTTTCCGGTACGAAACAGTTTGGGCTGCAGCTGGAACTGACCACGCCTTTTTTCCCATATCCCCTGAAAGACTTCAAATTCTTACGGAAGGGCGAAAGGCCGACATTAAAAAAGAAAGATAGGTTATAGCCTCATTTCGGGAGCTAAAGCCTCGAACCACTCGTCAAATTCACGGTTCAAATAAATTGTTTTGAGCGGAATGATGCATATTTCTACATTGTGATGGACGAGAGCCTGAAGAATATGTCCACCTAGGCATGTGTGGTCGGGACGGCTGAAAACAGCGTGTAAATGGGGGTAGATTCCTTCGTGTTTGTAACTTACGTTACCGTTAAGGGTCAAGAGTTCCATAACGTCGTTATAGGTGGTTTTCTCATATTCTTTGCCATTGAACCATCCAAAAGTGACGTTTGTTACCATGCCTACTGCTGAAACAATAACTGCAGAGTCAACATCCCGTTCTTTGCAGACAAAACTGATGGAACTATGGATGTCTTCTCCATGGGTGAGCCGTAAAACAAGCATTTCGTCAGTGGCTGCATACTTCATTTCTACACCTCCCGGTGGGAAATGATCTTTTGAAATATTGTATCACGAAAAGTCGATATTTTAAAAATATTATTTTTCGTATTGCAATATGAGGAGTTTTATACAATATGGTTTAACAAGTTTCTTGTGTTATTAGCAGGTGTCGTTGCAGGCTTTCTTAATGTGCAGCAGGAGGCCGCAGTATGTTAATGTTGCCCTTTTTGGTTTTTCTTGGCAAGGGTATGAGTTTGGCTAATGCAGGCAGAGAGAAGGTCCTCAAACCTCGAAAAGCAATTCATGTTGCAAGTGCTGTGAAAATGATATATGACGTTCTTCAATATGATATAGAAAGTATCAAAAAGAGCTGGGCAGCTCTTCTAAAAATACAGCCCAGCTCTTTTTATTTATTGAGAGTAGAGAAATTTTTGAAGTTCTGGGCCTTTAAGACCAGCTCCGAGGCCAGCGGAAAGTTTTAACCTTGCTTGAAGGGGTCTTAGATTTCCTCCGTCATACACCCCTAGCTCAAGAAGTTTGTTGAGGCTCCCTTCAAAGTTAAAAAACCGCCGTGTTCGCCCCATAAAACAGCGAGAGGAAATAACAACCGGGATGCCGTCCCTGATGATCTTTCTTAAGAAGGGGATCCATGATGGAGAAATAGTACCATCTCCGAAACCTGCGATAACGAGTCCATCGAGATCTTTATCTTTTGCTTCTGATAAAAGTTTGATTAGAAGTTCCCCTCCTCCAAGATTAGCGTATATCAACTCCACATTTCTGGCAGGAACATGATCTCCTTCAAGCACTTTGCTGCGTTTGTGAATTCTTAATATCTGTATGTCTTGACCAATTATCTCGCCAAGAGGGCCTCTGTCAGGTGATACAAAAGCGTTTCTGCGATGGTTTGTTTCCTCCGTTATTTCAGAGGCCGCAAATAGCTGGTCCTGTAGGCAAACTAGAACACCTAGCCCCCAACATTTTTGAGATGAGGCAGCGTACATAGCCTGCGTTAAGTTAATAATAGCATCCGTACCAGGGACATCAAAAGGAAGTGTTGCTGCCGTGAAGATGATAGGTTGGGGGTAGGCCCAGAATAGATCTGTTAAATAGGCCATTTCTTCAAGGGTGTCAGTGCCGCTTGAAACAACAATGCCGTCCACACCTTCTATTACTAGCTTATTCAATATTTGAATAAGGTCAGTTGTCATACGAATAGAGTAGTGGCTACTTGGCTGATGGCTCCAATCTACAAGGAAAACATCTTGCGACATGTCCTCTGGAAGCCACGAAAGCATCGTTTCGCCATTTAAGAAGGGCTGGTGTCCAGAGTCCTCTTCTGTCTTCAACCCTATTTGCCCTCCAGCAACTACCAGAGCAATCTTCCCTCTTTTGGGCATTAGATCATCTCCTCCTTAAGACTGACAGGCTTACACGAGAAATGGGAAGAATGCATTGGCGGTGATTTAGTATCCAAGATTTTCTCCTACAACGATTACGTGGGTTTCGCGTCCCGTGGTGGGGCGTTCAAGAATAAGAACTGCCCTGCAGACTCGAGTAGCGCCGTTGCAATCCACACAGTGGCCGACATGGGAACATGGAGTGTTAATATTCAGGCGGATGGCGTTCGGAGGTGTCGCCTTATCTCGAATACGGGCAAGAGCGCTGTCTACATCCCGCGCAATCTTGTTAATTCCAACGACAAAGATCAGCATATTAGTTCCCCATGCCATAGCGCTGACACGATTACCAGTACCATCAATATTAACAAGCATGCCATCTTCCGTTAACGCATTTGAGCTTGTAAGAAAATAATCTGAAAGGAATTCTTTTTTCAGGACTTCTCTTTTTTGCTCTGGACTTAAAGTGGGGTCCCAATGCTGGGCAATAGTACAGCCGCGTTCTTGGAGTTTTTCGATAGCTCCAATTTGCCGGATGGTTACACTGCCGGGAATACCCACGGTAGCATTTTCTGGTATAAGTTTTAAAACTTCTTCTAAAGCCTGTTCTCGAGTGTCTACATAAATAGCTTCAAATCCCTTGGACGTGAGGTTTTTAACGACATTGACTCCTAGTTGTCGATTGCTGGCAGTCTGTGCTGCTGCAAATGGATCTTTTTTGTTCGTCATACTTCTGCCTCCTTGTTATGCCCTATAGGGGCTATGATAAACGTATCTATCATTACAAGAAAGATGAAAATTGTCCAGACATGATGTAAAGGTTTTGTCCTTGACACTCTTTTTGAAGGAGCGTATAATCACTCTGCTTTAAGAGGAGGTTTGATTCTGCCATGAGAGAAGAAGATCTTCTTGGAGATCGAATTTATCTAAACCAGCTTTATGATCTATACGGAGCTCTTTTGACAGAGAAACAGCGTAATGCTTATGAACATCATGAGTTTTCAGATCTTTCCATTACAGAAACCGCTGAACGTTTAGATACTACAAGGCAAGCCGCTTTTGACCTTATATCCAGGGCGAAAAGCAGACTAGAAGAACTTGAAGCTCTTCTTAAACTTCACGAACGAATAAAGAATCTTGAAAAGCGAATAGAAGATTTGGAAGAGCGTTGCCAGGATAAATAGTACCCCCTTTCCTAGGAGGGATTCGTATATGTTTGAAGCGTTGAAAGAGCGTCTTGAATCTGTTTTTAATACATTAAAGGGTAAAGGTAAATTATCAGAAGAAGATGTTAATGCTGCTTTGAGAGAAGTCCGCCGGGCCCTACTTGAGGCTGATGTAGACTACAAAGTAGTGAAGTCACTGGTAGACTCTATTCGGGGACGTTGTATTGGCCGGGAAGTCCTTGATTCTATTACTCCAGGGCAGCAGGTTGTCGCCATTGTATACGAGGAACTTGCAAGTTTGATGGGAGAGGATGTTGTCCCCTTTACCATTTCCTCTAAGCCCCCCACGCTTTGCATGATGGTAGGTTTGCAAGGAAGCGGTAAAACTACATCAGCTGTAAAAATAGCAAAGCGCATTCAAAATGCCCATAATCCGCTGGTCGTAGCTTGCGACCTTCGACGGCCAGCAGCCATAGAGCAGCTGAAAGTACTTGCACAACAGAGTAAAGTTGCTTTTTATGGCCCCTCAGGGGATACCCAGGACGTTATCAAAGTAGCTAAAGAAGCCCTTGCCTATGCAGAGAATCACTTGAATGACGTTATTATTTTTGACACTGCGGGACGGCTTCATGTGGACGAAGATTTGATGGAGGAACTTTCTAGGCTTAAAGACCTTGTAAATCCCCATGAGATCTTGTTAGTAGTAGACGCTATGACAGGGCAGGAAGCGGTCAAGGTGGCAACAAGTTTTCATGAAAAGCTTTCTTTAACAGGTGTTGTTTTAAGCAAATTAGATGGTGATGCCCGAGGCGGAGCTGCATTGGCAATTAGGGCTACAACACAGGTTCCCATAAAGTTTGCAGGTGTTGGAGAAGGTATTGATGCCATTGAATTGTTCGATGCCAAGCGGATGGCTCAGCGAATTATTGGCATGGGAGATGTGATGGGACTCGCTGAAAAAGTTCAGCAAGTGACATCTCAGGAAGATGTCGCAAAAATTACGAAAAGCCTTAAAAAAGACAAACTCACCATGGAGGATCTTTTGTTGCAATTCGAGCAGATAGAAAAGCTCGGCCCTCTTGATAAGGTTATTGACATGCTTCCTGGCATGGGGAAAATGAAAGAATTGAAAAATGCTGAACTTGATCCGAAACGGCTAAAACAATCAAAAGCAATCATACAATCTATGACTCTGGAAGAACGCCGCAATCCTCAAATTATCAAAGGGAGCCGAAGGCGGCGTATTGCAGAAGGATCTGGAACTACTGTGCAAATGGTTAATCAGCTTCTCAAGCAGTATGACCAGATGAAACAACTTTGGAAGTATATGGGCAAAGGTAAAAAAGGTTTTCGCCTTCCGAAAGGACTTTTCGGAGGCGGAGGGTTTCCTTTCTAATCTAAACAAGGAAAGAAAATAAAAGATTGATCTATTTTTTATTAAAGCAGGAGGTGTCACATTCAATGGCGGTACGTATTCGTTTAGCCCGGTTCGGGCGCAAAAAAACTCCTTTTTATCGGCTTGTAGTAGCCGATTCGAGATCACCACGTGATGGACGGTTCATTGAGCTTCTGGGAACCTATAATCCCATGGTGGATCCCGCGGACATTAAGATCGACGAGGAAAAGGCTCTCTATTGGCTGAAAAATGGAGCTTCTCCCTCTGACACGGCTCGGGGCATCCTTAAGATGGCTGGTGTGTGGGAGAAATTCGCTGCAGAGAAAAACTCTGCTGAGTAATGATGGCTAATTACCAAGAACTTGTAAAATACATTGTCGATCACCTTGTTACTATCCCAGACCAGGTAGAAATTACCACAGAAGTGAATGACCGGGGAATAGTGATGGTTTTGATCAAAGTAGCTTCTGAAGATGTGGGACGGGTGATTGGAAAACGCGGCGCCACGATCAATGCCATCCGTTTAGTGGCAAAAGCTGCTGCTGTGAAAGAAAATGAACGAGTGGAAGTGGATATTGAAGCAGATTGAGGTGTGACGGTCCATGGAAAACCGTAACCTTGTTACAATTGGGCGTATCGTAGGAGTGCATGGTTTGCGTGGAGGTATTAAAATTTTTCCTCTCACTGATTTTCCCCAGCGCTTTTTTACGATGAAAAACTTTGCGGTTTATGGCGAAGATGAAAAACCTCTGGCTGTACTCACCGTTCAAGATATGAAATTTCTGGATGGCAAAGGAATTATCGTTGCCGAAACCCATGAACTTCAAACGCCTGAAAGTGCTGAAAGCCTGAAAGGCGGTTTGATCAAAATTTCCTCTGAAGAGCGGTATTCTTTAGAAGAAGGGGAATATTGGATCGATGATTTAATCGGCATGAAGGTATTCGAAAAGGGGAGCGGCCGCTATCTAGGGATGGTGCATAACGTTTTCTTTGCTGGAGAAAATGATATCTACACCGTTATTTCAGATGACGGAAAAGAACATTTTATTCCAGCAGTATCAGAGTTTGTAAAAAAAGTGGATATTGACAGTCGTGTTATGGAAATTGAGATGATCGAAGGATTGTGGGAGTAATGCGCGTTACTATAATTACAGCATTCCCAGAGTTTTTCCGTGATTTTCTCTCTACAAGCATCATTGGTCGGGCTGTAGATGCTGGTCTGATCAACGTAGATTTGGTAAACCTTCGTGAGTATGGCTTTGGAAATTACAGACAGATCGACGATTATTCTTTCGGTGGCGATGGCATGGTGCTAATGGCCGAACCCCTTTCGAAAGCGCTGGAAAAGGCTCGAGAGGGTCATCAGGGGGTAGATACTGTAGTCTATCCCAGTCCTCAGGGGGCTATGCTTTCACAAGAAATGGTGGAGTCCCTTGCGAGCAAAGAGCATATTATTATCATCTGCGGCCATTATGAAGGCATCGATGAACGCTTTGCTGAGAAGTGTGTGGATCTTGAGGTTTCCATTGGAGACTATGTACTAACGGGGGGAGAAATACCAGCTATGGCTATTATTGATGCTATGGCACGTCTTGTCCCAAATGTAGTAGGAAGGGGCGGGGCAGTAGAAGAAGATTCCTTTTTCAGAGGTATGCTGGATTTTCCTCACTATACAAGACCAGCACTGTGGGAAGGAGATCAAGTACCGCCCGTACTTATTTCAGGGAACGAGAAAGAGATCGATAAATGGCGAAAGCAGCAATCTGTACAGAGAACACTGCGAAGGCGACCTGATTTACTAAGTCGAGCTAACATAACATCGTACCTTGAAAAAGGAGTGTATCTGGCTTTGGTCCACCATCCTGTTATGGACCATTATGGGCAAAAAACGACAGCGGCTCTCACCGGCCTTGATCTTTCGGATATTAGTCGTTCTTGTCGTACTTATGGGCTACGTAAATTTTTGGTGGTTACTCCTCTGAAAAGTCAGCGGGAACTCGCAAAAACCATGGCCGCCCATTGGGTGAAGGGCTATGGAGCATCTTTCAATCCGAGCAGAGCGGAAGCATTTAAGACAATGAAAACGGTTCCAACTCTTGATAAGGCTGTTGAGTGGATAAAAAGCAAAGAACACGAAGAGCCTTTAGTTGTTGGAACCACAGCTAGAGCTTATCCCGGGGCAATTCACTGGCTAGAAATGAAAAGGACTCTTCTGGAGGACCAGAAACCAGTGCTTTTTGTGTTTGGTACGGCTTCCGGGTTGCACAAAGAAGTCACTGAACGTTGTTCTGTCCTTTTGCAGCCTCTTTGTGGGGGAAAGGAAGATTATAACCATCTCTCTGTTCGAACTGCAGTAGGAGTGATTCTCGATAGGTTTTTCGGGTGGAGATAAACGATTTTTGTAATGGAGTAAGGAGGGTTAGCAATGGATGCCATTAAACTGGTTGAAAAGAAATATATGAAAAACGAAGTGCCAGAATTTCGTTCAGGAGACACTGTTCGTGTCCATGTGAAAGTTACTGAAGGGGCTCGTGAGCGTATTCAGGTTTTTGAAGGTGTTGTAATAGCTAGGAAACATGGCGGAGTCAATGAAACTTTTACCGTCAGAAAGATTTCAAATGGCGTTGGTGTTGAAAGAGTTTTTCCAATCCACTGTCCTTCAATCGATAAGATCGAAGTAAAACGCCTTGGGAAGGTACGTAGAGCTAAACTGTACTATCTGAGAAAGCTCAGTGGTAAGGCTGCTCGTATTAAAGAAAGAAGAGAATTCTAAGTTTTTAGCACCTCCATGTATTGACTTAATGGGCAAGCCACATTATAATAACCGTCGTTCTGCGGGGGTGGCGGAACGGGTAGACGCGCAAGGCTAAGGACCTTGTGGCCTCTGGGCTGTGGGAGTTCGAGTCTCCCCCTCCGCACCATATCGGGTTTGAAAGGGAAACATCATACGATGTTTCCCTTTTTTTAGTGCACGTCGTTTGAGGATTATCTCGTTATGAACGTTCTTTGATTTTCCGCGTTCAAAACGGTGAGGCTATAGCTTTTCGAATATATCCTTCCATAAGGGGAACAGCAAAATCATTAAGATATTTTTGAATTGATTCTTCTGAGTAGGCAACGCATCCGTTTTCTCCCACATAATTTCCGCTAAGTACACAATCTAGCTGACGTCGTCCCCTCTCCCATGATATCCCAAGGAGGCTTTCGATCTCACTGCCTTTACTAATATGGCGGAGGGGCATCTCCAGGGAGAGGCTAAAAAGCTTAAAGAGTTCAATGTACCCATCAAGGGATACATTGATCTGATTTATTTTTATAGCACCGTCATGGGATTCTCTTTCTCCGGCTATAACAGTTTTTATTCCAAGCTGAAGGGCCAGGGGGATACGGATCCCATGAAGATATAGGTGGCAGCCTATACAGGGTGTATAAAAACCAAATTTAGCCAAGGATATAGCCGCGATAGAGCCGCAAAGTCTTTTCCAAAGGGCTGGGGAACCCATAATTACAGGAGAATAAATATGGACCGATAATGAGCGAAGGTGATCTTTCATATAATCAAGGTTATCGTATAAACTTATCCAGTCGCCATATTCTGTCGCGGTGTAAGCGATAGTGGGAATAACCCCTTTAACAGAGTGGTTTTCCATGTATTTAAAAAGAGCAGCGAAACTATCCCGTCCTGCGACCTCAATGATGACAACATCCTCCGTAGCCCTTATCTTCTTTATGTCATCTTGTGGCAGCATCCATGGCGGAAAATCTGTAATGAGCTCCGGTTTTCTCAGCAGAATAGCTTTGAGCCGTTCTTCCATAATTCTCACCCTTTCAATGGGATGTATGGGCCGGGATAGTACGGTTGGTCTACTGGTGAATCCATGAGTCCTGCGAGCTTCCCTCTATCTAGAAGGTTTAGGGTCATATACATGAGCTCATGCCCTCGCAACAATCCCAATCCGCCTGCGGCACAACTTATTTCATCAAAGACCTGTACAGAGTCTTTTCGAGTATAACGTCCACTCATAATGATGGGCACAGTTTCTCCAGAGTGAATCATGTTTCCTACACTGGCGGTAGAATGGTCAGAGGTTACGATAAACAATACCTCGTCATCAGGAACGATTACCTCATAAGCGAATTTAAAAGCCTTGTCCAGGGCTTCTATCACATCTATTTTCTTTTGATAACTTCTTTTGTGAGCCGCTTCATCTGTTGCCTTAGTATGAACATAGATAAAATCATAATCTGTCGCTTCATAGGCTATGCGAAGCCGTTCTTCAAGGTCTTTTTCAGGGGCATCTGTATCCCTTACACGAAGGATATCCATGCCAAGAATAGAACACAAGCCATGGTAGATGGCACCGGAAGCTATACAGAGTGCCCGAAGCCCCCATTTCTGGTGGAAAGGTATAAGAGGGCAGTATTGCCCAGCTCGCTGAAGACCTATAAAATTTATTGGAGGTTCGTTATCCCTCTCCCTTTTGATGTTTATAGGATGGGAAGACAAAATCTCATAGGACCACCTCATGTAGTCATTAAGAATTTCAGCGGTGTAATGTGCTTTTTTGAAATCCTTTGTGTCTTCTCTGGGGAGGACTTGCATAATAGGCCGTTCTTCATAGATAGGATTGGAGTCTGTTACTTCCGAGGAAAGCCCAGGTCCTCGCATGACGGAGAGTCCGGCGATACCCATGGTGGGAATAAATTCGATCTCTATGTTGTCCTTTCTATAGAATCTGATAGCGTCATGAAGCGGTTTTAATATGGTGTGATCGGGATTCATCTTTTCAATCTTCAAGATGAAGAGGTTTTTTTTCTTGTTTACTGAGAAAGTGCGAGAAAGCAAGGACACGTCGCCATCTCTTACAGGAACCCCCTCAGCTCTGGCTTCGATGTATCCTCTCCCAGGGAAGAAGGCGAGATCATAGCCAAACATTATAAAGTGGGCCATTTCACTCGGCAAAGCCTGACCTTGCAGGCAGCTATGATAGAGGCCGCACGTGCCTGATGCCGCAATACGATCCAGATTAACAGTTCGAGCAGCCTGAAGGGGTGTCTTCCCTCCCAGGGGAGCTATCCCTTTATCTCCCAATCCATCAAGAACAACCAGTATACATCTCATGATACGATTATAATATAAAAATATTAGGGGGAAAAGAAATTTAAAAGCGTGAAAGATGGGGGGCTGTACCAATGGAGGCACAAATAGCTTTCTCGCCAAGTTTCTCGTATTTTTTTTATTCTACAAAAGTAGAAATGACGCCTCTCGATTTCTTCTTGCAAAGGCTTACCTCTGTAAAAGACGGTGTGGAGGCTTTGGGTGTGCCTCACACTGAGGTGGGGGAGATCCTGGTTAACGGAATTTCTGTAGATTTTAATTATCTTTTGAAGGATAGAGACAAGGCATGTATATTGCCGTTTTCCCCGCCAGTTGATGTTACTAAAGCGACACTTTTAAGGCCAGTACCTCTTGACCGGCCTTCTTTTGTAGTTGACATTAATGTGGCCAGATTAGGATCCCTTCTTCGATTGATGGGGCTTGATACTATTTACAACCATGCATGGCATGATAAGGATATTGCTGCTATTTCTAAAGACGAAGGGAGAATTGTAATAACGAGAGACCGTTCCTTGTTAAAGCGAAAAATAATAACCTATGGGCGGCTTATTCGTGAAGAAAGGCCCTGGTTCCAGCTATTTGAGGTTATCAAGTTTTATAATCTAAAATTGTGGCTTTTACCTTTTAGCAGATGTAGTTTTTGTAATGAGACTCTTCGCTCCGTCCAAAAGGAAGATGTTCATGATCGCCTGGAGCCTCTTACGAGGTTGTTCTATAATGAGTTTACCGAATGTCCAAAGTGCGGCAAAGTCTATTGGTCAGGATCTCATAAGCAGAGGATAAAAGAGAGAATTCTGGTTATGCTGGAGAAATATCAGCAGTTGAAAGCAGAGGATGATTATACTTCTGATAACATGTTTAATATAAAACCACAGTAGTGAAAAGAGGAAGGGTTGATCATCACAATGTCTGAGGCAAAATTTGACAGATTGTTTAATCCCCGCTCCATTGCGTTAATAGGAGAGGGTATTGCATGGAGCGGAGCGGCTGCAAGAGCTGAGAAGACCCTTCAGGAGTCTTCATTTAAAGGCCCCGTTATTGAGATTAAAAATGAAGAAGCCACTTTTCAACAGGTGGATTTAGCCATTTTAGACGTGGCGACATGTCATTTGCCTTACTGGCTTGGTAGATGCGAAGAAGAAAATATTCCTTATGCCATGCTCCTTGCATCGGAACAAAGTGGAGTGTGGAGTCAAAAAGATAAAGAGACAGTCAGTCGAATACTTTCGAAAAGCGCATTACGCATTATAGGTCCGGATTCCATGGGATTTATCAATTTAAAAGATAAGATTGTTATTTCTCCTTTTCAAGGGTGCTTCAGCAAAGATCAATACGAGAAAGTTGCACTTATTTCGCAAAGTGGGGATTTGGGCTTTGCTGTTGCTTCTGCTGCTCGATTAGCAGGGACAGGCTTTCGATATGTGATAACAACAGGTGGGACATCAGATATAGATTTGGCTGAGGTTGGAACATGGATTCTAAATGATCCTTGTGTAAAGTTAATGCTTTTCTGCCTGGAGGGATTGCGTGACGGAGTAGCTTTTTTAAGAATGGCTCGTGAAGCCAATCTGAGGGGAGTACGCCTTGGAGTTCTTAAAGCCGGGCAGAATGTTTCATCTCGCCAGGCTATTTCAAGTCATGTATCGGCTGGTGCAGGGAATGCGGCAATTTGGAGTGCTGCATTTAAGCAGTTTGGAATTCTTCCCCTGCGTGACACAGATGAAATAATAGACCTGGCCTGTGTCTATAATTCCTTTCCCCCCCCTGCTGGGCGAAAAACTATCATTGTTTCTCCTTCCCGGGGAGCAGGCATTGCCTTTTCTGATAATTGTTTTGAAGAGGGGCTGAAGGTGCCATCAGTTCCCGAAGATCTTCAAAGAGAGCTGAAAAAAAGCCTCCCTTCTGACGTTTATGTAAATAACCCTATCGATTTGGCTTCCCTTGGAGTGGAGGGGGCAGAATATGTAACCTACCTGCTCCGGCGTCTGATGAACTCTCCCAATTTGGACATAATAGCTGCTGTTTTAACAGAAAGCCGGGGAGAAGAAGTGCGAAATATTATGGCAGCGTTGCTTGATGTGGTCAGGGATAGAAAGCACCCGGTGGTGTGTTGTTCTATGGGAGGCATAGAGGAAGAAGTGAGGGAAATGTTAAAGGAAGAAGGTATTCCCTTTTTTACCAGCCCAAGACGATGTGCTCGAGCCTTAGCGGGCTTGAGTGTCGGCATCCCTTCCCTTGAAGCATCAATGCCTGTAAGTTGTGAGGAGTGTGCTGTGGCGGAAGAGAAAGAAGGACTCCCTGACCTCCCCCAAAGCATGACAGAATATGATGCGAAACGACTTCTTGCTTTTCACAATATAGATATTACCAAAGAATATTTGTGCCACTCATTGGAAGAAGCTATTGAAACAGCAGAAACTATTGGCTATCCAGTTGCCCTCAAGGTGATGTCTCCGAATATCGTCCATAAAAGTGAAGCCCGAATAATAGCATTAAATTTGAGAGGGGAAGAGGAACTTAGAAATGCCTATGGCCGCACCTTGGAAAAAGCCAGACTGGCTAACCCAGCAGCGGATATCAGGGGGGTACTTGTTCAGGAGATGCTCGAGGACGGTATAGAGTGTACTGTTGCGATCAAACGGGATACTGTCTTTGGAGCGGTACTATCTGTTGGCCTCGGAGGTATATATGCGAGTGCCGTTCGGGATTTTGTCATGAGAGTTGCTCCTGTGGACGAAGAAAGTGCTATGGCGATGATTAGAGAATTGAAGGGATACTCTCTTTTACGCGGGGTTTGGGGGCGCCCTGGTTATGATGTGGCAGCATTTGCTAAAATGGTGGCCAGCCTTTCAAGATTGGCGTGTACTGAAACTAGGCTTGTTCAATTGGAAATAAACCCTGTTTTTGTAAAGAAAAAGGGTGCTGTTGTTGTGGATGCATTTGTTCTAAGGAGGTAACAATGACAAACTGGATGTGGATTCTAATTGCATATTTAGCAGGATCTTTCCCCACAGGATATGTCTTTGTTAAATTATTTTGTGGTGAAGATATCCGCACATTTGGTTCTGGGAACATAGGCGCCACTAACGTTGGACGTCGGATGGGGAAAAAATGGGCAATTATCGTGACGATTATAGATATGATTAAAGGCGGAGTGGTGCTTGTTTTAGCAAGATCTATGAAAGTGGAAAGCTCCTCACTTCTTGCTCTAATGGCTTTTGCTAGTGTATGCGGGCATAATTTCCCCATATGGCTTAAAGGCAAAGGCGGCAAGGGTGTGGCGACGACCTTTGGTGTGGTTTTCTTTATGATACCCCCCTATAGCTCCTATGCTGCTTTGGCAGCTGGCATAATATGGTATGGGACCTTGAAAATTTCAAGGTATGTGTCTGTGGCTTCAATAGTATCTCTTTTCAGCCTCCCCCTTATTTTTATAACCCTTAAAATGGATTCTTCTCATGTCTTGGCAGTTCTCTCCATGGCTTTTCTGGCTCTTGTCCGCCACAAAGAGAACATAAAACGTATACGCAGCGGAGAAGAGAACCAAGTAGGCAAAAAATAATCATCCCCCTATTTCTGAAACAACCTTGACTAATGTTGACCAATTCTCTACAATAAGGACACCAACGATTCAGGGTAGGAGGTTTATGTTATGTCGAGCCTGACTGAGGTTATTGAAGATTATATTAATAAGCTTTTTCAAGAAGAAATGGAAGAAGAAGCTATTTCTTTACGACGTAAAGACCTTGCGGAATTCTTCGGTTGTGTCCCGAGTCAGATCAACTACGTTTTAAGAAGCCGTTTCACTCCTGAAAGAGGATATATAGTAGAAAGCCAGCGTGGGGGACATGGTTATATCCGCATAGTTCGTATCTGTTACGATGTGCCGGAAGAAAAGATAAGTCATATTGAAGATATAGTGGGTAATGCTGTAAGTGAACAGGATGCAAAACGTCTTTTAGCTGCCCTTCAGGACAGAGAGCTTCTTTCTGCGAGAGAACGTCTCGTGATAGAAGTGGCGATGAGGTTTTTAGATGAAGTGGCCAGCTCTGATTTCGATGTATCTCCTTACAAGCGAAATGCTTTGCAGGCCGAGATCTTAAAACGAATGCTTCGAGGTCTGGCCCTTGCATAAGAGCATTATTTGAAAGGGTGGAAAACCATGTGGCAGTTTTTTACGGAACGGGGCAAAAAAGTAGTTCAGCTTGCCCATAGAGAGGCTCTTCGGATGGGGCACGACGTAATCGGAACAGAGCATATCCTTCTTGGCCTTCTCGTAGAAGGAGAGGGTGTCGCTGCTCAGGTTCTCAATTCACTTGGCGTGAACTTTCAGGAAGTCCGCCGGCAAACAGAAGAACTCGTAGGAAAGGGACAGCCTATATTAAAGCCTATTGATCTTCCGTTGAGCCCACGAGCAAAACGGGTGCTTGATCTTGCCATTAAAGAAGCTCGGAATATGGGAGTTAACTATGTAGGCACAGAGCATGTGCTTCTCGGTCTCTTAGCCGAAGGGGAAGGTGTGGCAGCTCAGATCCTTCTGTCTTCTGGTGTAGATAGTGTTATTGTTCAGCGGGAAATAAGCCGTTTTATAGCAAATAACGAAGCAGATAGGGGGGTACAGCCAGATCTATCCGGCGAAGGGCAAAGAAACGTGCACTCCAAGACCCCTACCCTCGATCAGCTAGGTATAGATCTTTCAGAAAAGAGTCGAAAAGACGAACTTGACCCCGTTATAGGCCGAGATAAAGAAATTCAGCGAGTGATACAAATTCTTGCAAGACGAACCAAAAACAACCCGGTCCTTCTTGGGGATCCTGGAGTAGGGAAAACTGCAATAGTGGAAGGACTGGCACAGAAGATTCAAGATGGTAATATTGCTGAAATTTTGAGAGGGAAAAAAATAGTTCAGCTGAACATAGGAAATCTCGTAGCCGGAACAAAATACCGCGGCGAATTCGAAGAGAGGATGAGAAAACTCTTAAAAGAACTTCGAGAAACAGGGGATGTTATCATCTTTATCGATGAGATTCACTCCATAATCGGTGCCGGTGGCGCAGAGGGAGCTGTGGATGCTGCCAATATACTCAAGCCAAGTCTATCGCGAGGTGAGTTTCAGGTCATTGGCGCTACTACATTAGATGAATATCGTAAATATATAGAAAAAGACGCAGCCCTTGAACGGCGCTTTCAGCCAGTAATGGTTGAGGAACCCTCGGTAGACGATACGATCAGCATACTTGAGGGACTCAGAGATCGATATGAGTCCCATCACAGGGTAAAGATATCAGACGATGCCCTTGTCGCTGCCGCTCGCCTTTCATCAAGATATATTACAGAGCGTTTTCTTCCCGATAAGGCGATTGACCTGATCGATGAAGCAGCTGCCCGAGCTCGCTTGAAAACCATGGAGATTCCCGCAAATCTTAAAGATATAGAACATGATCTTGAAGAGGTTCGAAAAGAAAAAGAGGCTGCCGTAACCTCTCAGGAATTTGAAAAAGCTGCTCGTTTACGAGATACTGAACGGAAGATATCGGAGGAACTCGAAGAGAAGAAAAAAGATTGGCAGTCCAGGCGATATCAAGAGAAACCTCTCGTTTCTTTTGATGATATTGCCACTATAGTGAGCGAGTGGACGAATATTCCAGTAACTCAGTTGACAGAAGAAGAAACCCAGCGACTGCTTAGGATGGAGGAAGAGATACATTGCCGGCTTATTGGCCAGGAAGAGGCGGTAAGTGCCGTTGCCAGAGCTATACGTAGAGCGAGGAGCGGCATGAAAGACCCCCGTCGTCCCGTGGGCAGTTTTCTTTTCTTAGGACCCACAGGCGTCGGTAAAACTGAGTTAGCCAGAAGATTGGCAGATTTTCTCTTTGGCAGCGAAGATGCCATGATCCGCCTTGACATGAGCGAGTTTATGGAACGCCATGAAGTAGGAAAACTGATAGGGGCCCCTCCTGGGTATGTGGGGTACGATGAAGGTGGAAAGCTTACGGAGGCCATTCGTCGACGTCCTTATTCAGTAGTGTTGTTCGATGAAATAGAAAAGGCCCATGAGGACGTTTTCAATATCTTGCTTCAAATTCTGGAAGATGGCCGGCTTACAGATGGTCAGGGTCATACAGTTGACTTTAGGAATGCTGTTATTATTATGACCAGCAATATTGGGGCCAAAGATTGGGTCAAAGGGACATCCCTTGGATTCTCAATATCAGGAGAAGCGGATGGTTATTTCGATTGGGATAAAACTAAATCTGATATTTTGGATGCGGTGCAAAAAACATTTCGCCCTGAATTTATTAATCGAGTAGATGAGATGGTGGTTTTCAGGCCTCTGAGCAAAAAGGAAATGCTTGTTATCGTTGATATCATGTTATCCGACGTAAAGGAACGGTTGCGTTATCAGGATGTAGATATTAAGGTTAGTGAAGAGGCAAAAGCGTTTATTCTCGAAAAGGGTTATAACCCAAGATATGGTGCCAGACCCTTGCGGCGAAAAATTCAGCAGCTTATAGAAGACCGGATGGCAGACATGCTGCTTGAGGGCAAGATCAAGAAGGGAAGTCTCGTCTCTATTGATGAGGACAAAGGTGAAATGACTTTTGAGTGTACAAAACCTCAAAAAAGGAAAAAAGAAAAGAAGGCGGCGGTTTAGAGCCGCCTTCTTTCATAAAAAATAACCCCTTTATTTTTTCTCCTGCTGACAGAGCGTTTCATCCCCTGTACAATAACATGCACGGTTCTTCTTAAAATAATGAAGGAGGTGTCCCATGGGAAGTTCTAATTCGTGGTTTTTATTGTTCATCTTCTTTTTTATTTACCCCCAATTGAGGCAGCAGATCTTACATTGGCGAAGAATTACTGCACTAAGGGCCTGCGAAAAACGCAGAAAGACGAGGATCATAACCCTTATCCATCGTCAGGAGAGCGTTGGTTTTTTTGGGATGTTCTCACGCAACTTCATCAACATTGAAGATTCTGAGGAAGTATTGAGGGCCATTCGCCTTACCTCTGAAGGAACCCCTATCGATCTTATTATACACACCCCGGGGGGATTGCTCCTCGCCGCGGAGCAGATAGCTTATGCATTGAAGAAGCATCCAGCAAAGGTTACAGTGGTCGTTCCCCATTACGCTATGTCTGGCGGCACTCTCATAGCCCTTGCCGCAGACGAAATTCTTATGGATAAACATGCAGTGCTTGGCCCTGTAGATCCGCAGATAGGGCAATATCCGGCAGCCTCTATTCTCAGAGCCGTAGAAGAGAAACCTGTATCAGAGGTGGAGGATACGACTCTCATCCTTGCTGACGTGAGCCGGAAGGCTGTAAAGCAGACCCGCTCTTTTGTGTTCAATCTGTTAAAAGACCGAATGGGTGATGAAAAAGCAACAGAATTGGCTTTAGTGCTGACCGAAGGCCGATGGACCCATGATTATCCGATTACGGCAGAGGAAGCCCAAGCCCTCGGCTTGCCCGTGAATACAGATCTATCTTCTCAAGTTTGCAATATTATGAAACTCTATCCTCAGTCGGGGATAGGAAGGCCATCTGTACAGTATGTTCCTATTCCTTATCCATCAGCCCCAGATTAAAATAGTTTAGACGCAAGGCGGGAGATATGGTGAAAATGTTTGACAAAGCGCCTCAATGTTTGAGTAAGACTTCTTGTTTCAATAACGAACCTCCCCTTGAAGAAACCAGCATCTTGACATCTGCCCTCGCCTTTCCCAAATGGATACGCGGGATAACCTTCGTTGTGGGATTTCTTATTTTAGCTATAGGCATGGCCAAACTTTTTTCTATGAAAATAAAGGGGCTTATGCTTATGTTCCCCTATGTTTTGGTGGGGATAGTATGCCTTTCCATGGGTGGGATCAATAATTCGATGAGTATTTCTTCAGAAGGGGTAATTTATGTCCGAACAGTCTGGGGGAAGAAAAGGCGAGAAATATTACCTTGGGAAACTATCCAGTCTGTTGTAATCCTTCGCAAAAAAAATTTATTCTATGCGCGTTTTTTCAAAGAGGATGGGAAAGGATGGCAAATTCCCTTCCGAAGTGATCAATGGGAGATCTTTCAGTGTATTGTAAACAAATACCGACCAGACCTTACCATTGAAGATAAAACAAAAGTTTAACAGGCTTACGGGAGAGTAAAAGATGGATAAGTTAAAAATGGCATTCCCCTTCGCTCATCAAATCGCCATTGCCATTGGGATTGTTATTGTCTGGATTATTGTAAATAAAGTAGTTTCTTTGACAACCTCACGTGGTTTTGACCTGCTCCATAAGCGGCTGGTGAAAAACGGAAAAAACGGAAGCAGGCCAGCGGCGCTACAGCGGATCGAAACACTGAAAGGAATAACTCTAAATGTGGTGAAGTGGCTTATTGCCGTTATTTTTGTGTTGAGTCTCATTGGCAGTTTTGGTGTCAACATAACTCCGATCTTGACCGGTGTCGGCTTGGCGGGCTTGGGAATATCCATGGCTGCACAGAATATTATTCGTGATTTCTTAAATGGTATTTTTGTTGTTTTAGAAGACCATTACGGAGTGGGAGATTGGATAAATACATCTATGGGAGGTGGGACAGTAGAAAAACTGACTCTTCGCACCACCCATTTACGCGATATTGATGGAAATCTCATTATTATTCCTAATGGAAGCATCAATGGCGTTACAAATTATACTAAAAACTGGTCTCGCGCCGCGATCAAGATCCGAGTTCCTTTCGATTCAGATGTACGGAAAGCAATGAAAATAATGGAAGAGACAGCACATACACTTCAGCGGGAAAACTCCTCTCTTTTTATAGGCTCTCCCACAGTTCAGGGTATTCTTGATTTTCTTGACAGCTCCATGGTTTTGAGAACACTTTTTGATACGACACCAGGAGATCAGTGGGCATTATCCAGGGAATATCGCCTGAGGGTGAAAGAAGCTTTTGATGAGGCAAATATCCCTATGGCCATACCACAAACAGAAGTAAGGCTTCATTCTCTGGAGCCAAAGAAAATTCCGTAAGGGAGAGGGCGTTCCTTCCCTCCAGGAATGGCATTGACGATTTCTCCTTTCCACAGGAGTTGGGAGGAACCGCCACCATCAAGATTTAGTACTGTCGAGAGACCTAGGTTATGTGCAAGCTGGCTTGCCTCCATAAGGGTAACTCCATTGCTGTGCCAGGGGTCTCGGCCATCTACTACAATCCACCAGAGCGCCTTCCCATCAGTGCCAACAAGGGTTCGAGGATGTCTACGTTCTCGGAAACCTTTTGAAAACCCTTCATTTTTAGTTTGAAGTTGTCCATCCAATAAAAGCATAGGGCCGCCCTGCAGGGCAAATATGGCTTCCCGCATTGCTGAATCTCTCCATTGTACTTCTATTGAGAGGGGATTCCCATGTTCCAGCAGAGAATTAACTATCTGTATGCCATATCCCCTTGCAGCAAGAAGAACATGTCCTTCCGGCACGATTCGCCGAGCTTTGTCCCCTCGATTTAATTTTTTCACGGCCCCTTGCTGAAGTAAGAATGCCTCGGCGTCAGATTGCAAAGGACGGGGAAGGGCGCCAGCTTCCGGGGAGAAAAGAGCCAAACCGTTTTGTGACGGAAAAGTGTTTAAAGAGCCGATAGGCGCAATACGGTCATTTTTTCGTAGTACGGCTCGAAACTCGCCACTTCCGAAGAGAGCTTTACCCTTGGCAGTCCAGCCCACAGCGGAACGCCTTTCATATGAAGGAAAGAGGGGAATGCCATTGATTAATAGCGTTCCTATTGGTTTCCCTTTTGTAAAAAATCCTCCATTTATAGCTCCTTCTGCTTTTAACTCTTTATTCATTTGACTTAGGGGGAGAATATATTTTCCTAAAGAATGGGCGGTAACAATAAAAGGAGATTGCTCGTCCTTTATCTGTATGGCAGCCCAGAAGAGCGCATTGCCTCCCTGTTCGCTATAGGGAACAACTTGTCCAGCCAGATCAGCGGGTATTCTAGCGAGAACTTCCCATGCTTTAACATAATTTGTGTATGGTCCAACATAAACAGCATAAGCACATTCAGTATTTGCCATAAAAGCCGACAAACCCTGTTCTGATAAATTCTTTTGGAGGGACAGGGCATTTTCTTTATCCTGGAACTCCTTTATGAATATAGCCCAGGAACTTGGCGGAGTGCCAATTTTCTCACGGCAGACCCGTAGGGAAGCGTATTCTCCATGAAAAGTCTGATCCCAACTAATAGAACGTCGACATTGTATAAGCCAGTCTTTTAGCTCTTGAAGATCCTGGGGGTTTAGATTTTCCAGGGGATCAGATAGAAAAACTTCAGGAGCACAAGGAGTACATGCTTTTCCCAAAGTTAGGTATGGGATCATATACTCAGGTATCTGCGGATTATTCTTAGGGACAAGAAAGTTAATGAGTCTTGCCTCGTGAGACCACCCCATGGCTTTGAAGGCGAAAAGCAATGCTTCCATGCGAGTCGCTTCTAGATCTGGATGGAATCGCTCTCCTGGGAAGATAATGCCATATGCCCGTGCTGTTTCTACAGCTGGGAATGCAGGGTGGTTTTCTGGCACATCTGAGAAATGTTCTTCTCCTGTCCATCTTGGGATAGCCAGAGATTCGATGATTGCTTCGGCCATTATTCCCCTGCTTATGGCTTCAGCGGGAATAGCCTGAAATATCAATAGGAATATGATAGAGGAGATACACCATAAGGCTGTTGTTGTCTTTTTACGTGCCATAGTCAGAACTCCTTTTCAACGTGATATATAATTATTCTCTCATCCCTTCTACAGGAGGGCAATCGTGCTTAGGACTCTTTTTGTATAGAAAGCAGAGAATGGCCATTTCGGAGGTTGACAGAACTGTCACTGCTACTTATAATACTCACGTTTCGCAATGAGGGGCTATAGCTCAGCTGGGAGAGCGCTTGAATGGCATTCAAGAGGTCAGGGGTTCGAGCCCCCTTAGCTCCACCAGAATATTTAAAGCAGCTGCACTACGCAGCTGCTTTTTTCCTTTTAAGGCCTGTTTGAAGTTTCCAATATTTTTATATTTTCTTTTTTGTGTTTTGATGTTCTTTTGTACTATACTTGTTCCACTTGGCCCAATGGCTATTTTGTTTGTATAAAGAGGAGGAGGGTAAATGTCACCGAAGGGTTACCACTTTATTGTTGAGGCTTCAGGGTGTGGGGGCGTTATCGGACAAGTTGAACGTTTGCAGGAAATCCTAGTGGAAGCAGCGAAGAGAGCGAATACCCAAGTCTGGTCCGTGTCCTTTCATCGATTCCCTCCCAATGGAGTGAGCGGCGTTGTGGTTATCAGCGAATCGCATCTATCTGTTCATACGTGGCCTGAAGCACAATATATGGCTCTTGACATATATACTTGTGGTGAGCACAGCATGCCTGAGGTTGCTGTGAAATATGTGCTTGAACAGGTTGGTGCCGCCCATACCCATATAACAGAAATTACCCGTGGTATTGATGATGGCGACGAAATTTATTACCACTCGTTTATTACCTGGGAAGAGAGGCTGAAAGAAGAAGTAGAGTAGATGATTTTTTCTTCTCGTGTTACTTTTTAGGATGGAGTAAATACAAAAGAGGCCAGGTAAAACCTGGCCTCTTGCATTTATTATGGCAGCCCCAACGGGATTCGAACCCGTGTCTCCACCTTGAGAGGGTGATGACCTCGGCCGCTAGTCGATGGGGCCTTGTTTTCTGGCTGGGGAACCTGGATTCGAACCAGGATTACCTGATCCAGAGTCAGGCGTGCTGCCGTTGCACCATTCCCCAATATCATCTGCATCTTACGCAGCGAAGGGTATATTATCATGGTCTTTATGAAACTGCAACCCCCTTTCCTTTTCAGGGCGGCGAGATGATCAATTTGAAAGTCAAGACTTCTTTCAGAAATACTTTTTGGGATAGAATTCTGAAATATTTAATAAAATAAAATTTGACAAGTTTAAAAATAATATGTAGAATGTCGTCACTTTTAAGGATACAGAATACACCAGAGGCAAGGAGGGGAAAGCAGTGAATGTCAATCTAAATATATTAATTAACATAATAATTATACTTCTAGTCATTATTAGCTGCGGGTCCTCTTCCGGAGTGCCTACTGGCGTTTGATTTTTAGCCAGCAGACTTTTCGGGGGTCGGCCCTTTCAGGGTTCGACCCCTTTTTTTATACATCCATTCAATCACACTAATTTTTTAAAAAGTTAAACATTTAAAGAAGTAAAGGGCATTTTCGTGTAGAGTTTTTTGTTTTGAACATACAAACAATATTCAGGGAGGGATTTTTATATGAAACAGGAAAAAATGGAAAGGGAGCAGTGGGGAAGTCGAATTGGCTTTCTACTCGCTTCAGCGGGGTCGGCAATTGGTCTTGGTAATATTTGGCGCTTTCCCTACATTACGGGGAAAAATGGTGGGGCTGCCTTTCTAGTGATATATATTGCTTTGGCATTTACTATTGGGGCATCGGTAATGTTGGCAGAGTTTGCCATCGGGCGCGCGGCAAAAAAGAATGCAGTAGGGGCTTTCAGGGAGCTCAAAGGTGGAGTATGGCCTCTCGTTGGTTGGATGGGGCTGGCTGTGGCTTTTATTATCCTCTCTTATTATGCTGTTATCGGAGGGTGGACCTTTGCTTATATTTTTAAGTCTTTCACAGGTCTCATGTCGCTTCATGATATATCAGCTGCTCAGGATTCCTTTTTAGGCTTTATCGCCAATCCCACTCAAGTTCTCCTGGCTTTTTTTGTTTTTATGCTTATGGTTGTTCTTGTAGTGTATAAAGGAGTTGGACAAGGTATTGAGCGTGCCAGTAAAATTCTAATGCCTGGGCTTTTTATTGTCCTGCTTGTTCTTGTTACCAGGGCTTTGACACTTCCTGGAGCATCAAAAGGCATTGCTTTTTATCTTAAACCAGACTTTTCGAAAGTCACCGGAAGCACTATTATAGATGCTCTTGGACAGGCTTTTTACTCTCTCTCACTTGGTATGGGAATCCTCATCACGTTTGGTAGCTATATTGGGAAGAATGAAAATATCCCAAAGTCAGTTGTCACAGTTACTTTTCTTGATACCCTTGTTGCTTTTCTTGCGGGATTAATAATCTTCCCTACTGTTTTTGCTTTTGGTATCGACGCAGGAGCAGGGCCTGGCCTCACTTTTATTACCTTACCAGCCGTTTTTTCGAAGATGTGGGGCGGCATGGTTTGGTCGGCGCTCTTTTTTGTACTTCTCTTTATAGCTGCCCTTACCTCGTCAGTATCACTTTTTGAGGTTGTTGTTTCTTACTGTAAAGATGAACTGGGCTGGAGCAGAGGGAAGAGTTCACTCCTTATGGGGACGGCTATTTTTCTTTTTGGGGTTCCATCAGCCCTGTCCCAGGGGGCTTATCCTATCAATCTCTTTGGTAAAAGTTTTCTCGATGCCATGGATTGGATGTGCAACAATATCCTTTTAACTACAGGCGGTCTTCTGATTTGCCTTTTTGTAGGGTGGGTTGTAACAGATAGAATTAAAGATGATATCTCTAATAAGGGCAGACTCAATTTTGCGCTAATGTCGCCATGGCTTTTAATACTGCGCTTTTTAGCTCCTATCGCTATCGTCATGATTATGTGGAGCGGTCTTCGTTAAAGGTTCTACTTGTCTGTAGAGAGGACATCTTATTAAGATGTCCTCTCTTTTTTTAGCTGGAAACCTTATGGTATAGTGTATTATATTGCATGTCATCTGTAGATTCCTTTATTCCAGATTAAAAGATAAATGAAATTATACAAGGAGCGTGACAATAAATGAGAAAAAACAGCGCCTCATATAAAGAGATGCTGAAGAAACGTCCCCTGAATGTTCAGGCTTTATGGGAAAATGAAGAAGTAGGCTTAGTAAGCGGACGGGACATTGTCAGGGCTTTTCGGGAAGCTAATGCTATCATCCTTGCAGTTAATGCAAGAAATCCGCTAACTATAAAAGGGGTATTCAAAGCAGCTCAAAAATTAAATGCCGCTGTATTTATTGAGATCGCAAAGTCGGAATCAACATACTGCGCTGGTAATTTTGATAATCTTCCCGAGTATGCGGTGAAAACTTCCGCTGAATTAGGGCATGGTATCGTTTTTGGCCTTCACGTCGACCATTATGCCATTAAGTCTGAAAAGGATCTATTTAAAGCGGTGGGGCATCTTCCATCTGTGATTCAAAAAGGCTGGACGTCTGTAGCTATAGATGCTTCCCATATGCCGGATTGGGAAAACCTCTGCTTCACTCGGGACATAGCCATGCACATTCCTCCCTATCTGGGACTGGAAGTAGAAGTGGGCGAGATAAAGGGACCAGGGGAATTAACCACAGTTGAAGAGGCTCAATTCTTCATTGGTGGACTTAATTCATGGGGAATATTCCCTGACCTTCTAGCTATTTCCAATGGAAGCCTTCATGGAACGTACGATACAGGACAGCAGGAAGGAATTGATCTTCAGCGTACCCAGGACATTGCTCATGTTATTCGCCCCTTTGGTGTTTCTATAGCCCAGCACGGTATTTCAGGAACTCCCATTGAGAAGGTGGCTAAATTCGCTAATTTTGGAATCAATAAGGGGAACGTCGCAACCCTTTTTCAGAATATTGTCTTTGGGATAAAAATGGATTCTGATACGGGAAATGCCATAGCAGAGAACGGTTCATATGTTAAAGAACCCCATCGCGGCGTTTCAGAAAAGACATGGCAGAAAATTGTAGAGTGGTGTGACAGTCAGAGCTACAGCAGAAAAGATGGGAACTATAAAAAAGCGAATCTTCCGCTAGGAAACGTGATCTTAGAGGAATCCCCTGAAATCATTGGCCGTATTATCGACGAAACAGAGGAATGGGCCAGCCGCTTTATCAAAGCCTTTAACGCTGTGGACTCAGCAGACAGGGTGCTCGAGGTTATTGCAAAACGCTCTGATCATAATGGCGCCCCCGAGCAGGCTATTTTGGGAAAAAGATCAGATTATACAGAAGATCGAGCTCCGGGACATTCTCTAAAGGATGGGGGAGACTATTCAGATTAAATTCTGTGCAGCTCTTGACAGACATGTAAAGTAATTATATAAAGTTGCCTCAAATACGAATGATTTGTAGCAAGCGATGAAGAGGAGAGTAGTTTTGTCCCCGTCCGAAACAGAGAAGAAAAGCCACGGGCTGAGAGCTTTTCACGGAAAGACAGGATGAAGACCACCTCGGAGCAGGTGTCGAAGCCAGAGGGATAAGGCACAGGGAAGCCGCCCCAATAGCGGAAAGAGAGCCGGCATGTCCGGAAATGGAGTGGAACCGCGAGTGAGCCCACATCGTCTCCAAATTAAGGAGAGATGTGGGCCTTTTTATTTTTGGGAGGTAAGGAAATGGCAAGGCAGGGTATATTGCATCGATACGAAAAAGATTTGCCCTTAACAAGGGCGACACCCCGTATAACGCTCATGGAAGGTGACACTCCTCTTATTCACTTAAAAAATCTAAGTCGTGAATTAAAAGTGGAACTTTGGGCCAAGTTTGACGGCTTAAACCCAACGGGATCTTTTAAAGACAGGGGTATGGTCATGGCTGTCGCAAAAGCCCTTGAAGAAAAAACGACGGCGGTTATATGCGCTTCTACTGGTAATACATCTGCCTCTGCAGCTGCTTATGCTGCTTCTGCTGGTTTGGCCTGCTTTGTTTTACTCCCCGCAGGAAAAGTTGCTTTAGGAAAATTAACACAGGCCTTGATTTATGGGGCAAAGGTTGTCGCCGTCAAGGGAAATTTTGATGAGGCATTACAGCTGGCCCGAGAAGCAGCTCTTTCGAAAAAAATAACTCTTGTAAACTCTATAAATCCCTATCGCCTCTGGGGGCAGAGATCTGCTGCATGGGAAATTTGTGATGAGTTGCAAAAAGCTCCTGACTGGATTGTGTTGCCAGTGGGGAATGCGGGAAATATTAGTGCATATGCAGCAGGACTGGAATACTACAAAGAAATAGGAAAGATTGACTCGATGCCGCGCCTTATGGGTGTTCAGGCTGAGGGGGCCGCTCCCCTTGTGCTTGGACGGATAGTAGAAAAACCAGAAACAGTTGCAACTGCGATTCGCATTGGAAACCCAGTGAATGCAGAGAAGGCCGTTCGGGCAATAGAAATGAGTAATGGGAAGTTTGATGCTGTAACAGACACAGAGATTCTTGAGGCACAAAGAGAATTGGCATCTCAGGATGGAGTATTTGCAGAACCTGCTTCTTGTGCCCCTCTTGCCTTTCTCTTGAAACAGAAGAGGGCTGGCAAATTATCTGAAGGATTGCGAATTGTCCTTATTCTGACAGGGAATGGATTGAAAGATCCTGACAGCCCTCTTCAGGGTTTACCAGGGCCAATTTCAGCAGAGGGAACGTTGGAAGCTCTGAAAGGAGTTTTAGGATTATGAGGCTCTTTAGGGTGAAGGTGCCGGCTTCCAGCGCTAATCTGGGATCAGGTTTTGATACGTTGGGACTGGGATTGTCCCTGTATAACTTTTTTGATGTGCGAGCTTTTTTGAAAAAAGGGTCCTATGTTCTTGAAATAATAGGAGAAGGGAGCGGTGAACTCGGTAGAGAGAACAACGCTCTTATCCAGAGTTATGAATTTGCCTGCAACAAATGGGGGATTGATCCCCCGGGTCTGGATTTGTGTTCTCTTAACGCCATTCCTATGGCTCGGGGGCTTGGCAGTTCCTCCACGGCCATTGTGGCAGGTGTTGCCATAGCAAACACATTACGGGAAAATTCCCTTCAAAAGGATGAACTTTTATCTCTTATGGTAGAGTTAGAGGGGCACCCTGATAATGTTGTTCCGTGCTGTATGGGAGGGATGGTTGTCAGTGGAGTGGATGGAGGAATTATCCGCTTTGTAAAAATGCCGCCTTTACCTGAGGACATGGTGGCTGTTGTCGCAGTGCCTGAAGTTCGGGTGAGTACTCAGAGTGCACGAGAAGCACTCCCGACGAAAGTTTTTTTGAAAGATGCTGTTTATAATATAAGCCGAGCTGCTCTTCTTGCGGCTTCATGGAGTACAGGAAACTGGAGCAATCTTCCCTGGGCTATGGGTGATCGCCTCCATCAGCCCTTTAGGGCCCGCCTTTTTCCTGGGGGAGAAGAAATATTAAGGGAGCTTTCAAATGCACCAAATTGTTCGGGAGTGGCTATTAGCGGTTCTGGCCCGAGTATGATTGCTTTTGCCAGGGGATTGGCAGGAGATATTGCCAAACTTATGTGTTCGATTTTTTCTCGACATGGTATCCGGTCGCGCTTTTTCGTATTGAGGGAAGATCGCGAAGGCTTGAGCATCTTTTAGGCTGTTGACAATGAAGGGAGGGTATTTTTAAGATGACGAAGAGAGACGAGAACAAGCCAAACAGGCAAGTTGTGAAAAATTTGGATGTGGCTAAGGTCGCTTTGCTTGGAGTACCAGACATCCCTGGCATAGCTGCTTCCCTTTTTGCAGCCCTTGCTGATGCGGATATTAAGGTTGAAATGATTGTACAGAGTGTAATGAGAGGGCAGGTGAACGATATAGCCTTCCTTGTGCAGAAAAGTGGAATAGAAGGGGCAATACGAGTTTGTCGTGCCGTTTCTATGGAAATTGGCGCTCAAGGTGTGACCTTTGACACTGAAATAGCCAAAGTATCGGTTTTCCCACAGGATTTTGACCCTAAAGTTCCATCAAGGGTTTTTTCAGCTCTAGCTCACAGAGAAATCAATATCGATATGATTTTGGCGACTGAGTGTTTTGTAACCTGCGTGGTAGCAGCATCTTATGTGGATGACGCAGTAGAGGCGCTGGAGTGGGAGTTTAAAGAAGAGAAGAGCACCAGACAGAGGTCTTCTTCCAGTGACTGATATAAGGTAGAATAGCGACGGTGTTTTTAACACCATATTTTTTTATGGGTGGTGTAGCTTAATGAAAAAAGGCCTGAGGTATGTGAGAGCTTGTGCTGTTATTGCCTTTCTTTTTATCTATGCAGGAGCCCTATGGGGAATAGAAGCTCATGTAACAGCTGATACCATGGTGTATCACTCCAGAACGGGGGATTTTACAGCCGAAGGCAATGTGCGAATTCAGAGGATGGAGTTAGAGATAACAGCACCAATGGGAGAAGGCAATTCCCAGACGGGACATGTAATTTTATCTGGGGGGGTTCACATCTTTGGAAAATGGGAGAACGAACCTGTTGACCTTACGAGTGTCTTTTTAGAAGGACATCTTTCAAATGGAGGCAGATACTCCCTTCGGGAAAATGTTTCTGGATATTTGGGGGCACGCATAATAGATGCCCAGGAATTGGAAGTCAGTGAAAGCAGTTTCATTGCGAAAAAAGTAAAAAAGTTTGAAGACACGAAACAAAAAATGTTCCTTTCCGCTTCAACTGTTAAAGGGAACATCTCTAACGGGGAAACCACTGACATACAGGCGTCAGGCGATGTGGTCATTGTTATTACAGAAACAGATGGGCAGAAGACACGTATAACTGGCTCTAATGCGGTTTATTCTAAGGCCCAGGATAATATAAAAGTATGGGGGAATGCTCTTGCGGTACAGCCAGAACGAACCCTTAGAGCAGAAGAGATACTTTATTCCCCTCAATCAGGGAAAATATTGGCTTCTGGAAAACCACAAATAACAATTCAGATCCAGGATAAGGAAGGGAAAAAGCAATAATGGGCGCAAAGACGCTTAAAGCCAGAAAGGTTTGTAAGGCCTTTAAAGGGAGAACTGTAGTTTCATCAGTGGATCTTGATGTGCATATGGGTGAAATCGTAGGACTTCTTGGTCCTAATGGTGCTGGTAAAACGACTACGTTTTATATGATAGTCGGGCTTATAAAGCCAGATTCGGGGCGCGTAATGATTGACTCAAAGGACATTACCCCCTTTCCTATGTTTCGCCGAGCTCGAATAGGAGTAGGATACCTTCCTCAGGAGGCTTCTATCTTCAGGAACCTCACAGTAAAAGAAAATATTGAGATCGTGCTGCAGGAGCTGGGAAAACCCCAAAAAGAAATAGAAACCATGGTCTCCCATATCCTGGAAGAATTAGGGCTAACATCTCTTGCTTCTATTCCTGGGTATGCGCTCAGCGGCGGCGAGCGAAGGCGGGTGGAAATAGCCCGGTGCCTTTCTATAATGCCAGATTTCCTCTTGTTAGATGAGCCTTTTAGCGGGATTGATCCTATCGCAGTCTACGACATCCAGCAGATCATTCTGAGCCTTCGGGCAAAGGGATATGGAATATTACTCACAGATCATAATGTCCGCGATACTCTGGCCATTACAGATCGAACATATCTGATTCATCAGGGAGAGATTGTTATAGAAGGCTCTCCTGATGAGGTGGCTCAGAGCGAAGTGGCAAGAAAATTTTATTTAGGAGACAGATTTTCCTGGTAAAGCAAAGGAATTTTTTCAAAATGCTGCTTTTCAAGTATGAGAATCAATTTTTCAGCAGCGTCCTTAACCTTCTGGGACAAAGATTCACCCAGGTTCTGGCTGAAAGGCTGTATGCCAATATAGATAATTGTAATTTTCTGAGCGATATCTTCAAGAAGCATCCCTAATGGGAGGCCGTGAGTACTAAAAGAAACATTCTCCACCATATGGAGTGGAATACGACGGACAGATCCCGGCGGAAGATCCATATCTGCAGCGTCAACGATCAAAAGCAGATTTGGGAGGTTCCGTTTTAATGGGGCAATATAATTTTCAGGTATAGTTTCGCAGTCTATGGCAGTGATCGGATGTAGAGCCCTTTTTTTATGCAGCTCTTTTGCGATAAAGGGTCCCACGCCATCATCGCCGAAAAGTGGGTTGCCAATACCCCAAAGTGTTATAGTACTCAAAGAAGCACCTCATTTCTCTTAATTATTTCAGGAGGCGTATTATATGTCCTCTCGTGTTTCCCGAATGGTTCGTCATGCCCTGGTCATGATGGTTGGTACATTTGCTAGCAGAATTCTAGGACTAGCCCGAGAAATAGTAACGGCGGCACTTTTTGGAGCGTCAAGCCAGCTTGATGCTTTCTATGTTGCCTATACCCTTGCCAACCTTTCACGGCAAATGCTTGCAGAGGGAGCCCTGTCCGCGGCTTTTGTCCCTGTATTTTCTCAATCCCTGGTTCAAAGAGGGAAAGAAAAGGCATCTCACTTGGCAAGACAGGCTTTATGGATTCTCCTTGTAGCTGGAACAGCTGTCGTTTTCGCGGGCGTTATTCTGTCACCATTTCTCGTTAAAATTATGGCGCCAGGTTTTGACTCTGTCAAAGCTTCACTTGCAATTTCCATGACGCAATGGA
The DNA here is from genome assembly GCF_002396985.1 of Aminobacterium sp. UBA4987. Taxonomy (NCBI): domain Bacteria; kingdom Thermotogati; phylum Synergistota; class Synergistia; order Synergistales; family Aminobacteriaceae; genus Aminobacterium; species Aminobacterium sp. UBA4987. The sequence goes on from NZ_DGZF01000001.1 coordinate 191,938, forward strand.
TGTTCCCTTTTTTAATTCTGGTGTCTTTGGCGGCATTGGCCATGGGTGTTCTAAATAGTCTTGATTCATTCTTTGTACCGGCCATTGCTCCTGCCCTGAGCAATGTGGTATATCTTCTGATTCTCTTTTTCGCTGCGTCGCGGCTAGGAATATGGACCCTCATTATAGCTGTTTTAGCAGGAGGGGTCTGTCAGATGGTGCTTCAATGGGTTTGGAGCGCCTGGAATGGAGTTCTGCTATTACCGGAAAAACCGAATTCAAGAGATCCTGAATTACGGAAAATGATGAAACTTTTTTTCCCTTATGCTGCTGGTCTCTCATTGAATCAGATAAATCCTGTCATCAGCCGCGTATTAGGTTCTTTTCTCCAGGATGGCGCTATTTCTGTGCTGAATTATGCTAACAGAGTGATACAGCTTCCTCTGGGGCTTTTTGTCATTGCCATCTCCCAGGCAGTCCTTCCTGAACTTTCCCGCTGCGCAGTTGGAGATGAAAAGGAATTTCGAGAAACAATGCGAGATGCGGTAAGATTTGCCCTTTTTGTTATTCTTCCAGTGACAATAGGTCTTGTGCTGGTTTCTGATGAAGTAGTAAACCTGTTATTTTATCGAGGGGCTTTTAATGCGTGGGCATGGCACGCCACTGGTATAGCTCTGGCCATGTATGCCTGGGGGCTCCCGGGAATGGCCTGTACGACAGTTTTTCTTCGGGGGCTCTATGCTCAAAGCAACCCTAGATCGGCGTTGCTCGTGACTCTCGCAAGCGTGGTATCCAATGTTGTATTCTGTTTGCTTCTCGTCAAACCTATGGGCTTTGCTGGACTTGCTCTTGCCACTTCCCTGGGGTTCACTTTCTCATCATTTGCAGGAGGGTATCTTCTTGCCCGAAGCATTAATCACCCTCTTGACATTTTAGGCGTAAAATGGACCCTTCGTATTTCCATAGTTTTAGGCGCTATGGCTTTTACAGTGTGGAAGTTTAAATCTCTATGTCCTTATCCTATAGATGCAGGGTTGCTTTTAAGATGCGGCTGGCTCTTCATAGTCATGCTTCTGGGGGCTTTGATATATATGGGAGGGACACTGGCCTTTCATTTTCATGAGTGGCAATGGCTTAGAGGTGCTCTTAAGCGAAGGGATAAAGAATAGATTAAGGAAGGAGAACATAATGACAAGGAATAAAATGAAACTGGTTTTGCTGGTTTCAATCCTGTTAATGGGGCTGACTGGAACTTTGGGGTGGGCTTCTAACTCTCTGCAAGAGAAGATTGACGAGCGAACAACTGTTATATGGATTGAAGGAACAGCGTTGGGAGATATGGTTATTGGGTCTCGTGCCCAGGCGGCATTTGTATATGTAGATGGCACCCTTTCCCATGCTGTCGCCTCAGATCCCAATGCACCGGAATGGCTGAAATGGCATTCAAACCATTATTCAGATAAAAAACTAAAGAACAGGGCGCTCTTTATCATGCGATACAAAGCCATAAAACGATGGTCTTTTTCTCCAGAAATGATTCGAATCGGTGAGTATAAAGTAACTGGCGACGATATACTTACGAGCAAAGATTTCATGGCCGTTGGCGAGCTCCCCCCTGATAGTACGGGGACCTTGGCTTTTTCCGTGCCTGCAAAATATGTTCCCAAGGGCCGGAATATTCTTATTTCATTGGGTGATTTTTCTGGAGAGCTGAATGTTCCAAAGAGGTGACAATGAGTGGAAAGACGATTTTTAACATTAGGGATAGAGAGCAGCTGCGATGATACGGCTGTTTCAATACTAGATGGACAAAGGGATGTTAAGGCTGATTTGATATCAAGCCAGATAAAGGATCATGCTCCCTTCGGCGGTGTAGTTCCGGAATTTGCTTCGAGAAAACATCTTGAGGCGATTCTTCCCTTGGTCGACAGAGCGTTAGAAAATGCGGGAGTTAGCGATCCTGCCCAGGAGCTGTCACTAATTGGAGTAACTGCCGGGCCAGGGCTTATGGGATCTCTTCTTGTAGGGGTTATGACAGCCAAAGCTCTTGCTCAGACATGGCATATTCCCATATTGGGCGTTAATCATCTTGAAGGGCACCTTTTTGCGAATGTAGTTGCTTCTCCTGATCTGGAACCCCCTTTCATCTGTCTTATTGTTTCTGGCGGGCATACAGAAATAATTTTAGTAGAGGATTTTGGGAACTACAGTCTCTTGGGAGCTACACGAGATGATGCTGCTGGAGAAGCTTATGATAAAGTAGCCAAACTATTGGGCCTTGGTTATCCTGGAGGCCCTATTATCGATTCTCTTGCCCATAAGGGAAATAGCGAAGCCTTTTCCTTTCCCGTTCCTTTAAGATCAAGTGACGAGATTGCCTTTAGTTTTAGCGGCTTAAAGACAGCGGTACTATGGGCGGTAAAAGATTTGAAAGAAAAAAGCGTTGATCTTCCTATCGCTGATCTTTGCGCTTCTTTTCAGAAAGCGGCAGTGGAGGCTTTGATGACGAAAGTGGAACGAGCTGTCGAAGTTACGGGCATACGAAAAGTTGCTATATCAGGGGGAGTAGCTGCCAATCGAGGATTACGAAACGCTTTACAGAGAAAGAAAGACTGGAATGTGTTTATTCCACCAGCAATAAGGTGTACGGACAATGGGGTAATGATAGCAGCTGCTGCATATAACGGGTATAAAAGAGGCCTTATTTCCGACCTTTTTTTAACCCCCAATCCTTCATGGCCGCTGGTTTAGCGCTTATTAAAATTAAAAAAGTAAGAAAAAGATAGAAATTAAGAGTTAATAGGATAATATCATGAATAAACATGGCTAAACGCTTCTAGTTATCCTTGAGATTCAAAAGTAGGGCAATTAATATCTAAGCCGTTCGGTTAGCACTCAATGACAAGGAGTGCTAATATACGAGACAGGATATTATTATAGGGAGGGATTTTCGAATGAATTTAAAACCGCTTGGTGATCGTCTCGTGGTGAAGGTCATCAATCAGGAGGAAAAGACAAGGGGAGGAATTGTTCTTCCAGACACTGCAAAAGAGAAACCTCAAGAGGGAGAAGTTGTAGCAGTTGGCACAGGAAAAGTTTTAGAAAACGGCCAAAAGCTTCCTCTTGAAGTCAAGGTTGGCGACCGCATCATTTTCAGCAAATATGCTGGAACTGAAGTGAAGCTTGACGGAGACGAATACATCATCTTCAGCGAACGCGATGTGCTTGCGATTGTTGAAAAGTAAGAGACGAGAATTAGATCTTTAAGGGAGGAATACAAAAATGCCGAAGATCCTAACTTTTAGTGAAGAAGCCCGCCACGCCATGCTGCGTGGTATTGATAAAGTTGCTGATACAGTGGGGGTTACCCTTGGGCCCAAAGGACGGAACGTTGTCCTTGAGAAGAAGTTTGGCTCACCCACGATTACAAATGATGGTGTTACCATCGCAAAAGAGATCGATCTTGAAGATTCTTTTGAAAATACAGGCGCTCAGCTTGTTAAAGAAGTAGCTTCTAAAACAAACGATGTTGCTGGAGACGGAACTACTACCGCTACAGTTCTTGCCAGGGCCATCATTCGCGAAGGCATGAAGAACGTTGCTGCTGGTGCCAATGGGATGCTTATGAGACAGGGCATAGAGAAAGCCATCGACTTTGTGGTGGATGAATTGAAAAAAATGGCTATTCCCGTTAAGAACCGTGATAAGATTGCCCAGGTCGCCGCAATTTCCGCTAACGATTCCGGCATAGGCCAGCTTATAGCAGAAGCCATGGAAAAAGTCGGACAGGATGGCGTTATCACTGTTGAAGACAGCCAGACTGTTGGAACAACTCTTGAAATGGTCGAGGGACTTCAGTTCGATAAAGGCTATATCAGCCCTTACATGGTGACAGATCCTGAGAGAATGGAAGTCGCTCTTGATGATGCATATATCCTTATTCACGATGGAAAGATCAGCAATATAAAAGACCTTCTCCCAGTGCTTGAAAAAGTAGTGCAGACTGGCAAACCTCTTCTGATTATTGCTGAGGATGTGGAGGGAGAGGCTCTCGCCACCCTTGTAGTCAACAAACTGAGAGGCGTTATGCAGGTCGCCGCAGTGAAGGCCCCTGGTTTTGGTGAACGCCGCAAAGCCATGCTTAGCGATATCGCCATTGTAACTGGTGGTCAGGTTGTGAGTGAAGATGTAGGCATTAAGCTTGATAGCGCTGACATTTCCATGCTTGGTAAAGCAAAGAAAATCCGTGTTACCAAAGAAGAGACGACCATCGTTGAGGGTTCTGGTAATCCAGACGAGATCCGCAAACGGGCAGCCCAGATCAAACGCGAACTTGAAGACTCTACGTCCGATTACGATAGAGAAAAACTACAGGAACGCCTTGCCAAGCTCGTTGGCGGCGTGGCCGTTATACAGGTAGGGTCCGCTACCGAAACAGAGCAGAAAGAACTGAAGCACCGCATAGAAGATGCACTTAATGCTACAAGAGCTGCAGTAGAAGAGGGTATTGTAGCGGGTGGCGGCGTAGCCATAATCAACTGCATTGCCTCCCTCGAGAAATTCCTCGAGAACTTTAATGGTGATGTAAAAACAGGTGGAACTATTGTTCTGAGTTCCCTTTCGTCCCCCCTGCACCTTATCGCCCAAAACGCAGGATTCCAGGGCGATGTCATTGTTGAGAAAGTCCGCGGCTTAAGAGCTGGGAATGGTCTTGATGCGTCTACTGGCGAATATGTAGATATGATTGAAGCCGGAATAATAGACCCCGTTAAAGTTACGCGGAGCGCTTTGCAGAATGCTGGCTCCATAGCAGCCATGGTTCTGACTACTGAAGCTATTGTTGCCGATAAGCCGGAACCCAAGGGTGCAAGTCCCATGCCTGGCGGCCCCGGAATGGGCGGCATGGAAGGCATGTACTAGAATTTGTTATAAAGATACAAGCCCCCACTTTGTGGGGGCTTTTTCTTTTACACTTCTTCCCTTTCTGGTAATATAATTCATATAACGTATTTACCTTGAGAATTTAGTTCTTTTTCGGAGGAATGCAAATGGATAATATCATAATTCTGGACTGTGGCTCTCAGTTCACTCAATTGATTGCCAGGAGGATCAGGGAACTGAAAGTACATAGCGAAATTATCCCTTGGGATGTATGCATAGATGATATTCGCCAACGCAAGCCACGTGGCATTATCATATCTGGCGGGCCCCAGAGTGTCATGGACGAAGATAGTCCAACGGTTCCTATGGAGCTTTTTGAATTTGGAGTCCCCATATTAGGGGTTTGCTATGGAATGCAGCTGATTGCGAAACTTTTCGGTGGGCAGATCGAGTCTGGTTCGAGCCGAGAGTATGGCAGGACCGCCATCTCATTGAAAGATTTAAATTCTTTGCTCTTCAAAAGTGCTCCTGGAACTTTTGAGGTGTGGATGAGCCATGGAGACCATATTGCTAAACTTCCTGATGGAGCACTGCTTTTGGCAGAAACAGATGGCGGCGTTCCTGCAGCCTTTGCTATAGAAGAAAAGGGCATTTGGGGACTGCAATTCCACCCAGAAGTAGCACATACACAAAACGGGATCACGATCCTGTCCAATTTCCTTTTTAACATTTGTGGCTGCACTGGCGATTGGGATCTTGGAAGCTGGATCGATATGATGGTAAAAGATGTACAGCAGAAGACAGAAAACGCCAGGGTCATATGCGGTCTTTCAGGGGGTGTTGATTCTACTGTTGCAGCTGTCCTTACATCAAAGGCTATTGGCGATCGCCTTGAATGTATCTTCGTGAACAATGGATTGTTAAGACATCGTGAGGCGGAGCGGGTTCTTGAAAAGTACAAACAGCTTGATCTAAATGTACACTATGTGGATGCCAGTAACCGTTTTCTTGACGCATTAAAAGGAGTTATTGATCCAGAACAAAAGAGAAAGATTATTGGTGAAACATTTATACGAGTGTTTGAGGCAGAGGCAGCCAAAATACACAATGCGGAATGGTTGCTTCAAGGCACTCTCTATCCTGATGTCATAGAAAGCGGGCACAAAGGGAAAGGGGCCTCAGTCATTAAAAGCCATCATAATGTTGGTGGTTTGCCGGAAGATATGAAATTAAAAGTACTTGAGCCCTTAAGGGATCTATTCAAAGACGAAGTTCGAACCATAGGTGCGTTGCTTGGCGTTCCGGAAGAAATTGTAAACAGACAGCCCTTTCCAGGGCCAGGTTTAGCTGTTCGTTGCCTTGGCGAGATTTCTCGGGACCGTCTTGATACATTAAGGGCGGCAGATGAAATATTCAGGGAGGAATTTTCAAAAAGCGAGACATACTTTACAGTTTGGCAGTCCTTCTGCGTCCTTTTGCCAATAAAGACCGTTGGAGTAATGGGAGATTCAAGAACATACGCAGAAGTTATCGCCCTTAGGGCAGTGGAATCAAGTGATGGAATGACGGCTGATTGGGTTCGAGTTCCGTATGATGTTCTCGATAGGACAGCAAGACGTATTTGTAATTCTATCAAAGGCATTAATCGAGTTGTGCTAGATGTTACCAGCAAGCCGCCCTCTACAATAGAGTGGGAATAAAGAGTAATAGATTTGCACGGAAAGGCGCAGCCGTATGACTGCGTCTTTTCTGTAAAAAAACTGAAATGGGTGAGACTTTTGGCGTATGAGAGCAGGCGTCCCTATAAACGGATTAGAAGTTTTTTTCTGCCCTTTACGGTTGTGTTTTTAGCCTTGGGGGCTCTTGCGTATCTGGTATCATTTAATCTTCTTCGGCCACTGGCATGGTCTGCGATCTTGTCTTTTTTTGTTTATCCTTTTTACACCCTGATTTATGAAAAAATTCTTAAGAAAAAATATGCTAATATAGCAGCTTCTTTAACAACTGCTGTGATTATTGTTCTGATCGTGGTTCCGTCAATTTTTGTAGGAGTAACCCTTGCTAGAGAGGGCATCAGAATATATGGGCATCTTGCTACAGTGCTTTCGAAAGTGAATGTAGAGCAGGGGAAGACTATAATGAGTGTTTTCTTTCCCGACGTCTTGGCGGAGAGAATACGTCCTTTTTTGGCTGAATACCCCTTTCTCGTCAACGTAATAGAACAAGTTGGTTCGTGGATAGCCTCAACGCTGGCTACTCTGTCGCGATCCTTTCTTGGGGATACCATTCGCATCCTCTATCAGCTTATAGTGATTGTTGTGGCCTCGTTTTTTATGATACGGGACGGCCATATCATTCTTGACTATGTCAATGATATCGTTCCCCTTCCTTTAAAAGAGAAAGAGGCTTTTTTTAACAGAGCGAAACAAATCCTTCAGGCTGTCATTTATGGCATTACCCTGACTGCAGGAGTGCAGGGCTTTCTTGGAGCTTTAGGCTGGTGGTATGTAGGACTTCCCAGTCCGGCTGTTTTTGGCGCGGTAATGGCCTTGCTTGCCATGATCCCCTTTATAGGAACGCCCCTTGTCTGGGGACCTGGCGCAATATACCTCTTTTACAGCGGGCAGATCAAAGAAGCGTTCATTCTCGCCATTTGGGGATTAATAGTTGTGAGCATGGTCGATAATTTTATCCGCCCCATATTTATTTCTGGTGGAGGAAAGGCCCATGTCCTGATCATTTTTATAGGTGTTGTTGGTGGTCTGGCATCATGGGGATTCCTCGGTCTTTTCCTCGGACCATTGGTCATAAGTCTTTTTATTTTTCTTCTTGACAGCTACCGTAATATTTGGAAAAACTACATCAGAGAATATGGGATTAGACCATCCTCTGCCGTATCGCTGAAGAAAAAAGAGGAGTGATCCTTAACAATGGCTTATATCTTTGCTGTTTCCGGTATGAAAAATAGCGGCAAAACGAAACTTTGCCTTTTATTGCTCAAGTATCTGAAAGAGGCAGGGATCCATGTTGCGTATATAAAGCATTCTCATGAAAAAGTTTTATCGCCAATGGACACAGACACAGGAAAGGTCTTGTCGCAGGGGATTCCCGCTCTTTATTGGGGTGTTGATGGGTGTCGGTATGAAAAGCCTGGAGAGATATCGATCTATGACATTCAAAACAGAATAGGGAGCAACTTTGACATTCTACTTCTAGAAGGTGGAAAATCCTTTCCCTGTCATAAAATATGGCTGGGGGAAGCGGATACATGTCCCGGGAACATTCCTGGCATAGTCGCATATTATGAAGCAATGCCAGCAAAAAAAGGGGGGAGAGATGGCACCAAGCGTTTTTTTTCTTTTGGAGAAGAGTCTTCTATTGCTGATTTTATCATCGCATTGTATGAAAGGTCTTCTGAACGGCTATCTTTAATAATCGAAGGAGAAAAAATTCCTCTAAGACCCTTTGTTTCCGATTTCATAGAGGGGGGAATCAAGGGGATGCTTTCTTCGCTCAAGAAAACTGATAAATTAAATGGAGATATTGCAATATCTATAAAGAAAGAAAAAGATAAATAGGTTTTATCACTTGTCTTTGCTAGCTCTCCTTACTATAATTGATTGAGTTTTTGGCCATAGTTGCCCGCCCTTGAGGCGGGCTGTCTTTTTCAAGCTTTTTTGAATTAAGGGAGGTTTCTTTATATGGATGCGTTTTGGATCGTTGTCGGATCTGGAGTTCTGGCTCTTGCTTACGCGTTCTTCGCGTATGGCAAAGTCAAAAGGTTTAAAGTTGAAAACGAAAGGGTCAATGAACTTTCAGAAATTATTCATGGAGGAGCGATGGCTTTCCTTTCAAGGGAGTATCGCTGGCTGTTCCCCTTTGCTCTTCTTGTGGGCGCTCTTCTCTGGTTTACAATAGGGATGGGCACATCTGTTTCATTCCTTGTAGGGGCTCTTTTTAGTGCTGTCGCCGGATATATCGGTATGACTGTTGCTACTCGTTCTAATGGTAAAACTTCTTTTGCCGCTACCTTGGGAATGAACGAGGCTCTGGGGATTGCTTTCCGAGGTGGAAGCGTCATGGGGATGTCTGTTGTTGGGCTGGGGGTTCTTGGAATTATGATCTGTTACGCTCTTTTCAAAGACCCCAATATTGTAACAGGATTCGGTTTTGGCGCTAGCTCTATCGCTCTTTTTGCCCGTGTCGGTGGAGGTATTTATACGAAAGCTGCGGACGTAGGAGCGGATCTTGTGGGAAAAGTAGAAGCAGGAATCCCAGAAGATGACCCCAGGAATCCCGCTGTTATTGCAGACAACGTAGGGGACAATGTGGGTGATATCGCGGGGATGGGCGCAGACCTCTTTGAGTCCTATGTCAACTCTATTATTGCTGCCATGGCCATTGGTCTGACTATGTTTGGAGATAGAGGGGTCTTTTATCCTCTTTTGCTTTCTGCCCTTGGCATAGCTTCCGCAATTGTTGGTACAATGTTTGTCAGGGTAAAAGAAGGTGGGAACGCTCAAGTTGCCCTTCGTATTGGGACCTTTGTAACTGGTGGCGTAATGATCTTTGGTTCTTACTTTATTACCACGTCGGTATTCGGAGATCTTACCCTGTTCTGGTCTGTTCTCTCCGGGGTAGCAGTAGGGGTACTTATTGGTTATGTTACAGAAATATACACCTCAGGAGACTATGATGCGGTTAAGCAGATTGCCAAATCATCTGAAACTGGGGCAGCTACGGTTATCCTTTCAGGCATTGCTGTGGGAATGAAGTCTACTGTTATCCCTGTTATTTTGATCTGTGTGGCAACCCTTGTAGGGTTTAAGTTTGGAGGCCTCTTTGGCATCGCCTGCGCTGCTGTAGGAATGCTTTCTATTACAGGTATGACATTGAGCGTTGATGCCTACGGTCCAATTGCGGACAATGCCGGTGGTATCGCTGAAATGAGCCATCTTCCCCATGAAGTTCGCGAGATTACTGACAAGCTCGATGCTGTTGGAAATACGACTGCGGCAATGGGTAAGGGGTTAGCTATTGGGTCTGCGGCTCTCACCGCGTTGGCTCTTTTTGCTGCCTATGCTCACGCTGTGAACCTGGATGCTATCGATTTGAAGGATCCTTATGTCATGGTGGGGCTGTTTATAGGTGGGATGTTGCCTTTCTTGTTCAGTGCTTTGACGATTCAGGCAGTTGGACGAGCCGCTCAGTCCATGATAGATGAGGTGAGAAGACAGTTCCGTGAAATCCCAGGGATTATGGAAGGGACGGGGCGCCCGGAATATGAACGCTGTGTAGATATTTCTACAGGATCTGCTCTTAAAGAAATGGTATTTCCCGGCCTGCTGGCTGTTATCACTCCAGTCCTAGTGGGGTATATCCTAGGTCCTGCCGCCCTTGGTGGGCTTCTTGGTGGAGCTATCGTCACAGGTGTCATGATGGCTATTTTCATGTCGAACTCTGGTGGTGCCTGGGACAATGCAAAAAAGTTTATTGAAGAAGGCAACTTTGGTGGCAAGGGAACAAGCAATCATGCCGCAGCTGTTGTGGGAGACACAGTAGGTGACCCCTTTAAAGACACGGCTGGACCCAGTTTGAACATCTTGATCAAACTTATGACTGTCGTTGCCCTGGTTCTTGCTCCTCTCTTTATATAAAAAGACAGGATTTTTCAAAAGGGTGTATCATTTAGAGGGGAAGGACCTCCATCCTTCCCCTCTCTTTATTATTTTATGGAGGTGAGATCGAGTGGGTGATGATGTAGTCCGTCAGATAAAAGATCGGCTTGACATAGCAGATGTTGTGGGGGATTACGTTCGCCTGCACAAAACTGGTAAAAATCTAAAGGGACTATGTCCCTTTCATCAGGAAAAAACGCCATCATTTATCGTTTCTCCAGACCGCCAGACATTTCATTGTTTTGGGTGTGGCGAAGGAGGAGATGTTTTTTCGTTCATAATGAAAATAGAAGGATTGAATTTTAGAGAGGCCTTGGAACTTCTTGCTCAAAGAGCCGGGGTTGAAGTTGAAACAAGTTCAAGCCATTTTCCAAGAAAAGGGAAACGCTCACTTTACGATATAATGGAAACTTCTTTGTTTTTTTATCGCTCATCATTGAAAAATCAAGGCGGCCGTTTGGCACAACAATACCTTAATTCACGAGGAATGAATATAGAGAGCGCTTCTCTTTTTGAGATAGGTTGGGCGCCGCCTACTTGGGATTCATTATGGCGCCTTCTTTTAAAAGAAAAAGTTTCTTTGAAAGAAGCCCTTGATTGCGGTCTTGTTATTGAAGGGGCGAAAGGCATATATGACAGGTTTCGAGGGAGGGTGATCTTCCCTATTAGAGATGTGTCTGGTCGGCTTCTTGCTTTTGGCGGCAGAATCATTGATGGAGATAGCGCAAAATATATAAATAGTCCGGAAGGTGTCTTATATAGCAAACGGCAGAACCTTTATTTGCTTCATATGGCTAAACAGGAAATACGTGAAAAAAACAGAGTGATTCTTGTTGAAGGGTACATGGATGCTATCCGTTTGCACATGACAGGGTATAAAGAGGCAGTTGCTTCGTTGGGAACTTCCCTTACAGAAGATCAAGCGCGGTTGTTAAAGCGTTTTACTAACAATTGCTTTATTTGTTACGATTCTGACACGGCAGGGCAGGAAGCTGCGGTGCGAGGCATGTATGTTTTGCAGCAGTGCGGCCTTGATGTTCGTGTTGTAGAACTGCTTTCAGGAAAAGACCCAGATGACCTTCTTGCTAACGAAGAAGGGAGAGTGCTTTTTAGAAAAGCAATGGAGAGAGCTTTGCCTCTTGTGCTTTTTCATCTCTCCCTTAGGCAAAAGCAACTGGAAAATCCTGATACAAGAAGGTCGGCTGCGGAGGACTTGCTACAAGGGTTATCTCAACTTAGCCCTATTGATATAGCTCCATTTCTTTCAAGTGTCAGTGCCGCCCTGGGGATTCTCCCTTATGAACTGCAAGAGCAGCTGGAATTAATTCGCTCAGCGAAAAAATCACAAAAAATAATTTCTTCAGAGCAGAGTTATAAAAACATGAATAATAATGGAAACTCTTCTCGAAATTCAGTTGTTGATCCTCTCGAAGCCGCTCTTGTATACTGTCTCTGGAACGATATAGCCCGGAGGCGGGTGGCGCGGCCAGAGGAAGTTTTTCGCCTCGTTGAAAATGAAGGTGTAAAAAACATGTTAGCAGCTATTTTCTCAGGCCATTCCCCAGAAAGCCTTGAGGAACATTGGAGAACTCTAAATGAAACAACACCCTTTGCCATTCTTGCCGGTGGAGGAGCTTTCTGCGATTCTTTCAGTGAAGATCAGGATTGTTGGGATGCGATCTCATTGGCTTTAGAGAGAAGGAGAGGAGAAGAGGTCTTTAAAAAGATTCATGAAAGGATGCTTCGAGGAGAAGCTTCAAAGGAAGACCTCGAAGAGTATAGTAAAATTGCAAAAAAATTGAAATCTCGCTCATAGAATTTTTGTTATACTTAATTTGAATTTGTGTATGGAGGAACAATGTGTGAGGCTAGACAAATATCTTAAAGAGTCCCGACTTGTAAAGAGAAGGGTCGTGGCGCAAGAAATGATAGATATAGGTGCGGTGCGGCTCAATGGTCGCCAGTGTCGTTCCTCTGCTCAAGTCCGTGTAGGGGATACTGTTGAAATTGCATATATGACACGGATTCTAAAAGTTACAGTCTTAGTTGATGATGAAAAAGAACTCAGAAAGAAACAGTCCCCACCTTATGTGTTGCAGGAAGAACGAAGAGTTAATAGCGACGAAAAGCCGTGGTAGCATTACTCATTAAAATTAAAAATGGAGATGATAGGCATGGGAGTAATTGCGGGTGTATATGGCAGAGAAATCCTCGATTCCCGGGGAAATCCTACTGTTGAAGTGGAAGTTTGGCTTGATAATGGCATTATTGGAACAGCAGCTGTCCCATCGGGAGCATCCACAGGAACCCATGAAGCTCTTGAATTAAGAGATGGCGGAGATCGCTATATGGGTAAGGGGGTACAGACAGCTGTAGGAAATGTAAATGATAAAATAGGGCCAGAATTAATAGGGGCAGATCCTTCTGAACAAATGGCCATTGATATGGCTATGGTTCAACTGGATGGAACTCAGAATAAGTCCAACCTCGGCGCTAATGCCATGCTTGGTGTCTCCATGGCGGTGGCCAGAGCTGCGGCAGAGGACCACGGTCTTCCTCTATGGGCCTATTTGGGGGGCATAGGACCCAATCTGTTGCCAACCCCTATGATGAATGTAATTAATGGTGGCGCCCATGCTGATAATAATCTGGATATCCAGGAGTTTATGATTGTTCCCCATGGTGCAGGTTCTTTTACAGAGGCCCTTCGAATGGCAGTGGAAACTTACCACGCCCTAAAAAAAACTCTTATAAATCGCGGCTACAGCACTGGGATTGGTGACGAAGGCGGTTTTGCCCCTAACCTACAAAGCAATAGGCAAGCCCTTGATTTGATTTTAGAGGCAGTAGAAAGTGCCGGTTACACTCCTGGTGATCAAATTAGCCTGGCACTTGATGTAGCTGCTTCCGAGCTCTATAAAGACGGCTGCTATAATTTTGAAGGAGAAGGCAAGATCTTAACAAGAGAAGAAATAGTATCTTATTATGGTGATCTATGCAAAGCCTATCCTATAGTTTCTATTGAAGATGGCATGGCTGAAGATGACTGGGACGGCTGGTCTGTTTTGACGAAAAACTTGGGCAAAAGTATGCAGTTAGTGGGAGATGACCTTTTTGTAACCAACCCTGAACGTCTTGAGCGGGGAATTTGTCAAGGGGTTGCTAACTCCATTTTGATTAAATTAAATCAGATCGGAACTGTGACAGAAACCATGAAAGTTATTGATATGGCTATACGACAGAGATATAGTACAGTTATATCTCATCGGTCAGGAGAGACAGATGATACTTTCATCAGCGACCTAGCGGTCGCAACTGGAGCTGGTCAAATTAAAAGTGGAGCTCCTGCACGTACGGATCGTGTGGCAAAATATAACCAGCTTTTACGTATAGAAGAAGAAATAAGCAGCGGTCTGGGCACAGAGTATGCAGGTTTGACTCGTTTTAATATTTGCAGGTAATAAGGGTTTTTCATATTTTTTAGAAAAACTAAGGACGTGAAATTATGAAAATAGCAGAACCTACGGTTGAAAGACTTGTTCAATATCACCGATTGTTAGAACAGCTTTATAATGAGGGGCAAAAAGTAGTGTCTTCCCAGGAAATAGGGGAAATGCTGGCCTTTAAAGCAAGTCAGGTAAGAAAAGATCTTTCTTATTTTGGTGAAATAGGAAAGCGGGGGGTTGGATATCACGTAGAAAAACTATACAGGCATATTGACGGAATCCTGGCCTCACCTCGCAAGTGGCCTATAGCGCTTATAGGGGTCGGCCGCCTGGGTGAAGCTCTTCTCGGACATAAAGCCTTTAAAAGTCCCAAATTTGATATAAAGGCGCTCTTTGATGTGAATCCAGAAAAAGTCGGGAGAAAAATAGCAGGCATATCTTGCTACCACGTAGATGACATCAGTGATGTTATGAGAAAAAATGGCATAGAGGTCGTAATACTCACGGTGCCTTCTTCTGTAGCCCAGGAATGTGTGGACAAAATAGTACAGGCGGGAACAGTCAAGGGGATTTTAAACTTTTCTCCCTTGTCAATAGTGGCACCTGATAGTGTGCTTATTTATAGCGTTGATATCTCAGTAGAACTGGAAAAGTTGCTTTTCTACCTCAAACATCGTGAAGAGCGCTAAAAAGCTCCTTTCACGCTTACGATATTCTGTTAGAATATCACTTGTTAAAACCCAAAGGATGAATTAAGTAGAGGAGGCGTTTTCTTTGAATCAGCAATGCGGTCAGACAACTGGAGCAGGAGGAGCACAAGGTGGTCTTTTGGGAATGCTTTTCCCCCTTGTTATATTTGTGCTTATTTTTTATTTCTTCATTATTCGTCCCCAGAAGAAACGTCAGAAACAGCATGATGATCTGTTGGCGGCCTTGACCCGAGGCGATCAGGTTATAACAGCGGGTGGTTTTTTTGGTATTATTCGCGAAGTTAAAGATGATAGCATCATCCTTGAAATTGCTGACGGCGTAAAGGTGCGCATTCTTAAGTCTTCAATTGTCAACAAGAGATCATCTTCGGCTGAGCAAGAGAAAGAAAAAGTTTCTGAAGAACCTAAAAAAGTTTCTGAGGAACACAAAATAGAAGAAAAGACAACCGAAGAAAACGAGAAAAAATAAGGTAACATAATAAATTTATATACAAATGGAGAGGGCATTCAGAGTGTCCACTCCATTTGCTTTGGTTTTATCAATTGTGAAAAAACGCGGAACTTGAGGTTTAGGGAGGGTAAAGTCATGTTGAAAAAAGACCGTTGGCGGCTTGCTATAGTTGTTGTAGTGGTTTTGGCCGCACTCTTTTCGGTCTTCCCTGTTAAAGGGAGGATAAATTTAGGTCTTGACTTGAAAGGTGGAGCTCATATTGTTCTCCAGGCAAAGTCTATTCCTGGAAGTGCGCTGACAGATGATAGCATAGAGCGCCTTCTCGCTGTTCTAAGGAACCGTATTGATCAGTACGGCGTAGCGGAGCCCGTTATTCAAAGGGAAGGGCGTGATCGCGTTATTGTTGACTTGCCAGGGGTGGAAGATCCGGAGGCGGCCCTTGAATTAATTGGCAAGACAGCATTGCTTGAGTTTAGGAAAGTGCTTGGTGCGACTCCTGCGACGCCTCCTGGTCCAGAGCGTCCGAATTATACCAGTGATGATGAATTTCAGGCTGCTCAGAAGCGATGGAACGACGCAAAAAAAGAAATAGAAACATATAAAAGTGAGCTAGAGAAGCAAGTGGGGGCTGCAGGTGGTGATATTGTTGCCAAGGATGAAGAAGACCGATACTTTTTGCTGGGCCCATCTCTTGTAAGCGGTAAACACCTTGTAGATGCCAAAACACAATTTGACAATCTTGGCCGTGCTGTAGTTACCCTTGAATTTAACTCTGAGGGGGCAAAACTCTTTGAACAGGCCACAGTGGAAAATGTAGGAAAACAGATCGCCATTGTTCTTGATGGGAATGTGGTTTCGGCCCCGGTAGTTCAGGAACGGATAAGTGGTGGAAATGCACAGATCTCAGGACGTTTTTCTACTGCGGAAGCTCAGAGACTGGCTATTATGCTTCGTGCAGGAGCACTGCCCGTGCCTGTAGACGTTCTTGAGAATAGATCAGTGGGGCCAAGCCTGGGAGCAGATTCTATCAACGCCGGGCTTAAGGCGGGGCTTATCGGGACCTTGTTAGTTCTGGGCTTTATGTTGCTTTATTACAGGACTCTTGGCATAGCTGCCGATATTGCCCTTAGTGTTTGTATCCTATTGGTTTTTGCGGGCCTTATTAGCTTAAAGGCAACTCTAACCCTACCTGGTATTGCTGGCATCATATTAACCATAGGCATGGCTGTTGACGGAAATATATTAATTTACGAGCGGATAATCGAAGAAGCAAAATTGGGGAAAACGCCTACCGCGGCAGTTGATGCTGGATTTAAAAAAGCCTTGACCACCATACTTGATGCCAATATTACTACTCTTATTGCAGCAGGAGTGCTCTATTACTTTGGAAGTGGTCCAGTGAGAGGTTTCGCTGTGACATTGAGCATTGGTATATTGGCAAGCGTTTTTAGCGCAGTAGTAGTGACGCGTGTGCTTTTACAGGTTCTTATGAGCGGTTCTAAGGCCTCATTTATAGGGAATCGTTCATAGGCGAGGGAGGTTTGCGACATGTTCAGAAAAAATTTCTCATTTCCATTTATGAAATATCGAAGGCAAGCGATCCTTCTAAGCCTGGGGCTTGTAGTAGTGAGTCTAGTGCTTCTTTTTACCAAGGGACTTAACCTCGGTATTGATTTCACAGGGGGGAATCTTATTCAGGTAGAGTTCGCCTCACAAGTTCCTGTTGGCGACGTCAGGGATACTTTGGCGGAAATTGGTCAGAAACAGGCTGTAATTCAGGGGTATAGTGATAAAGGCGTCATTATTCGAGTGAATGTAGATTCTGAAGAATCACGCAAAGAAGTGATTCAAACATTGAAAGATAAGTATCCAGGTATGGAAGTACTGCGATTTGAAAAGGTAGGTCCTGTAGTAGGTGAAAAATTACGAAGAGAAGCCTTTCTGGCTGTGAGTTTAGCTCTTCTTGGAATATTGGCTTATATCACGGTCCGCTTTAAATTTCGCTTTGCTGTTGTCAGTGTTGTTGCCCTTATGCATGACACTATTATAACCCTGGGAATTTTCAGTTTGCTGGGACGCGAGATATCATTACCCTTCATAGCTGCTATTTTAACTATTGTGGGTTACTCTCTTAATGATACAATAGTAGTGTTTGACAGGGTGAGGGAAAATTGGAAGTATTTAAGGCAGGAGGGACTTCTTAAAGTACTAGACATGTCTATAAACCAGACTCTCTCTAGAACTATCAATACATCCTTAACAACCTTTTTCCCAGTTTTAGCCCTTTTCATCTGGGGTGGCGCTGTAATAGCCAACTTCTCCTTCGCGCTTCTTTTAGGTATTTTGGTTGGAACATACAGTTCAATCTGTATTGCAAGTTCCCTTCTGGCCGAATGGTATTTGAGATATCCCGATAATAAGAAGTAGCAGTAACTATCTAAACTTTTTATGGCATGACAACAAGGGGGCTTTTAGGGCCCCCTTGTTTCTTATAAAGTGAACAGGGTTTGGCGTTGCTTTACTAAATATAAATACTCCATTAAAATGAATAAAATCTACCTTTTTGCAAAGTAAATGGTCAAAATCAAAATCACTTAAAGGAGATGATGAAAGTGGCCATTACTGTGATTGATAGAGCAAAGGGAATTCTTTCTCAAAAAGCTATTGAAAAGGCAGCCTCCATGCTCAAAAAAGGGGATGAGAAAAACTTAACATCTCTTTTTAGGGGAATAGCCAGCATCGCACCGGCACGCTATCATAGAGAAACATTTAAACTGCTCGCTGACATGATAGAAAAGAATGATCCTTTTGTAGGTTTCGTTAAAAGAATTGCTCTGGAGCTTAACCCCCATTGCCTTTCCAAGTTCATTCACAATCTAGTTGTTAACTTTATGGTTCTTGGTCGGGGTATCAGGGATCAAAAAGAGAAAGAATATGATGTTCACCTTCCTAATTTTATGGTGATCAGCCCCACGATGAAATGCAATCTTCACTGCAAAGGCTGCTATGCTGCAGAGTATGATACGAGCAGAGAACTCACCTTTTATGAGCTGGACAATCTCTTAAAAGATGCTAAGGATCTCGGGATGTATTTTTTCACTTTTTCGGGGGGAGAGGCCTTCTTCCGTAACGATCTTTTAGACTTATGGGAAAAACATAATGATTGTTATTTCCAGGTATACACAAACGGAACCCTTCTTGATGAGAAAATGGTGGATCGTCTTGTTAAACTTGGCAACGTAATGCCTATGATCTCAGTTGAAGGGAGTCGAGAACAAACGGATTTTCGCCGTGGTCCTGGCGTTTATGATAAAGTGATAGCTGCTTACCAAAGATTAAACGAGGCAGGGGTCATGTTTGGTTTCAGTGCCACTTACACTCGTTCTGCTGCAGATTATATGGCCAGTGATGAGTTTATTCAGACCATGATTCAGCGGGGCTGTAAAGTCGGCTGGTTTTTCCAATATGTTCCTGTAGGTGAAAATCCGGACTTAAGTTATATGGCAACACCCCATCAAAGGGCAAGACTTCACGAAAAAGTAGAGGAATGGCGCCACAGAGATGATTGTCCTATTTTTATCGGTGATTTTTGGAACGACGGTCCCTATGTTGACGGATGTATGGCGGCAGGAGAGCGATATTGGCATATAATTTCAGATGGAAGCGTAGAACCATGTGTTTTTGTGCCTTTTGCTGTGGATAATATTCGCCAAAAATCCCTTGTTGACATTGCACGAAGTCCTTTCTTCACGTATATTCGTAACCAGCTCCCCTACGACGGAGAAGATAATCTTCTTCGTCCATGTATGATTCTGGATCATCCAGATGTACTCAGGGAAGTGGTAACTAAATTTGGAGCCAGACCATGTCACGGGGGTTTGGGCAATCTTCTCTCAGGAGAGATTCCTCGTGCGCTTGATGAATATGCGCAAGAGATAAAGGAAATTTACGATCCCTTATGGGAAAAAAGAGAAAAGGGAAAATATCTGAAGAGCCTCGAGAAAGAAGATAAGAAAGAATGGCTTGAAAGGATGACCTTACCCACTGGTTCTAAAGAAAAATAATATGGCTGGATCCTTAGGAGGGAGTCACATGAGAAGTTATGCTTTGGCAGTAGGACTTGCTATGCTAATATCGGCTGTATTCGCCTTTCAAAATACAGGAGAAATTACTGTCAATTTTTTAATTTGGACACGGCAGGTTCCTCAAGGTATCTGGGAAGTGGCTGTTTTTGCAGGAGGCTGCGTTCTCATGTGGTTGGTTTCCATGTCAGCAGCCCTTGAATCTCGTGGGAAGTATAAGAAACAGATTCGAGAGCTCGATGGTAAAATGAAAAAACTGGAAGAAGAACGCACTTCTTTGCTGAATGCTTTAAATGCCACATCAAATGTAACTTCCTATGTTGAGGAAGGCAAAGAGAACTGTATTGTTCTTCCTTCGGAGCCTTTGGAAACATTGAAAGAAGAGTTTGAAACTACACCAAGAGAGGAAAATGAACAACAGTGACATCTTTTTGTTTGCGATCTAAATTAAATGTGACCACTCTTGAGGATTCTTGCCACAGAATTGCTATAGAATTAAGCTGTCCACCCTTTGTAGCAGCTATATTAGAAATGCAGGGAAGAGTTTCTCTCCATGATATCGATAAGGCTCGGGCCTGGCTTAGTCCGAGCCTTGATTTCTTTGCAGCCTCATGTTTTCTTGGAGAAGGCGCAAGAGCGATGGCCGAGAGATGGCAGAGGCTATCATCCCTTGGAAATGTAGTTGTTTATGGAGATTACGATGTTGACGGCGTTTCATCTACTACTCTTGCAATGGAATTATGTAAAGAGAGGGCAACAGGGGTACGTTACTATATTCCTCATCGACATATGGAAGGATATGGGCTCCATCGCCAGGTTGTACAACAACTTCTTGCCGCAGGTTGTGATACATTGATCATCGTGGACTGTGGCACAAAGGATGGGGATATTTTAAAGGAAGCGCAACAGACTGGAATGAATGTCTTTGTTTTTGATCACCACCTCCCGGAGAAAGGGGAGTTGCCAGCCTCTTTCATAGTTAATCCGCAGATAGATGGTGATAAGGAAGGGAAGCTTCTTTGTGCTACTGCGGTTCTTTGGCTGTGGGCCTATCAATTTAAAATAATGCCTATGGAATGGCTTGCAGAACATCTCGACCTGGTGGCCCTTGCGACTATTGCTGATTGTATGACATTAGGCAGCCTTAATAGAGCGTTGGTTAAGGAAGGAATTGAAAGAATTCGTTATACCTCCAGATCTGGGCTGGAACTACTTATAAAACGCCTTGGTCTGTTCCATCGTTTTGTAAATGAAGAACAACTTGCTATGAAGGTTATTCCTTGCTTAAACGCAGCAGGCCGTCTTGCCTTTGCGGACCTTGCAGTAAAAGTGCTGACAGGTGAAGAGCCAGTTGAAAACCATGTGGAAGAGCTTATTTCCTTAAACAGGAAGAGGCAAAACCTTTCAACCCGTATCACTAAAGAGGCGGTAAAGGTGGTAGAGGAACGATCTAAGCACGTTCTCTTCGAGGAATCGTGGCCAGTAGGAGTTCTAAGCGGGGTGGCGAGCCGTCTTTGTTCTGAAAAGAATGCACCCGTAGTTTTAGCTGCTCCTGTTCAGGATTGGATTAGAGGGACATTGCGTATGCCCGAAGGGGGTAATGCTGTACAGATTCTTGATCACCTTTCAGATCAACTCGAAGCTTGGGGAGGGCACAAGCAGGCAGCGGGTTTTTCTGTGTCAAAAGATAATTGGGAAAAGCTCAGGGGTGATTTAGAACACATCCTTGCCAGTGTGGAATATGAGGATCCGGAAATTTCAGCCCTGGCCCTTCATCCGTCTCAAATTACCTTGCAGGACTGGAAGTCAGCTCTGGATCTTGGTCCTTTTGGCATGGGAAATCCTTGCCCCTTATTGTATTGCGAAAGATGTGGAAATGAGCAGTTCTTACCCCTTGGGAAAACGGGGCTTCATTTAAAGATACAATTGGGTTCAGAATATCTGGTGGCTTTCAATAGTGTCGAAATTCTGAAAACCCTTTCCTCGTCGCAAATTACAGGCTGGGTATACCACCCTCGAGTTGATTTTTGGCGTGGTCAGCCCCGTCTTCAATTTATGCTCGATTATATAGTGTTAGATTCTTGATTTAAAGGGTGATCGAGCCATGGTAGAAATTCACACAGATTCCCTAGAATATGAAATAGACCCAATAGATCCAAGAGAGCAAGAGCGCCACCTTAAAAGCCTTGGGCTCGATAAGAAGTCTCTGGGGAAGTTGCGAGATAGCTATATTGGACGGATACCAGAGACAGAACGAACTATTTCTGTTAAGTTCGCTTGGCATGAGCTATGGTCGAAAGTGACATATTATTTGACCAAAGAAGAACTGAAGAAACTTGGCGAAGCCTTTGTTATGGCAGCGGATGCTCATGGTGAACAAAAACGCTCAAGTGGCGACCCATATGTTGTACATAGCATAAATGTAGCCTCAATACTTGCAGACATGCAACTCGATTTAGTTACTCTTATAGCGGCTCTCCTTCACGATGTTTTAGAGGATACCGCCCTTTCCGCAGAGAAGGTCAAAGCAGCATTTGGCGATGATGTTATTACTCTTGTAGATGGCGTAACGAAATTAGGCAAACTTCCCTTTAAATCTTTTGAAGACTATCAGGCAGAAAATCTTCGTAAAATGTTTGTTGTCATGGCCAAGGATATTCGTGTTGTCCTTATTAAGTTGGCGGACAGACTTCATAATATGAGGACCCTAGGAGCTCTTCGCAGGGATAAGCAACTGCGAATTGCTAAAGAAACGCTGGAAATATATGCTCCCCTCGCTCACAGACTTGGAATCTACCAGGTAAAGAGAGGATTAGAGGACCTTGCATTTAAATACTCCGACCCCGATATGTATTATGAGATACGGCGCAGAGTGCGAAAGAAATTGCCTGAGCGGGAAGCTATCATTAAAAAAGCTATAGAAATCCTTCAAGATCGTTTAAAACAGGAATCCATTCATTTTAAAGTAAAAGGGCGGGCCAAACATTTTTACAGCATCTATGAAAAGATGAATCGCAAAAAACTTCCCGTAGAGCAGCTTTATGATCTCCTAGCCTTGCGTGTTGTAGTGGATGATGTGGCTGCTTGTTACACCGTTTTGGGTATTGTCCATACTATTTGGAAACCTATCCCAGGTCAATTTGATGACTACATAGCTAATCCAAAGACAAATATGTACCAATCACTTCATACCACTGTAGTTGGTCCTACAGGAGAACCCCTGGAAGTTCAAATACGATCTGCTGAAATGAACCGTCTCGCGGAATATGGGATCGCCGCTCATTGGAGATATAAAGAGGGTGGCAATGTCCTTGATGATCTGGATGCCCGCCTTACGTGGATTCGCCAGGCCCTCGAAGGGGATCATGAAGGGGGACCGACGGAGTTCCTTGAACGCCTAAAAGAAGATGTTCTCACATCTGATGTCTTCGTATTTACCCCCCAGGGGAAAGTAGTGTCTTTGCCCAAGGGATCAACACCTATAGACTTTGCCTATGCCATTCATACCCAGGTTGGAAACCGCTGTGTGGGAGCTATGGTCAATAACCGGATTGTGTCTCTGACCTATGAAGTAAAAAATGGCGACATTGTTAAAATTATTACTTCACCTCAAGGAACTCCCTCCCGAGACTGGCTTAAAATGGCCCGCAGCAGCAAGGCCAAAGGCAAAATTCGTTCCTTCTTTAGACAGCAGGAAAAAGCAGAAAGGCAAGAAAAGATCGAGCGAGGGCATGAACTTCTTGAGAGGGAAATTAAAAGAAGGGATATAGAAGATCTCAGTGCCGAATATGAAGACCTGATTCCTCTTCTTAACAGGATAGCCCGGGATATAGGGCATGCCAACGGTGAGGATATCCTGGTCGCCATAGGCAATAACACTTTAAGCCCATCGACGCTTATACAGAAACTTATTGGTAGAACGCAAGTTCCCGCTTTACCAGAAATTCCGGAAGAGATGCCTCTTGCTGGCATAAAGAAAACAGATTCCGATATTATAGTAGAAGGAGCGGAAGGCGTTCAGGTGGTTATCGCAAATTGCTGTCTTCCAGTCCCAGGGGATGAGATTGTAGGATACTCGACCCGTAGCCGAGGAATAACTGTTCATAGATCAGGTTGTCCGAATGTGGAAGAGGCAGGAGAAACAAGGCTTATACAGATTTCATGGGGGTCAGGGACACGGGGGAACAGATATACTACGAGGCTGAAGCTTGAAGCAATGGATAGATCTGGTCTTTTTACAGACGTGGCTCAAGCTATAATGGCAAGTGATGGAAACATTGTGGGTATAAAGGCGAACGTAGTTGGGGGAACACTCGCCCGGATGAAAATTGAGATCAGAGTACGGGATATCGAACATCTATATGCTATTGTTGCCAAACTTAATGCGGTTAAGAACGTTATAGAAGTAACCCGGGGGTGAAGATGTATGCGAGCTGTTGTACAAAGAGTTTCATCTGCTTCTGTTTGCGTAGAAGGAGAAAAAGTAAGTTCCATAGATCAAGGGCTTCTTGTTTTGTTAGGCGTTTCAGGAAAAGACACAGCGGCTGATGCAGAATGGCTTGTGGAGAAAATAGTAAACTTGAGGGTGTTTGAAGACGAGGAAAGGAAGCTAAACCGCTCTCTCTTGGATGTGGGGGGGAAGTTGCTTGTGGTTTCTCAGTTTACTTTGTATGGCAACTGTCGAAAGGGGCGGCGTCCTTCTTTTGTTGAGGCAGCGCCACCAGAAGTAGCTGACGCCCTTTATAACGTTTTTGTAACAAAGGCAAAAGAACGGAATATACCAGTTCAGACAGGGGTTTTTCAGGCTCATATGATGGTTGAGCTTGTTAACGATGGGCCGGTCACCCTTATTATTGATACACCGGAGGGAGCCTAATGGATTATAAACGTTTCCCCCTGGGGGCTCTATGGACAAATGGATACCTCTTCTGGGATAGTCATAAGAGAGGTTTTTTTGTCGATCCAGGCGGAGAGGTCTGCGATGTCATCGCTTTTTTAGAGGAACAGAAGATTCATCTTGAATGGATTCTTTTAACTCATGGGCATATTGACCATATTGGGGGAATCCCCATGCTTGCTCCTTATGCATCTAAAGGAGTTGCTGTTGCGACAGAAGATGAGAAACTATTGAACAATCCAAATCTGAATCTTTCCCAGTGGATGGGGCTGGATTTTGAAGGCTGGAATGCTTCTTTGTTGCTTGCGGATTCAGACCAGATCCAGATAGGTGAATATACGATTTCTGTCATAGCCACCCCAGGGCACACCCCTGGCAGCATTTGCTATGTGGTGAAAAAGCATAATGAATCTCTTCTTTTATCGGGAGATACTCTTTTTGCCAGGAGTGTGGGAAGGACGGATCTACCAGGCGGAGATAGTGAAATCCTCGCTCTTTCCCTTCGTAAATTAACAGTTTTGCCTGACACGATGCCAGTGCTCCCCGGTCACGGCCCGGAAACCACAATAGGCCAAGAGAGAGAATGGAATCCTTTTTGGCCTGATAGGGAGTCACAAGTGAAGTGAAATTGAAACAACTGCCTTTTTCAGAACGACCACGGGAAAGGCTTTTTCGGGAAGGGGCGTCGGCTCTTTCTCTTGCGGAGCTTATTGCTATCCTTCTTCGAACGGGTAGCGGAAACAAGGATGTACTAGGATTGTCCGGGGAGTTGCTCCATCTTTTCGGGGGGTTGAAGGGCATCTCAAAGGCTTCAATTTCAGAAATACTTCAGGTCAAAGGGATGGGTAAAGCTAAAGTGGCAGTGCTGGTCGCGGCTCTTGAACTAGGCAAAAGATTGATGGCATGTGATACAAATATAGAAAGTGAAAGAGACGAATGGAGGAAAACTTTAAGCTTTCTGTGTCGACTCCTTTCAGAAGAAGAGCGAGAAATCATAGTTTCTCTTTTCCTTGACAGAAAAGGAGGCGTGATTTCAAAGGAAAGAGTATCATATGGAGGTATTGAAGGAGCATTCCTTGATGTAAAATATTTATTTCGAAAGGCCGTACGTCTTGATGCTAGAGGAATGGTTTTGATCCACAACCATCCCAACGGCACATTAAGACCAAGCCGGGAAGATATAATGCTAACCGAGTTTGTTGAGCGCAGTCTTAGCGTGCTTGACATAAGCTTTGTCGGGCACTTTATAGCAGCTAGGGGGGAATGGGTGCAAATTCCTCCAGGATATACCGCATGAAGGTGGGGAGTGTACAAGTGTTCAGATTTATTTCTGGGATGTTCGGTACTGACGTAGGGATTGACTTGGGGACAGCTAATATAGTGGTATACATTAAGGGGAAAGGGATAGTTTTTAACGAGCCTTCTGCTGTAGCCATCCGTAAAAAAATAAAAGGCGGCGGCAAAATAGAAGTTATAGCTGTCGGAAATGAAGCAAAGGCTATGGCGGGCAAAACACCTACAGGAGTTTATACTATTTGGCCGCTGCAGGATGGTGTTATAGCCAATTACGATATGACAGAAGAATTAATTCGATATTGTCTTAAAAGAGCTGCGGGGGGAAGTACTGTACTCGCCCATCCCCGAGTAGTCATATCAGTGCCTGCCGAGGTTACAGAGGTAGAAAGAAAAGCAGTTGTAGATGCCACTTTGGGCTCTGGAGCCAGAGAAGCCTATGTAGTGGAAGAGCCAATTGCTGCTGCCATCGGAGTAGGTCTTCCAATAAAAGAGCCTCGGGGAAGTATGATACTTGATATTGGCGGCGGTACAAGCGAGGTCGCAGTCCTTTCTCTGGGCGGCATTGTGGTTACGAACTCCCTTCGTACGGCAGGTAAGGATATGGACGAAGCTATTATTGCCATGCTCCGTCAAAAGTATGCTCTCCTTATTGGTGATACCACTGCAGAAGAAGTAAAAATGCAGATAGGAACGGCTCTCCCTATGGAAGACGAACTGGAAATGGTCGTAAAGGGGCGAGATCTGGCAGATGGGTTGCCAAAGGCTGACATGGTGACCTCGTACGAGGTTAGAGAAGCCCTTGAGCCTATAATACGCCGAATTGAAGATATGGTAAAAGTCGCCCTGGAGCAGACCCCACCTGAACTTGCAAAAGATATAGTAGATCAGGGAATAATACTTTCGGGCGGGGTTTCTCAGCTAAGAGGACTATCTGAGCGGTTTTCTCGCGCTTTGAGTACCCCTGTAATATTGGCGGAGGATCCTCTCTTTTCCGTAGCACAGGGGGTAGGGAAAATACTTGAGAATCTTGACGATATGAAAAAAGTTCTTCTCTCTGTGGAGAAAGGCTCTCAGTAATGTTCGGGAGATAGGGAATGCGTAAACCAGATTCCGGTGATTTCAATAAAGAAGTCATCCATGGGCTTGTGGCTCTTGCCGCTAGTTTCATGTTGCTTGCTCTTGCCCCTCAAATTCTTCTTTTTCGAACTCCCTCTGACTGGGTAGGGAAAATCTTGTATTATCCTGAGACCCCAGCGGTGTTATTAAACAATACTCTTCGCAAGGCTTCGTCCTGGTTCAGAGAACGATCCACTCTCATTACAGAGAACCAAAGGCTGTCTCAGGAAAACTGGATGCTGAAAGTTGCCATAAGTCAAGAAAAGGTCGAAAGTTATGTGGAACGAATGAATCAAATTACAAAATACGCTCGAATAACCTTGCGCTCACCCCACAACTGGTGGACAGAGATAAGAATAAATCAAGGGGAAGAAAAAAATTTAAAACCTGGATTCCCTGTTTTACAAAAAGGATCTTTAGTGGGACGTATTACCCGAGTTGAAGCCGGATATTCTTGGGCGGAACTTATTACTTCCTCATCTCTCCTTATACCTGTGGTTGTGGATCAGACCCGGGATCTTGGTGTGGTGACAGGTGATGGGCAGGGACAGATCTGGTTGCAGTATATTTCGGAAGGCAGATCCATAGAGAAAGGAATGACTGTAAGCACTGCGCCGGTTAGTGAAAGTTTGCCCCCGGGGCTTCCAGTTGGCTCTGTAACTGGAGAGCTTCGCCATTCTTCTGGGGGGTTTGTTGCTTATAGGATAGAACCAGGGGCAGATTTTATCCGCCTTTACCAAGTAGAGGTATTAACAGAGGGAACAAAACCATGACATCCTTTGTAATAGCATGGTATGTCCAAGATCTTCTTCGTGTTTTTTCCTCAGGTCACTTTTTAGTGCCTGAAATTTTTCTCCTTGTTTTGCTTTACATGGCTCTGAAGCATGAGGATGAAGGTGCTTATATTCTTTGGAGTGGCTTTCTTGGCGGTATTCTGTGGGATTTAAGGTGGCCAGGGTTGGTTGGTGTTTCTTCAGCTCTTTATGTGGCGTCCATTATCCTTGTCCGTTGGATTTGGCTTTCCCTCCCATCTTCAGCACGAAGTGTCCCAGCCTTTGGCCTTTTAATCTGGAGTGCCCATTTGCTTTTAACTTTTATCAGGCTTCTTATGTGGGGGATAAGAGAACAGACCCTTCTAAAAGTTTTTTTAGTGCAGCAGGGGGTTCTTTTGCCAATGGTTTTTGGAGCTTGCCTTCTTTATGCCTGGAGTGTGGGACAAAACGATGCCTAGCGACCGAAGTGATATCGATAGACGTCTCAGAATATGGAGAATTGTGATGTTATGCTCCATGGGACTTCTTATGGGGGCTCTTTATTACTTTCAGATCATTCATGGGGATAGTTATATAAAACTTGCGACAGGAAATCGCCTCCGTTTTATTCGATTCGCTCCCTCTCGAGGGAATATTTATGATCGAAATGGCGCTCCACTGGCCACCAATATTCGTACTTTCGATATTATGGGGTATCCTCTCGATCTGGAGAAAGATCTGCTTGTATCTAAAACATCTGAAATATTGAATAAACACGGAATCCCGTTGACATCAGAGGAGATTAAGAATACGGTCAAGCGGCAATACTGGGCTCCCTACAGAGTTGTTCGCGTGGTGTCAAATCTTACTCTAACTCAAATGGTTGATCTTATAGCTGATCCGGAGTTTCCACCTCAGCTTTTTCCAGTACCAGTCTGGCGTCGCACCTACCCATCTGGAGCTTTAACGGCAAATGTAACGGGATATGTGGCTGAGATTAGCGAAGATGAGTTGAAGTCGAAAAGAGAAGGGGACTATGTAGGGGGAGACCTTATTGGCAAAGCTGGCATAGAATTTTCCTATGAATCCCTATTGCGGGGCATGCCTGGAGAAGAATCTATTGAGGTAGATGCCAGAGGGAGACGAGTACAGGAAATAGACTTTAAATCTCCAGTTAAGGGGAAAGATATCTATCTCACTCTTGACCTTGGCGCTCAAAGATTGTCAGCTGACCTAATGAAAGAGAATAGAGGATCTGTTGTAGTATTGGATGTGGAGACTGGTGCTGTGCTTGTTCTTTATACGGCTCCCTCCTATGACAATAACCCTTTGGCGTGGGGAGTGTCTGCCAAGGAGTGGAATTCTCTCTTGAAGGATCCAGAACGTCCAATGCTTGATCGCAGCATTGCTGGGGTGTACCCGCCAGCTTCTACTTTTAAGCCTCTGGTAACTCTCGCTGCCCTTGAGGAAGGAGAAATCACACCTAAAACGACGTACTTCTGTGGGGGATCCTTCCAATTGGGGGGAAGAGCTTTTCGCTGCTGGAAGCGCGGCGGGCATGGAACAACCGGATTAAAAGAAGCTTTAAGTCAATCTTGTGATGTATACTTCTATCAAGCAGGAATTAAAGTTGGCATTGACAGATTGACTCGCTGGGGGCAGAAATTAGGGGTGGGAAATTTAACAGGTATAGATATACCGGGGGAACTTTCAGGTAATAGAGCGGGCCGAGAGTGGAAAGAAAAAGTTGTCAATGAGGTATGGTACCAGGGAGATACGGTAAACTATTCTATAGGCCAGGGTTTCTTGCTCATGACCCCTATACAGATAGCCAGAATGTACGCTGTTTTTGCTAATGGGGGAAATCTCATAACCCCTCATCTTTATAGGGGAGAGATGGTTCCTCCTCAGAAGTTGAACCTTTCTAAAAGTCACATAAAAACAATACATGAAGGGCTTGTGAACGTAATTAAAAGAGGAACTGGGTGGAGAGCTGGAAGCTTTGGTGTCACAGTGGCAGGAAAGACAGGAACTGCACAAAATGCCCATGGACCTGACCACGCTCTTTTTGCAGGGTATGCTCCTACAGATAAACCTCGTTATGTAGCTGTTGCTGTGATTGAGGCTGGAGAGCACGGAAGTTCCGCAGCGGCCCCAATTGTAGGAGAAGTGCTTGCTTACCTTGTGGGGCATGATTCGCTAAAATAGGTTCTTTAAACCTCAGGGAGGAAGGAGTATGGAGTCTATGGAAACGTTTCAAACTCCAGTTCTACTAAAGGGAACAGGAGGGGGGCTGCGTCTTATTGTCCCTGAAGAGTTGAAAGAAAAAGAAGTTTTTATGGAGCTTGAACGTGTTTCGTCTCAAGCAAAAGCATTGTTAGAGATGAAAGTGATACTCGATTTTCAAGGACGTATATTAAGTAAAGACTTTATCATAAGTATTCTTAAGGATTTTATATGGTCTAAAGGTGTTTTTGTATCATCGTGGGTCACTTATGATGCAGAGAGTCAGCACTTGCTTCAGGCATTTGGCGCAAAAACAGGGGAGCCAGCGCGGGAAAAGCCCCATGGTAAGAGCAAAAATTATGACACGCTTTTTCTCATGCGGTCCCTTCGCTCTGGGCAGCGCATAGAGCATGGCGGCGACGTTGTTATCATCGGTCATGTCAATGATGGCGCTGAAGTGATAGCTTCAGGAAATATTTGTATTTGGGGCCGCTTAAAAGGACTGGCCCATGCTGGTTCAGACGGGAATACTGAACAGAGCATAGTGGTGGGGGATTTTCAGGCAAAACAAGTTCGTCTTGGCAGTAAGGTGGGAAGTTACCTGGATAGCTCTATGGAGTGGTGGGCACACTCAGTCCTTATTACTCTTGAGCATGATTCTCTTTTTGTTCGCGAACTAAAAATATAACAGAGATTGGGAATGGAGGGATTTTCGTGGAGCCTCGAGTCATAGTTGTAACGTCCGGGAAGGGCGGAGTTGGAAAAACGACCACTACGGCCAACGTTTCTTTTGCTTTGGCAAAGGCTGGCTATAAAGTGGTTGCAATTGACGCTGATATTGGCCTTAGGAACCTTGATGTGGTAATGGGCCTGGAAAATCGCGTCGTGTACAATTTTATCGATGTAATTGAAGGGACTTGTCGCCTTCCCCAGGCTCTTATTCGGGATAAACGGGTCGACAATCTTTTTCTGCTTCCAGCAGCCCAGACTCGCACCAAGGATGCCGTAAGTCCAGACCAGATGGTGGAACTCTGCGAAATGCTGAAAAAAGAAGGTTTTGATTTTATTCTTCTTGATAGCCCTGCAGGTATTGAGGGTGGCTTTAAGAACGCAGCGGCGGGGGCGACTGAGGCTCTCGTTGTGACAACTCCAGAAATTCCTTCAGTTAGAGATGCAGACCGCATTATTGGCCTTTTGGAATCAATGGAAAAAAAACCAATTCGTCTCGTAATTAACCGGGTTAAACCCAGTATGGTCAAAGAAGGGGAAATGCTTGACGTACAGGATGTACTCGATGTGCTGGCCATTGAGCTTATTGGAATTGTTCCCGATGATGACAGTGTTGTCAAATCAGCAAACAGAGGGGAGCCTCTTACCAGCGGCGATACGTCCCTTGCATCTATGGCCTTCTCAAACATAGCGGACAGACTGCTTGGGAAAGAAGTTGCCTTTTTAAATCTCGATAGCCAGAGAGGCTCAGGGTTTTTCTCTGGGATCAAGAAGCTGCTGGGTTTTTAGAAACCGGGAGGAGAGGACATTATGCTAGGAATACTACAAAAACTTTTTGGACGGGAAGGCACAAAAAAGACAGCAAAAGAAAGACTTCAGATTGTTTTGATACACGATCGTTCTGATATCTCCCCTGGCCTTATGGAAGAACTTAGAAAAGATATGATTGAAGTTCTTTCTAAATATATGGAGATCGATACGGACAATATTGAGATGGATCTTGACAAGGCTAATAAATCTGTGGCTTTTGTCGCAAATATCCCGGTCGTTAGAATTAAGAGAAAATCACAGAGTGAGCAATGAACTTGAATTAGGATGGGCGAAAAAAGATTCTCTATTAAAGAAATTTTTACATATGGAGATAAAGTACTGATCATATCGGTATTCGCTCTTTTTGTTTTGGGAGTATTATCTATATATAGCGCGGAAATGGGAGTGGGCCGCAGAGCTAGTGGATTTGCCATGAGGCAGCTTGTTTGGGGTCTTATTTCTCTCGTTGTTTTTTTCGTGGTTATTAAGGTAGGGTACCGTCGACTGATCAATTGGGCGTACTTTATCTACTGGATTTCAGTCGGCTCGCTCTTAGTCGTGCTTCTTATGGGATTGACTGTGAAAGGGGCCCAGAGCTGGTTAAATTTGGGACTACTTCGCTTCCAGCCGTCAGAGGCAGGCAAAATAGGCCTAGCCTTGGTAATGGCTAAGCATTTCTGTAGATACCCGCCAGAAAATCTTTCTCGTTTTATTGGTGGATTGATCCTTGCTGGGATTTCGACTCTTTTAGTCTTTATCCAACCAGACCTGGGCAGCTCTATTGTATATGGGCTCATGATATTAATAGCACTTGTTGTCGCAGGAGCCCCGAAACGATATGTGTTAACCTTGACAGGCCTGGCATTCGTGTTTTTACCCGTTGGGTGGCAATTTTTAAAGGAGTATCAGAAAAAAAGACTCCTTGTTTTCATTAATCCTGCCCTAGATCCCTTAGGAGCAGGATATAACGTTATACAATCAAGAATCGCAGTCGGATCAGGGGGATTGTTGGGAAAAGGATTTTTACATGGATTGCAAAGCAAACTTCGTTTCTTACCTGAACCTCATACTGATTTTATCTTTAGTGTTTATGCAGAAGAGTTCGGTTTTTTGGGATCGCTTATAGTTCTAGTGCTTTTTTGCGTTGTTTTTTGGAGAATAATCAATGCGGCCCTTCGATGTAAAGATAAAAGAGGGAAAGTTTTAGTAGCTTCTTTGGCAGCATGGATATGGTTTCAGGTTGTAGAATCTATCGGAATGAGTATGGGGCTTCTTCCTATCACAGGACTCCCCTTGCCCTTTCTAAGTTATGGAGGCAGTTCTCTTTTAGCCGTGTCTGTTGCAATTGCCCTTGTTATGAGTGTGTATCTTTCAACGATGAAAGATTATGAATAGATTTTAGTAGGGAGGATTTGTATGGAGATCCCGGATTTTGATGATGGCTTGTGGCCGTTATTAGCCCAAGTTGCCCACCCGTCGCGCTATGCGGGGTGTGAATGGGGGCCTGTGAAGCCTAAAGAATCAGGGCAATCCCTGGTTAGGTTTTGTTTGGCTTTTCCCGATGTATATGAAATAGGCATGAGTTATGTTGGTTTTCAGATTCTGTATAATCTTCTTAAGCGTCTACCCAAATCCGATGTTGAGCGGGCCTATTGTCCATGGATAGACATGGAGGAATTGCTGAGGAAAAACGAACTCTATCTTGGTTCCATTGAAACAGGGCGCCCACTCTCTTCTTTTGATGGGGTAGGGTTTACCCTTCAATATGAATTGAGTTTTACCAATATACTCACCATGCTTGATCTAGGCGGGATTCCGTTATATGGAGAAGAAAGGACTGAGAGTGACCCCATTGTCTTTGCTGGAGGACCAGGGACGCTAACGCCAGAGCCTGTCGCCCCATTTATTGATGTCTTCTGTCTTGGAGAAGGCGAAGTCTTACTTCCTCAGATTGTTGATATTCTGTATGAAACAAAAGGTTTATCAAGAAAAGAACGTCTCAATTCCCTTGCAGGAATTGAAGGAATATATATCCCCTCCCTTGTAGATGTGAAGTATGGAGACGGGGGAACTATATTCTCTTCCAGCTCAAGATTGCCTGTACGTCGACAGTTAGTGAAGGATTTCAAAGATGCTTTTCATCCAGACAACCTTATTGTGCCGTCTGCTGGTGTAGTTCACGATAGAGTTCCAGTTGAAATTTTCAGGGGTTGTACGCGAGGGTGCCGTTTTTGCCAGGCAGGCATAATATATCGTCCTGTACGAGAACGGGGACCTGAAGAAACAAGTAAAATAGTGCGGGAATTAGTCCTCTCGTCTGGATGGGAAGAAGTGGGGCTGGTCTCTTTGGCTTCATGCGATTATTCAGGTCTAACACCGTTGCTGAATGATCTAACTCCCTTTCTTGATGAAAAAGGAGTCAAGTTAAGTCTGCCAAGTTTAAGGATGGATTCTTTTTCCATAGATTTAGCAGCAAGCCTCCAAGCCATGCGTAGAGGAGGTTTGACCTTTGCCCCCGAAGCGGGAACGCAACGGCTCAGAAATGTAATTAATAAAGGAGTAACAGAGGAAGACATAAAAATTTCACTGGAAACCGCTTTTAAACATGGATGGGATCGTGTGAAGCTCTATTTTATGATGGGTCTCCCTACTGAAACTGAGGAAGATCTTCAGGGCATAATCGATATAGCCCTTCAAACATTGACCCTCGGCAAAGCCTATAAGCGTAAGGTCAACGTTGCTGTTTCCGTTGCTGGTTTTGTACCTAAAGGCCATACCCCCTTTCAATGGGAACCTCAAAATACCATGGAAGAACTTCGTGAAAAGGGACAGTTCCTTAAAAGGCAGATATATAACCGCAGGATTTCTTTAAAGTATCATGATCCGGAGCAAACTTTCCTTGAAGGTGTTTTTGCTCGTGGCGACCGGCGTTTGGCTAAAACCATTGAGTGTGCCTGGAGAAAGGGAGCCCGATTCGATGGGTGGAGTGAAACCTTTTCTTTGCAACGCTGGCTTGATGCTTTTGATGAGACCGGCATAGATCCGCTTTTTTATACATCTCGAAG
The DNA here is from genome assembly GCF_002396985.1 of Aminobacterium sp. UBA4987. NCBI lineage: Bacteria > Thermotogati > Synergistota > Synergistia > Synergistales > Aminobacteriaceae > Aminobacterium > Aminobacterium sp. UBA4987. The sequence goes on from NZ_DGZF01000001.1 coordinate 226,056, forward strand.
TAGATCAAAAGAAGAAGGCTTTCCATGGGATCATATTGATACAGGAGTTTCTCGTGCTTTCCTGTGGAAGGAAAAGGAGAATGCATTTAAAGGGGAACTGACACCAGATTGTCGATGGAACAGTTGTCATGGTTGCGGTTGGCAGAATAGTGGTTGTCAATGGTCAAAGGGGGAATGCTCATTATGATCCGCGTAAGGATAACTTATTCAAAGCGCGGACGTGGATGCTTTATTCCCCACGTCGTGATTCCTCAGCTTATTTACAGATCTGGACGAAGGGCGGGTCTTGTCTTTGCTTTGTCCGAGGGCTTCACGCCCCGGCCTCGAGTCAGCTTAGGACCAGAACTTCCAGTTGGAGTCGTCGCTTTTGCGGAACCGGCTGATATCTGGATCGAAAAATGGGATGAAGGGACTTTAGATCGATGGAACAACGTAATTCCAGAAGCTTTTACTATTACAGGTGGGGAAGTGTATGAAGGCCCTTCTCTCAGTAAAAGCTGTGATGCGTCTGGCTATTTACTAGGGTTTCGTTCCCCCACATATTTCGAAAAACTGGCCCATGACCTGGAACAGGGGATTTTCTTGCAGGAGAAACGTGTCTTTAGCGCAGTAGAAGGCACTTTTATTAAGCTGATTCTCAAAACGCCTTTTGCCTTCGGCCCGGGAACTTTAGTGAAAAAATTAGTAGAAGCTGGGTACACCAAGGGATGGTCTGATGTGAAAATTGTTAGAACATCGGTAGGATGCTGGAACGGATCAGAAGTGGAACCAGTAGTTACACAGCGGGTACTTCCCCGTTTGCCTCGGAATTTTAAAACTGAGGGGATGTTACGCCATGACTGATCGTAAAATCATAGCCAACACTTTAGATCCTGAAGAGATGCGAGTTGCAATACTGGAAAAAGGAAAACTTGTAGATATCTTTGTTGAGCGAATGTGGGAGCGTCAAAAGACAGGAGAAATCTATAAAGCCAGGGTGGATAGTGTTTTGCCTGGCATCCACGCCGCTTTTGTAAATTTGGGGGACGGCAGGAATGCCTTTTTATATTTAAATGATGCGAAGGGTATAAACCTGAAGCCGAACGTGGAAGTGGTAGTGCAGGTTGTGAAGGCAGCCAGAAAAAATAAAGGCGCCAGAGTAACTTCGAGAATTTCTTTGCCGGGGCGCTACCTAGTTCTTGTCCCTGATGGACAGGAAACAGGTGTTTCTAAAAGAATAATAGACGAGGAAGAACGTAAGCGACTCCGTTTCCTGGCTAAAAAACTGCGTGATGAAGGGGAGGGTTACGGTGTGATCATTCGCACCGCTGCTGAAGGGGTTGACGAAGAAACCCTTACCCATGATCTTCACACTCTTGTAGACCTGTGGAGAGAGATACGCCATGATGCCCAGGTACAGGCAGCTCCATGCCTCATTTATAGGGATATTGGGCTTGTAGGAAGGGTTCTCAGGGACGAGCTCACTGGCGATGTAAGTGAAATAGTTATAGACAGCGAAGAAGAGTGTCATAAAGTCAAGGATTATCTTAATCGCATACTTGAGGGGCAGGAACCTGAAGTGAGCTTATATGAAGGAAGCTCGCCCATCTTTGATTTTTATGGCATAGAGAGGGAGCTTGAAACTGCCCTTGATCGCAAGGTATGGCTACGTTCAGGAGCCTATCTTATTATTGATCATACAGAGGCCCTTACTGTTATTGATGTGAATACAGGTAAGTATGTGGGAGATACGGATCTGCGCCATACTGTCCTTGACACTAATCTCGAGGCAGCGGATGAAATAGCACGTCAACTAAGACTGAGGGCTATTGGCGGAATTGTCGTCATTGACTTTATCGACATGGAGTATGAAGAAGACAGACAAAAACTTCTTCAACGCCTGGATGAAGTGTTTCAAAAAGATCGGTATCGTGCAAGGATATTTGGCGTTTCCCAATTAGGTCTAGTTGAGATTACAAGAAAAAGGGCGAGACCTGATGTGCGTTCGGTCATGACCCGTGGATGTCCATTTTGCGGGGGCTATGGATGGGTTTTGAAGGAAGATAGCGTGGCCATGCATATTAAGCGTTTTTTGAGAAAAGTTTCTCTTTCTAATAAAGCAGATGCCATGCTCCTTGAAACTCACCCTGTTATTGCTCAATATATAGCGGACACTTATCTTGCCGTTTGGGAAGAAGAGTTGCAAAGACGAATCTTTATAGCGGCAGCGCCTGAATTTGCGTGGAATAAGTATCGTCTCGATATGCAGGGGCCTATCGACGTAGTAGAACGTCGTATTGAGCAAATGGAGCAATGGGAGGCACAGATTCGTGTTTATCGAACGGCTTCGTCTTAAAGGATTTAAAAGTTTCGGCGGAAGCCACGAACTGACCTTTTCTCCCGGCTTTACAGCGATAGTAGGGCCTAACGGCAGTGGGAAAAGCAACATCCTTGATGGATTGCGCTGGGTACTCGGAGAAGGGAGCCCAAGCTGTCTGAGAATAACAAGGCAGAGTGATCTTCTGTTTCAGGGAAGCATCAGTCTCCCTACTGCTACTGAAACGGAAGTATCCCTTTGTATCCGTGAAGACCCCAAGATATGCACTATAAAAAGAGAGTTTTCTCCTGAAACAGGAACATCTCTTTTTGTAGATGGGATGAGGATCCGTCTGCAGGATTTAGATGATGTAAAGCGGCAATGGCATATGGAAGGTGAGCAGTTTGCTTTCATAGGCCAGGGAGAAGTGGCAGAAGCCATCCATCATCGTCCTCAACAGCGAAGGTCTATCCTCGAGGCTCTTTTTGGCATAGACCAATACAGAAAAAAGAGAGAGGATGCGAATCAGAAACTTAAGTTTGCATCAGAGGAGCTTGTACGCCTAGAAACGCTTGTTTCAGAATTGACATCCCGCTGTGATGAAATAGCTCCCATGGTTATCATTGCTGAAAAGGCTCGCCGCTTACTCGATGAACTTGACGAGAAACGGCGAGGCTACTATTTTTCACGCAGAGCTTTTTTAGAAAGGGAGCTTTATTCTTTTCAGAGTCGCATTCATGCTCTGGAAAGGCGAAAAAATAGGGCGGCAGAGTGGGAAACCATTTGGAAAGAAGGGCTTTCTTTTTATCAGTCTCTTTTTAATTCCTACGAACAGCAGAAAAAAGTGCACGAAGAAAGAACTGAGAGTCTTGGATCCCAAAGAGAAACATTGAGGCGTCAGTGTTTTGCCACTGCCCTTACTGTAAAATCTGCTCGCGAACGGCTCATTGCTCAGAAAGAGGAAAAAAGGCATGTGGAAGAAGTTTTGTCCAAAGTTGATGAAGAAGCGACTTTGGCAAGGGGGACGAGCTATTCTTTGACCCAGGATCTTCATAAGAAAAAAGAAGAAGTATCTGCCTTATGGCAAAAACTTTCTAACCTTCGCTCTTCCCTTCGAGCAGAGCGGCAGCGGCGACAGGAATACGGCAATGAATATGCTCACGTAGAAGGTGAGTGCGCCAGAATCCTTTCTCGCTTACAGGCTCGTAGCGAGGCCCTTGATAAAAACGAAAAAGAACTGGAAGAAGCAAAAAACAAAGTGTTTGTTGCGGAGAAAGAGGCAGAAACTTATAAAAAGGAATTTGAGTATACTCATCTAAGTTATAAAAAAGTAATAGAGCGCCATGGAGAAATCTATGTCCAATGTCAGCAGTTAGCGACATCTCTTTCTCAGTTAAAAAAGAATGTGGATGTTTTGGAAAACCAGCTTGAAACTGTCCTTGAAAATACAGAACAGCGGCTTTATCCAGAATCTGTACGGGTTATTCTGGCGGCACAAAAATTAGGGAAGTTGCCTATCCAGGTTAAGCTTGCTGCAGATGCTTTTAAATGTGAGGAAAAGCTTGCAGCCCCACTGGAAGCTTACCTCGGAGGGCGGCAGTTCTGGCTTTTCGTTAAATCCCTTGAAGAGGCTCAGCTAGGGATAGAGCTTGTTAAACAAAAGAGGGCAGGCCGTATAACATTTCTTCCCCTGGAGCAATGTCATCCCAGGAATCCTAACTATGGTTTCCCCTTGCCGTGTCAGGGGACAGTAGGATGGGCTACAGACCTTATTGCATCAGAACAGCTATGGGGCCCAGCAGTGAACCACCTGCTGGGAGATCTTCTCATTGTTGAGGAGTATGATGTAGGAATGAACCTTGCCAGAGCAGGCGCTTCATTCCCAATCGTTACTCTCCAAGGCGATGTTTTTACAGTAGGTGGCAGTGTAAGCGGAGGAAAATTTAGAAAAACAGGTGGCGTCATAGAAAGACGCCTACAGATAGAAAATCTTGAAAAAAATCTCAAAGATAAGAGAGAAAGCCTTGAAAGAGTTGCCTCACTATTGCAAGAAGCTGAGGAGCTAGAGTGTGTTACTGCAAAAGAAAGAGCTTTTTGGAAAGAGAAGGAACAAGAGGCGGAAAAAAAACTTTTATCTCATTCCATACGTTTTGAGTGGCAACGAGAAGAGGTAGTTCGACTGGAAAAAGAACGATCCTTCTTCCTTAATGATGTTGAAGACAGCGAAAAATTGCTGAAAAGTACTCAGCTTCGTTTAAAAGAGCTGGAGGAAGCAATAGCCTCTTTTGGGGATTTTCCAGACGAGACAGAACTTGAGCGAGAATTGGCCTCTGCAAAGGGAGAAGAAGCTGTGCTTTGTGAAAAAGTAAAATCTGGAGAGGTGTTGATCAACCGAATTGAGTCAGAGGCAGCTCAACTCTCAGAAAAACTGCGCAGTCTTTCTGGGGAGCAGGAAAATACGGAATTGAGCCTGGATGAAGGGGTTGGCCGACTTAGAGAGCTGGGAGTTCAGTCCTATGAATTGTGGAAAAATATAAAAGAAATTGATTCAGAGAGGGCAAAGCTGAGTGCTGAGATAGAGAGTCTTGTTGAAAGAACATCCCTTCTTCGTGAGCGTTGTGCAGAAGCCCATGAAAGGGTACAGATAGAGGAAGAAAAGGTTAAAGATAGTCAGCGCCAGATCGATTCCGCCCGTCTTGAACTCAATCAGATCATTTCTCTTTGGGATGATGCCTATCATTATCCAGGAACGGAGAATATTTCCCTGGAAGAATATGAGGAAGAAAGTCTGGCCCATGTACGACGCCTTGAGAAGAAAGTTAGGGAACTTGGGGATTATGATCTGGGGGTTCTTTCGGAAAACGAATCTTTGAAAAATCGCATTGCCTTCCTGACAGTCCAGATAGAAGACGTCCATGGGGGCATAGGTGAACTTCAGTCACTGATACAGAGCACGGATGAGAGAGTAGGCTTATTATTTGGAGAAGCCTTAAAAAATACAGACGAAAGGTTCAATTCTCTCTTTCAGAGGCTTTTTGGTGGTGGTGAAGCACACCTAGAACTTGAAGAGGGACTTTCTCTCTGGGAGGCAGGGGTGGACATATTTGCGAGGCCACCAGGGAAACGTCTGCAAAATCTTGCTCAGCTGTCGGGAGGGGAGCAATCCCTCACTGCCATTGCGTTACTTTTTGCAACTATGGAGGTAGCCGAAGTTCCTCTCGCCATTCTTGATGAAGTAGATGCTTCTCTTGATGAATATAACCTTTTGCGTTTTATCGACCTTGTAAGTGACTATGCTATGCATATGCAAATATTAGCTATGACCCATAGACGGAGCACCATGGAGCGGGCAGACGTTTTATATGGTGTAACAATGGACGAGCCCGGACTGTCAAAAGTAATAGGAGTACATCTGGACGAATGGACGGAATGAAAGTTACGAAAGACAATGTCCTATATGGAGCGTTAACGGCCTGGCAACCAGTTGATGGGCCTCGCGTAACCGTGGATACTATCCTTCTGGCATCCTTTGTTAAGGCTCGTGGAAAGGATCGGATACTTGAGCTTGGCTGCGCTACAGGAGTCATATCTCTTTTGCTGGCTTTGCGTTTGCCGGAAGCGACAAAAATAGAAGGGATTGACATACAGGAAGATCTCGTCACCCTTGCAAAACGTAACGCTCAAGAAAATGGTCTTGATGCCAGGGTGTCTTTTTTTCTTAGCGATCTTCGCAATATAAAAGACCGATACGCCTCTCAATCTTTTGATGTAGTGGTTACCAATCCTCCCTACGATGAGCCCCATCGAAGCAGGTGGACGGATTCTTTCAGTGACGCTACGGCCAGACAGGGGCTTTACTGTTCGTTAAAAGACGTAGTGAAGGCTGCTCACTTTGTTTTGAAGAATAAAGGGCACCTTTTTATGATTTTCCGCGCACAAAGGGGAGCGGAACTTGTTGCTACCCTTGTCAATGAGAATCTTGAGCCCAAGAGACTGCAAATGGTTCACCCCTATCCCGGGAAAAAAGCAACAGTGATCCTTGTTGAGGCTGTACGGTCCGCAGGAAAGGGAGTGGTCATAGAGTCTCCTCTTTATATCTATGATGGGGAAGGGAACTTTACTCCTGAGCTTCTTGCGGCCTACGACCTGTCGAAGGAGTGACATTATGCCTCTTTTTGTAGTTCCTACGCCAATAGGAAATTTGGAAGATATAACGTTGAGAGCTATTAATGTGCTGAGAAAAGTCGACGTAATCGCTTGTGAAGATACTCGTAAGACAGCGATTCTTCTTCAGCGCTATCATATCCATGTCCCTACTGTCTCCTACTATGCCCATAACGAGCAAAGGCGTACAGAGCAACTTATTGAACGGCTGAGAAGGGGAGAAAAAGTTGCCCTAGTCTCTGACGCTGGGACACCGGGGATTTCTGATCCTGGGAGTGTACTTATCCAGGCGGCTATTTCTGAGGGCTTTGAAATTGATATTCTGCCAGGCGCTACGGCATTTGTTCCCGCTTTAATCCATTCTGGATTTGAAACTCATCCCTTTACCTTTTACGGCTTTCTTCCCGACAAGAAGGGGGAACGTAGGGAGATTCTTCAGAGTTTGCAATTTCACCCTTTCCCGCTGATATTTTATCTGTCCCCCCATAAAGCTCAAAAACATATGGCTGATATGCTTGATATTTTAGGAAATAGACGTGCAGCTCTGGTGAGAGAGATCAGTAAAATATACCAGGAAGCCAGGCGGGCTAACCTTGATGCCATTTTATCTCAGGCAGAAGCAGAGGGAGTACGTGGGGAACTCGTACTTGTTGTGGATAAACCACTTCAACAAGTACTTGATGATGGTCAATGGAAAAAAGAAGCAGAACAGATGGTAACCAATGGCATTAGTCAAAAAGAAGTTGTAAAATTTATAATTCAACGTTATCCTGTAGCGAAAAATGCAGTCAAGGATTGGCTGATTCAGGTGAGACAGAAAATAGATCGATAAGGAGGAACAATGATGTCTGAAAAAAGTTTTTATATTACAACGCCTATTTATTATGTCAATGACATCCCTCATATAGGACACGCCTACACGACAATAGCTGCAGACGTAATGGCTCGTTACCGTCGCATGATGGGTGATAGGGTTTTCTTTTGTACAGGAACTGATGAGCATGGGCAAAAGATACAGCAAAGCGCGGATGCGAAAGGAATGACAGCTAAAGAACTGGCAGATAGGACTATGGAAAATTTTCGTAGATTATGGGAAGTCCTGAACATCTCAAATGACGATTTTATCCGAACAACAGAAGAACGCCATGAAAAGGTAGTTCAGGGAATATTCAAAAAACTCATGGATCAGGGAGATATTTATAAAGGTACTTATGAAGGTTGGTACTGTATCCCTTGTGAAACTTACGTTCCTGAAAGCAGTATGAAAGAAGATAAGACTTGTCCTGACTGTGGACGGCCCCTTCAAAAGATGGAAGAAGAAAGCTATTTTTTCCGGGCTTCCAAATATAGTGACCAACTTCTTGACTATTACGAAAAAAATCTAAAGGCCATTATGCCCAGGAGCCGATATAATGAAATTGTGAGTTTTGTCCGTAGCGGACTGAGAGATCAGTCAGTATCACGAACAAGCATCAAATGGGGGATTCCAGTCCCTGGAGATGAAAAACACGTAGTGTACGTCTGGTTTGACGCATTGATTAACTATCTTACCGCCTGCGGCTACATGTCTGATTCAGAAAAACTCAACATATTCTGGCCAAGTGTCCATCATTTGGTAGGTAAGGATATTATCCGGTTTCACTGTGTGATTTGGCCCATAATGCTCATTGCCCTTGGGCTTAACCCGCCAGTGACAGTTTTTGCCCATGGGTGGTGGACTGTAGAAGGAGAAAAAATGTCAAAGTCAAAGGGTAACGTCGTTGATCCTTTTGAGATGGCAGATGTATATGGCGTTGACCCTTTTCGATACTTTGTGCTTAGGGAGGTACCCTTCGGACTGGATGGAGATTTTTCAGAGCAGGCTATGGTTTTGCGAATCAACTCTGATTTGGCCAACGATCTGGGGAACTTGCTCAACAGAACCCTTCAGATGGTGAAAAACTTCAGGGATGGCATTGTTCCCGCCCCGACAAACTTTGAAAGCCTGGACAAGGAGATTGAAACCCTTCTACAATCCACTTTCTCGCAGGTTGAAGAGAGCATGTCGTGTTTCGCTTACGAAGAAGCGTTGAAAGCCATTTGGGCCCTTATTCGGAGGGGAAACAAATATATTGATGAAACCATGCCCTGGAAACTGGGAAAAGAAGGACCTCAGGAGCGTCTTGACACAGTCCTCTTTGTCTTAGCTGAAATGCTCCGTGGAACAGGACTTCTTATCGCTCCCTTCATGCCATTGACAGCGGAAAAGCTCTGGGGGCAACTAGGGCTTCCTGGAACGCCTGAAAAACATGGGATACCGGCCTTCTCTTTTGGCGGTTTCCCTGCAGGAACACAAACAATTAAAGGGGATGTCCTTTTTCCCCGCATCGATGTTGAGAACTGGAAGAAAGAAAGAGCTGAACGAGAGGCGCGAAAAGGGTCGGTGCCTGACCCTGGAAATCACGAAGAACAAATAATGATTGAGGATTTTGCCAAAGTGGAGCTTAGGGTTGGACAAATTATTGCAGTTGAAGAAATTCCAAAGGCAAAAAAACTCTATAAGTTGCACGTGGATCTTGGATACGAAAAGCGAACGATAGTTTCTGGGATAAAAGAGCATTTTTCTGTAGAGGAACTTCTAGGAAAGAGAATAGTTGTCGTCGTTAATCTCAAGCCGGTAAAACTTTGTGGCGTTGAAAGCAGAGGGATGCTTCTGGCCTCTGGACCAGCTGATAAATCGACACTTGCCCTTCTTACCCCAGATAAAGATATTCCTTTGGGATCTCGGGTGAGTTAGGAAAAGAAGCAGGGGATATTAATCGGGTTTCTCCTGGCTGGGAAACCCGATTTTTTTATAAAGAGGCAAGGTGTTTAAAGTGTCCTATTTTGTCGATACGCACTGTCATTTAAATTCGGAAGACTATAACGAAGATCTTGATGAAGTTATAGAAAGGGCGAAATCTCAAGGATTAGCTCGTATGCTTGTAGTGGCTGCGGATGTGCCTAATAGCCGTCAAGCGGTAGAACTTGCGGAAAAATACGCTTCATATGGTATTTATGCTACAGTAGGCGTTCATCCCCATGAGGCTTCTACTATAGTAGATGGTATTCCTGAAGAATTGTTTCTTCTTGCCCAACATCCCAGAGTCCTGGCTATAGGAGAAAGTGGCCTTGACTATTATTATGACCATTCCCCTCGAGAGATTCAGAAACAATCTCTTCTGTGGCATATTGAACTTGCTGAAAAGGCCAAGAAACCCTTGGTTCTTCACATAAGAGATGCCTTCGATGATCTTTTTGATATTCTCAAGGAGAACGATAAAAGGCAGTATCATGGCGTCATTCATTGTTTTTCAGGTAATTCATACCATGCAAAATATGCTCTAGAACTGGGCTTCTATCTTTCATTTGCAGGTCCAGTTACCTATAAAAAGAATCAGGAGCTGAGAGATATAGTGGCTTCTATGCCTCTCAACAGGCTGTTATGTGAAACAGATGCCCCATGGCTGGCCCCCAAGCGTTATCGAGGGAAGCGGAATGAGCCGGCCTATGTGACAGAAGTGTATGATATGGTTGCTGATGTCAGGCTCATAGATAGAGAAGAACTCAAAGAAGCGCTCTGGAATAATGCCTGTTCGCTTTTCAGATGGGAGGAACTGTAATGTTTGAATTTCGTTTACAGGCACAATGTCCTGTAACGGGGGCTAGAGCTGGAGAATTCGTGACTCCTCATGGAGTTATAAAGACCCCCGTTTTTATGCCGGTGGGAACGCAGGCAACAGTGAAAGCAATGGCTCCCTTTGAGCTAGAGGAAATAGGGGCCCAGATCATTCTTTCCAACACATACCATCTCTATCTGCGCCCTGGTGCCGATATAGTGGAGGAGGCTGGAGGACTCCACTCTTTTATGGATTGGCATCATCCCATTCTTACTGATAGCGGCGGATTTCAGGTCTTTTCTCTCGCTACCCTTAATCGAGTAACTGATGAGGGAGTCGAGTGTCAATCCCATATAGACGGAAGCCGCCACATGATGGATCCTGAATGGTCAATGGAAGTGCAACAGAAGCTGGGAAGCGATATCGCCATGTGCTTTGACCAGTGTCTTCACTATCCAACCACCAAAGAGGAAGCGGAAACTGCTTTAGCCCGTACAACTCGGTGGGCCCGCCGATCTAAGGATGCCCATACAAGAGAGGACCAGGCATTGTTTGGCATCATTCAGGGGTCTGTATACGAAGATTTGCGGAGGCGCTCGGCAGAAGACATTACATCTATTGGATTTCCAGGCTATGGAATTGGCGGTCTTTCTGTGGGGGAACCTCATCATATTATGTATGAAATGCTTGATGTGCTTCAACACGTCATGCCTTTTGATAAACCTAGATATCTTATGGGAGTTGGCCATCCCTCCAATCTTGTGGAAAGTGTGGCCCGGGGGGTGGATATGTTTGACTGCGTGTTGCCAACAAGGAATGGAAGGACAGGTACTGTTTTTGTTTCTACAGGGAGGATAAACATTAAAAATCAGGTGTATGCCCGTGATTTTACCCCCCTTGATCCGTCTTGTGACTGTTATGTATGCCGCCATTTTACAAAAGCCTATATACGGCATCTTTATAAAGCGGGGGAGATTTTGGCTGCTCGTTTATGCAGCTGGCATAATCTTCATTTTCTTATTAAGCTCATGGAAGGTGTTAGAGAGTCTATTTTAAACGGAACTTTCCCTGCTTTCAGAAAGAATTTTATTGAGGTATTTCACGGAGAAGGTGACAGCGTTGAAAACGAAAGTCTATAAGGTCGAGCGCTGGAATCCTGAACCTCACATAATTGCTGAAGCTGCTTATGCAATACGATCAGGCAAATTGGTCGCATTTCCTACAGAAACTGTTTATGGCCTCGGAGCAAATGGCCTGGATGATGGGGCTGTGCGTAAAATTTTTGCTGCTAAAGGCCGTCCCGGTGACAATCCTCTTATCCTTCATTTTGCATCACCGGAAGATGTGGAACAGGTCGCTTATGTGAATGAAAGAGCTAAATTGCTTATGGACTCTTTTTGGCCAGGGCCTCTTACACTTGTCCTCCCGGCAAAACCTGTAGTCCCAAACTCGGTTACTGCCGGATTGGGAACAGTAGCGGTTCGCATGCCCTCCCACCCTGTAGCGATGGCCCTTATTAAAGCTGCTGGTGTCCCTATAGCTGCTCCAAGTGCCAATAGAAGCGGGCGGCCTAGTCCAACGGAGGCTGCGTCCGTGCTTGCTGACATTGGAGATGACGTAGATATAATTTTAGACGGCGGAGCTACTGATGTGGGGCTTGAATCCACCGTCATAGATGTAACTGGACCTTCTGTTGTGCTTCTACGTGCTGGCGGCATGCCAGTGGAGCGGTTGGAAGAAGTGATTGAAGAGGTGAAGCTGGTTCCGGATGAAGCTAAGAAAAAAAGGTCGCCAGGAACGCGGTATCGCCATTACGCTCCTTTAATCCCCCTATTATTATGGAAAAATGGCGTTTTGCGGCATAGTCCTTTAGTGATGGGGAAGAGGGTTGGGTATATAGGCATAAAGGAGCCCCCGTTCCCCGTGGAGGAAAAAATTCTTTTTAAAACTCCTGAAAATTATGCCCAGGGTCTCTTTCTGGCTTTCCGCACCTTTGAAAAGAAAGGGATAGAGGTTATAGTAGCAGAGTGGCCAAATAGTAAAGGGATAGGTCTCGCTTTAAGAGACCGGCTAAGCAGGGCGGCGGAGGAAGAGCTTTAAAAAGAACTTGCCAAAGCGTTCAGGCCTTGCTACAATTACCGTCGTGATAAGAAAAGCCGGGGTGGCGGAATTGGTAGACGCGCTAGATTCAGGTTCTAGTGGGCGATAGCCTGTCGGGGTTCGAGTCCCCGCCTCGGCACCATACAATTTATGCTTGCAAAATGTGCCTTATACAAAGTATAATAAGGGGCTGCGTTGTGTTGTTGACATAACGCGCCCTTTTTGTTATCTTTATTCTTCGTCAATAATCATTTCCCCCATATCTTTTACAGGGAGGTCATAACGCGCATGGCCGAGTTTGTTCCCGTGGGCAGAAAGCGGCAGAGGTTGACTTTCGGACGTGCCAGGGATCTTGTAGAAATTCCTGACATGATAGAAGTCCAGCGTAATTCCTATGATTGGTTCTATCAGAAGGATTGCGACCCGGACTCAAGGAAGTTGCAAGGGCTGGAAGAACTTCTTCATGAAGTTTTTCCTATAGAGAGTTATGATGGGGCGTTCGCCCTCGAGTTTGTCCATTTTTTTGTGGATAATCCCTCGGGGGACGAAGAGGAAGCCCGACAGAGGGACCTTACATGGTCTCAACCTATACGTGCTACCATTCGACTTGTCAATAGAAAAACCAAAGAAATCAAAGAAGAAGAAATTTTTCTTGGCGATTTTCCTATTATGACAGATAGGGGCACTTTTATTATCAACGGAACGGAACGAGTTGTGGTGAATCAACTTGCCCGTTCAGCCGGTGTGTATTTTCACAAGGAAGAGCAGATCCCTGGTCAGGAAGCCTATTCTGCAAAAATTATTCCTGACCGTGGAGCTTGGCTGGAGTTTAGCCTAAGCCCTGGAGATGTGCTTTCTGTAAATATCGATAACAGAAAAAAGCTTCCAGCAACAATTTTATTGAAGGCATTTGGCGTGTCAAGCAACGAAGAAATCCTTGACATGTTTGGGGCCAAACCTATCGAAATTGATTTGACAGAAGAAGAAGAAGTAAGGGGTCGCCTTGTGGCAGAATCTATTGTTGACGATGAAGGCAACGAAATAGTTTCAAGAAACGGCAGGTTGACCAAAGATAATCTTGAAATTTTGTGGAGTAAGGGGCGGACGAAACTACATGTGTGGGATGTTGACCCAGCTATTGCGGCCACTTTAGAGAGAGACAACACAAAGGGCAGTGATGATGCTGTCCTTGAAATGTTCCGACGTCTTCGCCCCAATGAGCCTGCGCGGGTAGAAAATGCCAGAGAGTATGTTTATAGCCTTTTCTTTGATACCCGACGATACAATTTAGGGCGCGTGGGCCGCTATAAAATGAACAGACGCCTTGGTATTCCTGTTCCAGAGAATATTACAGAACACAACAGGCTGCTTACTCTCGAAGATATTTGCAAGATTATCCAGGGAGTAATTGACCTTAGAAATCCGGAATCTGAAGGTGACGATATAGATCATCTGGGAAACCGTCGTGTCCGTTCTGTAGGAGAACTTCTACAGAACCAGATTCGTATTGGCTTGCTTCGAATGGAGCGAATAGCGAAAGAACGGATGACAACCATTCCGGACCTTGAGGCAGCTATGGCGAGGGACCTTATCAATGTCCGTCCTATCGCTGCGGCTATTCGAGAGTTTTTTGGTTCCGGACAGCTCTCTCAATTTATGGATCAGACGAACCCCCTGGCGGAAGTAACGCACCGTCGGCGCCTCTCAGCTTTGGGTCCTGGAGGTCTCAGCCGTGAACGTGCGGGTTTTGAAGCCCGTGACGTCCATCATACCCACTATGGCCGTATTTGTCCTATTGAAACTCCGGAGGGGCCAAATATCGGGTTGGTCACGTCTCTTGCCACCTATTCAAGGGTAAATGAATATGGCTTCCTGATGACTCCTCGCCGTAAAGTAGAAAAGGGAAGAGTTCTTAACGAAATTGTCTACCTTTCAGCAGATGAGGAAGACGATCTTTATATAGCCAGAGCTAATACCCCTATTGATGAGAATGGCTACCTGGAAAAAGAGTGCCATACAAGATATCGTGGTGACATAGAGTATATTCCCCGCGAAGAAGTGGATTATCTTGACGTTTCCCCTAAGCAGATAGTTTCTGTTTCTACTGCTTTGATCCCGTTCCTTGAGCACGATGACGCTAACCGTGCTCTTATGGGTTCAAACATGCAGCGTCAGGCCGTTCCTCTTATTCAGCCTGCGGCTCCTGTAGTCGGGACAGGAATTGAATATAGGATAGCGAAAGACTCCGGTTCATGTGTGGTTGCTACGGATGATGGAGAAGTCGTTTATGTTGATGCGGACCGCATAGAGATCAGGTCGAAGCGTGGTGTTCGCGCTTATCCTCTCGTGAAATTTCGCCGTTCGAACCAGGGGACGATTATTCACCAGCGCCCCTCTGTTGAAAAAGGCGAATTAATTAAAAAGGGAGACATAATTGCTGATGGGCAGTCTGTAGATAACGGGGAACTTGCTCTTGGACGAAATGTTCTCGTAGCTTTTCTTCCCTGGGAAGGTTTTAATTACGAAGATGCGATCTTGCTTAGCGAACGTCTTGTAAAAGAAGATTTTTACACCTCTATACATATAGAAGAATATGAAATTGAAGCACGGGACACGAAGCTTGGGCCAGAAGAGATTACCCGTGATATTCCCAATGTCGGTGAAGACATGCTTAAAAACCTCGACGAGGATGGCATTGTTAGGGTGGGAGCCGAGGTCAATGCTGGTGACATCCTGGTAGGAAAGGTTACTCCTAAGGGAGAGTCTGATCAGTCTCCTGAGGAAAAATTGCTACGAGCCATATTCGGAGAAAAAGCGAGAGAAGTCAGGGACACATCCTTGAAGGTTCCTCATGGTGCCCGTGGAAAGATCGTGGCAGTAAAACGCATGACGCGGGAGAACAACCCCGATGCCCTGAGCCCTGGCGTAAATGAAGTTGTGAAGATTTACGTGGCTCAGCTGAGAAAAATAACGGTAGGAGACAAGATGGCAGGACGCCATGGCAATAAGGGTGTTGTTTCGAAGATCCTCCCAGTTGAGGATATGCCTTATCTGCCAGATGGCACTCCCTGCGATATAGTACTTAACCCATTAGGTGTGCCGAGCCGTATGAACCTTGGACAGGTGCTCGAAACAATCATGGGCTTTGTAGCTGTTCATAATGGTTGGAAGGTTGCCACGCCAGTCTTTGAAGGCGCTCAGGAAAAAGAAATCTTTGAGAATCTTGCAGAACTGCGAAAAGGAAATTACCCTGATTTGACCGCAGATGGCATGATAACTCTTTTCGATGGCAGAACAGGGGAGCCCATGGAGAAAAAGGTCACAGTGGGATATATGTATATGCTTAAATTAATTCACCTTGTAGATGACAAGATCCATGCCCGCTCTATTGGCCCCTACAGCTTGATTACACAGCAGCCTCTTGGCGGGAAAGCACAGTTCGGAGGCCAGCGATTTGGAGAAATGGAAGTCTGGGCCCTTGAAGGATATGGTGCGGCTCACATTCTTCAGGAGATGCTGACAGTGAAGTCTGATGATATCAGAGGACGCTTAAAGACCTATGAAAAAATAGTAAAAGGACAAAACCTTGCTAAGCCTGGCGTACCTGAAAGTTTCCGAGTTCTTGTAAAAGAACTGCAGGGATTGGTACTCGACGTTGAAATCAAATATAGCGACGGTACGGTAGGAGAACTCGTTATGGACGAAGAAGATGAGGAAGGCGCAAGTCGGCGTAAGACTACGGAAGGCCTAGGCGTAAAAGAGAAGGAACAAGAGCAAAAAATAGAAGAAACAAAAGAAGTTCCAGAAGAAATGGAAATTGTTGTCGATGAAAAGGAGTTGGCAGCCGAGAACATGCTTTTTGAAGACGTGTTTGAGGAACGTAAAGATGACCCGGAGGGGGCTGAAGAATAGATGAGCCAGAGAGAAATAGTCGGAGTACGCATTAAGCTGGCCAGCCCGGAACGGATCAGGGAACTGTCCAGCGGTGAAGTTAAGAAGCCTGAAACCATAAATTACCGAACCCTTCGTCCAGAAAAAGACGGGCTTTTCTGTGAACGTATCTTTGGCCCAACAAAGAGTTACGAATGTGCCTGTGGCAAGTACAAGCGGAGCGGTCCGAAATTCAAAGGGATCATTTGTGATCGTTGCGGTGTAGAGGTTACGGACAATCGTGTTCGTAGAGAACGGATGGGGCACATCGAGCTGGCAGCGCCAGTGGTGCATATTTGGTACCTTAGGGGTATCCCCAGTCGTTTGAGCCTTCTTCTTGGAACAAGCACAAAAGATCTTGAAAAGGTAGTGTATTTTGCGCCTACGCGAAAGCGAGAAGCAGCGTTCAAGGTCGTTATGGAAGGTCGCCGCCCGGATCTGGCGCGGCGTGGTGATGTTATAGCCGAGAGCGAAGTGCGAATCCACTCTCATTATGACTCGAAGATCAAAACTGAAGAAGCTTACAGGATCATCAGCGTAGACGAGATTCCCGTTAGCGAGGGTGATATCCTTACTGCCCAACAGGTCTCTCGATATAAGACAGAGTATGGTGATAGCCTCTTCAAGGTGGAACCGGCTTTTGAGTTTGTTTCAGATCCTGAAAATCTTGATTATAAATCTGGAGACGTTATTTCGGTATCGGAAGTGGAGCGCTTGCAAAAGCTGGATCTCCAGTTTGATGTCAAGCGAGCCATAGTCAATAATCAGGAAGCTTTCATTGTTACCGCGGCGGCGAAGCTGCCCTTTACTAAGGGGGATGTTGTTTCCAAAACGGAATTTCAGATGTTTTATGAGAAATATCCTGGGAGATTTATGGCCCAACCGGAAACCATAACCATAGAGGATCCTTGCTATATTGTCATAGAAAAAGGCGCCTCTCCCTTTAACTCCTCAGACATTATTATGGAGAGGGAACAGTATCTGTGCGCCGCCTATGATAAAAAATTCAGTGCGGGCATTGGAGCAGAGGGAGTACGGACCCTCTTGGAAAAAATGGATATGGATCTTCTTTGCGCAGGTCTTCGTGAGGAAGTATCGGAGAGTACCGGTCAAAAGAAGAGAAAACTCATTAAACGGCTTCAGGTGGCGGAGGACTTCAGAAGAAGCTTCTCCAGCGTAGAGTCTATGGTTCTTGAAGTGCTGCCGGTAATTCCACCGGATTTGCGGCCCATGGTTCAGCTTGATGGAGGACGTTTTGCCACGTCAGATCTGAACGACCTGTACCGACGTGTTATCAACCGTAACAACCGGCTCCGCAAACTGCAGGAGCTAAGGGCTCCCGAGATCATTATCCGCAATGAGAAGCGGATGTTGCAGGAGTCAGTAGACGCCCTCATAGATAACGGACGTATGGGCAAGGCTGTCCTTGGTGCGGGGAATCGTCCCTTGAAGAGCTTAACGGACCTGCTGAGAGGAAAAAAGGGACGGTTCCGTCAGAACCTGCTGGGCAAGCGTGTTGACTATTCCGGCCGTTCCGTTATCGTTATCGGTCCTCAACTGAAGATATATCAGTGTGGTTTGCCGAAGCAGATGGCTCTTGAACTTTTCAAACCCTTTGTTATTCGGCAGCTCGTGGAGCGGGGGCTGGCTCCTAACGTGAAGAGCGCTAAGCGTCTTATAGAGCGTGGACGGGAAGAGATCTGGGGTATTCTGGAAGAGATCATCAAAGATCATCCAGTTCTTCTGAACCGGGCTCCCACATTGCATAGATTAGGAATCCAGGCCTTTGAGCCTGTCCTAATGGAAGGAAAGGCCATCCGTCTCCACCCCCTCGTCTGCACTGCTTTCAATGCGGACTTTGACGGAGACCAAATGGCAGTTCACGTGCCACTGTCCCTTGAAGCCCAGGCAGAGGCCAGACTTCTCATGCTCTCTGCGAACAACCTGCTTTCTCCTGCAAGTGGAAGACCTATAGTGACACCAACGCAGGATATCATCCTTGGCGTCTATTATCTGACGGATGTGCGGGATGGATTGATGGGCGAAGGCAATTATTTCTCAGGTATCGAGGATGTGCTTATAGCCCTTGATCATAAGGTTGTCCATTTAAACGCCAGTATCCGGCTAAAGAAGCAGCCGGAATGGAATATAGAAAGTGATGATGAGAAGTGGTTCGAAACATCTCCCGGCAGAGTTCTCTTCAATAGCATCCTTCCTGAGAAACTGCGGTTTATCAATAAGCAGTTTGGGAAAAAAGCCATTGGTAAGCTCATTGATGATGCTTATGATGTTATCAGCCGAAGCGAGATCGTTCGGATTCTCGATGATATTAAAACTCTGGGGTATCATTGGTCCACAGTCAGTGGCATTAGTTTTGGAGTCCAATCGATCATTATTCCACCGGAGAAAGATGAGATAACGGCGGAAACGATTGATGAAGATGAAGATCTGAAGTCAGAGTACGAAATGGGCATTTTGACCCAGGATGAATATCTTTACAGAAAAGAAATGCTCTGGTCTGAGGCTTCACGCAAGATTTCTGAGAATATCCTTGTCCATATGGAGCGCGATAACCCCATCCGAATGATGGTTGATTCAGGAGCGCGAGGAAGCAAGAGCCAGATGGGGCAGATGGCTGGTATCCGCGGATTGATGTCAGATCCGTCGGGCCGCATCATTGACTATCCCATTACAGCCAACTTCCGTGAAGGAATGAACATGTTGGAGTACTTCATTTCAACCCACGGAGCGCGAAAGGGTCTTGCGGACACAGCTCTTCGTACGGCGAAATCAGGATACCTCACAAGACGTCTTGTGGACGTGGCGCAGGATATTATTGTCACCCATCACGACTGTGGTACTGATAGGGGAGTAGAGATTCGGCCGCTTCTTCAGGATGGCAAGGTCATGATCTCTCTCGCCGAGCGCATTGCGGGGAGAACGGTGTTGTACGATCTCTACCATCCTGAAACTGGAGAGCTGCTCCTGGAATCGGGAGAGCTGATAACGACGAGACTTGCCGAAACAATAGACAAGCTCGGGTTCTCTTCTGTCTGGGTTCGCAGTCCTTTGACCTGTACGCTAAAACAGGGTGTTTGCCAAAAGTGCTATGGCATGGACCTTGCTACTCGAACTGAGGTTGCTATTGGCGAATCAGTGGGCGTTGTAGCCGCCCAATCCATAGGAGAACCGGGAACCCAGCTTACCATGCGGACATTCCACACTGGTGGAGTTCGTATGACAGGAGAGGACATTACTCAGGGTCTTCCCAGAATCGAGCAGCTTTTCGAGGTTCGCCGTCCTAAGAAGGTTTCCTACCTTGCCGGGATAGACGGACGAGTTATTGAAATACGGGAAATGGAAGGTAAACGAAAGGTTATCATTGCCTCTGATGAACCGGGAAAAGAAGAAAAAGTCAACTACAGCATCCCTTCATCTCAGCACTTGCTTGTGGAAGAGGGACAGCAGGTTGCCAAAAGTGACCGCCTTACGGAAGGTAATGTGGATCCCCAGCAGCTTCTTGAAGTGGAAGGCATAGAAGCGGTCCAGCGCAGCCTGGTTGACGAAATTCAGGGAGTCTATAGGTCTCAGGGCGTTTCTATCAATAATAAACATATAGAGGTTATCCTTCGAAAGGTGGCCCCTGTGAACAGGATTCGTGTCGTGGAAGAGGGGGATACTTCCTTTGTTGCAGGCGATCTGGTCTGGACAGATGAAATAGAGGATGAGAATGAGGCCATTCGGAGGGAAAATGAGAAGAACATCATGGAGGCCACTCGAATCTTCTCTGGCCGTGTCGTTAAGAGTATAGCGGCGAGCCGTTTGACAGATACCATATTACAGTACCAGAATATGCCATTGACGGAAGAGGCTATCCGCACCCTTCTGCGTCCAGGCTACCTTATCTCCCAGATGGTGTTGGAGGGGGATGAAGGTTCAGATCTCATTCTTGTCATTGGCGAAGCTGCTTTTAGAAAGAGAATGGAAGGTCTTGAGCTCATTGAGACCTTTAAGTCAGAAGATGGCAAGGAAATAGCAGCTGGGACTATTCTTACGCCAGGGCAGCTTGGGATTGTTACATCTGGCGATCCAGTTTCCATTTGTGTGAGGGATCATGAAGCCATAGAAAAACTTGTGGACAGTTCATACCTTGCAGAGGATATCGTAGTTGATAATGAAGTTATGGCGGAGAAGGATCACATCTTCACCCAGGCCATGGCAGCTATTTGTTTTGAACATAACATACAAGCAGTTAAGATCTGGCACTCGGTGGAGCGAATTTCCGTGCTCGATGCTCTTCAGGAACGCCTCATGAACAATATTTGGGGCCGTCACCTTACACAGGCTGTGGATAGCGAAGGCAATGGGCTTACAGATGTTTCTCAGATGGTGGATGCCCGTATTATACGAGGTCTGGTAGACGATGAGATTTCAGCAGTGGATCTTGAAGGGGAAATTCTGACGCGTGAGAAAGCTTTGATTGAGTTGTTAAATACTCTTATCTATGGCAAAGTTCTTCTCGAACCTGTCGTTGACGAAAAGGGACAAATACTTGTAGACAGCGGGCAGGAGATCAATAGAGCAATGATCGATCTGCTTGTTCGTTCCCAAGCTGGAGAATTTGTTGTTCGTCCTCTTTCAGCCCGCCACGATGAGAAAACGCTGATCTGGGATGTTACTTTCGTGCGGAAACTTCGCGAGGGTCCAAAATGCAGGCCATTTGTCCATGGGATTACCAAGGCTGCCCTTGCAACAGAGAGCTTCTTGAGTGCGGCATCTTTCCAGCAGACGGCTCAAGTTCTTGCTGGAGCGGCAGTAAAAGGTGAAATGGACCCGCTGCAGGGGTTGAAAGAAAATGTTATAATAGGACACTTAATTCCTGCTGGGACTGGAGTAGAATGGTTTAAGGATGTAGAAGTTCTTCGTGCTGGTAGAAGTGACAAGAGTGAAACGACTTCTTCTGAAGAAGCGAATCAGCCAGATACTGAAGAAACAACGGAAAAACAGTAGGACTTCTGTTTTTACTTGGTCAATAAAACATTTTCTTTGGAGTAAAGAAGGGCCCGGTAATGTTTTTTCTTGACATGACTCCGGGCTCTTTGTTATTATTCCTTGGTGCTTTCTGCACTGGAGGGTTTATTATGCCTTTAAATGAGCTAGCCTCTCCGTTGCGTGTTGTTGGAGAAAGGGAGGTTCGGAGGGCTCTCCGAGCGAAGCGGTTGAAAAAATTGTTTGTAGCACGGGATGGGGAACTTGAAAGAATAAAAGATGTGATGTCAGAAGCTGAAAAACAGGGTATTTCTGTTGAATGGGCAGACGACAAGGTCAGATTAGGACGAGCCTGTGCTATTAGTAGAAGCGCTTTAGTTGCTGGAATTACTGATGCCACATCCTTTTCGGAGGGTGTCAGTAGTAAATAAAATCTGGAAGGAGGGAGTTTCGTGCCAACTATAAATCAGCTTGTTCGTCTTGGACGTAAAGATAAAAGACAGAACAGCGACTCGCCAGCTCTGCAGGGTAATCCAGCGAGACGGGGAGTTTGTACCCGCGTATATACAGTAACGCCTAAGAAACCGAACTCTGCTTTGAGAAAGGTTGCTCGTGTGCGCCTTACGAATGGGATAGAGGTAACATCCTATATTCCGGGCATTGGGCATAACCTTCAGGAGCACTCCGTAGTTCTCGTTCGCGGAGGCCGAGTAAAGGACTTGCCAGGTGTACGATATCATATCGTCCGAGGGACCCTTGACTGTGGTGGCGTTGAAAATCGAAAGAGAGGGCGCTCTAAGTACGGAGCAAGAAAGCCCAAGTAAGAAGTAATACGTGAGGAGGGATTGTCACCATGCCGCGAAAGGGGCATGTTAAAAAGCGTCAGGGGTTGCCTGACAGCCGGTTTGGAAGCGTTGCGGTTTCAAAGTTTGTAAGCAGCCTAATGAAGGGCGGAAAAAGAAGTGTCGCGGAAAATGCCTTTTATCAGGCTCTCGAGATCGCTGGGGAGCGTTTGAATGCAGAGCCCTTCGAAGTGTTTCAAAAGGCAATGGAAAACGTAAAGCCACTAGTTGAGGTTCGCCCTCGTCGTGTAGGTGGTGCTACGTATCAGGTGCCAGTGGAGGTTCCTGCGGAGCGCGCTCAAGTTCTGGCTATCCGTTGGATTATTTCGTATGCTAGATCTAAAAAGGGGATGCCCATTGCAGAGCGTCTAGCAAGAGAGCTTGCTGATGCTTATAAGGGTGAAGGTAGTTCCATTAAGAAACGTGAAGACACTCATAAAATGGCTGAAGCCAACCGTGCCTTTGCTCACTATCGTTGGTAATGGGTTACGTCCCTGTTTTATTTAATTTATAACTTGCTTGGTGGTGAAATACGTGCACAATATTGAAATGAAAAAGATAAGAAATATAGGTATTGCCGCCCATATAGATGCAGGCAAGACCACGACCACTGAGCGTATCCTGTTCTACACTGGACGTAACTACAAGATGGGCGAGACTCATGAGGGTTCTGCCACAATGGACTGGATGGAGCAGGAGCGTGAACGGGGGATAACTATTTCCTCCGCTGCTACTACGTGTATATGGCGTGATTGTTTTGTCAACATCATTGATACGCCCGGCCACGTGGACTTTACTGTCGAAGTTGAGCGCTCCATGCGTGTCCTCGATGGTGCAGTAGCTGTTTTTTGCGCCGTGGGAGGAGTGGAACCCCAGTCAGAAACAGTGTGGCGACAAGCCGATAAGTACCATGTCCCACGTATCGCCTTTGTTAATAAAATGGATCGTGTCGGCGCCGATTTTTATCAGGTTGTTAATGGGATTCGAACACGTCTAGGTGCCAGATCTGTACCTCTTCAGTTGCCTATCGGTTCTGAAGATAGATTTTCAGGGATTGTTGATCTTGTTCAGATGAAGGCAGTTTTCTTTCAAGACGATTTGGGAACAACTCCCGTTGTTGGAGAAATACCTGGTGAGCTTATGGATGATGTAAAGAAAGCTCGCGATCTGTTGATTGAGAACTTGGCTGATTTTGACGAATCCGTCATGGAAAGTTATCTTGAAGGGCAGGATGTGCCAGAAGAAACTCTTCGCAGGGCTATTCGTGAAAATACGATTCAACAGCGCATAGTTCCCGTGTTATGTGGTAGTGCCTTTAAGAATAAGGGTATCCAGCTGCTGCTTGACGCTGTTGTCGATTATTTACCGAGCCCCTTGGATCTTCCCCCCATTACGGGTGTGGACCCAAAGACCGAAGAAACAGTGGAGCGTCATAGCGATATGAACGAACCCTTGACAGCTTTGGGATTCAAGATCATGGTCGATCCTTTTGTAGGACGTCTTGTTTATACGAGGATCTACTCGGGGAAGCTCGTTAAGGGATCTACAGTTTATAATCCAGTGACGAATACGCGAGAGCGGGTTGGTCGAATTCTTCGCATGCATGCTAACAAGAGAGAGGAGCTCGATGAGGCAGGAGCTGGTATGATCGTAGCGTTACCAGGATTGAAAGCTACGAGAACGGGGGACACATTATGTGATGAGTCCCATCCTATTGTTCTTGAGTCCTTGCAGTTCCCTGACCCTGTTATTTCTCTTGCTGTAGAGCCTGCAACGAAGAATGACAAAATAAAGCTGACAAAGGGACTTGTGGCCTTAGCTGAAGAGGATCCAACCTTTAAGGTAAGAACTGATGAAGAAACAGCTCAAACCATTATCTCTGGTATGGGTGAACTTCATTTAGAGATTATAGTTGACCGCCTTAAGAGAGAGTTTGGCGTTGATGTAAAGGTAGGACGCCCTCAGGTGTCTTATCGTGAGACTATCCGCAAATCGTCAAGAGCTGAGGGCCGCTTTGTCAGACAGTCAGGCGGCCGTGGCCAGTATGGACACGTTGTTTTTGAAATGGCGCCCCTTGAAGATGGGAAAGGGTTTGCTTTTGAAGATAAAATCGTTGGCGGAGTGGTGCCTAAAGAGTATATTGCTGCAGTTCAAAAAGGACTTGATGAAGCTGTCAACAATGGTATACTTGGCGGGTTCCCGGTGATAGGAGTAAAGGTTGCCCTTGTGGACGGCAGCTATCATGAAGTTGATAGCTCGGAAATGGCCTTTAAAATAGCTGCTTCTATGGGATTTAAAGAAGCAATGAAAAAGGCGGATCCTGTTCTTATGGAACCAATTATGTCTGTGGAGGTCGTAACGCCTGAAGACTATGTAGGCGATGTTATAGGAGATATTTCCTCTCGCCGTGGGCGGATCGAAGGTATGGAAACGAAGACCAATACTCGGGTCATACGCTCTTTTGTTCCTCTTTCAGAAATGTTTGGTTACGCTACAGATTTGAGGAGTAAAACATCAGGGCGTGCAACCTACTCAATGCAATTTGATCATTACGAACAGGTTCCGGCAGAAGTAGCAGAAAAGATATTAAAGAGTTAATAAAGAGCCTTTCAGGGAGGGAGACTTAAAAATGGCAAAAGAGAAATTTG
>NZ_DGZF01000003.1:0-25930 GCF_002396985.1 Aminobacterium sp. UBA4987
CGAAAACCAAGGGGATAGCGGAAATCGTCAAGGTCGCACATAGTGACCGTGATGTCTGCGCCTGCAGCACTTAGAGTTTCAACTTCCTGCCATGTTTTAATGTTTCCTAAAACGCCGACAGACATTGAATTAGGCGTGGCTGAACGTACCACTGCCACATCCCTCAGAATATTGAGCCGCCGCCGGAGGTTCAGGCAAATTACGCCTGAAACGCCTGCCATCTCTGAATATCTGACAAAGGTGATAATTTGGCTTTCAGATAGAAAATGCCCATCGAAGGCGAAGTAAAGGGGGATGTCGGAGTCAAGGCACTTGCCATAGGAGAGGAGGGCCTGGCGTACCCTTTCACGTCCCTTGTTTTCATGCATAACATCTGCACGAAGGGTAACAATAATTTCCTCTACGCCGTTATCCTCTGCCCAGCGAATGAGATCCCCTTTAATAGAAGGCGGAAGACCCGAATAGGGGTAATCTATAATAGTCCCTATCTTTAGCTTCGTTCCTGCAAAGTGATCAAGAACGAA
Source organism: Aminobacterium sp. UBA4987 (assembly GCF_002396985.1). Taxonomy (NCBI): domain Bacteria; kingdom Thermotogati; phylum Synergistota; class Synergistia; order Synergistales; family Aminobacteriaceae; genus Aminobacterium; species Aminobacterium sp. UBA4987. The sequence continues at coordinate 525 of NZ_DGZF01000003.1, forward strand.
GGGCAATAGTACAGGTGGAATAAAAAAAGTGTGGATGTTGTTCTCAATACAAAGCCGGTAACTCTTTTCAAACTGCTTTTCATAAAAAATATCATAATAAGAAAGGTAGCACATTTTTTCAGAGAGGATATGAAAGGGCAGCGACTTTCCCAGCCCTGCTTCCGCAAGAGCTGCTCTTCGGTGAGCCTTTTCTGATAATAGTTGCAAATCAGTAGCCATATCATCACCTCATTATATTTATTAACGAAGACAGTGACACAATTCCTGGTTTTCTCCCCTGCCTTTCTTTATGGTAACTTCTTTCACTATGATGGCCCCTTGCCGCTGCAGGTATAAGAGCAGGGAAAGGGCCGTAGTTTCTGAAATTCCTATGTTTTTTGATATGTCTTCCAAACAGATAATTCCTTTTTCTTCTATAGAGTTCAAGACCTCTCCGGTAACACAGTTCAGCCACTGTGTATAAAGTTCCCGCATTTCAGGAGTTGTTGAAGAAGCAAGCTGTGAATTAAGGGAAACAGCTTCTATTAACCGGGCGGTTGCGAGGGATGACGATTCGATAAGGTTTTTCAGCTCTTTTAAAAGGGTTGCTTGAGAAACTTCTTTGCTCATGAATAGTGCTCCCTTCAATTAATAAAAAATCTGGTTAACTAACTACAATAATACAACATGAAGAGGATAAGGCGAAGGCTTTTTGTTCTTAAGTGATAGAATAAAGCAATATCCAGACTAGAGGGCATTATTTATTACGCGTTGGAGGAGTATGCATGAAGATCTCAGTTCTTCTTCTAGGTTTCGGGAATGTGGGGAGGGAATTTTGTTCTCTTCTAGAGAGGAAAGGTAACAAGATTTTTTCAGAATATGGATGCACCATTCAGATAAAGGGAATTTCGACCCAGAGAAGGGGCAACCTCTATTCAGAAGAGGGGTTGCATATGCCATCTGTTTTCAGGGCTGAAGAAGAAACAGGACGTATAGATTGCCTCAGAAGCAATGGCCTCTACATATCTCCCTCCCTTGAAGATTTGCTGAATAACGGTGACTATCACATCCTTGTAGACACAACCTTTTCCAGCCTGGAGACGGGGGAGCCGGCGAGAACCTATATGGAGAAAGCCCTTTCTCGGGGAAAATCTGTCGTTACGTGTAACAAGTCCCCAGTTTTTCTCTGGTACCATTCATTATCAAGTCTCGCCCGTGAAAGAGGGGCGAAGTTCCTATTCGAGGGAACGGTCATGTGTGGAACCCCCCTATTTTCTCTTTTTCGTCACGGTTTGCCCGCTACGGAAGTTCTTTCCTTTGAAGGAGTGTTAAACGGCACGTGCAACTATATACTTGAATTGATGCGTCAGGGAAGCACTCTTGACGATGCTTTGCTTGATGCCCAACGGCGGGGATATGCGGAGCCCGACCCCAGTGTGGATATTGACGGCTGGGATTCTGCCTATAAGGCGATGATAGTTGCTCAGGCTATTATGGGAGCTCCCAGACTTACAAAAGATATGATAGAAGTAAGGGGAATTCGTGAAGTAACTCCCGAAATGCTAAATATGACAAGAATAAAGGGCGGAGTTGTCCGCCTTCTCTCAAAAATAGAAAGGAAGCAAGATTCCTTTAAGATCGAAGTAGCTCCTACAGCGTTGCCTGCAAACCATCCTCTCGTAACTCTTTATGGGGTAACCAACGGTGCTGTTCTCTGTACAGACACCATGGGAGAGATTTGTATTGAAGGAGCAGGAGCAGGAAGCCGCTTCGCTGCTTTTGCCCTTTTGCAGGATGTTCTTTCCATTGCTAATTCTATGAGGAGGTGAAGCTTATTGTCACGGAGACTTGGTGTCATAGCCGATACTCATGGACATGCCGATGCCTGGGAAAAAGCGTTGAAGATCTGGGGGGACGTGGAAGCTATCCTTCATGCAGGGGATGTATTGAAAAGCGGTATTGATACAGGCCTTGCAGATCTCATAAATATTTCTTCCGTACCTGTTCTCATTGCTAAGGGGAATAGTGATTTTCCAAAGGACCAGGAAAGTCTTAACTGGCCCATTCTTTCTCCTTATGTAATGATCTGGTGGCAAGGGAAGCTCATACTTTTGAGCCATGGCTCTCACTTTTCTCAGGTCAGGGAGTTGGCTTTGCGATCCCGTGCAAATCTTGTGATAACGGGCCATACCCATGTAGGATCCATTGTCAGGGAAGGGAGAACATGGTTCTTGAACCCTGGGGGCGCATCCTTGCCAAGAGGGCGCGACCCGGCAAGCGTTGCGTTGATAGAAGAAAGTATAATACAGATCATCACGCTGGATGGTGAACTTTTACACCATGAAATTTGGTAGATAGATAAGCTGAGGGGGGTAGAAGCATGATTTTCATCGATCTACATCTTCACAGCACATGCTCTGACGGAACTCTTACACCCCGGGCCCTTGCTTTTAAAGCAAAAAGCCAGGGACTATCTGTGGCTAGTTTGACTGACCACGACACAACAGAGGGAGTAAAAGCCTTCTTAAAGACATGCGAACGAAGAGAAGTCCGTGGTGTAGCTGGAGTGGAACTTTCTGCGGATTTCCATAGTGTTATGCATATCCTGGGGTATCGAATCGATGTGGACTCACCTCTTTTTCAGAGACACATGAAGGATTTGCGGCAAGGGCGGGATGAGCGAAACTACAAAATTTGCCAAAAGCTTCAGCAGCTGGGTTTGTCCATCTCCATAGAAGAAGTGCAGGCTGAGGCCCAGGGAGAGGTCATAGCACGTCCCCATATAGCCAGGGTTCTTATCAGAAAAGGATATGTGCAGAGCATGGGAGCTGCTTTTGAGCGATACCTCGGGCGAGAGGCACCTGCCTATGTTCCCCGCTACCGGCTTTCTCCCCAGCAGTGCATTGAAACAATACATCAGGCAGGGGGTGTTGCTGTTCTTGCCCATCCGGTTCAGACAACCGATGATTATGGAGAGCTTGTTGACATCTTGAGTTCATTAAAAGAGCTCGGTTTGTGGGGGATGGAATGCCTGGCTCCCAGCCACGCTCCTCAGCAGGTGTTTCAATATTTGCGCATTGCTAAAGAAATGGGCCTTTTCCCTACTGCGGGATCTGACTTCCACGGAACCAATAGACCTGGAGTTTCTATGGGGATACGGGTAAAGTTTGACTTTCTACCATGGGCGCGTTTAGGTATATCCCTGTAGATTGATGGTATTATACGTAATAAGGTTAAAAGACACAGATTGACGTTAAGGAGGAGAACTTAGATGTACTTTCCCATCGACCTTAAAAGCGATACCGTTACAAAACCCAGCGAGGAAATGCGTCGGGCAATGTATGAGGCAGAGGTAGGAGATGACGTTTATAGCGAGGATCCGACCGTTCTGCGCCTGGAAGAGAAAGCTGCAGAAATAACAGGGAAAGAAGCAGCTTTGTTTGCTGTCTCCGGAACCATGGGTAATCTTGTTTCTCTCCTCTCACATTGTAATCGGGGAGACGGAGTAATTATCGGAACCTATTCTCACATTAACAATTACGAAGGGGGGGGCCTTTCCGCTCTTGGCGGGCTTTTCCCTATACTTGTGGATGATTCGTCAGGAATCCCTTCTCAAGAATCGATTGGTGAAAAGTGTCTTCCTAAAAATGTTCACTATGCTCCCGCCAGGCTTCTTTGCCTTGAAAATACCCACAATAAGTGCGGAGGCATTGCTGTTTCTCCAGAAAGGTTCGCAGAAACAGGGGAAAAGGCAAAAGATATGGGGTTGCCTGTTCATCTTGACGGAGCAAGACTTTTTAACGCAGCGTTAGCCTGGGGAGCAGACATCTCTGTCTATACATCTCGTGTAGATTCGGTTCAGCTCTGTCTGTCCAAGGGGTTAGGGGCTCCTGTAGGAAGTGTTATCTGTGCCTCATCTGATTTTATAGACCGCGCCCGGCATTGGAGAAAACGGGTTGGAGGAGGAATGCGTCAGGCAGGGGTCATTGCCTCAGCGGGACTCTATGCTTTAGATCATAACATCGATAGAATGATTGAGGATCATGAGAATGCGAAACGCATAGCCTATATTCTTCAGGATGGCGGTTTGGCCGTTGAGGAGAATGGCAGACAAACGAATATGGTATTCTTTTCTATTCCCGAAAATGGCCCCACTGCTTCTATGCTTATAGATAGCTGCGCCCGTCGGGGAGTTTATTTCACAGCCATGGGAGAACGCCGTGTACGTCTTGTTACCCATCTTGATGTGTCGAAAGAGCAGGCAGTGAAAGCTGCAGAAATCATAGTAGAAGAGGCAAAGAAACCAGAATGATCGTTCCAGACCGTGGCGAAGTAGAAAGTTATGCTGCATTAGCAATAAAAGAATCTCTTAAAAAAGGAGCCTCTGGGGCTGACATCCTTTTTTACTTTGGATTAAGTCACAGCCTTTCTTTAAGGGATGAAAAGCCAGAACAGAACAATTGGGGTTTTTCCGTGGGCGTAGGAATACGGACACTTGATAGAGATGGGCGTCAGGGAGTGGCCCATATTAACACATTCAACAGATCTGCCTTACAGCAGCTTGTGGAATGGAGTTGGCATAATTGCACTAATCTTGAACCTGACCCATGGGCTGTACTTTATGATGGGAAGCCCTCTTATGCTAAAAATCTCGAGCTTAAAGATGAAAAAATTTCCGCTATCCTTCCGGAACAGCGTCAGGAATGGTGTGCAGAAATGACCCATCTCGCGAAAAAGAGGGATTCGAGGGTTCTGTCTGTGCGAAGTGCGTCATGGAATGATGGGGAAGGGGCAACCTTTTACATGGCATCTACCGGAGTAAAAGGTTGGTATGATGGAAGCGGCGTAGCAGCGGGCCTGAGCCTTGTCATGAGTGATGGGGTAAATATGGAGATGGGGGGATACGGTGAAGACTTCCGATTCCTGGAAGATATCTCTCTTCAACGTATTGTTGAAAAAGCGGTAACACAAACAGCCTGTACTTTAGGCGGCCGTCCCCTTCAAACAAAGCATTATACATTAGTTCTTTCTCCAGAAGTTTCCGCTTCTCTTCTCTCTGTGATAGGTGAGCTTTTTTGTGCGTCGAATGTACATAAGAATCGATCTCTCTACAAAGGGAAGTTAGGTAAAAAGGTGGCGAGTCCTCTTCTATCTCTTGTAGATGATGGGCTGATGCCTAGAAAACTTGGGACCGTGCCCTTTGATGGAGAGGGTGTTCCCAGTCAAAGAACTGTATTAATGAAAGAGGGCATTGTGGAAGGGTACCTCTATAACCTTAAATATGCTCAAAAAGACGGGGTAGAGTCTACTGGAAATGCCGCAAGAAGTATTTCCTCCCTCCCGGATGTGGATATTTCAAATTTTTATATGGAGCCAGGAAATATTTCCAGTGAAGAAATCTTTGTTTCTGTTCAAAATGGAATTTACATAACGGAGTTTCTTGGCCTTCACACTGTAAATCCTGTGAGCGGCGATTTTTCCCTCGGCATAAAAGGTGTTAGTCTTTCTGGAGGTTTATTTGCCCAACCCGTTGCGGGAATGACCATAGCTGGTAATTTGCTCGACTTGCTCAACCGCATTATCTTTATAGGCAACGACCTTTCCTTTTTTGGCGATACTGGAGGGTGCACTATGGTGATCGATAATGTTACAGCGGCTGGGTTATAAAAATTTCATATTTTCTTTTCTTCTCGTACTGTGTCTTTTCTTATCTGTCACTCCAGTGATGGCTGATTCGGCCTGGAATCTTGCCCTCGATGGCAGAATCCTCGGCGGAATTCCTGTTAGGGATAATGGACGAATAACCATGGTTTCTATTGGTGCCATGGGGCGTCTTCTGCAATTGAAACTCGAACACAAAGATGATACCCTGCTAATTTTTTATAAGAACAATAAACTGCAGCTTGTTAATAAAGCGACGGCTGTCTGGCTAGATGTTCAACTAGTACCGACGGCATCAGCACCTGTCTTTGAAGGAGAAAACTGGTGGCTGGATTCTCGTTCCGCCATTAAAATACTCCAGGCTCTTTATCAGGCTGCAGGGTCTACCGCTTCTTTATCCTGGGCGGGAGATGCAGTAGAGGCTTCCTCTCTGGATAAGATTGTGGAAAGCCCTGAAAAAAAGCAGGAGGAGGCAGAAGAAGCCATTTTGCCTGCAAGTATCCCCATCGTGCCATCTCCCACACCTGCCTCATCGGTTTCCTCAGGCGGAATGAGGCCTTGTGAACTGAGAGCGCTGAGATGGGGGCGGTATGACGACAAAATAAGGGTTGTTTTCGATTATCAGGGGGAGACAGAGCCTCAATCAAATCAAACAGGGCAAAATGTATCGATAGCCTTTACGGAAGGCAGTCTTTCTAAGACAGAAACCCTTTCACCCTTCCCTACTGACGTCTTAATAGAAACTGCATCTTCTGAAGGGAAATATATTATTACACTGAGCTCTATAAAGGGAGGAGAATTAAAGGTTTTTACCCTTCCTAACCCCGATCGGCTTGTGGTCGATATTTATAACCCCAAGAATGAAGTCTTGCCTGCGCCAGCGGCAGTGTCAAATTTGAAACCAGCCCCAAAACCAGTGGCAGTGCAAACCTCAGAACCGAAGGAGCCAGTTTTTGTTCCTGCAAAGGTTGTTCCTCGAAAATCCGCACCTCTTGTAGTTATAGATGCTGGTCATGGGGGAAAAGATCCTGGCGCTGTGGCGAATGGTTACCGCGAAAAAGATCTGAATCTGCAATATGCGAGACAGCTGGCTGAATGTGTCAAGAAACGAGGGTTCAGAGTTCGTCTCACTCGTGATACGGATGTATATCTCAAGTTAGGGGAACGTACGGATTTAGCCAACAAATGGGAAGCTGACATGTTTATCAGCATCCATGCCAATGCCCTTCCTAAAGGAAGACATGCCAATGGGACAGAAATTTATATTATGGCTTTGCCCACAGATAAAGATGCCATGGAGCTCGCATTGATAGAAAACCGTGAGTTGACAGGGGATAATGGAAGCGAAAGTTCAGCCCAGGTGGATAAAAAAACTAAAATGCTTTTAAATATTCTTGGAAACATGCAACAAAATGCGAAAATTAGCGATAGTACAGAAGTCGCAGAGCATTTATTCAAATCCGGGAAAAAGCAGAAAATAAATATGAGACGGGTTGCCCAGGCGCCTTTCTTTGTGTTGCGAGGGGCCACTATGCCGGCAGTACTTATAGAAACAGGTTTTTTAACAGAGCGCAGCGAAGCAAAAAAACTTGCGACGCCATCTTTTCAGAAGCAGTTTGCTGAGGCCGTTGCACAGGGTGTAGAAACGTATTTTAATGGTAGATAGAATGGTGAGTGCGAAAGGAGGTGTGTGGCGCATTTGCGCTATACGAAATGGTTCGTAGAGAAGATAATTTCATTGATGATTTTGAAGATGATTTAACAATTCGTAAGGAGATTGACGAACAGGTAGAAGAGTCAAAAACCATACATAAACCCAAACCTCGTTCAAGGAGAGGAAGACGTTATGCCGATAAGCAGTCTTCAAAAAAAGCCCCCCTTGCCCTCCGCGCCATCGCATGGGTGGCCCTTGTGTTTTTATTTTTCGGTGTGGGATATTGGGGAACATCATTTACACTTAAAGTTTTAAATAAAAAGAATCTTGTCCGCCAGGAGGAAATTGTTCAAAATCAGCAAGAGCTTTCTGAGCTCGTGGCTTCAGAAACAAATGCTGGAAGAAAGGTCACCTTCCCTCTATATATTCCCATGAACGGCGATGTGGTGCGAAAGGACATTGTCGTTCTTTCCAGCCTTATGGAAGATGACATGGAACGCCTCATTCTCAAACTCTTTGAAGAGTGCGGAGATTCTTTGCGTGGGGTCAACATCCTCCATATATTCAGGAACGGTGATACAGCCTACGTTGATATAAGCGGAGGATTCATGTCTGCTCTGAATGCTCTTGGAGAAGAAACTAGCACCTTGCTCATTACAGGTATTGTTCGAACTCTGAAAGAAAATTTCTCCCCGGTTTCAAAGGTACGTTTCCTTGTTGAAGGAAAGATTCCTCAGAGCGGCGCGCCTGTAAATCTTTCAGTTCCCTGGGAACTGCGTTCATAAAGAGAAAGGACTGTGATGATGGAAGACTCTCTTCTTCGAAGTGACGGCAGAAAGTTCAATGAAATACGTCCCATTAGCTTTCAGCGTCACTTTACCCGTTATGCCGAAGGGGCAGTGTTAGCCTGCTTTGGTGATACGAAAGTCATTTGTACAGCGTCTGTGGAAGACAGGGTTCCTCCTTTTTTGAGGGGGTCTGGCCAGGGGTGGATAAGCGCAGAATATGCTATGTTGCCTCGTGCCACAGCAGAGAGGTCATCCCGGATGACCTCAAAAGGAACGATTAGCGGGAGAAGTCATGAGATACAACGCTTAATTGGGCGCTCTCTTCGAGCCTCCGCGGATCTTTCTCTTCTGGGAGAGAGAACCATATGGCTTGACTGCGATGTTATCCAGGCAGATGGCGGAACACGTACAGCAGCCATATCCGGAGCCTTTGTAGCCCTATTCGACGCCATGCGGTACCTGAAAGCCCAGAATGTGATAGAGAAAATTCCGGTAAAGTCTTTTGTAGCCGCTGTCAGTGTAGGAAAAATAGAAGGAAGCCTTCTTCTTGATCTTTGTTACGAAGAAGACAGCCGTGCTGATGTAGACTGCAATGTGGTGATGAACGGAGACAAACAGCTTATTGAAATACAGGGCACAGGGGAGCGGGGAACTTTTGCCAGGGATGAATTTGACGCTATGCTCGATTTGGCTGAAGATGGAATTCAAACTATAATGTTCAGTCAAGCTGCGGTTCTTCAGATTAGCGAGGAGGAACGACATGCTTGCGTCGGGAAAATCTGTAGTTTTTGCAAGTAATAATCGAAACAAGTACGAAGAGGTTGCGGAACTACTTGCTCCTCTCCAGATACATCTTATCTTTGGTCCTGAGCGCCAGGCCATTGATGTAGAAGAAACAGCACAAACCTATATGGGGAATGCCTACATCAAAGCTGTGACGTGGGCAAAAAAGACAGGGATACCTGCTTTAGCCGATGATAGCGGTCTCGAAGTGCGTGCCTTAGGCTGGAAGCCAGGTATCTTTTCCGCGCGGGTAGCCCCTTCTACAGAAGGGCGGAATGAATGGCTCTTAAAATCCCTCGAAGGAATTGAGGATAGGGTAGCCAAATACGTGGCGTCCTTCGCTCTTTGTCTTCCAGAGAATGGACTGGTTTTGATAACAGAAGGTGAGTGCTGGGGAAGGATTGCTCTCGGGAGGAGCGGTAGAGGCGGTTTTGGATACGATCCGCTTTTTATTCCCCATGGGTACGAACGTCCTTTTGCAGACCTTCCTGATAAAATAAAGGCTCGAATATCCCATAGAGCTATAGCTTCTTATCAATTAATACATATTATTCATCAACAAATATGATAAAATAATCTACTGTCTGTATTTTCAGTGTCGTATAGTGTGTAGGGGGTGTAGAAGGTGAAAATGTTCATTGGCGTCGTGCATATGGTTTTAAGTATTGCATTGATTGGCATAGTACTTCTTCAGCAGCGTAAAGAAGGCGGTTTTTCGGGTATCTTTGGCGGTGGAACGCAAGCTGACATGGGTGGAAGCCAGTGGCAGCGATTGAGTGGCTTAACGAAAATAACGGTTGTTCTGACCAGTCTTTTCATGCTAACGTCTCTTGTCCTCGTAATGATGTCAAAATAAAGGAGAATGGATATGGTAAAAAACGGGAATCTTGATTCCCTTGAGGATATCTCCTCTATTACGGTTGATATGGACCGTTTGTACAGTGCCACTCACGAGGAAATCATGAGCGGCCTCACTACCGATGTGTATTTTTTGAAAACGAGAGATGTGCTGCGCCGGGCCGGAAAGATTGATACGCCTGTGGTTGCAGAATTCTTTGCTCGAGGTAATGGCGTTTATGCCGGTTTGACCGAGGCAATGCAAATCCTGAGACATAAAAATGTTTCAGTTTATTCTTTAAACGAAGGAGACACTTTTACTCCTAAAGAAGTCGTTATGAGAATAAGCGGGCCTTATTCTGAATTTGGGTTGTATGAAACCGTCTTACTTGGTTTTTTGGCTAGTTCAAGCGGTTGGGCCACAGCTGCGCGGCAGTGCGTAGAAGCAGCCGATGGTAAGCCTGTCCTTTGTTTCGGGGCGAGACATGTCCATCCTGCTATTGCGCCTGTAATGGAGCGTGTTGCAATGGAAGCAGGCGGATGCTCCGGCGCGAGCTGCATGCTTGGCGCGAAACTGGCTGGCCACAATCCTATGGGGACCGTTCCCCACGCTGCCGTCCTTATTGTTGGAGATACAGTTGAACTGGCTAGGTTCTATGATGAAGAAATTCCTGAAGGAGAGCCTAGAATCGTCCTTATTGATACCTTTAAGGATGAAGCAGAAGAGTCTTTGCGAGTAGCGCAAGCTCTAGGAAACCGTCTTTATGGAGTTCGCCTTGACACTCCTGGAGAACGTGGGGGAGTTACTGCTGAACTGGTTAGAGAAGTTCGTTATCGTTTAGATATTGCAGGCTTTTCCCATGTAAAGATCATTGCTTCCGGTGGCCTTAACCCCGAACGAATTAAAGTTCTTTCCGAAGCAGGGGTTGATTCTTTTGGCGTAGGAAGTTATATTGCCCATGGAACTCCACGAGATATGACCATGGACTTGAAGGTTGTAGATGGAATTCCTATAGCAAAAAGGGGAAGATTGCCAGGGATCATTGAAAACCCCAGGCTAAAACGTGTAAAATAAGCTGGTTCTGCGAATGCCTTTTTGTGGAGAAGATGCGTTTTTTAGCGGGAATGCCGCCACCATTCCCAGATGCAGCTAAAAGAATTCGGCTTCCGCAAGAGTCGGCGTTCTTTGAACTTTTCTCTATAAATTTACTTGAAGTTAAAGGAGGAAATGAACATGGCAAGCAATCGTACCTACATGGCTACTCGTGAAAAAGTTGTTCGCGAGTGGTATGTAGTAGATGCTACCGATAAACCTATGGGACGTCTTGCTGTAAAGATAGCCAGAATTCTCATGGGAAAACATAAAGCAACCTACACCCCTCACGTTGATTGTGGAGACTTTGTCATCGTTATTAACGCAGAGAAGGTGAAATTAACTGGGAATAAATTAATGAACACCAGAAGGTATCACCATACGGGTCACCCTGGCGGTATTAAGAGCCAGACCTATGGTGAAATGATTGCAAAAAAACCAGAGCGGCTTATGGAGCTCGTAGTGAAGGGAATGCTTCCCAAATCACGCCTTAACTTTCAGAGGAAACTTAAGGTATATGCAGGGGATCATCATCCGCACTCAGCTCAGCAGCCTGTAGCTCTTGATATCTAATTTGAGAAAGGAGGAACAAGAATGCCAACTCCTTCCTATTTTTGGGGAACAGGAAGACGTAAAAATGCTATTGCTCGAGTAAGAGTTTGCCCGGGCGATGGATCTATAGAAATCAACGAAAGAACGGTTGAAGATTATTTCCCTCGAGAGGTCTGGCAGTCTCAGGCCCTTGCCCCTTTAAAAGTTGCGGGTATTGAGGGTAGAGTGAATGTCTTTGTCCGTGCCAACGGGGGCGGTCTTACCGGGCAAGCTGGAGCAGTTCGCCTTGGTATAGCAAGAGCCCTTTTAAAACTGAATCCGGAACTGCGCCCCGCTCTTAAAAAAGCTGGGTTGCTTACTCGGGATCCACGCATGGTCGAAAGAAAGAAATTCGGTCAGAAAGGTGCTCGTGGGCTTCGTCAGTTCTCCAAACGTTAGTTTTTTACAAAAAACACAATACATACGGGGCGTTTTGCTAAAAAGCCCCGTATGTTATCTTAATTAAAGCAGTTTCTTTTCTAAAAGGAGCGACACATGGATAGCGGTTTAGTCCCTTTATCGTGTAACTACATTAAAATTTTAATGAACTAACTGGCGTCGAGTACGTTTTCACTCCTCATGGCAGGTTCGATAACGCCCGACGCCCGTCGGGTGTGAACTGATTCTCACCCTTTAAAAAAACTGTAACAAAGGGGGGAGATGCCGATGAATGATTTGCACCACAAATTTCTCGAAAGCATCGATAAGCTTTTCCAGGCTAAAAAGTTTAAAAGCTTGAAAGAGCTGCTAAGCACTATGGAGCCTGCTGACATTGCTGAAATAATGGGTGAAAAACCTCCTGTTGAACGGGTTTTTCTCTTCAGGCTTTTAGCAAAAGACCTGGCCATAGAAGTGTTTGAGTTTATGGACAGCACAGAGATAGAAGAAATGCTGGCCCATTTCTCTGATAGTGAAGTTTCAGAAATTATGGAAGAAATGTCAGATGACGACAGAACAGCTCTTTTCGATGAACTGCCCGCGAAAACCGTGAAAAAACTTCTATTGCGCCTTTCCCCAGATGAACGCAAAGTAGCAAACATGCTGCTGAATTATTCCCCAAGCTCTGCGGGGAGAATAATGACCCCGGAATATATAGATTTGAAAGAGGAAATGACAACAGAAGAGGCTATTGGTCGAATTCGGAGGAATGCGCGCAGCAAAGAAACCATCTACACTTGTTTTGTTGTTGACACACAACGCTACCTAAAAGGCGTTGTCGATCTGGAAACCCTTATTATGGCAGAACCTCACACCTTGGTGGGGGCTGTTATGGATGATCCTATCTACGCTACAACGACTACAGACCAGGAAGAAGTGGCTCAGGTCATGTCGAAATATGACTTACAGGCCATTCCTATAGTAGATACCGAGAAGCGGCTTGTTGGCATAATAACCTTTGACGACGTTCTTGACATCATCGAGGAAGAGGCAACGGAAGACTTCGAACGAATGGCAGGTATCCAGCCGGTAGAAGAAAGCTATCTTGATGCGAGTATCTTTACTTTAGCAAGAAAACGTTTTATGTGGCTTTTCATTTGTATTTTAACAGAGACTGCAACGTCTGCTATTTTAAAGCACTACGCTTTTGCTATACAAAGCATGGTAGCATTGACCTTTTTTATTCCGCTACTTATAGATACTGGTGGAAATGCTGGAACTCAAGCTTCTACTCTCGTCATTCGCGGTCTTACTCTTGGACATATAGAGTGGAAGGATATAGGTAAGGTTCTTTTTAGGGAAGCTTTAACAGGAATATTATTAGGGTCGGCTTTAGCAATTCTTGGTCTTGTAAGGGCCTATATGCTCAATACAGGATATGGTCTGGCGATCACCGTAGCTATTGCCATTGTTATTGTTGTTTTACTTGGAAATCTGGCGGGGACTCTACTGCCTTTTATAGCTCGAATGTTCCATATAGACCCAGCTATTATGTCGGGACCTTTTATTACAACATTAGTAGACGTGTTTGGGCTCATCGTTTATTTTGAAATAGCCCGAAACATTCTATCCCTTTCTTAAAAAGACTCTAGTTGGCATGGGTTATCCTTTTCAGGGTAACCCACATTTTTACGCTTTCCAGTTGACAGACCGTTCAGTATGGTCTAAGATGTTTACATATCGACTGGTCGGGAGGTGATTAAGTGAAAGACAGCGGACAAGATACAAAAGCTCTTATTATTTCTATAGCTCGCAAGCACTTTGCCGAAAAAGGGTTCTATGGGACAAGTATTGACGCCCTTGTAAAAGAAGCGGGTTTGAGTAAAGGGGCATTATATTGGCATTTCCCTGGGAAGCTCGATCTTTATAGAGCGGTTATAAAAGAAGAGGTAGAGCGTATCCGCCATATTATGGTTCCAGAACAGCCAGAAAAGCCTGAAGAACGAGAGGGGCTTTTCATTGCTCGAGGAGAGCAACTTATTGATGCAGTGATGAAAGACCGGTTGTGGCGAATGTTCAGCGTCCATATGGCCTTAGAGTCTATTAGGGGCAATAAAGAAATTCAGGATTTGAATCGTCTTATTAGTCTATCCTTTGTGGAAGAATTTGAGTCTATCCTTATGAGGATGTATCCCTCCCTGAAATATGGAGCAGGAGGACTTTCTCTTAAAGAACTGATTCAAATTTTCGAGAACTTTATTGCTGGATTAGTTTCTAACGTAGGAACAACCCTCTCTGTCGATGAAGCTAAACGTTCTTGGAAATTTTTAGTTACACGAGTTCTTAAAGGAGGGGCACCATATGCGCCATAGAAAATATTTTTATATGATTGCGATAATAACACTATTCGCTTGCCTCTTTTCGGAAAAGCAAATTTTACGGGCTCAGGAAAGAGAATCTCTCACAGAGGCGCTAGTATTGGAGCTTGCAGAGGAAAATAATCCAATCCTGGCGGCAGAGGCAGAGCGAGTAAATCAGGCACAAGCCAGGTACTTAGGTTCCAAATCAGCACAAAAACCCCAATTAACGGCGTCTTTAACGTACCAACAATTAGGTGAGGAGCCAAGGTATCCTGTAATTCCTACGGGGGGAGAGGCTATAGCGGGGTTTGAAAAAACCTATCGTGCAGCTCTATCTCTTGACTATCTTATCTATAGTAGCGGCGCTGTAGAAAACTCTGTGCGGAGCCAGAAATTGGCTTTAGAGGGGGCAAAAGCACAAGAGACCAGGGTGTCACAGACTGTGGAAAGCAATGTATTAGCGAGTTATTACAATCTTCAGCGAGCTCGAGCAAAACTTGCTGTAGCGGAAGATGTATTAGATCTCACAAAAGAACACCTGAAGCAAGTGGAGTCTTTTTATCATCATGGTGTTGTAGCTAAAAATGAAGTTTTGCGAATTCGTGTAGATGTGTCGGAAGCCGAGCTAAACAGAATAAAGACTGCCAACGGAGTAGATGTGGCATGGAGTGCCTTAGAACGAGCTGTGGGGGTCTCTTTGCATTCTCAATATGCTTTGCCGGATCCAGATCAGTCCCGACCCGATGTTCCTGTAATTGAGGATCCTTTTTCTCTTGCCCTAGAAATCAGGCCAGAGCTTCAAGCTTTAGACCATGCTGTTCAATCATCTCTATCTCTTTCTAAGGCGGCAGCAGCACAAAGCAAACCGCAGGTGATTTTGCAGGCTGAGAGCTATGTTGCTGACAACACTTTTTTCCCGAGCGAAAAAGATGACTGGAAAATCTCTCTTACAGCACTTTGGAAATTTTACGATGGTGGAGCAAGTCAGACGAAGGCCCAAGAAGCGAAGGCGACAGCAAATGAGTTTCTTTTCAGGACAGAAGACCTTAAAAAACAGATTAACTTGGAAGTTTCTGTCGCAAAACTTAACCTGGAATCTGCTTTGCAACGGATATCTGTCGCTGCGGATCAGGTGCAAAGTGCCGAAGAAGACTATCGTATGGCTTTAAAACGGTATAGTTCCCAGGTAGGCACAAATATAGATGTTCTTGATGCTCGTGTAGCTCTCACCAATGCTCGAACTCAGCTTGTTGACGCAATTTATGATACGCACATATCTAAAACAGAACTTTTATATGCAGTAGGCCTTCCTCTAAGTACAGCTGAAGAATAGGAACGGGAGTGATTATGAGTGAAAAAGAGTCTGATGCTCTTTAGTGTGGTTATTATCTTTATTGCCCTTATAGGTTTTAGAGCCTATCAGAAACATCAAATAGAAAGCACTGTAGGTGAAATAGAGCGGATAAAAGTAGAAGTAGTTTCTCCAGCGCAGAGAACTTTCGTGGATACTGTTCGCTTTGTGGCTACTCTTGAACCGGAAGAAGAAGCTGCTGTTATAAGTAAGGTACCAGGTAAAACAGTTCTTCAAGTCCTTGTTCATGAGGGGGATAAAGTACAGCAGGGAGATGTTCTTGCCATTCTTGATACAAATCTTATAGAGCAGCAGATAAATCAGGCTCAGGCAAGCCTTGCCAAAGCTGAAGTTTATAAACAGACCGTGGGAAACGATTACCGAAGATTTTCTCAACTTTATAAGGAAGAAGTTATTAGTCGCCAACAATATGATCATGTAGAAGGAGAGTATAAAACCTCAGACAGGCAAGTGGCAGAGGCGAGGGCAGTTCTGGAACAGCTTAAGATAACGAGGGGATATCATCGAATAGAGGCCCCGATTTCCGGCACTATTATAGCTCGAAATGTAGATGCTGGAGACACTACCTCCTCCTATCCTGCCTTTGTGATAGCTAAGCAGGAGCAGGTTAAAGCCGTAGGAGTAGTTCCAGAGAAACTCTACTCTAAGGTAAGAGCAGGGCAAGAAACGCATATTTCTCTAGATGCTTTCCCTGGACGTTCTTTTAAAGCAAAAGTGTCTAGAGTTTCTCCCATTTTGGATCCTGCTACTCGAACAGGAAAGGTAGAGGTCGCTGTTGACGCTCTTTCCCTTATGAAACCTGGAATGTATGCTCGAGTAGAAATTCAAGCGGGAACTCATGAAGGGCTTGGTATTCCATTAGACGCTGTTATGAAAATGGCAGGTACTGGTCTGCCTATTTGTTATGTGGCTACAGAAGATGGGACTGCTAAAACAAAACAAATTACTCTTGGAGAGGAAGGACCAGATGCTATTGAGGTAATCGAAGGAATATCTCCTTCTGATAAAGTTATCATTACCCGTTCGGAGAAACTTTCTGAAGGAATACCAATTGAGGTGGTTCAGCGATGAATCTTCCAGAATTTTCGGTTAAGCGGCGAGTAACCACCCTTATGATCTTTCTTGTAGTCATATTGCTTGGTGGTATTGTTTTCACATCTTTAAAAGTAGATTTATTGCCTGAAATAGAACCTCCAGTTATTAATATTTTGACTTCATGGCCAGGAGCTTCTGCAAGCGATGTAGAGCAGCGGGTTTCCAAAATAGTAGAAAATCACGTTGCCATGATAGAAGGGGTAGATACTATCCTTTCAAAGTCCCAAGATAACATATCTGTTGTTTCAGTGAAGTTTGATTGGGGGGAAGACTTGGATGTCAAAATAGGAGATGTTCGAGATGCGGTGAACTTCGCTAAACGAGATCTACCTAGCGATGCAGAGGAACCGATTTTGTTGAGAATAACTTCAGGGACGGTTCCTGTCCTTGTAATGTCTCTAACGGCAGACGAGTCCTTTCCCGGTCTTTATCATTATGCAGATAAAACTATTTCCGAAACAATTTCCCGTATTTCAGGTGTAGGGCAAGTTCTGATCTATGGCGGGGATCGACGGGAGATACAGGTGCAACTCAATGTAGATAAAATTGAAGCGTATGGACTAGCTCCACAATCAGTAGCGCAAGTGCTTGAACGGGAGAATATTAACATTCCTTCAGGGTCTCTAAAAGAAGGGCGAATTGAATATTATCTACGGGTTCCTGGTCGATTCCAAAGTGTAGAGGATATGCACAAAGTAATTGTAGGTGTATCGAAAGGGCGACCAGTATATCTTTCCGATGTGGCGACTATCTCCGATAGTTTTAAAGATCCTGATATTCAAGGATTTCACGCAGGGAAGCAGTCAGTAATCCTCATTGTTCTCAAAAACAGTGACGCCAATACGGTAGAAGTAAGCCAAGCTGTTCTTAAGAAAATGGAGGATATGAAGAATCAAGAGTTCCCAGGTGACGTAGAGTATCATGTGGGGCTTAATGCCGCTGATTTTATTCAAGATTCTGTGCGTAATTTAAGTTCCTCTCTTTTTATGGGAATACTTTTGGTGTTCCTTGTGACATGGGCCTTTTTAAAACGACTCCCAGCCTCGCTTATTATTTGCGGAGCGATCCCTTTCTCTCTTGTCATTACTTTTATAATTATGGGATGGCTTGATTATACTATCAATATTTTCACCCTTTCGGCTCTAGCCGTAGCAAGTGGCATGGTTGTGGATAATTCTATTGTCGCTACTGACCAGATTGTTTATCACTTAGAGCTTGGAGAGCGACGGAATGTGGCGAGTATCCTCGGTGCACAGGAAGTACAGTCTGCCCTTCTCGCTTCTACGCTTACCACGGCTGTTGTGTTGCTCCCGTTAGCTTTTATTTCAGGGCTCGTGGGTGTTTTCTTTTCAGCATTAACTATTGTGATGGTTGTAGCTGTTATGGCATCGCTCTTTGTCAGCCTTACCTTTGTTCCAATGATGGGAAGCCGGTTTTTCAAGCGCGAAGAAGATCGCTTAAAAATGCACCAATATACGGAACGATTCCTCGTATGGCTTGAACAAGGTTACAAGAATATCCTTTCATGGAGTCTTATAAACCAGAAAAAAGTTATTGTTGCAGCTGTAGTTCTTCTAGTCCTTACTTTTACAGGTTTCCGTTTCATAGGTACTGAACTGACGCCGGAACCGGATACGGGAGATATTTCTATTACTCTCACACTTCCAGAAGGAACCAGGATTGAAAAAACAGAAGAACTTCTTAAAGAAATAATGGCATATGCTGAAAAAACAGTACCGGAGGCAACAAATATATTTGCCTATGATGGCCGGGATGAAAAGGGATATGCTGTAGCTGTCGGGCAAGAGGCTGGCCCTAATGTGGGAACTGTGGGGCTTAAGCTGGTGGAGAAAAAGAAAAGAGAGCGTAGTGCTTTTGAAGTTGCCAACGAACTGCGTAATTGGCTTCAAACTAAGCCTGGTATTGAAAAAATGACAGTTGTAGTTACGTCTCCTATTAAAGCCATGTTACTTGGGTCGAAACCCTTGAATATAGAAGTATATGGAGACAACCTTGATCATGTTATAGAAACGGCAAATACGATTAAGAATAGCCTCATGAAGATACCAGGAGCTGTTGATGTGACGTTGAGCCAAAAACAAAATCGCCCAGAAGTATGGGTACAGGTTGATAGAGAAAAAGCAGCTTTGGCAGGAGTAAGCACAGCATCTGTTGCACAGACTCTGAGGACTTATTATTACGGATATGAAACAGGCGAAAGTTATTGGGAAGGTGATGATGATTATCCCATTCGAGTTCGGTTGAACACCGATGAAAGAAACTCTCGAGAGGTTTTAAATCGTCTGATGGTTCCGAATGTAAATGGGGAGCTTATTCGCCTTTCGACAGTAGCACAACTCAATGATACAGTAGGTCCACCGGAAATACAGCGCAAAAATAAACAGCGCTACGTAGTTGTTGAAGCGAATGTTCATGGGAGATCGTTAGGTCAGTTGACGCAAGATGCAAAAACAGCTATCAAAAAAATGAATACCCCTCAAGATATCCGTATCGATTTTGGCGGAGAGGTAGAAGAAAAAGATAAGGCTTTCCGCCAAATGGGATATTTAGTTTTGTTGGGTGTCCTTTTGGTCTATATGGTTATGGCTGGGCAATATGAAGCCTACCTCGATCCCTTTGTCATCATGTTCAGCATTCCCTTTGCCCTTACTGGCGTGGCTTTCGCCTATCTTCTGACGGGGATGTATCTTTCGTTACAAGCACTGCTCGGAGTCATTATGCTGGTTGGGATTGTGGTCAATAACGCCATTGTACTTGTAGACTATATCAACCTTCTCAGAGCCCGAGGTGTAAAATTGAGAGAGTCTCTTCTTGAGGCGGGAGAACGTCGTTTACGCCCTGTTTTAATGACGACACTCACAACGTTTTTTGGCATGTTGCCAATGGCTATTAGCCAGGACCAGGGAGCAGAGCTCTGGCGTCCGCTTGCGATTTCTGTTATGGGAGGATTGCTCGTTTCTACCATAGTAACGCTAGTAATTGTACCTGTCATTTACAGTTTGTTTGAAGAAAAGCTTCGTCGTAAAAAGCGTTTTGCTGAGGCAGAGGAGGTTTAGGCTGCATGAAGATGTTCTGGATTTTTTGTAATGAAAGTGTCGCAGAAGATCTCATGGATGTTCTCAATAAAAACGGAATCACGGGATATTTTGTTTGGAAAAATGTTTTGTTCCGTGATAACGAGAGTGGAAAAACCCATTGGGATGATGCAATATATCCTGGCAAAGACTGGGCTTTTATGGTCTTTTGTGATGATGAAGATGTTTTGGTCTTAAAGGAAAAACTCGAACACCTAGAAGAAGAACCGTATATAAAACAGGCAGGGATAAAAGCTTTTATTGCAGAAGCAAAAAAAGTAATGTAAAATAATGCTCTGTTGATGACTGGTGTTGACAGATTCTTTTCTCCCGCTATAATATACCAGCGGCGAGCCGGTGTAGCTCAGTTGGTAGAGCAGCTGACTTGTAATCAGCAGGTCCCCAGTTCGAGTCTGGGTGCCGGCTCCAGTAAATTGACAACGTGGTGGGATGGCCGAGTGGTCAAAGGCTGCAGACTGTAAATCTGCTGGCGTTCGCCTACGTAGGTTCGAACCCTACTCCCACCACCATTTATATATTATGAAAGCCGACTTAGCTCAGCAGGTAGAGCACATCCATGGTAAGGATGGGGTCTCCGGTTCGAGTCCGGAAGTCGGCTCCAGTGTTAGCAAAGGGTCCCCGGTTATTTTCGGGACCCTTTTTCTATTTGTATGTCATATGTATGTTTGCACAATTTAACTTTCCTGCCAAATTGTCTTGTTTAAGCTCCCCACTAGCAGGCAACCTTCCTACTATCCGCATGACCGGCCAGATAAAAAATCGTTTGGGGCCCCACCACCGCATATTCGTGTAGGAAAAGCCCGGCGATACGTAAAAGAAGATTTAGATAAGTGGATTGATGCTCAACCAAAAAAGTTTTGCCTGTCTTACAAGGGGGAATGTAATAGCATATATTCACAAAATAATACGAAAACACTATACGTTTATATCTGTTTTGGCGAGAAAGGGTTGAAATATTGGCCTCTTTTCGCTAAAGCGGATATTAAAATATGTTAAGCACTTTGTTTTTAAGGGGAAATTACGATGAAGTATTATGAGAAGCTCGTCGATATGAAGTGTTTCACACGGCAAGATGTAGAAAAATTGACAGGGAATAAAGAGACCGCAAAATCCCTTTTGAACAACTATAAAAAGAAAGGGTACATTGAAAGTGTCCGGCGGAATCTTTTCGTTTCCATCAGCATGGAGACGGGCGAGTCTGTAGCGGATCGTTTCGTGATTGCCAGCCATATCGTCCCGGAGGCCTGCGTCACCCATCATTCGGCCTTTCAGTTTCACGGGATGACAAACCAGGTCTTTTACGAACTGTACGTCGCGACCCCCGGCAACAAAAAGTTTTCCGAGTTCACATACAACGGCATCATCTACCGTTACATACCGTCACGCCTCGATATTGGAATTGAAACAAAATACGATGGGATGATTCGAGTTACTGACCTTGAGCGTACTGTCATAGACAGCATTGAGGATATAAACAAGATTGCGGGGCTTGAGGAGGTTTTAAACTGCATAGAGGCCATTCCCCCCCCGTTGTCTGAGCGCTCAAAAACTGGTTTCATACCTCAAGGAATACAAGAAATCCGTCAAAGGTTTTTTATATAAAAAGATGGGATATATACTGGAGCATTTTCAGAAAAAAATAGACGCCCCCATGAACTTTTTGCGGAATGTGTATGCAAAAAAGATGGGCTTCGTTGTAAACACCCGTGAGAAGGTATGCCGTCTCACGCGCGTCCTGCATTTCATAGAGAAACACTCCTTTCTTTATAAAAGCCTTGGATTTAAGGGCGGGACGGCCATCAACCTGGTGATATTCGAATGCCCTCGGTTGTCTGTAGATATTGATTTGGACTTCTGTTTAGAAACTTCGCGGGGCGATATGCTTGAGGTGCGGCGTGATCAGCTTAAAGCTAGTGGTTATCGCTGGAACGCCGAAGAAAAAATTTGGCAGCGTTCAATGATCGCAGATAATTTTAACTTTAAAGAATTTTGTTCCCAACCGTGGGTGCAGGCAGGAATATGCATCAAGGTTTATTCGGAGGATGGCGATCAGATGTATGTCCACCGAGGATGATTTTTTGTATCTTTATCTAGGAGAGAGGTTTCTTTACGAAAAGATTCTCTGCACGTCTTCTCTTCCAGAGGCCTTTGTCTTGCGATAAATGTTTCTCAAATGGGTTTTTAAAGTGTTTTCAGAGATATTCAGGCTATCGCAGATCTCGCTATTGTTGAGGTTCTCTGCCAGCAGTAGGGCAATTTTTGTTTCCTGCTTTGTGAGATCATAGGGCAAAAGTAACAAATGGTGTCTTTCAGTTTGAGAAAGAGGAGCGAGGCCATGTTTCTCCTGTTTATCGAGATTTTCGTTTGCAAAAGTTTCGGGATTATCGTGAAAGAAAAGTCCTGCCAGCAGGAGTGAAATTACACCGGCAACCCACAGGAGCTGGTTATTTGGAATCTTCCATATTTCGGAGATGCTGTTCAAGAGAAAAATAAGATTCTGACCTATAAAGACAGATCCGGCGATAAGGGCGAGGCCCTTACTTGCGACAGAGAGGGCATGTTCTTTAGGAGCTCGTGAAGCCAAACCAACTAAAGTCGCCCAGGCATAAGCACCAAAACACCCAAATCCGAACTGGAGGAGTGTTATGGGAAGTATGCTGATCCAGCCAGAGAAGCCATAAAAAGGTGAGATCAAAAGGAATCCGGTTCCAATAAGAATTTGGGCCAAGATATAAATGTGCCGCAATTTTATTTTTGGAATCTTATAAACCAATAGCGCTGCCGTTAAAGCTCCTGCCCCGTACATAAGCTCTGAAAAAAAGAAGTGAGAAATGGTTTCTGTTCCAGAACTGCTCAAAATATGATGATGAAAGATGCTGCAGGCCAAAAAGAAAAGAAAGATCCGTATTGCTAGCCCAAAATGCAGGGGGGCAAACCATTTGCCCTTAAAGGATGTCTGAGGCCGCAGGTGGGGGAGCTCTGAAGAAGAGAAAGAGAAATTAAAGCTTTTTCCCCAAAAAAGTGCAGAAACCAGGGGGAATGCTCCTGTTATAAGCAGCAAAAATGAAGGCGGGAACCAGGGGTGAACTGCCATAATAAGAGAGGCGAGCATGTTGGCTGCCGAAAAAACAAGAACTGCTTTTTGGGGAGAGAGATTTGTTCCAAGCCACATCCAGCCCCCATCAAAAAGAGCAAGGGCTGCGCTTGCAATCAAGATGCTTGCAAAGTCCATCCATATACTTAAGTGGGAAGGGGTTCGAGGCAGCAAAAGAAAGAGAGAAAAAATACTAAAGAGTAAAAGCTGTTTAAAGAATTTATTGCCATTGAAAAAGAAGGTATATTTTGCCATCAGGGTAAAAAAGATAGCATTGAATAAAGGGAAAAAGAAAAAAGCACGTTCTGGAGATATGGAAAGAAGCTGAGGAAACTGTATAAAAAGGTGTCCCTCCTGAAATGTCCCCCAGCTCCAGGCAGTCGCGAGCCCCAGTCCAACTATAATCAAAAAAAGGAAATATTTATCTTTGTCGTAAGGTGTTTTCATTTTTCCTTTTCACCAACCTTATTAGGTATATGGTCTCAACCCTTATTGTAACAGGATTTTCATGGAGGGGTGAGAAAATTCATCCTTTATCCGATGTGGTTCATATGTTAACTTCCAGAGGAATTCATGGAGGGAGGTAAAGGAATGAGAAGAAAATTCTGTGTTTTTGGGCTTCTGCTGCTAGTGCTCTTTTTTGCGGGAAGTGCTTGTGGGGCGGAAGAGAAGTTTGTCTGGATTTATAAGGATGATGGGTTTGATATGTATCTTCACAAGGGAACTCTTAATAAAAATAAGGATGAGATCTCTTGCTGGGTCAAAAGTGTTTATTCTGAAAAAGGCAAAGCGTGGGTGTTGACAAATATGCCATCGAAATATCGTAAAAAGCCCATAGAGTATGGCATGGACTTTTTTGTCCTCAATACGAAAACAGGAAAATATCAGATAAAAGTGTCTATTGTCCATAGCCCTAACGGAGACGGAATATATCGTGAAGGCAGCAAGGCATGGCTTCCCGTAAAACAAGGAACTCTTGCCGCCCTGATTGCAAACAAGCTACCCGAAGAACTAAAAAACAAATAGGGGGGAGGAAGAGGAAATGAAGAATACAAAAATAATAAAGAGGCTGAGCGCTGTCCTTACCGTTATAGTTTGTCTTCAAGGGATAGTTGGTGTTGCTGATGCGGCCCTCAGATCAAGATATGAACAAAAAATAGGCGATATTCCAGGAGCTAGTGTGCCAGTAACCATTGCGCCTGCGGCACCGGTACCTCCTCCTGCGGCTCCGGCACAAGCTTTGGCTCCCGCGCCGCAGTCTCCACAAAAAAATGGCGAATTGGTGGCTTCCTGTGGAATCCCCGCAATCTATGTAAAAGCCATGGCCAAGGAACATGAAAACTTTCGAGAAGCCTTTATTCGCGCGGAGCTAAGCCTTCGGTACTACATCAGGAAGGGGAAAGAGAGACAAGAACCCTCTTCGCAGCAACTCAAAAATCTGCGATTCCAGATAACGCAGAATTTAAAAGCTCTAGAGTCCAGTGCCAATCGTTATTCTCGAAATATACGATATGCTAAATTAGCAATGTTGCAGATGGATGAAGAAGAGCGTTCGATATTTGCTGAGGCTTTGGCCTCCCTTTATGGAACGCCAGCATGGGCAAGTTCACAAGGAGTACCGATGAGTGCAAATTTGGCTCCTATGGATGTTATGAACAGGCTTGAGAACACTATGACCAATGTGGGAGTTGCGTCTGGCACAGCCCAGCTTGCCATTGATCAGAGGTCGCTTGTGGAAACAACAGGCGCTTGGGAGGCTTTTAAGAGCAGCTATGGCGCTCAAGTCCTGGCTTCTGGCGCAAAATTGGGGGCCACTGTGGCTGGTACTATTGGCGGAGCCGCTTTGGGGGTTATCGCTATTGGGTCATTGCCAGTTACTGCTACTGGCGCGGCGATCGTAGGGGTGGCTGGCCTTGGCGTGGGTATTCTTGGCGGAACCATTAGTATCATTGGTGCTACAGATGACTTTGTCAAAGCTGTTAAGGATGACACGAGTTCCGGCATAGATGCGGGTGAAAGAGAAAGATTGGAAAATTTGGGTAACGCTGTGTCAGCGGTCAATATTACGGTAGGTCTCCCGGGGCTTGCCCAGTCATCAAGCACAGCCGAATTTGTGCAGGGCGGGCTTTCCTCAGTATCAGATGCTATGGGCTTTTGGGGAGAAGAAGAAAATAGAAATGATGAGAAGGCAAACGAAATAAACAGAGAACTTGACAGTGTTATGAAAGAAGGCGGAAGCGGCGGCGGCAACGATAGCGGAGGCGGAAGTGGCGGCGGTTGCGGTGGAGGTTGCAGTGGCAGCTTTTGATGAATTCGGTTATAATTTAGCAGGTGTTTTGTAAGACCCGGCATAATGCCGGGTCTTTTTACTCTCATTGAATAAAAACAAGCCGGAAGTTCAGAAGGATCTGCCATATTGTTGAAGGTTGATTTGGAAGAGATGTACTTCTGGGTCTTTTACTATGGGCGGATATGGATATTTTTGATTCATATGATAAAATCTCTTCAGTAAATAGGGTTTTTTAACGAAGGAATACAGAGCCTGGAAGGGCGAAGATTCTATATATGCAGGGAGGCCTGAGAAAAAATGGCAAAAGAGAAATTT
>NZ_DGZF01000012.1:0-86448 GCF_002396985.1 Aminobacterium sp. UBA4987
TGGCGTTGTCACCGAGATTCTTGGGTAAACTGGAAGAGGGGAAGTATTATGGCAGATATAGTGGGTCTGCAGTGCACTGAATGTAAGAGAAGAAACTACTCAACAACAGTCAATAAGAAAAAGCAGGCCAAAAAACTGGAACTCAGCAAATACTGCAAATGGTGCGATAAACACACCTTGCATAAAGAAACTAAGTAGTGTAAAATACTCACTGCTCGCAGGTCCGTAGCTCAATTGGCAGAGCACTGGTCTCCAAAACCGGGGGTTGCAGGTTCGAGTCCTGCCGGGCCTGCCATTTTTTTTTGCCTAAAGATAGGAGGCCGAGGTATGGATAAGATCCTCAGCTTCGTGCGTGAAGCAAAAGCCGAACTTAAAAAAGTGACATGGCCAGGAAAAAAACAAGTGTGGTACTCTACCCTTGTGGTAATTGCTTTTACACTTTTCGTTGCCGCATATCTTGGTATTGTTGACCTGGCTTTGACCGGTATCTTTACGAAGATCATTAGTTAGGCTTTGTTCTGCATGGATTATTTGATGGGGTTAAATAGATTGCGTGGGGAGGTGAGGGGGCCAAAAGAGACCCCCTTTGTGTGATGGAGAGTAGCAGCGAACGGCGCTGGTATATAGTACAGACATATGCAGGGTACGAAAATAGAGTGAAGGCGAATCTTGAACAGAGGATCGCCACCATGGGCATGGAAGAAGAGATATTTAGTGTTTTAGTGCCTGTGGAGGAACGTGTTTTTGTCAAAGATGGCAAAAGCAAAAAAGTCACCCGTAAGCTTTACCCAAGCTACGTGCTTGTAGAGATGAAGCTGAATGATCAGTCCTGGTATGTTGTGCGTCACACTCCCGGTGTAACAGGTTTTGTAGGGGCAGGAAATCATCCCATTCCTCTTTCCGAAAAAGAAATAAAAGAAATTATGAGCAAAATCGGCAAGGACCATGCGAAGCCCAAGATTGAGATGAATCTAAAACCTGGGGATATTGTTAAAGTTAAAAGCGGCCCCTTTGAAGGTCAGGTTGGTCCTGTTGTTGAAATCGTTCCAGAGAAGGGAAAGGTCAAGTTTACAATTACAGTTTTTGGCCGTGAAACTGTAGTGGAAACAGACTATACGGAGCTTGATAAGCTCTAGAGATAAATGAATCTAAAAGCGGGCACTCCTCTTCCTCATAGTGGGAGAGGGGAGTGCTTTGCCGTGATGAGAGGAGATAAGTAGTAATGGCAAAAAAAGTTATTGCGCAGATCAAGTTGCAGCTGCCCGCCGGAAAGGCTACTCCTGCGCCTCCTGTAGGACCAGCACTTGGTCAGCATGGCGTGAACATTATGGAATTTTGCAAGCAGTTTAACGCCAAAACATCAGATCAGGCGGGGATGATTATTCCTGCAGTATTGACAGTATATGCTGACCGGAGTTTCACCTTTATCCTTAAGACACCTCCAGCAAGTGTTCTCTTGAAAAAAGCTGCTGGTCTTGACAGGGCTTCGGGTGAGCCTAACAAGGTTAAGGTGGGTAAAGTAAGCCGTGAAAAGGTAAGAGAAATAGCAGAGCTTAAAAAAGAAGATTTGAATGCTAACGACGTGGAAGCAGCCATGCGCATGATTGAAGGTACGGCTCGTTCCATGGGTATTGATATCGTCGATTAATTTAGTAGAGCTCTCAGGGTTATTCAGTGGCAGGGTCTGCAAAGCCCGTTATGACCACAAGGAGGGAATTTGTCATGGCAAAGAAAAGCAAAAGATACAGTGAGATAGCGGCGAAGGTAGACAGCACAAAGCTTTATGGGCTTCGTGAAGCAGTAGACCTTTACAAGGAAGTTGCTACAGCGAAGTTCGATGAGAGTCTGGAAGTTCACATCCGTCTCGGCGTTGATCCCCGCCATGCGGACCAGCAAGTTCGTGGAACCATCGTACTTCCCCATGGTACGGGAATCACGAAGAGAGTTCTGGTCTTGGCCGTAGGGGAAAAGGTAAAAGAAGCAGAGGACGCAGGTGCGGACATCGTCGGCGGAGATGACCTGATTCAGAAAATAAGCACTGGCTGGCTCGACTTTGATGCGGTTATCGCGACCCCAGATATGATGAAGAGCGTAGGACGCCTTGGAAAGATCCTTGGTCCCCGAGGACTTATGCCAAGCGCAAAAGCGGGCACCGTCACCTTTGACGTGGCTGACGCTATAAAGGAAATCAAAGCGGGTCGTGTAGAATTCCGCGTTGATAAAACTGCTATCATTCACAACATGGTAGGAAAGAAAAGTTTTGAAGCTGAAAAACTTTTTGAAAATCTGAAGGTCCTTTATCGAGCGATTTTGAAAGCACGTCCAGCATCGGCAAAGGGAACCTACGTAAGAAGCTTTTACATTGCGCCAACAATGGGTGTAGGAATAAAGATAGATCCTGTTGCAGCTTCTAAAGAAGTAGCAGAAGCATAAAAAAACAAAATATGCTACAATAAGCACCTGACAAACCAGAGACAGTGGGCGCGTTTAACGCCTAATGAATTCATATCACCCACCGAGGTTTGGAGAAAGACCCATAGAGTAGCCGTATAAGCTGCTTTCTTTGTGTACTTATCTCCCGGCCTTGATGGTCGGGAGATTTTTTTTGGGAGGAGGTGAACTCATGCCTGCAAATGTAAAGTATGAGCGAGTTAATGAATTGAAAGAAATGCTTGATAAAAGTGAAGCTGTTTTTGTAGCTGAATATCGAGGGCTCACCGTAGCGAAAATTACAGAGCTCCGCGCTAAAGTACGTCAGGCTGGCGGCGAGATGAAAGTTGCTAAAAACACGCTGTTTAAAATAGCCCTTCAGGAAAAAGATATGCCTGTTCCTGAGGATATTATGGCAGGGCCGAACGTTTATACAGTGGTATATGATGATCCAGTTGCAGTGGCGAAGGTTTTTGCGGAATTTTCAAGAGATAAGTCTAATAAGGCCTTTGTTATGAAGGGTGGCATAATGGGTACCAGCATACTTGATGCGGCACAGGTTGGTGCTTTGGCGGATCTTCCTTCCAGGGAAGTTCTTATCGCTCAGGTGGTCAGTACCATTGCTGCTCCTCTGTCAGGACTGGTTACCGTGCTTTCCGGTCCCATCAGAGGGCTTGCCACATGCCTCTCTCAGATCAAGGAGAAAAAAGAGCAGGCTGCCTAGCAGCAGCATAACCCGAAAGATTCGGGAAAACCTAAACTTGACAAAAGTTTTAATTTAAGGAGGAACAATAGAAATGACTCACGAAGAAATTATCCAGGCTATTGAAGGTATGACAGTACTTGAGCTTTCTGAACTCGTGAAGGCTCTTGAGGACAAATTTGGGGTTTCTGCTTCCGCTCCTGCCATGGCTATGCCCATGATGATGCCCGGCGCAGGCGCAGCAGTTGCAGCTGAAGAAGAGAAGACAGAGTTTGACGTGGTTCTTAAGGGCCCCGGTTCCAACAAAATCGCAACCATTAAAGTTGTTCGCGAACTTACCGGACTTGGCCTGAAAGAAGCCAAAGAGCTTGTTGACAATGCTCCCAAACCTGTCAAAGAAGCAGTCAGCAAAGAAGAGGCCGACGAAATTAAGGCCAAACTTGAAGAAGCTGGAGCAGAAGTCGAAGTTAAGTAGCCTTGAGCAGCATATAAACAACAAAGGGCTGTCCCAAAAAGGGCAGCCTTTTTTGTTCATGGGGAGGGGTTTTTTTGGAGTTTAAAATACCGCAATCCTATAAGGCTGCCATAGCGGAGCAACGTAAATTAGCGCAAAACGTTTATATAGAAGATGAAGAGATTCTTCTTAAGATAGTAGCCGGTGTAGATGTTGCTTACAGCAGAAGGGGAAAGGAAGCTTGGGCTATTGCAGGGATTGTAACAATGGAGTGGGAAACATTTCAGCCCATAGAGTTTGTTCATGCCATATGTCCCGTTTCATTTCCCTATTTAACCGGACTTCTTTCCTATCGCGAACTTCCTGTTCTCATTAAAGCATTAAATAAACTTCAATCTGCTCCAGACCTCTGGATGTTTGATGGGGCGGGCATAGCCCACCCTCGAAAAATAGGCTTAGCGTCTCACTTTGGAGTTCTTACGAACTCTGTTACTATTGGTGTAGCAAAAAGCCGCCTTGTTGGGGAGTATGAGGAGCCAGCAATTGAAAAAGGCAGTGTTTCCCCTCTTTATTTCAATAGCGAGCAGGTTGGAGTTGTATTGCGCTCAAGAAGAGCTGTAAAGCCCCTTTTTATCAGCCCGGGGCATAGGATTTCTATAGAGAAGGCCGCTCTGCTTGTTTTAAAAGCATGTGTTCGTTACAGGCTTCCAGAGCCAACGCGAGCAGCTCACTGCTATGTGACAGAAGTTCGTCGGAAGTTTGTTGAAAGAGGTGTAGAGGCATGATTATTGATACCCATGTTCATGTATATCCACCAGATGTGATAAGAGATTTTGAAAAGATATCTGAACGAGAAGATTATTTTAAGTTACTTTGTCATGGCAAGATTCACAAGTGGGCCACCTATGAAGATGTAATAGAACAAATGGACAAGGATGGCATTGAGAAGTCGTGGATATTTGGTTTTGCCTTTAAGGACCTTGGGTTATGCAGACATTGTAACAATTATGTTATAGAGGCCGTAAAGAAGCATCCAAACCGCTTTCATGGCCTCGCTGTAGTTCCTCCTCTGAGTCTGGGAGCTGATGAAGAAATAGTGCGCTGTGCGGAAGAGGGTCTTATTGGGGTGGGAGAACTCTTCCCCGGGGGACAGGGTTTTGACATAGACGATGTTCGTCAGACATGGCGTTTGGTAGGAACGACACAAGAGGCAGGTATGGTTTTGTTATTCCATACCGCAGAACCTGTAGGTCATGATTATCCTGGTAAGGGCAATGTGGGTCCCAGAGAAGGGGCTCAGTTTTGTATGAATCACCCGGAAGCGAAGGTCGTTTTTGCTCATTTTGGAGGAGGTTTATGGCTTTACGAGTTAATGCCCGAAATGAAACGTTACTTGAGAAATGCAAGATATGACACGGCAGCTTTACCGTGGTTATACGCCCCCCACATTCTTCAGGCCATGAAGAGCGCTGACGTGCTAGAAAAATTGTTTTATGGGTCAGACTTTCCTATATTGTCTTTTGGAAGGTATGAAAGGGCTATAAAGGGTGTTCTCGAAATGGGAAAAGACATAAGCGATCTTCTTGGACATAATGTTGAAAAATTCCTTATGCCAAGGGGTTGACGAGTGCAAGAATGGACGATATACTATCCTTCGCGTTGGTCGAGTGGCGAACGGGGCGGATAGTTCAGCGGAAGAACACTTGCCTTACACGCAAGGGGTCACAGGTTCGAACCCTGTTCCGCCCACCAATCAGCAATAAATCGTTTTTGTATTTTGATAGATTTATGGTGGGGTCGTAGCTCAGTCGGTTAGAGCGTCGGCCTGTCACGCCGAAGGTCGCGAGTTCGAGTCTCGTCGGCCCCGCCATTTTAATAGGGACAGGGCGGGATAGCTCAGTCGGTAGAGCAGCGGACTGAAAATCCGCGTGTCCCCAGTTCAATTCTGGGTCCCGCCACCATCTCGGTTAAGTTATGCGGAAGTAGCTCAGGGGTAGAGCACAACCTTGCCAAGGTTGGGGTCGCGGGTTCAAATCCCGTCTTCCGCTCCATTGAAAGTTCTATAATGGCGGCATAGCCAAGTGGTAAGGCAGAGGACTGCAAATCCTTTATCCCCGGTTCGAATCCGGGTGCCGCCTCCACTATTATAAAAAAGTTTAACGTTCCTCGGTAGCTCAATCGGCAGAGCGGGTGGCTGTTAACCACTAGGTTGCAGGTTCGAGTCCTGCCCGAGGAGCCAGTTTTAAAAAGAGCCACTTCGGATATCCGAAGTGGCTCTTTTGTTACTATAGTTAATTCCTACCGATTCGCGGATTACGCCATAAGAGAGCAGGGGAAGAAGTGTTTATGGTTAATTTCACAGCATTCTTATCGTATGTCCTCATTGCAAACTTTGCGCCCGGACTCAATGCTATTATGTCGATGTCAAATGCAAGCCGATATGGATTTAAAAAGAGCATAATGTTTAACGCAGGCATAGCCTTCGGTGTTTTGATCATATTTGCTTTAAGCAGTTTTTTAAGTGTGGCACTTTACGGATTTATTCCCTCAATCCAACCTGCAATGATCTATGTTGGAGCCGCTTATATTCTGTGGCTTGCATGGCAAATCTATAAAAGTAAACCTTGTGTTGAGGATGAAGCGTCAAATCGCACAAATACGTTTTTATCGGGGCTGCTTTTGCAGTTTATCAATCCAAGTGTCATCATTTATAGCCTTGCAACAGTTTCAACCTTTATCGTCCCTTATTACAAATCTGTGTTTATGCTTGCGTTTTTTTCTCTAATTCTCGCTTTTCTTGGTTTTGTAGCAACCTGCAGTTGGTCGTTATTTGGTTCTGTGTTACAGAAATTCCTTATAAAGAATCATAAAGTTGTTAATAATGTTATGGCGCTGCTGCTTGTCTACTGTGCAGTTTCCTTGCTCCTCCAGTAGTAATAGCTATTCCAATATTTCCTTAACCCTTCCGACTATGCCGCTTTCCAGGCGCACCTTTATACCATGGGGATGGGTTGGGCTTTTTGTGAGCAGGTCTTTGACGATACCTTCCGTTAGCTGTCCCGTTCTTTGGTGTTGCTTTTGAACGATTTTTACTCGAAGACCAGGTTTTATATCTTTGCGTACTGTTCCAGACATTTTAATCCCTCCTGTCATTGATGACTCAATGAGCTTATCGATTATGACATTTTTTGTTAATAGGTCAAATTGAACTTAGTATAGAGCTGTGGACATAGAAGAAAAATACAGGCAAGCTTGTTGTATAATCGCAGTAAATTTATTTTTAAGCTTAGGAGGATTAAATGTTAACAAATTTTTTCCTTAAGATGCTTAACAGGGAAGCAGCGTCTCCAAGAAGGGGAGCCCAGCGAATCATTGAAAGTTTGCACCTTTATGAAGGAGAGAAAATAGTTGATATAGGCTCTGGGGGAGGATTTTTTACTCTTGCCTTCGCGAAGAGGGTTGGTGAAAACGGAACTGTCTATGCTGTTGATACCAGGCTTGAGTATTTAGAGTTCGTAAAACGCCAAGCAGAAAAAGCTGGGTTGGACAACGTTATAACCGCTCTGGTAGAAAAGGATGATGTTCCCTTGCCTGAGGGAGCTTTAGACCTGATTTTTGCAAGGGATGTCTTTCATCATTTGCCTGACCCGGAACGGTATTTTCGTGTTCTTAAAAGGACGCTTAAACCTAATGGAATTGTTGTAATTATTGATCATGCGCCAGCGCGAGGCTTTAGTTTTGTAAGTTTATTTAAGCATTTCACTTCACTTGAGATTATCCAGAAAACCATGGAAATGGCCGGATACGAGCTTTCCGAGTCCTTTGATTTCCTCCTGCCTGAACAGACCTTTACTCTTTGGAGGCGGTACGATTTGATGCCCGAACCGAGCGAACAATGAACAAGAAAGAGAGCCACGTTAGAAGAGTGTCCTGGTTGCACTTAATAGCTTCAATGGTTAGGGGAATTATCTTTGTAGCAGCGTTATTTGTGATTGGTCATGAGTTGGAAGGTGTGCACATATACGACGTACTTATGCAATTGCGACAGATAGGGCGTTGGCATTTAGTTGGGGCAGTTATACTGACCGCCCTGAGCTATATGCTGATGATCAGCTACGATGATCTTGGACTTCGTTATCTTGATCATCGGCTGGGGATTATGCAGATAAGCTTCACTTCATTTCTTGGCTATGCATTCAACAACAATCTTGGCACCCTTCTAGGGGCCGGAACTGTGAGGGTTCGTATATATAGTGCTTGGGGACTCTCAAACAAACAAATTCTTTCACTTATCCTCTTTTCGAGCAGCTGTGTCTGGTTGGGGTTGGCGACACTTACCGGCTCCGTTCTCCTCATACACCCCATTCCCTCCAATGTTAATCTGCCGCTGTTTGTTGATTCTATCTCCCTTTGGGGGTTCGCTCTTATGGCACTGGTAGCGGGATACCTTGGGATGTGCCTATGGTGGAGAAAGATTATCCACATTTGGAGATGGTCGTTTCAATTGCCGTCGATCAGGTTGGCTGTGATACAAATACTTATCGGTTCGTTAGACTGGCTTTTGGTAGCGCTGGTTCTCTATGTATTGCTGATCTATATCACTGATGTACCGTTTATCACGTTTCTTGCGGTGTTTCTGCTGGCACAATTTGCTGGCATAGTCAGCAATGTTCCCGGCGGACTAGGTGTGTTTGAGACGGTACTGTTAGTGATGCTTAGTGCGCAGGTAGAGCATCAGGCTATACTTAGAGCCCTCGTTTTGTTCAGGGCAATCTACTACTTACTGCCGCTAGCCGTTGCCGGGCTATCTTTGGGGGGATTAGAATTGTTACGGCACCGTCGGTCATTGGGGATGGCCTATAGTATATACCAGCGATTCGCAAGGCCAGTTGTACCATTGGCGATGGCAGTGCTGGTGTTTGTTGCAGGGCTGTCAATGCTTTTCGCTGGAGTTTTGCCAACGAGTTACACGCGACTGCATCTTTTGCACGATTGGTTACCCCTTACGGCAATTGAAATTTCACACTTATTGGGCAGTGTGGTAGGGACGCTGCTGTTATTCCTTGCGATAGCACTCTATCGCAGGATTAATGTGGCCTATGCCCTAGGGATAACGCTACTTGGTGCTGGAATGGTGCTATCTCTGTTGCGTGGGTTGCATTGGGAAGTTGCCCTGACGCAGGGTATAGTGCTGATGGCCTTGTTGCCCTGCAGAAGTTGCTTCTACAGGCGGGCGAGGCTGCTAGAGCCTCGTACCAGTTCTTCTTGGCTAGCGGCAGTAGGACTGGCAGTGGGAGCGTCGATTGCTCTCGGACTCTTTGCGTTTAGACATGTTCCCTATCGTAACGAATTATGGTGGCAAGTTTCGTTGACTGGCGATGTGCCGCGTTTTCTGCGTGCCGCTCTGGCTAGTGTATTGGTGGTACTGGCGTTTTCTGTCGTGTGGCTGTTGCGACCAACACGCATTGTGCCGTTGTGGCCGGGTAAGTACGAGCTGGATATAGCACAGCGTATTGCGGGTGGTTTCCCCCACACCTATGCACACCTGGCACTGTTGGGCGATAAGCAGTTGCTGTTCAATTCCCAGCGAAACGGTTTTATCATGTATGGTGTGCAGGGCGGAAGCTTAATTGCAATGGGTGATCCAGTGGCTGCCGATAGGCAACAGGAAGAACTAGCATGGCAGTTTCGAGAACTATGTGATCGATACGGTATGCGTTGTGTGTTTTACCAGGTTGATGGGGCTAATCTTCCTCTGTACGTGGACATGGGCTTGTCCCTTGTCAATCTTGGAGAAGAAGCACGTGTGCCTCTTAAAGACTTCTCTTTAGAAGGCAGTAAACGCAAATCGTTACGTCAAGATGTCAACCGAGCCGTTAAAGCTGGTTGCAGTTTTGAAGTAGTGCCCGCTGAACAAGTTGCTCTGCTTATTCCTTACCTTAAGACCATTTCCGATGCCTGGCTTACTCTTAAGCATGGACAAGAGAAGGGGTTTTCTCTTGGTTTCTTTAATGAAGACTACTTGTCACGGCTCTCGATCGCTGCAGTACGGCACGAAGGCAAAATCGTAGCCTTCGCTAATCTCTGGTTAGGTGGTGACGAAGAGCTTTCTCCCGATCTAATTCGCCATCTGCCCGATGCTCCGCCCGGCACAATGGACTTTCTTATCACACAACTACTGCTTTGGGGTAAAGAAAAGCAATATCAGTGGTTCAATCTCGGAGGTGCGCCATTGTCCGGTTTAGAAGATCGTACCCTAGCGCCGCTATGGCATCGATTGGGAACACAGCTCTATCGTCATGGTGAGCATTTCTACAACTTTAAAGGACTCCGCCAATTCAAAGAAAAATTCGACCCTGTTTGGGAGCCAAAGTATCTGGCTACATCAGCAGGGTTGAGTCTACCAGCGGTATTGGTAGATCTGACTCTGTTGATCGGCAAACATGCAGTCAAGAATAACGGCGGAATAAAGTCGCCGCAATAACTCGTTTTGCCGGTGCTACTTCTTTCGGACTAGATGGATAGTCAGCCGCCTATTTTCTTCATCCCTTTCAATTGTTACTTCGTCAGTCATAATGCCTACGAGGTGAAGCTCGGCATCGGTATCGCTTTCCCCCGACAGACTCCAATACATTTCTTCCAATTCGTAATTGCGGGGCTGACAAAGTAAATTTTTTAGCCGTTCGAGTCGCTCATCAGGGAGGTGATTATATGTCCCTGAGATTTCGATACGAAAGGCATCAGAATCTTCCTGTATGACCAGGCTTATCTTGTTACATTTGAGAAAGGTAAGAAAATCGTTAATCAGTTCTCCAGCCATTTTTGTCACTCGTATCCGCTCATGTTTCATCTATTATTTCCTCCTCTGGCAAAAGTTTCGATCAAAGGGAGCAGAAAAGCAGCAACTAAGCCTCCTGAAAAACCGTTATTATAAAGATTAAACCCGGAATGGAGCATCCCCACATTTAAGACAACAGATGAATGGACAAATCCGGCAATAAGGCCGTATTTCCATCCGAATTCACCACTTAT
The DNA here is from genome assembly GCF_002396985.1 of Aminobacterium sp. UBA4987. NCBI lineage: Bacteria > Thermotogati > Synergistota > Synergistia > Synergistales > Aminobacteriaceae > Aminobacterium > Aminobacterium sp. UBA4987. The sequence goes on from NZ_DGZF01000012.1 coordinate 10,620, forward strand.
TGGAGCAAGAGTGGTTCCAAAGAGGGCAGCGATTTGTATTGAAGGTTCCGCAAGGCCCCAACGTTTTATTATTGCTCCTAACATGATGCCAAGAATAACAGGGATTATGTTTCGCGGGTGCTTCCCAAAAGCGCTAAAGCCAACAACAGTAAGAATTCCGCCGATGGTCGGGCCGTTGAGATCACCGCCAATAAAAAGAATGTATGACGTGGTGATCACGCCCATAATGCCCATGTTGAAAAGGGTAGCTCCCCACCCTTCCAAAATGACGAAATCCGAAACGGCTCTTCCACTATACCCCATAATCCACTTAAATTTATTCCAACGCGGTAGAAAAAGAGAGAAAAGCACAATAGCTGCGAAAGATATGTAAAGAAAAACCGCTAAAAGCAGATTGTTGCCTGTAGTCCATATCATTCGAGATTCTACAAGAAGTCCGAAAGACTTCAAGAGAGAAACATATACAGTGCCAATGGTTCCAGTTACAAAACCTACGTTATAGAGGCTGTATCCCTGATGGAAACGAAGAAATGCCGTGGATAGGGGGGGAAGTATCATGCCAATAGAGAGACCAACGAGAATGCCCGCAAAAAGGTTGAAAGGCCCAAAGGGGAGAAGATTTCCAAAGAGCATCAAGCTGACGAGGGGGGAAAGGGCTGTCCCAAAAAGTGCGATATAAATGTACCTTGAGAAAGGCTCTTTTCTATATTTGGCAAAAAGATAGACGCCAACAAGAATGGGCCAGACATTTAATATGTTTTTCCCAAAGAGGGCAAATCCGGCAACAGTGAGGAGAGCAGAAATAGAAATGCCCGTTATCTGGGTGCCAGATAAAAAGAGTATCCCTGTCATTGATAAAGTCAATAAGCCGCTATTGAAGAAAGCGGCGCCCAGGCCGCCAACGCCAACATAATCACTAATGAGGTAATCAGGGTCTAAAATAATAGACCAAAGGCCTTTAATAATCTCTCTAGGAGAAGATATGATAAAAGAAAAAATGATGAATAGAAAACAGAAAGCGCAAAGTCCAAGATAAGGACCATACCTCATTTGCATTAGGGGTTGTTTTTTCTTTGCGAACTTAAACAATGTTTTTTCCTCCTGTCTCTAGAGGGCTGTGTATATGGTGAGCCATGTTTTTTAATATCTGAAGCTCTTCCGGAGAAATTTCTTTTGATATGTAGCCACAATAAGCGGTGTTGTTTTGAAGAAGAGGTTCAGTTGTTAACTGGGGGTGCTTTTGAGTGCTTGCTTCAAACATCATAGTACCGGGGATAGGGGAGTATTCTGCCGTTTTTGCTACAGCGCCAAGGGAATGAACAAATTCAATGGCATTTTTTACACTTTCGAAGCGCTGCCCAGGCAGGCCGATGAGAATATATGTTTCAAGGTCTTCTTGGGAATATCCTGCCCTTAGAAGATGGGTTACAGCTTTGACGTATTGGTGTTCTGAAACCTTTTCTGAACTTGCTTTTTGTATGATGGGGTCAGTGCTTTCCAGGCTCAGCCGTATTGTTTTAAAACCAGTATCAAATAAAACCTTGGCACATTTCCCATCAATTTCTCTAACATGTAATCCGTTAGGCGTGTGAAAACGGATGTGTGAAAAAGATTTCCGCAATCTTTCACACATCGGATAAAAATGGGATTCTTTATTGATGAGAAGCGCATCGTCATAAAAGGCCATATCACGAACAGTAGGAATCCTTTCCTGAAAAGATATTTCGTGTATAATCTCTTCTACCTCTCTTTGTCGGAAGCAAGGCCAAAGCAGTTTTGAAGCACAATACTGACAGTGTAAAGGGCATCCCCAGGAAGTCATAATGACTCCATATTCTGGCTGGTTGTATAAATCTAGAGCAGGATAGGGGCTTTCCAGATAGAGGGGGTCGGATTGAACCCCATTGGCTCCGATGGTTCGGGCATGTTCGGGGCAGAGCTGGGCATAAAAGCCTCCTAGTAGTACGGGAGCGTGTGGAAATATTCTTTTGACACGGTCAAGGCACCATTGGATTCCGGGATACCAGTAGGTCATCCCCGAAGTAAGCAGAATAACATCAGGTGTGGGGGTTTTTCTAAGCTTTTCCAGGAAATCTTTTTCTTCCATTCCAAAGTGGTAATATTTTCTGGGGATATGACTATAGCAAGCCGGTTTTTCAACCTTTCGCCGCAAAGGCTTGTAACGGCCAAAGGTCTTTGGTGTTTCTCGTCCTTCATAGATACAGTCGATAAGATAGACGGAGTTTTTCTGTTCTCGGAGGGTTTCTAAAATGTACAAAAGACCTAATGGCTTAGCCCAAAAATCGAAATAGGCGAAGTCAAAAACAGGAGGATTAATCCCTAAAATTGTTTTGTTACGAAGATTTTTTAAAAATAGACTATAATCACTCATTGCAAGCACAGTATAGCAGATTTATAAAAGAGGCGAGAGTATAAGTTGAGTCAGGGAGTGGAAAAAATGAAGAAAACAGAGTTTGAAAAGGGGTTTTTGGCAGCGCTCGCGGCTTTTGGTGCGTGGGGGTTGCTTCCTGCCTACTGGAAACAGCTGGATAACTTACAGCCCCTCCAGATTCTATGTCACAGAATCGTTTGGTCTTTGTTATTTGTCGCCATAGTTTTGACGGTTCAACATCGCTGGGGAAGCGTCGTTAAAGCCATAAAAACACGAAAGACACTGGGGCTCCTATTGTTGAGTGGCCTTGCCATCGGGGTGAACTGGTTTGTTTATATCTGGGCAGTCAATTCGGGGAAGGTGATCGAAACAAGTCTGGGTTATTTTATCAACCCCCTTGTAAGTGTGTTGTTTGCTGTTCTTTTTTTACGGGAGAAGCTGAGCACTTTACAGTGGAGTGCTATTGTTCTCGCTGGTCTAGCTATCTTGTATCAGGTTATTTTAGTAGGCAGGGTCCCCTTTGCGGCCCTTAGCATTGCTGTGTCTTTCGCCCTATATGCCCTTATCCGAAAAATGGCCGAGGTAGAGTCTTTTCCCGGACTTTTCATAGAAACCCTTCTTTTGGTTTTTCCCGCGTTATTCTATCTTTTTATTGGGCTTCCGGAAGAACCGTTCCTGGCAGGGGAAACGGCACAACAGAATATATGGCTATTAAGTAGCGGAATTGTAACATCCCTGCCTCTGATATGTTTTGCATATGGAGCGAGGCGGCTTCCATTAAGTATGTTGGGTATTATGGAGTATTTGGCTCCCACATTGTCATTTCTGCTAGGCTTCTTTGTTTATAAAGAGCCGTTCGATCGATTACAGTTCCTTACTTTTGTTTGTGTATGGGTGGCGCTTGCTCTCTTTACGGGAGAGAAATTGTTACGTTGGCGCAGAATGCAGCATCCTGACAAAGATTTGGTGTAAAATAATAGAAATCGAAACAATTTTCACTCGTGGGAGTGAAATAAGAAAAAGGTTCTGAAGAGGTGAGGATTATGAAAAGACCTTTGTTAATATTGGCGATATGTATGGCTATTTTTGCGGCATTAGGCGTAAGTGCTGCGGACGCAAGCGATTTCTCTCTTTTTGAGATTCGAGAGATAGCAGTAAAGGGGTCCAAGCTTCATATTAGAGGAGATGCGGACCTCCCGGAAGGTGCGATGCTGAATATAGCTCTTCACTTTCCAGGGTTTGATGGAAAACCAGGGAATAAAAAAGACATTAAGGTACATGTAAACAAGAACCATTTTTTTATACAGGTCCGTTTGCCAAAAGATAGAAAGGATTGTCCCTGGATTGGAATTTTGCGGGCAATCTTCAGGCCATCTTTACAGGAAGAGAAAATAAAAAAACAAGTTGGACCCAAAGGGGAACATTTAAAAGGCATCAAGGTTCGCTTTGAAAATGGGGAAAACATTTTTTTTGACGAAAGAGATTTCTCTTTAGAACTTTAGATATCTTTAAGAGGCAGGCCTTTAATAGAAGAGGGCCTGCTTTTTTTAATGAAAAGGTGAAGCAGTTTCGCGCTTCCTCCCTGAAGAGGCAGCTTGCTGAGCTCTTTTGGCATCACCCATTTGAAAGGGGTTTCAACGTGAACAAGAGACGGCAGGGATGCCGTATAGCCATTGAGATCTATCTGAGTGTTCATGATAGAGTGGCGAACCCTTCCGAGGCTCCGGAGTGTAAAAGAAGCTGTTCCCAGTACTTTGTCTATTTCTTTCATAAGAACTTCCTCTGCAGGTAGATCATCATGTTCAAAACCCCATGGGAATTCCCATAGGCCACCCCAGGGACCATCTGTTTCTCTTTGTCTCAATAATATAAATTTATCGCAATAGAAAATCCCTGCCGCAGCCTTCTTTTTTTGAATTTCAGTTTTTTTATTTGTAATAGGGCGATTATTTTGTTCCCCTTTTTGGAAAGCCTGGCAGAATTTCTGCAAGGGGCAAAGGGGACATCGCGGCGACCGTGGAATGCATACAAGAGCGCCTAGTTCCATTACGGACTGGTTGAAGTCCCGAGCATTTTCAGAAGGGAGTGTGGAGGATACATAATTGTTTAGAAGATCCAGTCCCATCCCACTTATAACCGGCATATCTATATTGAAAAGTCGAGCGAAAACCCTTCGTACATTTCCGTCTACAGCTGGATAGGGCAGATTATAGGCAATGCTCAGAATAGCTCCTGCGGTATATGTGCCAATGCCTGGCAGTTTTCGTAGCACTGCTTCATCTGGAGGAACCGTAGAATACCCCATATGCACAAGCTGTTTTGCGGCTTTTAGAATATTTCTGGCTCGAGAATAATATCCTAACCCCTCCCACAACTTTAAAATTTCTTCCTCTGATGCTTCAGTGAGTTCTGAAAGGTTCGGAAATCGTTCCATCCAGCGGTTGAAGAAGGGTATCACTCTATCTATTTGAGTCTGCTGCAACATTATCTCTGAAATCCAAACCTCATAGGGATTGTAGGAATGGCGCCATGGAAGGTTCCGCTTGTGGCAGTAGAACCATTCAAGCAATATTTTTGAGATCATACCCCATACCTCGTCCAAAAGATGCCAGGTGCTTTGTTAAATAGTCTATAATAATCGATGAGGAAGCAGCCTTTTTTGCTGGCTGCTCTCTTCTTTCTCTGAAAAGGATGGGCAGCGGTTTCTTGTTCATAGATAGTCTCCTCGAGAATATAGTACCTTTCTTTCATAGGTATTATATAGCTTCAAGTATGGCAGGGGGTGCAATATGGATTTGGAAAAATGGCAAGACTTTGCGTGGCTAATGGTAAAAACCCAAATAGAGAGCAGAGGGGTGGAGGATGAAAGAGTTCTTCAGGCTATGAAGAAGGTTCCAAGGCATCTTTTTGTTGCCGAAGAGTATCAGTCCCTTGCCTATGTTGATGCACCTCTTCCAATTGGGGAAAGTCAGACTATTTCACAGCCTTATATGGTGGCATTAATGACAGAGCTTCTTCAGGTTTCTCCAGGTATGAAGATTCTCGAAATAGGAACAGGATCCGGTTACCAGGCTGCAGTTTTAGCTGAGATTGGAGCAAAAGTTTTCTCAATAGAACGCATTTCATCTCTTGCCAAAAAGGCGAGAAATGTGTTAAGTAAAGCTGGTTATGAAGTAGTTGTTGTTACTGCTGACGGCAGGGAGGGGTATGCCCAGGAAGCTCCCTATAATGGAATTATTGTAACAGCGGCGGCAGATAGAGTAGAAGAGGCATGGAGGGATCAACTTTCAATAGGAGGGCGTCTTGTAGTGCCATTGAGTGTGGATGTTGGGTTACAGCGTTTGGTAGTTTTGTTAAAAAAGAAAAATCAATGGATCGATACGTGGCATGATTATTGCCGTTTTGTGCCGGTTATGCCAGGAACAAGAACAGAGAAAAGGGAAGGAGCCGATGGGTGATGGACATACGAATTCGAACAGGAGAAATTGAAATCAACGCTGCCTTAAATAATTCTGTGACTGCTTCTCGTATCTTAAAAATATTACCTATAAAAAGTAGGGCAAACACGTGGGGAGAAGAAATTTATTTCATGATCCCCCTTATTGCAGACTTAGAGGATGGAAAAGAGGTAGTAGAAGCCGGGGACATCGCTTTTTGGCCTACTGGAAGTGCATTCTGCATTTTTTTTGGTCCAACTCCTGCCAGTAAAGGGGACGAAATCAGGCCAGCCAGCGCAGTGACAGTTGTGGGAAAGATCAAAGGAAACCTGGAAGTTTTAAAAACAGTGAAGAATGGGGACCCTATTATTATTGAGCGAGCCTGATAAAAGAATGGATAAAGAGGGGCGGCATTTTTTAGCCGCCCCTCTTTATCTTTAATTTTTCCTTAAAAACTATACTTCCATGTGATGTAAATACTTCGTTCAGGGCCGTAATATTCCCAGCCAGCGGAATCGTACATAAATTCTTCATCGAAGAGATTGTAGCAGCTTAGGCGAAGGGTATGATCTCCAGAGCGCCACTCCGCAAAAACATCGGTCTGGAAATAATCATCGCCGGAGGGGTAGCCGTTGCGGTTAGCCAGATAAGAGAAATCGACCCCGGCAGTCCATGGACCAGAATGATATTCAGCAGAAGTTTTTAAAAGCCATTCGGGGAACCCGTAGCTGTTAACCCATTCGTCATTTGATTTTTCCTGAGCCTTCATCCAGGTGCCGCTAAGGCTCAGAGTCCACTTCGACGTGATGTCCCATCTCCTTAAGGCTTCCAATCCATAGGATTTGAACTGATCAACGTTTTCGTAGGTGCTGTTTCGCCAAATAATCTTGTCTTCCATGTCGGAGTAAAAAAGTCCAAGGTTCCAGCTGCCGGAGTGGTCAGCCCCTTTTATGCCGAGGTCATAGCTCCAACCCTTTTCTGGCTTGAGGTTTGGATTTCCAACAGTTCCCCACGGCCCTTTGGCGTAGAGTTCGTAAATGCTTGGCATGGCAAAGAAACGTCCCGCAGACAGATACCATGTGCTTCCATTGTCCAGAGGGTACTGAAGGGTCAATTTAGGCATGAGCTCATTGTGGTTTTCCGCGTCATCCTGGCGCCAGATTTCGTATCTTAGCCCAAGGGTTCCTATAAAATCGCCGATGGGGCGGGAAAACTCTGCGAAGGGAGCGTAATTTGTTCGATTCTGTTCCACTTCCGGGTCAAAAGAGGAACCACGGAATGTTGATTCTTCTCTTCTAAAAAACAGTCCCCATGAAGCCAAGGTTTCTCCCCATTGTTCCTGTTTTGCAAATTCTGTGGTGAAAGCCCGATCCTTATAGTAATTATCAGGATTTTGCAAAATATAATATCGCTGGTCGTCGTATCCCATAAGAATGTAGTAATTGCTGCCGGCATAGCGGAGGGCGTATCTTTGATATTGCCCCTTTTCACTATTTATATCCACGGGTGTAAACCAGCCGGGAGTTTCATATTCATTTTTATATTCTCCGATTTCACTTTTTAAAAACCAGTTTTTCCCGCTAAAAGTGAAACCGTAAGCGTCCTCTCGATACTTAAGAGCATAAAAATCTTCCATGGATAACGTATCTTTTAAAAGACGGTGTCTGCCTTCTTCTTTTCGAGAGTACCAGAGTCCCGCATTTAGACCGTTATCAGCGGCATTTCCTTGAATAGCATAGCGTCGCCAGTCATTAGGGCCGATTTCTCCTTCCAAAAAGCCGCCCTGAGCGCCTTTCTTGGTAATGATGTTAATAACGCCTCCCGCAGCCATAGAACCGTAAACAGCAGAACCCGCACCTTTTACAACGTGTATCTCCTCAATATTGCTGATCGGAAAGCTTCTGAAATCAACGGTTGCAGCTCCGGCGCCATGAGAGGATCTGTAATAAGGGATACCGTCAACGAGAACCAGTATTTCCGTTAAAAAACCACGGATTGTAACCTGAGAAGCGTTTGAAAAGCCGGATTTTTGCTTTACAAACATTCCTGGTACATGCTTTTCAAGAACAGTTGCCAGATCCTTTGAGCCGCTTTGATCTATCTGGCTGCGGGTAATAACGTAGGTTGGCGCGGGCACTTCTTCCAGACTTGTAGCCAAACGGCTTCCCGTTACTAGTTCCTCAGGAACCTCGTAGACTTTTTCTGTCCCTGTTGCGCTTGTTGCAAAAAATGCTAGCAACAAAACCATAGACAACATGATGAGTCTCTTTTTCTGAATCACTGTAGTCCCTCCTAAATGAAATAAAAAATAAGTGGCGAGGAAAGGATTGATACGACAACCTTTCCTCGCCACACAGAAGGGCAAAAAGAAGAGTTATCATATCACGCCCTCGCATGATAATGAACCACCAAGCTTTCCGATCGGTCTCCTGACTCCAGTTCATCCTCCCTCGCGCCTTCCCGGAAATTCCAGTGGCTTTGCGAGTTCGTCGCTGTTACAGTGGCGGGGCCGTTCTGGCTTTGCACCAGATTCCCTATACCGGAAAACAGACTTTCTTATTTGATTTTATCAGATATCATAGCCATAATTGATTGCTAGTCAAGTGTTTTTTGATTTATAGCCGATGTAAACCGTATAGTAAAATCTTTTTTGAAGGCCCTGAGTGTGAGGATAAATATGATAAAAAGAATTTCCCTCTTATTTTTGTTTTTTTTCGTCATTACCCCTTCTGTGTGGGGATCTCCCCATCCCTTTCCAGAAGTTTCTTTGCAATATGCCCATGGCTTCAGAGTAGAGTGCGGAAATGGTTATTATGTGGTTACAGTAGACAGACCGTGCTCAGATGCCGCGGATTCCCAGTCCTATCTATTGTTGTCAAAGGGAGGATCTGTGCCTGAAGCCCATAAGGATTTGCCGGTCATATATATACCAGTCAAGCGGATTATTACGACTTCCATGACGATGCTTCCTTTTATAGAAATACTTACGGATAAGAGTTCTCTCGTTGGTGTGGGGGGGAAGCGCTATGTTTATTCCGAGGACATCAGAAACTTGAACCTTCTCGATGTGGCATCAGATGCCGGATCAGGGCTTCGTATCGACGTTGAGAAGATTCTTTCCCTCCAGCCGGATGTAGTGTTTGTCTATACCTATACTGCAACGGAAAAAGAAGCAGCAGAAAGATTGGCCGCGCTAGGAGTTCCTATTGTCATTGCCTCTGATTATCTGGAAGAAACGCCCCTTGGCATGGCAGAGTGGATCAAGTTCGTTGCGCTTTTTCTAGGAGAAGAAAAAAAAGCTGAGATTTTTTTTAGAGGAGTGTCAGAGCGATATAATTGCCTGAAAGAGCTTGCAAATAAGGCAGAGGCCCGCCCCACTGTTATGGTTAACGCAGCTATAGGCGGTATGTGGTATGTTTCAGGGGGGCGAAGCTGGCCTGCCCTTCTCATCCGAGATGCTGGCGGTGAATATTTGTGGTCGGAAGTGGATCTTCCCGGGAGTATCCCCATAGATTTTGAAAAGGTGCTGGAACGGGCGCTGAATAGCGATTTTTGGATTAACCCCACGACCTGGCGGAACCTTGACGAGGGGAGGGGGCAGGATTCCCGTTATACAGCATTTCGCCCTTTTCGAGAGAAAAAAGTTTACAATAATAATGCCAGGGTTAATGGGGCAGGAGCTAACGACTATTACCAACAGGGCGTCATGCGTCCTGATCTGATACTTGCAGATCTTATCTCTATTTTCCATCCAACCCTGCTTCCAAATCATGAGCTTTATTTCTATCGTCTCTTAGAGGAGGGAACAGGCGAATGAGACGCTATCCTTTCATTTTTTTTATAGCAGTGTCTTTTCTGGGAATTTTTTTTGCTGCCTTGTCCCTTTCTTTAGGGTCGGTTTCTATCCCTTTTTACGAGCTATGGAATGTGATCTTTAACCATGGTGGTATAGAGAATGGGTGGAGGATTATTGTTCTTGAATTACGTCTGCCACGTATTCTTACTTCCCTGGCAGCAGGCAGCGCATTATCTGTAGCCGGGTTGGGAATGCAGACCCTTTTTCAGAATCCCCTTGCTGGCCCATTTGTCCTTGGCATCAACGCAGGAGCCAGTTTAGGCGTAGCATTAGCGACCCTCCTTACCGGGGCTTTAGCAAGCTTAGGCCTAGCGGCATCTTCATGGCTTGGAAGTTCTCTTGTCCTTTTCATAATGATAGGTATTGCAGGACGGCTCAAAAATAACATAACACTTTTAATATTAGGTCTTATGTTCGGGTACGGTGTTAGCGCCCTTGTGAGCGTTTTGATTCATTTTAGCTCCCCTGAACAAATACAACAATTTGTTTTATGGAGTTTCGGTAGTTTTTCTTCCGTAACATGGCAACAGCTCTCTCTTTTCGTGCCAGTTTCTTTGTCAGGTGTAATGGCGATGTTTTTTCTCGCCAAACCGTTGAATGCCCTTTTGCTAGGGGAATCTTATGCTTCAACTATGGGAGTATCTGTACGCCATATACGCCTGGCATTGGTTTTTGTTACAGCCATTCTTGCTGGAACCGTAACTGCCTTCTGCGGTCCCATTGCTTTTCTTGGAATGGCAGTTCCCCATTTATGCAGACACTTCTTGAAAAGCGGGGATCATCGTCTTCTTATTCCTGCCAGTGCTCTAAGTGGGGGAGTCCTCGCCCTTGCCGCAGATTTTTTTGCCCATTTGCCTGGAAGTGCTCTTGTATTGCCTCTTAATGCCGTTACGTCCCTTGTGGGGGCTCCTGTTGTTGTCTGGGTCATACTTCGAAGCCCATATGGAGAAAAAGTATCATGAGTTTGAAGCGGCCCCTACTTGCAACTCAAGACCTCTCTATAGGGTATGGTCCGAAAAAAGGAACAACTCTTGTTGCTGGTCCTATTGCAACATCCCTTTATGAAGGAGAGTTGGTTTGTCTTATTGGTCCCAACGGTGTTGGTAAAACAACGTTGCTGAAAACCCTGGCAGGAACCCAAAACCCTTTAGGTGGGGAAATAAGGGTTTTGGAATCTTCTCTGGCAGAACTTTCTCATAAGAAGCGGGCACAATTGCTGAGTTTCGTCATATCTGGCCGGCCAGCGATCCAGGGTTTCTCTGTCTTTGAATTAGTCGCCCTTGGACGGCACCCCTATACAAACTGGAAGGGAGAACTTGAAGACAGGGATATAAAAGCAGTGGAGAAGGCTCTTGTAGAGGTGAATGCCTGGCATTTGTCAGGGCGCGATTTTGCGGAGCTGAGCGATGGAGAAAGTCAACGTGTCCTCATAGCGAGGGCCCTTGCCCAGGATACCCCTATTTTGCTCCTTGACGAGCCTACGGCATTTCTTGATTTGCCCCGAAAAGTGGAACTTCTTTCCCTTTTGCGGCAGTATGCCTGGAAGATGAACAAAGGAGTTCTTATGTCGGTGCACGACATAGATTTAGCCTTGCGTTTTGCTGATCGCATCTGGGTCATGTCCCCCAGTCATTCTTTTACTGTTGGGATTCCGGAGGATCTGGTGCTGTCCGGCGTTATAGAGGAAGTATTCTCATCAGAAACCATCAGATTTGACAAAGAAAAAGGCGGATGGAAGTTAAAGGAAACGCCAGGTATGGCTATATGGATCGAGGGAGATCCTGTTGCGGTCCTATGGACAGGCAGGGCTCTGGAAAGAAAGGGGTATAAACTCCTTTCAGAATTAGAAAGAAGTGTTCAATCATGGCATGCCTCTATAAAAGTAACCGTAGACCCTGACCCTTTGTGGGTTCTTTCCTTTCCCAGTGGGCAAGTAGCTCATGCAGCTTCTCTAGAGGAAGCTCTCGCCCTTCTTTCGTATTATCTTTAGTTTTCAATCTTTTAAGGAAAAAATAACAGGGATGCGAACTTTTCCTGTGAAATCTTCAGAGAAAAGCCACGTCTTAAGGGCGCGATAGGCAGCTTTATCTAAACGGTCATAACCGCAGCTTTGTTCCGTTTCTATTGTTATAACCTTTCCTTTCTGTACGATAGCTATAAATATGCCCTTTCCCTCTTCCCCCTTCCGCCGGCTTAATAGGGGATAGATCGGCTTTTCCCTCTTCTTTATAGAAAGAGATGCCACGTCAACTGGTTCGATGGCGAGATTGCTTTCCTGATGCTGAGGAAGGGGCGCTCTACTTTTATTCAGACTCATTTTTTTCGCTGTTGAACCTTGAGTTTCGTTGGCAGCGGCATTAAGCACATTTGCTGATTTTTGTTTTACAGGCGTCTGGCGCTGAGTAGTAGTTTTTTTCTGAGAAACATCTTTTTTTTCTGAGAGTTCTGACGGTTTTGTTTTTGCTTTAGGAATAGATTTTGCTGGTTTTTCTTCCTTTATTTTTGTTTCTGTTTTTTGAGCCGGCTTTGTTTCTTCTTTGTAGTTTTCCCTGGGTGTATCGTAAAGACTGCTATTGTCTTTAGGTCTTTCGGACTTTGGAAAGGGGACACTTACCAGCCTAAGGGTCATTGTCTTTTGAGCAGGGGCAAAGGGCGCAGTTGCCCCTGTGGCGAGCACTGAGAGGCCTATCAATAAGCATATGTGAAGAAAAAAACTGCAAATAAAGGGGAGCATGAAACGCTTCAATTATTACTCCTCCTGTAGCATAAGGGCTATTTGTATGAGCCCTTTTTCATGGAGGCGGCTTAAAAAGGCGGCAACAGTTCCATAAGGGACCTCACGGTCAGCAGCCAATAGAATGGTCCTGTTGTTTTTTTCTGCCTCTATAGCTCGAAGAGCAAGTTTCTCTTCAGATATGGGCTCATTCTCCCAGAGAAGGGTGCCATCGATTTTAAGGGTAATATAGATGTCCTGATCTGATTCTAGAGCATCCGCCTTGCCTTGCGGAAGTTGAACCTGCAGCTGGCTTTGGCCAAAAGTAGTCGTCAGCACGAAAAAGATGATAAGGATAAATAGAATATCAACAAGAGGTGTTATGTCAATCTCTGGGAGTTTGCTTCGCGTGGGACGGGAGGCCATTATTATTTGTCCTTTCCGTGAGGAGCTTTCGTTCCTGCCGTAAGCTTTTCCCTTATTAAAAAATCAGCCCCCCGGTAGAGGGTTTCCTCCTGATCATCGATCTTGGCATTTAGATATGTATAAGCCAATACTGTTGGTACGGCAATGCTCAGTCCCGCAACGGTCGTTAAAAGGGCCTGCCATATTCCTCCGGAAAGGGCGATCATGGGGGATTGGCTTGCCTGAGGAAGGCCGCGAAAGATTTCTACCATGCCTAGTACCGTTCCCAACAGCCCCAGGAGGGGAGCCACTCGGGAAATAGTGCCCAGGAGAGTAAGCCCCTTTATCCATCGGAAGAGCTCTCTTCGAATCTGTTGTTCGAGAAGAAGTTTGAATGCTTCTGTATCAACTTGCCAGTGAGCTACAGCAGCAATAAAAAGACGGTGAAGAGAAGAATCTCCAGATTTTGCTATTTGAGTTGCTTTCTCTGCGTCATTTTCATAAAGGGCCTCGCTAAGCGCCAGTTCAAGCTTTTCTGGATCAGTTGAAGACCGTCGAAAAAACAGTACTCGCTCAATAAAGACTCCCAAAGCGATTATAGAAAGAACGAATATAACCCACATTATAGGGCCGCCTGCCCTCATTATTCCCATAAGCAGTTCACCTCATTACTCAAAAGTTTACTCTGCAAGTATGATAAATCTTTAGGGGAATGTCAAAGAAAGCTTTTTAGATGTTGACTCAGAAGAACCCATGATTTAAAATTCGATACAATTTCCTTTTTGCGGCTAAGTACGCAGTATACAAGGACTTTTATTATGAATACGTTTTATTATGGCGCTTTGCCTGACATCATCATTTCAAGGGAGTGGTAAAAGTGGAAAGATCAACATCGCCCAGAGAAGGTTTTTCGTCTGGGCTGGCTGTTTTTTTAGCCGCACTGGGTTCTGCAGTTGGATTGGGTAATATCTGGAAATTCCCCTATTTAACAGGTGCTAACGGTGGTGGAGCTTTTTTATTTGTTTATTTCATTTGTGTCCTTTTCGTAGGAATTCCAGTTTTGCTCTGTGAGTGGTATGTAGGACGCTATACTCGCCGCAACGCAGTTGGAGCTTTTGAAAGCCTTAAGCCAGGTTCTGCCTGGAAAGGAATTGGAGTAATGGGAGTTTTGGCGTCATACTTGATTATGTTTTTCTATACGTGCGTGGCTGGATGGGTCTATTTTTACTGTTTCAAGGCTTTTACCGGATCTTTCGCATCAGTGACGGCCAATACGGTAGAAGAACTTTTTGGGCAGGTTATAGGCGTAGGGACTGCCGGTAAATCATTCTTTTCAAAAGATGTTCTTTCTCCCATTTTTTGGCAGGTGATAGTTCTTTGTGTTGTGGGAACAGGAATCTCTATGGGGGTCAGGTCTGGTATAGAAAGAATTACAAAAACCCTCATGCCATTGCTTTTTATGCTCATTATTATTTGTGATATTCGTGCTCTTACGTTGCCAGGAGCAGGGGAAGGCATTCGATTTCTGTTTCATATAGACTTCTCTCAGATTACACCTGCAGTTGTATTGAGTGCTTTGGGGCTGGCTTTCTTTAAGCTTTCGCTGGCTATGGGAGTTATGATTACCTATGGTTCTTATTTCACAGAAGATGTCCATCTGTTTAAGACCGCTGGCAAGATCGCCTTTTCTGATACCCTTGTCTCTATGTTGGCGGGAATAGCCATATTTCCCACCGTTTTTTCTTTTGGGATGGAACCTTCCGCGGGGCCAGGGCTGCTTTTCATGACTATTCCTCTTGTTTTTTCCAAAATGCCACTGGGCGCTTTTTTACTTGCAGCCTTTTTCCTTCTGACTTCTTTTGCCGCAACAACGGCATTACTCTCCCTTATGGAAGTTCCCGTGGCTTTCTGGACCGAGGAGTTTAACATTTCGAGGAAAAAAGCAACGTTTCTTAATTGCCTCTTTATCGGCCTAGTTGGTGTCACAGCCGCCTTATCTGTGGATAGCTCGAGCTTGCTTGGTGGATATAAGCTATGGGGACGGGGCTTCTTTGATTTCTTTGACCATCTGTCTTCAAACATTATTATGCCTTTGGGCGGTCTACTCATCGCTATTTTTGTGGGATATTTTGCTAAAAAAGATGACGTTGCTTGTGAATTGTCCAATCATGGAAGCCTTCAAAATGATACGTACGTTTCTTTTTTCAATTTCGTAATTCGTTATGTTTCACCAGCTCTTCTTGTAATTATTTTCCTAAACACTATCGGCGTTATTTCCTTTTAGTCAATAATGTAACAGCCCCCGCAGTAAAACGGGGGCTGTTGTTTTTTTATGCCTTATCAAGTAGTTCTTTTAAAAAGGGCGGAAGGACAAATGCTGCCTTGTGTATTTCTGTAGTGTAATATTTTGTCCCTTCCGGAGCTGGGCGACGAGGAACAGAAGGATCCAGTTTTTTTGAGCCGATTGTATAGGTCCACATCCCCGTTGGATAAGTTGGCATAGCCCCCCAGCAGAGGGAAGTGATGGGGTAGACTTTTTTTATCTCCTGAAAAGCTCCCACAACGACATTGGAGTCAGAGAAAGGAGATTCTGTCTGGGCCAACATCATGCCGTCCTCTTTCAATGCTCTTTTTACATCGCTGTAAAAATCAGCTTCAAATAGCCCTGCCGCAAAATCCACAGGGTCAGTGCTATCTATAATAGCTACATCAAATTCATTTGATATGGAGCTTATATAGGCCAGAGCATCCATGGATTGAACATCAGCCCTGGGATCGTCCATAGCGCAGCTTATAGTGGGGAGGTATTTTTTAGAAGCATTAATTACCTCTTTGTCAATATCAATCAAAGTAGCTTTTTCTACCTCTTTATGTCGTAGTACTTCACGAAGCACACCGCCATCGCCGCCGCCAACAATAAGAACCCGCTTAGGGCTGGGATGAGCACAGAGAACAATATGGGCCATCATTTCTGAGTAGCAGAATTCGTCTCTCTCGGCTATCTGAATGGCGCCATCAAGAATAAGCATCCGGCCATATTCAAACGTCTCTACAAGCAGAATATCCTGATACTCTGATTTTTTGTTTATCAAAATCTGATTGATACGAAGACTTAACTTCATATTAGAAGTTTGCTCTTCTGTCACCCAGAGTTCATTGTATCGCTTCGCCCTACGTTCCAATGCTTCTCATCTCCTTTAGCTTTAGCTATTTATTCCTCCCGTGGCAAAATATATGCCGCAAGGGGAGGAAATCCATTAAAATACACTGATGAATAACTCTGTGTATAGGCCCCCGTTGTAAGGATGTAAACACGGTCTCCCTCTTCCAGGGTCAGAGGTAGTTCATATTTGTACTGTTCGTAGAGGATGTCCATGCTATCGCATGTGGGGCCTGCAATGATCGCTTCTTGTACTATCCCTTTTTTCTCTACATAGATAGGATATTTAATGGACTCATCAAGAGTTTCAATAAGTCCTCCGAACTTTCCCGCATCAAGGTAAATCCACCGATATTGGCCAAATTCAGACTTTCTTGAGACAAGAACAACTTCTGTGACCATGACCCCTGCGTCTCCTGCCATATATCGGCCAGGTTCAAGAATGATTTCCGGCAAATTTTCTCCAAAATCTTCTTTTAGGTATCGCGTTATTTCTGTTCCGTAAACTTCTGGCCCGACTGTAGGATAAATGTACTGAGAAGGAAATCCCCCGCCAAGGTTGATCATCTTGAGGCGAATTCCTTTTTCAGCTACAGAGTCAAAAAGATATTTACATGTTGAAATAGCATGATCCCACTGCCCTAAATCCCGCTGCTGGGACCCTACGTGAAAAGAAACTCCATAGGGTTCAAGGCCGAGCTCTTTAGACATTAGAATAAGCTTGTAGAGAGTATCAGGATGGGCTCCAAATTTTCGTGATAGGGGCCAGTCGGCTCCGCTTCCGTCTGTTAGGATTCTAAAAAAGACCTTTGAACCGGGAGCATGTTTTGCCAGCTTGTATAAGTCGCTTTCCGAGTCGGTAGCAAAAAGACGAACCCCTTTTTCGTATGCGTAGGCGATATCTTTAGCCTTCTTTATAGTGTTGCCGTAACTAATGCGGTCTGGTGTGGCTCCGAGAGCTAGAACCTGGTTAAGTTCGTATACCGATGCGATATCAAAACAGCTTCCCTTTTCAACGAGCAGTTTCACCACGTCATCGAGCGGATTAGCCTTTACGGCATAGTAGATTTTTGCAAAGGGCATGCCTTTCTTTAATGAATCATATTGTTTCTCGATAACATCAAGATCGATGATGAGGCAAGGTGTTTCCTTATCTGCCGCAAAAGCCTTAATTCGTTCGAATTTTTCTCTCGTCATAAATCTTTCGAGATCAAACTCGTAGTGATGGGATGTTTCCACTGCAGCACCTCCAAATAAATTTTTTTATACTACGCTATACTAATGGTAACGTTTTAACACCTTTCATACAAGGAATGTAAGAGGACTTTTTCTTGACAGCCTTATTAAATTCTCTCTACACTAGGCAATGTACAAAACCATGTCGAGTATAAGAAGATACATGATTTTAGTTTAAAAAGAAAGCTCTTGGAGGAAAAAATAATGTTGAATATTCACAGTTTCTACCAATCAAAGTTCCCCCATCTCGCTGCAGAATTTGAGGGAGGTTCTCTATATCTTATTGATCTGCCCATTGCACGTCCAGGTTTTGAGAAATTCATATCGGCATGGCTTATTAGGGATCAGATAAGAAACCGAACCCTCTTGATCGATCCGGGCCCGGCCTCAACTCTGCCCCGGCTCTATGGGGCTTTGGAAGAGCTGGGAACCCCTTCCATAGATTATGTACTGCTCACTCATGTTCATATGGATCATGCCGGAGGGATGGGAGATTTCATGGACACTTTTCCAAAAGCGAAAATAGTTGCTCCTTCCAATGGCATCAAACATCTTGTAGACCCTTCAAAGCTTCTGGCTGCAAGTCTCGAAACATTACGGGACATGGTGGAAGTCTATGGGGAGATGAAGGCTATTTCTGAAGATGCCTTTGCAGATCCTGGAGATGTGGAAGGAGTAAGATTTTTCATGACGCCAGGTCATGCTGCCCACCATCAGGCGATTTTTTATGATTTGGAAGAAGACTTCCCGATCCTTTTCGCGGGAGAAGCCGCAGGAACGTATATAGGAGATGTAGAAGGGAAAACTTTCTATATGCGCCCTGCAACCCCGCCTCGTTTTTTCTTTCACAGTGCTGAGGAGTCCATTGAATTTTTGATAAAGAGCTCTTTCTCCATGTTATGTTACGCCCATTATGGTTGGGTTCGGGATGGGAAGAGATTTTTGTTGAAAGCTCTTGAACAGATGAGATTATGGAGAAATTTTGTGGAAAAACATTCAGGAACACGGGAAGAACTAATAGATATAGTTTTGGACAAGGATGCGAATCTCAAGGGGTTTTTTGAGTTCTCCACTGAAATGCAACGAAGAGAAAGGTATTTTATTGACAACAGTCTCAAGGGGTTTATAGAAGGGGCTATTTCTGAGAAACGAAAAAAGGCAATTCCATGAAAAACAAGTTGAAATTGCTCTGTTTCGTTTTTCTCTTTGTTATTTTGATTGCCTGGTTGAATGTTTACCTGACTCGTTTTTTTCCTCAGTGAGGAGGGAGATAGTGCATATTCTAACTGCGGATATTGGTGGAACTACAAGTCGTTTTGCACTTTTTTCCGTAAGGGATAAGAAGGTCTTTCTCGAAAAGATTATTCGAAAGGCAACGGCCAGATATGCATCTTTCTTTGAAATTTTAGAAGAGATTCGTATGGAAGACGGCAGATTTTCCTTTGATGAAGTGCTGTTTAGTGTGCTTGCTCTTCCTGCCCCTGTAAGAAAACAAGATGACATCGCTTTGACCAATGTGACCTGGCCCATACCAATAGCCTCTCTTCGACGAGCTTATAGTCAAGCCCCTCTTTTGGTAGTAAATGATTTTATTGCCCAGGCCTATGGTTGCTTAACCCTCCATAAGGGGGACTATTTCACAGTCAATGAAGGAGAGATGGATCCGGAAGGACATGTTGCAGTGATAGGGGCAGGAACAGGTCTAGGATGCGGCGTGCTTGTTCCATATGCTTTTCAGAAATATGCCCCCCTGCCATCTGAGGGGGGCCACACAACCTTTGCTTTTCTCAAAGAAGAGCAGTCTTTCGAGGTTTTTCTCAGGAAAAGGACTTCGGCCTCTTACATCACAAAAGAAATGGTGGTTTCCGGAAAAGGCCTGTCCCTTCTTTATGAGTTCTTAACGGGACACTCTTTAACCCCTCTGGAAGTAGCGGAAAAGATAAGTCCGTCATCTCTTACTGCCATGCTATTTGCTACATTTTATGCCAGAGCCTGCAGGGATTTTGCTTTAACCGTAACCCCTTCCAGAGGACTTTTTATCTCTGGCGGCGTGGCTATCTCCAATCCATGGATCGTTGATAATGATATTTTCAGGAAAGAATTCACTTTTTCCTCTTCCCATAGCGCCTTTCTCAACACTATCCCGGTGTTGTTGCTTAAAAATGTCGATAATGGTCTCTGGGGCGCAGTACATTATGGCATTCACTGTTTACCGGAGTTTGAGCAAACTATGGGAGTTGAAGATTCTTTTTCATATTTGTAAACAACCCCCTCAAAAGGTTGAGGCTCTTTAGCGCTTGACAAAGTTATAGATGTGTCACTATAAGAGATTGACGTTAGTTTCAACGGAAACACGAACTTGCTGAGGTCCAAAAGGGGCTGTATTTGAGAGACAGCCTTTTCTGTTATGAACTCAGGCACATCCACTCTGTTAACCCGAACCTTATAGTTATCAAGCCATATTTGCTGAAAATCCACTATTTTGAGCCGGCTTTCTATTTCGATAAGGATGTCAAGCTTGAATAACAAGCGGACAAGATAGTATCCTTTGGCGTAAATGCCTTCAGGATGGATGTCCAACTGTATGTTGTGCCAGTGATCATCGTTTCCAAACTCTTTTTGGATCAGGTTCCTGTTGATGTCATCCTCATCAATAATGCCTTTAGCGAGAATGTTCATAATGTAGTCTGCTTCCGGCCCTTTTTCTCCCCAGTCTCTCATGGGGGTGAGCTGTACACCCATGGCTCGAAGAGAGAGATTGTCAATTCGAACACCACCAATGATGGCCCCTTCCAAATTCATATATATATCGCGGATATATCCACTTTCATCTGGTTCTTCGTCAAAAATTATTGTCATTTTTTCGGGGTCCAGTTCTTTTATGAAATGGTGCTGGAGCCTTTGGCTAGGGGTCATGATTTCCGCTTGTCCCCCCCAAAGAGGATTTGAGAAGAATATAAGTATGATTGAAACAAAACATATAAGGGAACGTTTCGTCATAATGTACCCTCCTAGAGAGTTAATTTAAATAGACCGACAGTCATTTTATCATTAAAGGATCATTTTTTTGTAGACGTGGATAAACCAGTACAAGCCATAGGTTTCTTTGTCAAGAACGTAGTTCCTTTTTAAGATCTTTTCTTTAAGATGCTGGGGCGTAGTATAAAACACAGGAGAAATGAATAGTTTTTCAAGGCAACCTATCAATGCGGTAAGAATTGAGTTCTTGTCAAAATCGTGAATGAGCAAAAAACCGCCGGGAGCAAGTATTCTGTCTATTTCCTGAAGCAACATGTTTTGCTCTTCTATGTGATGATAGGTGTCTGAAAGAATAACCCCATGAAAAAAATCTTCTTTGTAGGGAGTTGCTCGTCCATCTCCAAGTGTAGTTATAACTGGAGTATTTTGTAAAAAGCGGGTCATATGAGGGCTTGTATCAAGTACGTGTATTTCCCTTTTTTCTCCGAGGAGTTTGCGGGCTAAATAGCCGGTTCCTCCTCCCAGATCCAGTATTCTTTGTTCCGGCTCAAGGGAAACCATTTTAAGTATGGTATTTGTTTTGTAAAGACCAGCTTTAATCATAAAAAGATCGTAATAAGGTGCTAATTTTTTAAAAGGGTCTTGATCCTTTTTCATGATGAGCTCTTTTGTTTCACTTTTTCTTCCACAGTTTCAATTTGTTCCATGAGCATTTCCCATTCTTTCATGTACGTAACGAGCAGCCCCATAATTTCGTTATGCCGCATCATAATTTTCTGAACCTCAAGAGTGTTTTCTAAAAATGAGGGGTCGCAAAGAGAGGTTTCAATCTGCAGCTTTTCTTCTTCCAGCTCTTCAATTATTGTCTCCAGAGGTGTGAGATCTTTCACGATTTTCTGCTTTTTTCTGTATAGAAGGTTTCTTACTTCGGCCTCTCGCCGCCTTCTTTCTTTTTCATCATTTTTAGAGGGAGTAGCATTCTCCCTGCTGGATTCTTCGGTGAGGGATAGTTTTTCAGTTTCGAGCCTTTCTGCTCTTTTCTGGATGAAATAAGAATAGTTTCCTGGATATTCAAAAATTTTCCCTTCCCGTATCTCAATAACTCGTGATACAAGTTTGTCGAGGAAATACCGATCATGAGATACGATAATAATAGTACCATGATATTCTGTTAATGCTTGCTGAAATATATCTCGAGTTCGAATATCAAGGTGGTTCGTCGGCTCGTCAAGAATGAGCAGGTTTGTTTCTTCCAGAAGAAGCTTAAGGAGAGCTACCCGGGATTTTTCTCCACCGGACAGAACAGATATTAATTTATAAATATCATCACCGGAAAAAAGAAAAGCTCCAAGAAGACCTCTCTTTTCTGTATCTGTTCCGAGATAGCCAGTATTGGAAATTTCCTCCCAGATAGTTCGATTGTAGTTGAGGTTTTGAGCGCTTTCCTGAGAGAAAAAACCCATCTTTACATTATAGCCGTAAGAAATATTTCCCTCTGTAGGAACTTCTGACTGACTGATGAGTCTTGAAAGAGTAGATTTCCCGGCACCGTTCACGCCGACGAGAGCGATTTTTTCTCCTCTGTGGACAGAAAAAGAAATGTCCTTGAAAATGAGGTTGTCACCATATGTTTTTTTGACATCCTTGACAGAAATAACTTCTTGGCCGCTTCTAGGGCATTGGGGAAAATGGATAGCGACCGCCTTTTCTGAGCTATCAGTGTCTACAAGGCTCATCCTTTCGAGTTTTTTAATACGGCTCTGAACTTGTGTCGCTTTTGTTGCCTTATATCGGAAACGTTCGATGAAAGCGAGGTTTTTATCCATTTCGGTACGTTGTTTACGGGCTATACGTTCTCTTTCTTCGTTTCGCCGGGCCTTTTCTTCCAGAAACCACGAAAAATTCCCTTTATACAGAGAGATGGCGCCTTGTGAAAGCTCCGCAGTTGATGTGCAGATTTTGTCGAGAAAATGTCTGTCGTGAGAAATGGCGATGAGAGTGCCATTAAAATTTAAAAGCCAATCCTCAAGCCACTCCATGCTTTCAGTGTCGAGGTGGTTGGTGGGCTCATCGAGCAGAAGGATATCAGGTGAAGAAAGTAGCATGGCTGCTAGAGAAATACGCATTTTCCAGCCCCCTGAAAACGTACTTGTGTACCTCTGGCCATCGCCATCAGAGAAGCCAAGCCCCTTCATTACCTTTTGTGCCATGGCGGCAAATTCGTAACCCCCTAGCTGTTCATAACGATGTGAGAGGTGATCATGCCTTTTGAGCAAAGAATGATACTCTTCCTCGTTTTTAGCAGCTCTGGCTATATCCTCTTCTGTAGCTCTCAGCTCTTTTTCCACAAGGGCTATCCCGGCCTGTTTTTTAAGATAGTGAAGGAGGACGGTGTCTTCTATCTCTACGAGATCTTGGGGGAGATACCCAATACGGATGCCTTTGGGAAAGTAAACATTTCCTTCACGGGGTTCTACCAGTCCCATAATGATTTTAAAGAGAGTTGTTTTTCCAGTGCCGTTACTCCCAATGAGGCCTGTTTTACTTCCGTGTGTAATAGACCAATTCAGAGAGTTATAGAGCCCTTGTTCCCCGTAAAAATGAGTAATATTTACAAGTTGAATCATTTTCTTCACCTTTTTATCTATTCTGCGGCAGAAATTATATCATGTATGAGAAGCTAGAAGTATTCTTGTCTTTATGCTATGGTACTGTTTTTTAGAGATTAAAGAAGGGATGCTTGTTGTTAGGGAGGTGCTTTATGTGGGAAAAGATGAGGAGATGGAAAGAGGCTTACGCTACAGATGGATTGTATGGGGAGTAATGGTCTTATCCTATGTGGTTGTATTCTTCCATCGGCTTGCCGCTGGGGTAGTGCGTAACGATTTAGTCGAAGCTTTCGGTTTAAGCGGAGCGGCTTTTGGAACCCTGGCATCCCTTTACTTTTATGCCTACATGATGATGCAAATCCCCGTTGGCCTCCTGGTAGACTCTCTTGGTGCAAGAATAACTATTTCCGTCGGTACCCTCATCGCTGGAGTAGGAGCGCTATTTTTTGGGTATGCCCCTACTGCGTCCGTGCTTTTCTTGGGGCGTTTCCTAGTGGGTATTGGTGTTGCCACAGTATTTGTTTCTATTTTGAAAGTTCAATCACAATGGTTTCGTGAGCGAGAATTTGCAACGCTCTCCGGAATGACATCCCTTATTGGTAATGGAGGGGGGCTTTTGGCCCAGACACCTCTTGCTTTAGCTGTAGCTTTTCTTACGTGGCGGACGACGTTTGCTGCCATAGGAGTTTTTTCAATTTTCCTTGCTGGTGTTTGCTATCTTTTTGTTCGCAATAGCCCTCAGGATATGGGGTTCCCCTCTATTAACGAATCAGAGAGGAAGCGCAACGAATCTTCAGACAAGAGCATTGGGGGGAAAACTAGCCTAAAAGAAGGATTTAAACAAGTGGTGCGTGTGCGCCATCTATGGCCAGTGATTTTTTTCTTTTCCTTCAATCAAGGAGCCAGTCTGTCTTTTACAAGTGCCTGGGGAGTTGCTTATATGGAATCGGTATATGGTCTTCCTACTACTAGCGCTTCTTCTTATATTGCAGTCATATTAATAGGGCTGATGGTAGGCAGCCTTTTTTCAGGATGGTTTTCAGATAGGATGGGGAGGCGTAAATGGCCCATGCTTTTTCTTGCCTCCCTGAATGTCGCAACATGGGCAATCCTTGTCTTTTACAATGGAGGTCAACCGCCACTTGCAATACTCAAACCTCTTTTTTTTATAATGGGCTTTACTGCGACAGGTTACGTTGTATCATGGGCTCTTGCTAGAGAAGTAACTCCTTCTAACTTCACAGGTATTGCTATTTCCCTTATGAATACGGCGTGTTTTCTTTCCATCGGTCTTTTTACAACATTGTTAGGAAAAATCCTTGATCGTTATGGAAACCTTCTTCAGGGTCCTCTCTTATTTCAGCGGGTGTTATTCCCATGTTTTGCGGCAGTCCTTCTGAGTTTTGTATGTGCGTTATTTGTTCCTGAAACAAAAGGGGAAAATATCTATAGATGAGTTTTGCCAGGAAGAATAGGAGTAGAGCCCAGCTGAGTAGCGCAAAATCTTAAATATTGCTTGACAGTATTTACTCGATCAGGTATCGTCTAGGAGCCGTGTTTGTATAGACGGCTCCATATTCTTCATTAGGAGGATTCTTTTTTATGGCTCAGGGCACAGTGAAATGGTTCAACGATAGCAAGGGGTATGGTTTTATTACGACAGATGAGGGAAAAGACGTCTTTGTCCATTATAGTGCAATCATGGGTGACGGCTTTAAAACATTGGCTGAGAATCAGAGAGTTTCCTTCGATGTTACTCAAGGAGAAAAGGGGCCACAGGCTGCCAACGTTCAGAAGCTGTAGTTTTAGGGTATTAGAGAATAAGAAGATAATAAAGAAAAGCGGAGCTTTCAAGGCTCCGCTTTTTTATTATCTTTTCTTCCGCTGACGGAAAGGCTTTTTCCCACGTTTTTCTACCGCTTTATATGATTTTCTTCCTTCGGTTATTAGTCCTCGTTCAATAAGACGATGGCCAAAACGCTCAAAATCTTTTTCTATAGACGGGAGCAATTCCACCTGGGCATGGTCATTTTGTAAACGAATAGCACCCACTCCCGACTTGTCAATGTTCAACGTGGAGCAAATGACCCTCAAGATTTTGCCAACATCCCAACCCTGGTCTCTGCCACGTTCGATCCTAATGGTGGTCTGAAGAGATGATCCCGCGCTTCCGCTTTCTTTGCTTCTGCTTCTTCGGGGTGTGCGTCCCCGTTTCAAATCTTGTTCGAGATCGGCAGTTAATTCGTATCCGGCATTCTTTCTGGAGAAAAGCAATCCCAGAAGCCGAGCGATCATAGCTCTGCTCTCGTTGCACTCCAGCAGAGAATCTGCCCACTCTAGATTCTCTGAGGTTTCATAATGCTCAGCGGCAAAGACTCTTTCTTCATAGCTAATGCGCTGTTTCTTGCGGATATCTTTAGGATCAGGAACATTCTTCCATGTAATTGGAATGGTGGATGTTTTCACCATGCTCTTGAAGCCCGTTGCTTCTTTTGGAGAAAGGACAAGCAGGTTGCGCCCTTCATGCCCGGCTCGTCCAGTTCTGCCGCTCCTATGGACAAACGTTTCACGATTATCAGGCAATCCCATTTGTATAACATGAGAAACACCTTCCACATCGAGACCTCTGGCTGCAACATTCGTTGCTACAAGGAGGGGAGTCCGTCCACTTCTAAATTGTGAGAGGGCCATATTCCTCTCCCTTTGGCTCATCTCTCCATGAAGGCACATAGCCTGGAAGTTCTCATCATGAAGCCGTCGAGTCAGCTCTACCGTTTCAGCCCTGGTGTGACAAAAAACAATAGCTCGTGAGGGCTTTTCCCACAAGAGTACATTAATAAGGCCTTCTTCCTTGTGCCGTGTGGGTACCAAATATACTTCATGAGTAATATCCTCATGAGCCTCCCCTTCTTCTGTAAGAGAAATAAAGACAGGGGTTTTAAGATATCGTTTTGCCAGATTCTTAATTTCCGCCGGCATAGTTGCTGAAAAAAGCCATACTCTCTGACAGTTTGGAAGGCTATCTAGAATTGCTTCCAGCTCCTCCTTGAATCCCAGATCAAGCATATGATCCCCTTCGTCGAGAACGACTATTTTTATGCCAGACGTATCAAGAGTACCCCTTCTGATATGGTCAAGGACACGACCAGGCGTTCCCGTTACAACGGCGGAACCATCTCGAAGAGAGCGTATCTGCTGAGACATATCCATTCCACCAACGAGGGAGGCGGCAGATACATTAATATAGTTTCCAAACCATTTGGCTTCTTTCCATATTTGCTGGGAGAGTTCTCTTGTAGGGGAAAGAATGAGAACCTTAGATTCCCTTTCTCCCGCCGTGAGTTTCTGCAGTAGAGGGAGAAGAAATGCGAGAGTTTTCCCAGATCCCGTCTTAGCTCTGACAATAATATCCTTTTCAAAAATCTTTTCAGACAGAACCCGATCTTGCACAGGGGTTGGTGTTGAAAATCCCTTTTCCGCGAGGGCTTTTAGGAGTTCTGCCCGTAACTCGTATTGCTCAAAATTGTTTTGTTCCATGAATATAAAAGTGCCTCCTGTTTCTCATAGGGCATAAAAAAATGACCTCCTTCAAAAGGGGGCCACATCTTCACTACCCTTTCTTGTATCTTACTATTATGCAGAAGTTTTTCGTTTTGTCAATCAAATTCGAAACCTTCAGTTTTAGATATCGGGGTATCATGTATTGCGTCTTGACAGGTTTTAAATTATTAGAATACTATACTTTCTAGCATCCTTTATGTCCAGAGTTTTTGGCTTCTGTTCGGAAAACGCATCAGGCATTGGCGAATCTAAAGAAAGCGGCAGGATTATATTGTCCTCTCACGGCAGGTTTGTCGAAACAGGACAATGAAAAAGAGGGGCAGCCATGAAAACACGCAAAGAAGTGATGTTTCTTCTGCTTGTTATCATTTTATTAGGAATAGGGTGTATTTTTTTCTTCAGTCAGAAGAGAGAAGAGCAAAAAAGCCAGACCTCTATGAAAGAAGAGATAGCGGCAGCTGGAATTCCTGTTACTTCCTATGTAGTGGAACGAGCCTACTGGGATTATTGGAAAACCTATTATGGCAAGATCAGGGCTGCTTCGGAGCAGTCTATAACAGCCTATGTTCGGGAGTTTGTGTCATCTGTCCATGTAGATGTGGGAGATATGGTCATTCCAGGGGATATTCTCTGCGAGCTTGAGAAGGTCACTCAGACATCGGTATTGACCTCTCAACAGACTGAGTTCGAGAATGCCCGGCGAGATCTCGAAAGGAAGAAGCATCTTTACCAGGCTGGCGGCATATCAAAACAAGAAGTAGAGCAGGCTGTTGCCCTTCTTAATGAGAGAAAAGCCCGTCTGCAAGAGGCGAAAACAGTATTTCAGCGAACAGCGATCCGCTCGTCGACAAAGGGAGTGGTTCTCTCAAAGAACATTCATGTAGGGGAAATTGCGGAGCCTGGAATGGAACTTTTCCGTCTAGCCAGTCTGAAGGACCTGGAACTGGAAGTCATGATCGCTTCTTCCGATGCCCTCCACATTGATGTTGGCGTTCCTTGCAGAGTTCTTTATAGTGAAACAGTAACCCGAGGAGTAATAAAGCGCATTGACCCAGAGGCCCAGGCTGAAACAGGAATGTATAAAGGAGTGATATCTCTCGAACGCCCGCTGAATCTTTATCCAGGGACCTTTGTAGAGGTGCAGATTCGTATGGATTCGAGAAGAAATGCTATTGTAATTCCCGATGATTTGTTGCGGAGGGAAAGAAACGAAGCGTACGTTTTTGTCATTACCGAAGACAAGGCTTTTCGAAGAAAAATTAATCCAGGGAAGAGTCAGGATGGCCTATTGGAGGTTCGTGGAGCGCTTGATGAAGGAGAAGTGTTAGTAAGAGAGGGAGTAGACCGAGTATATGACGGAGCGACGGTAGTGGTCATTCAGAAAGGGCAAAAGCCCTAGGTTCATGGGGTGTTTGGCATGAAATTTTTGCGAGTGTTTATTTTTCGGCCAGTATTTACAAGTGTAACCGTCCTTATGGCTATTGTCTTGGGAGTGTATAGTTATTTAAATCTCGGTATAGCCCTTGTTCCCGAAGTAGACATTCCTGTCATCTCTGTTACGACAACCTACTTAGGGGCAGGGCCCTCTGAAATTGAACTTTTAGTGAGCAAGCCAATAGAGGATGCTGTTTCTCAGGTTGAAGGAGTCAAACGTATCCGCAGCTATTCTTTAGAAGGGATTTCCTTTGTCGTAGTGGAGTTTGAGTATGATATCAACATTTCAGAAGCCACTATGGATGTTTCCAATCGCGTAAAAGCAATAAGCGGAATTTTGCCAGAAGATTCTAAGGATCCCATTACGGAAAAATTTGATATTAACGCCTTTCCCTTCATGACTATCGCTATTTCATCAAATCTCCCCCCGGAATATGCTTTTGATATTGTGGAAGACAGAATTCAGCGTAGACTGACCCAATTACAAGGGTTGGCAAGGGCTGAGATTATTGGCGGGTTAAAAAGGGAGATCCATGTTTATCTTGATCCGGTGGAATTATATCAATATCAGATCTCTCCAGACAAGATTATTCAGGTTTTGCAAAGAAATAATTTCAATGATCCTTCGGGCCACATAGTTCAGGGACGTAAAGAGCTCTCCGTCCGCGTTCTAGGAGAAGTGGAAGACCCCTTAGAGCTGGAGAACATACGAATTCCGCTGCATGGATTCACTTCCATACGTCTTGGTGACATCGGCGAAGTGGCAGATACCACGGAAGAGAGAAGAGGGTACGCTAAATATGAGGGGAAAGAGGCTATCCTTCTCGATTGCATTGCCACTCCAGGAAGCAATATTGTTGAAGTGAGCGATAGAATCAAAGAAGAACTGGAAGATATTAAACTTCTTTTGCCAGAGGGGTTTGAAGTTACAATTACAGATGACATCTCTACCTTTATCAGAGAATCAATACGAAATGTTTTTCGCGACATGGTCGTGGGTATTCTTCTTACTGGCCTCGTTCTTTTCCTGTTTTTGCAACGCATTTCTCTGACCCTTGTTGTTGCAGTGGCAATGCCTACTGCGATTATCTCAACATTTATTCCCATGTTTGTCTCTGGCATAACAATGAATATGATGAGCACTCTCGGCATTGCCATCTCTGTCGGGATTCTCGTTAACAACTCTATTCTAGTACTTGAGAATATCTATCGGTACAGGGAGATGGGAGAAGGCCCTTTTGAAGCATCAGAAAAGGGGACGGCAGATATTGCCCTTTCTGTTTTTTCTACCACAGCTACAAATTTAGGAGTGTTTATCCCTGTAGTGTTCATGAAAGGCATAGCGGGACAGTTTTTGCGTGATTTCGCTCTGGCTATTGTCTTTGCTACAATTTTTTCACTTTGGGTGGCCATGACGTTAACTCCTATGGTTGCGGCGCGAATCAGATATGGTTCAAAACCTTCTGTTCTTAGTCAGAAAGCAACAGCCTGGTGGTCATGGATGTACGATAAGTTTGATAAAGCCCATGGTATTCTTGTAAGGAAAGCCATTGATAGCCGTTATTTGACTCTTGCTCTCTTCCTTTTTGCTTTTATAGCATCTCTCTTTCTTCTTCCCATGTTGGGAACAGAATTCATTCCTCGGGTTGATCGCGGACTCATGGAAATATCCATGGAACTATCTTCTGCTTCATCTCTTTCTTACACAGAAGAAGTGACGGAAGCTGTGGAGAAACATGTTCGGTCTTTACCTGGAGTGGCGGCAATAGAAGTAGCGGTGGGAGGCAGTCGAGCAGATGTAGGAGTGAATCAAAGCCGCCTCAGAATCATCCTTTCTGATGAACCGAAGCGCCCCACTTCCTTTGATTTGGCTGAGCAGCTGCGGGAATATTTCAAAAGGGTCCCAGATGTAAACGCGAGTATCACTGCCTCTGTAAGTGGCGGAGGGTCTCCTGGCAAACCGATCCAGATTCTTGTTTCAGGGGAAAACATCGAAGAACTCAATAAAATTGCCAGTCAAGTTGTTGCTACAATGCGAAGTGTCCGGGGAGTAGTTGATGTTGATACAAACTGGCGGTTGGGACGTCCTGAATATCAAGTTATCCCGAAACCTTGGCGCCTGGGAATTTTAGGGATTTCAGTAAAAGATGTTGCCGATACGGTGCGCAACTATATTACGGGGAAAAAAGCAGGTGTTTTTAGATTAGAAGGAAGGGAATATGATATTTTGACCCTCCTTGATCCAGGCCACATATCCTATATGAGCGATGTGGAGGAATTTCCTGTCGCTACGCCCGCAGGTTTCGTTCCCCTTTCATCAATGTCAGAGTTTACTCACGGAGTGGGCCCAACAAGTATTCTCCGTTCTGATCGGACACGTGCTATTACCATAGAAGGGGATGTGAACGGTCGAAGTGTAGGTTCCGCTTTTGAAGAAATACAGGTAAGGCTCAAAGAAATAACCTTACCCAGAGGCTATCGTTTTTCCTATGCAGGCGAGGTAGAGGATATTAAAGAAAATTTTTCTTACCTTTTTGTGGCATTTGCCATGGCTACTGTACTCACTTTCCTGATGATTGCTGCTATCCTTGAATCCTACGTCTATGCCCTTATTATTATGGTCACTTTGCCTCTTTCTGCAATTGGTGTTCTCCCGTTTCTGTATATTACAAACACTGCTATTTCCCTCTATGGTTTGCTTGGTGTGGTTATGCTTGTAGGCCTTGTGGTGAACAATGCCATTGTAATCATAGATTACGCTGAAAAAAAGAGAAAAGAAGGGGTTTCTCCCAGAGAAGCAATTCGTGAAGCCTGCTCTGTGCGATTGCGCCCTATCGTTATGGCTGATCTGACATCTATTATTGCCATGATTCCGTTGGCTTTAGGACAGGGGGCAGGAGGCCCTTACCGCGCCCCTATGGCCATTGTAGTGATAGGGGGTCTACTCGCTGGAGGAACCCTTGCGCTCTTTGTGGTACCGCCCGTGTACGGGATCCTTCACAGAAGGACTTGGCATGATGACGGTTGATAAGATTTTGAATATCAATTAAAATACCTCCAATCATTAAATCTAATTACGGCCTATAAAAACAAGGTTCAACTTGAACCTTTAAGACCTTTGAATAAAGGCTTAAAGAGGAAAGGGGAGTTGATAATGGCTTGGCGTTTCCTGAGGGTAACTTTCTTTCTTGCTCTTACACTTTTCTGTATGGAAGTAAGAGGGGCACCTCCTTCCTGGGCTGAGGGGCAATATCTGACCCTTCCTTCTGAAATACACGCCCACCAGGAAAATCTCCAAAGACAAAAGGAGAGAACTGTTGTTGCTCAGAAAAGACAGCAGAAAGAGGCGGAACATCAAGTTCGCAAAGAAGCCATTGCTGAGTTTTTTCAGGAAAAGAACAAACATCTCGGGGCAGAACGGGCTGAAAGCTACGCACACTATGTTTTAGAAGCAGCCCATACTTTCGGTGTTGATCCATTTCTCATAGCGGCAATAATTATCAAAGAATCAAGAGTGCGAGACAGCGCAAAATCCCGGGTAGCCTATGGCCTCATGCAGATCAATTGGAAAGTGCACAGGCATAACATCGGAAAGGCATTCTCCCATATTAGGACCCTCACAGAAATGATGAAACCTAAAAATAACATTTTAGTGGGAACATATATATTTTCATGTTATCTCAGTTCTTCCAATGGAGATTTGGGACGGGCGCTGCTGAAATACTATGGGGGGAAAAATGTGAAATATGTGAATAAAATATACTCCTATCGCCATGAGCTGGATAAGCGCTTTGCAAAAAAACTAAACTCCTTCTATTAGGAGGGACAGGAGTTCTATAAGTGACATCTTCTACCCATCCGCGACTCAAGGTGCTTCTTGCGGTTCTGTTTTGGGGAGGGTCTTATACAGCTACTAAAATAGCTGTATCTCAGGTTTCTCCAGTAGCTGTTTTGTGGCTTCGTTTTGGAATTGGGGCAGCTGTACTTGGGCTAGTCCTTTTTCTGAAAAAGAGGCTCCAGCTCCTTCCCCTCCATCAAATGACAGAGCTGTGCTTTCTGGGTTTCTTTGGGGTTTTTCTGCATAATTACATCCAAGCACGGGGCCTTCGCACAGCAGCTGCTGGAATATCCGCGCTTATCATAGCCTGCACCCCCGTTATCATCGCATTGCTCAGTGCTTTTTTACTTAAAGAAAAACTCGTCCAAAGACAATCTTTGGGAATTATCATGGCTGCCTTTGGTGTGCTTTTTATTCTTTCAAAAGGGAATTTAGCCTTTCTGAAAGAGGGCAATTACAGTTTCGGGGAATTGCTTGTGGTTTGTTCTGCTTTCACCTGGGCTCTTTTCTCTGTTTTTTCCAGAAAGGTGCTTAAAACCATTCCCCCAGCCTTGGCCATGTTCTATGTCATTTTATCCGGCTGGTTTTTTTCGTCGATCCCCTTTCTGTTTCAGGGTGTCAGAGAAATTTCAAAGCTGGATATGGCGGGCTGGGGAAGCACACTTTTTCTTGGAGTCTTTTGTTCCGCTCTTGCCTATGTTTTTTGGTACGATGCTTTAAAATTACTTCCCGCCTCTGAAGTTGGGGTATTTCTCTATATCAGTCCCATTGTAGCTGTAGCTGTGGCCTGGATATTCCTTGGAGAACCCCTTCTTCTGTCTAGTATCATTGGCGGGGGACTGGTTTTGACAGGAGTAAGCATCGTTAATTATCGCAAAAAGAGCTGACTGTCACCCCTATCAGAAAGTTCGTGGATAATGATTGCTGTATAGAGAGAAAATATCTCTTTGAAATTCTGAGAATCAAGCCCGCAGATAGACTCAATTTTATTGATCCTGTAGTTGAGCGTGTTTTTATGGATGTTGAGAGCTTGAGCAGCAGCGCTTGGGCTAAAGCGATGCTCGCACCAGACCCGAAAGGTATGAATGAGCTCCTGACTGTCGGAAGCTTTCCTCAAAGGAGCTAAATGGGAATTTCTGTAACGTTCGGCAACATCGCGGCTCGCTGTAGTCAGGAGATCTTCAAGCATCATGTCTCCGATAGAATAGATTCCCGGTTTTTGATAAATATTTTTCCCTATAGTAACGGCTTTCCAGGCGTCGCGATGGGAAGCTGGGAGCCTTGACAGGTTTTGAGCAAGAGATCCAATGCCAATGACAATATGTAGCCCTTTCTCCTGGAGAAGGTCTTGTAGCACTTCACATTCTTTTCGAGTTCTTTCCACGACTTCCTTTTCATTGAGCAAAGAGTTAGCGGCCCTTAATATCTCATAGCGGTCAGAATCCATCATGGTTGAAATGTCTTGAGGTCGGTTAAAGGCTGTTCTTATGGCCATGAGCACGTCCATCTGGGTATAGGGGGCAGTTCCCACGTCTGTAACCTCGTCTGCCGGTCGGGAATAGAGTAATTCCGCTGCTATGGCAATTCTTGGAATTTGAAGCTCAAACCCAAGTCCGCGTGCTGAAACATACAATGATGATTCATCATCGCGCTCGGGGTTAAAAGAGGCGATTTGCTCCATAAGGGTTTGGATAGCCCGACTTCGAATAAAGAAAACTTCAGAGAACAACTTCTCGCTTAATATCAGCTCTGTATGCTTTTTTACAAGCAGGCCGAATTGGGTAACTTTTGCTGGGGAACCTGTGAGGGCTATGGTTCCAATTCTTTTCCCAGTAAATTCAATTGGTAAAGTTACCCCAGGCTTCACGCCCGTTAAATGTGTAACTTCGTTCTCTCTCTGTATGGAAATCTTTCCTGTTTGGATTGCTTCAAGGGAAGGTTCATGAAGAGACCCCTTCCTGCTAGGGTCGCTAGCCCCGATAATGATTCCTTTTTCATCAGTAATAATCAAGTCTATATTTATAAGCTCGGCGGTAGAAGAAGCGATTTTTTGTGCAATTTTTTCAAGCATCTCTTAGTTCCTCCCTAATTTTAGTTCTACTCGTAATGTCTTTGTGTAAAGATACAATAAAGTATCTAATAAATCTATTATTACTGTTTTATTGAACCATGTTATGTGTTTTATTTTGTGTATAATATACTTAAAGAACAAGAAAGACAAGCCAGATCCTGTCAAAGCGAATCGGGAGAGAACGATTGCAAAAACTCCAAGTGATAGGTTTGGTTGGGGTCATAAGAGAAATTGAGGAATCATATGAGGAATGGCCTGGCCGTGCCATTAAAAATAAATTTCCCCTTTCCCACGGGAGGACAAAAATGTCCTCCCGTTTATTTTTTATTTAATTTGTTTACTTTGGTAAAGAAATGATCACTTTAGATAAGAATTCTCTTGTTTTTTCTATGCTTTATTCATAGAATAGGCATGGTGAAGTCTTCAAATAAAAGTATAGATTTATATACTAAAGTGGGGGGTAACGTCATGAACAAACAGAAACTTATCGTTTTAGTTATTGTTCTTTTAGTTGCTGTAGGTGGTTGGATGATGATGGGGAACAAACCTCAGGAACAGGCACCTGCTCCACAGCCCCAGGCTGAACAGCCTGCGGAGCCGGCACCAGCGGAGAAGCCAGCTGAGGCACCAGCAGAAGCTCCAGCGGAACAGCCGGCTGAAGAGAAACCTGCAGAAGCACCTGCACCTGCTGAGGCACCAGCAGAAGCTCCAGCAGAAAAAGCTGCATTCCATATTGGCATTTGCACCGGTACAGTTTCACAGTCCGAAGATGACCTTCGGGGGGCAGAACGGCTTATCGAAGAATATGGCAGTGTCAGCGATGGCGGTATGATCCAACATATTACCTATCCGGACAATTTCATGGTTGAAATGGAAACCACCATTGCCCAGATTTCAGGGTTGGCAGACGATCCTCTGATGAAAGCTATCATTGTGAACCAGGCTATTCCAGGAACAACAGAGGCATTCAGAAGAGTTCGTGAGAAACGCTCTGATATTTTACTTTTCGCTGGCGAGGCCCACGAAGATCCAGGTGTTATCGAATCAGCGGCAGACCTTGTCATCAACTGTGACAATATAGCTCGTGGATATCTTATTGTAGATGCAGCGAAGAAAATGGGAGCAAAAGAATTTGTTCATATTTCCTTCCCTCGTCACATGAGCTATGAGCTTCTTTCCCGCCGTCGTAACATTATGGAAGCGGCATGTAACGATCTTGGCATAGGCTTCCATTTTGAAACGGCTCCAGACCCGACAAGCGACGTGGGAGTTGCAGGTGCACAGCAGTTTATTCTTGAGAAAGTTCCAGCCTGGCTTGAAAAGTATGGGAAAGATACGGCATTCTTCTGTACAAATGACGCTCATACAGAACCCTTGCTGAAGAGGATCGCAGAAGAGGGCGGATATTTTGTAGAAGCGGATCTTCCTTCACCTTTGATGGGATATCCTGGCGCTCTTGGTATTGAGCTTTCTGATGTGAAGGGTGACTGGCCAGCAATTCTCAAGAGAGTGGAAGAGGCTGTTGACGCTAAAGGCGGAGCAAAGAGAATGGGGACATGGGCATACTCTTATGGCTATACTACCACTGCTGCCCTTGGCGAATTTGCCAAGAGAGTACTGGAAGGTGCTGCAGAGGTTGAAGATATGGAAGCACTTTTCGAATGTTACGGAAAATATACTCCAGGGGCTAAGTGGAATGGAAGCCTTTACACCGATATTGCTACTGGCGTAGTGAAAAACAACCATATCCTTGTCTATCAGGATACTTACGTGTTTGGCCTTGGTTACCTTGGAATGACTGAAGTAGAGGTACCGGAGAAATATTTCTCCATTAAATAATGGGCCCCGTAGAAACAGCATAGCAACAAAGATACAAGCCTTTTCAGGGGAGGAAACTTTCCTCCCCTTTATATCTGCTCCTATTTCTGGGGAGAATTTTCTATAGAAGGCTTAGATGTGAAGAGGTGACAGCAATGGCTCTATCTGAACCCTTATTGAAGATGGAAAATATCGGCAAAGCGTATTTTGGCAACAGGGTGTTAAAAGATGTAAGTTTCACCCTCGAAAAGGGACAAATCCTTGGCCTTGTTGGAGAAAATGGTGCGGGGAAATCCACTTTAATGAACATCCTTTTCGGGATGCCTGTAATACAGGAAACAGGTGGTTACGAAGGCAAGTTTTTTATTAACGGCCAGGAAGCTCAATTTAAAAGTCCCTTTGATGCTCTTGATGCGGGAATAGGAATGGTCCATCAGGAGTTTTCCCTTATTCCAGGATTTACTGCAGCAGAAAACATCGTTCTCAACAGAGAATCTACCCAGTATAACTTTCTTGTGGAATCCTTCGGAGACAGACTTCGCACTCTTAATACTGAAGAAATGAGACAACGGGGCGAAAATGCCATTGAAAAGCTCAATGTTTTGATCAGTCCTGATACCCTTGTATCAGAAATGCCTGTAGGGCATAAGCAATTTACGGAAATAGCGAGGGAAATCGATAAGAAAAAAACACAGCTTCTTGTCCTTGATGAGCCAACGGCTGTATTGACAGAATCAGAGGCCGAGATACTTCTTGCATCCATGCGCAAGTTGGCAGCCCTTGGCATTGCTATTGTTTTTATCTCCCACAGGCTTCACGAAGTGATTGATGTCTGCGATAAGATAGTGGTTTTGCGGGACGGGCAGGTTGTTCATGAAACAACGCCGGCCAAAACGAATGTTATGGAAATAGCAACCCACATGGTTGGTAGAAGCATTGAGGCAGCCTTTGCCAGGGATGAGACAGAGAGGTCCCTTGCGGGTAATATCCTCAAGGTAGAGCATCTTTGGGTGGATATGCCCGGAGAAACGGTGCGTGACGTATCTTTCACAGTAAAAGAAGGGGAAATATTTGGAATCGGAGGATTGGCCGGCCAGGGAAAATTAGGAATAGCCAATGGCATTATGGGGATGTATCCGTCAGGGGGAGCCGTCACCTTTGGTGAAACTCCAATAATATTGAATGATCCCCGATCCCCGTTATCTGTAGGCATAGCTTCTGTATCGGAAGACCGTCGAGGAGTGGGACTTCTTCTTGAAGAACCCATCTCATGGAATGTTATTTTTACGGCACTCCAGATGCAGCAAAAATATTTAAAGCCAGTTTTAGGTGGTTTATTTAAGATTCGAGATGAGGAAGCAATCAAAGAAGTCACTAAAAAATATATTGATTCTCTAGAAATCAAATGTACTGGGGATTATCAGCGGGTTCAGGAGCTTTCTGGAGGAAATCAGCAGAAGGTGTGTTTAGCAAAGGCCTTTGCTCTCCATCCGAAATTGCTATTTGTTTCAGAGCCCACTCGAGGCATAGATGTAGGGGCTAAGAGAGTAGTTCTTGATACCTTGAGGGAATATAACCAAAAACGGGGAACAACAATTGTTATGATTTCTTCGGAGCTTGAAGAGCTGCGTTCCATATGTGACAGAATTGCTATTGTCAATGAAGGAAAAATTGCAGGAACCCGTCCTGCAACATGCCCCTCTACAGAGTTTGGTCTGCTGATGCTTGGTGAAATCAAAAACGGGGCAGAAAAGGTGAGTGTATGATGAATAGCTTACGAAATT
Organism: Aminobacterium sp. UBA4987; assembly: GCF_002396985.1. NCBI lineage: Bacteria > Thermotogati > Synergistota > Synergistia > Synergistales > Aminobacteriaceae > Aminobacterium > Aminobacterium sp. UBA4987. The sequence goes on from NZ_DGZF01000012.1 coordinate 47,913, forward strand.
TTGTAGAAAAAGCCGGTTGGCCCAGAGTTATTATAGGCCTTTTCCTCATCGGCCTTTTTGTCATGGCACCCTTTGTCAGGGTTCGCGTAGATACGTCCATCAGTGATACCCTTGTCCGTTTTGGCATGAATGGGGTCATGGTTTTGGCCATGGTTCCTATGATCCAGGCAGGATGCGGGCTTAATTTCGGTTTGCCTCTAGGGATCATTGCCGGTCTTTTAGGAGCAGTAACAAGTATCGAAATAGGCATAACAGGTCTTATGGGAGTGCTCACAGCCATGGCCATCGCTGCTCCCATAGCGGTTGTACTTGGCTGGCTCTATGGGCAGCTGCTCAATAGAGTCAAGGGTGGCGAAATGATGATCGCTACCTACGTTGGTTTTTCCTCTGTTGCTTTTATGTGTATCATGTGGCTTGTCCTTCCATATAAAAGCGCGAACATGGTGTGGGGGTATGCGGGAACTGGCCTTAGAACCACTATTTCCGTGGATGGCTACTGGAACAGAGCCATTAGTGACATACTTTCTTTTAAGTTAGGCAACTTTTTCTATTGCCCCACAGGTATGATTCTCTTTTTCGCACTTCTGTGTTTTGTAATGTGGCTATTCATGAAGACGAGAGTTGGAACGGCTATGACCACTGTAGGGTCGAATCCTGAATATGCAAAAGCAGCTGGGGTGGATGTGAATAAAATGAGGACCCTTTCAGTCATCCTCTCTACTGTTCTTGGCGCAATTGGGATCATCATATATGAACAGAGTTTTGGCTTCATACAGCTGTATATGGGGCCTTTTTACATGGCTTTCCCCGCGGTAGCCGCTATTCTCATAGGGGGAGCATCGGTAAACAAAGCGTCTATCTTCAATGTTGTTGTTGGTACAATCTTGTTTCAAGGCATTCTGACCATGACTCCATCGGTCATTAATAGCCTCATTGAGACTGACATGTCAGAAGTCATACGGATCATAGTTTCCAACGGTATGATTCTGTATGCTCTCACGAGGGCGGTGAAAGTGAAATCATGATGACAAAAAAATCGTCTTTTCAGGATAATTTGATCCATTTTCTTATTAGCAACGCCGTTCCTATTATATTCATAGCTCTAAGCGCAGTTGCTATTCCAATATCGCGGTTCTCACCCCAATATCTGGTACAGGAGATGCTTGTGCGCCTAGCCCGGGACTCTTTTCTTGTCCTTTCCCTTCTTATTCCAATTATGGCAGGCATGGGGCTGAATTTTGGTATGGTGTTAGGGGCGATGGCTGGAGAAATAGGGCTCATTCTTATTACAGACTGGAACGTAGTGGGCATTCCCGGAATGCTTTTGGCCATGATCATATCAACTCCGCTGGCTATCTTCCTTGGATGGATGTGCGGTGTGATTCTGAACAAGGCTAAGGGGCGCGAAATGGTAACGTCTTTTATACTGGGATTTTTCATGAATGGCGTCTATCAGCTTATTGTCCTATATGGTTTTGGAAGTGTCTTTCCTATTAAGAGCCCTGATCTTGTTCTATCAAGAGGATTCGGCATTCGCAATGTAACCAATCTTGAAAACATACGAAAATGCCTCGATAATTTTATTCCACTCACCATAGGAGGCATCTCTATTCCTGTTGCGACATTTTTAGTCATCGCTGCCTTTTGTATCTTTGTGGTATGGTTCCGCAAAACAAAGTTGGGGCAGGATATGCGGGCAGTGGGGCAGGATATGGAAGTTGCAGATTCTGCAGGTATCCCTGTGGAGCGGACCCGCATCATTTCTATCGTTATATCCACTGTCCTCGCCTGTTACGGTCAGATACTCTTCTTACAGAACATAGGTACCATGAATACCTATAACAGTCATGAGCAAGCTGGGATGTTTGCAATCGCAGCCCTTCTTGTTGGAGGAGCGAGTGTTACGAAAGCTACCATCCCCAATGTTTTTCTAGGGGTTGTGCTTTTCCATCTCATGTTTGTAGTTTCGCCTATGGCTGGCAAGTATCTCATTGGCGAGGCGCAGTTAGGTGAGTACTTTAGAGTTTTTGTTTCCTATGGAATTATTGCAATAGCTCTTGTGCTTCATGCATGGCGCCGGCAGCGGGATAAAGAGCGGGCACGGCGGGCTTTGCGTGGAAATGCCTAACGGTGCGTAGACAGGAGGCATTATGATGAGGCGTATGACAGTAAACGTGGGATTGATCATATTTTTTGTGATTTTTTCTATATTTCTTTATAACGCTGGGAAAGGGTACAATTTGCTTATAGACAACAAAGCCATAACCATGGACGGGAAAGACCTGGCTCCATATCCATGGGTAAGAGTTAATATAAGCACGGCAAGAAAACCAGTTTTTCTGAAAGCCGGCGGACGGGATGTTCTTTTTGTTGTTGGGAAATCCCACACCATCCATGTAGAGATCATGGATGAAAAGAAAAATGTTGTTAAGGAAATAGAGAAAAAGTTTAAATTGACTCGCCAGTCAGGAGATTTTTTAAGTATCCCAGCCCTGGGAGAAGATATGCCCCAATGGATTCAAAAACGTTCTTAACGTACAAACACAAGGAACCTGGTTGTCAAGCCAGGTTCCTTGTGTTTGTAATGGCTAATCTGTAAATTTTCCTCCCCACGCCCGAGTAAAAACAAATTCGCGAACCCTTTTCCGTTCCCTGGGTTCCAGCTCTTCCTGTTTTAGTAGCTCTGGCAGCTCGTCAGGGTTTCCAGGGTATCCTATCGCTATTGCGGTCATGGGATCGTATTCTTCCGGTACGTTATAGGTTTTTCGTATACATGATTTGGAAAATCCCGCCATGGGATGAACAGCCAACCCCATAGCTGTTGCTTGAAGGGCCATGTTCTGTATGGCCATCCCAAGATCGTGGAAGGCATAGTGGTTTGTTTTTCCATTGAGGGCAAAGACCGTTCTTGCTATGCCAATTACAAGGACAGGAACATGTTGAGCCCATACCTGATTCTGTTCTACGAGGCATGAAAGCATGACCTCAAATTCTTTAATGTTTTCCTTTGTAGCTATAATGAAAAACCAGGGTTGATCATTGTAACATGACGGAGCCCACCGGGCAGCTTCGAAAAGAGATAGAAGTTGATCTTTACTCGGAATCTGCTTTGTAAATGCCCTTGGGCTCCACCGATTGCAAAGGAGTCCGTGTATCGGATACTCAGTTTTCGCTCTTTTCCCCATCATTTCCGCCCCCTTTTTTAATAATGCTCTATTTCCCCACACAAAACTGGCTGAAAATAGTTTCCAAAAGGGCGTCATCAACAGAAAGGCCCAGCAGTCGCTCCATACAGGTCCGTCCGTCATAAAGGCATGCGGCGACTACATCTTGTCCCATTCCTTCATTAAGGGCAGATATTCCCTGACCAAGAGCCTGGATAGCTTTGCGAATCTCCTCTACTTGACGGGAAGATGCATTGAGGCCCGATGTCAATGTTCCCCCACCGGCAATATTAGTGACAATAGCATCTTTTAAAGCCTCTATCCCTTCTCTTTTTTCTGCCGAGATGACGAAGACAGGACTCTGAGGCAATAGCCCGTTTATCATTTCTTCTGAAATAACGAGAGGAAGATCGGCCTTGTTAATGGTCACGATATGGTTGGTTGCCGATATTTTTTGAACAAGGGCGAGATCTGCAGGGGTTAAAGGTTCACTTCCGTCAATAACCCAGATTCTTACGTCAGCCTCCATCATAGCTTTTTCAGCTCGAGCTATCCCCATAGCCTCTATTTCATCTCCAGGGGCGCCAATGCCCGCAGTATCAACCAATCGAATAGGGATGCCGCGGTATGTAAGAACTTCTTCGATCAAATCTCTTGTAGTCCCAGGTATGGCTGTAACAATAGCCCTGGATTCTTTGAGTAAGGCATTAAGAAGAGAAGATTTTCCCACGTTAGGCCGGCCTACCAGGGCAACGCGAATTCCTTCCCGAAGGAGAAAACCAGTATTACACCGATCCAGTAAGTCTTCCAACCCTTGTTTCAATGTGTAAAGAGCAGACTCGACTCCTTCATTTTCTACAAAAGGGATATCCTCTTCGGGAAAATCGAGGCCAACTTCAATAGAAGCCGAGATTGTGAGCATCTCATTATAAATATCCTTTGCAAAGCTGGAAAGTTCCCCCCTCAGGGTACGTGTCGCTGCGCGAAGGGCTTCTTCGCTTTTAGACCTGATTATGCCTAATACCGCTTCAGCTTGTGAGAGGTCAATTTTCCCGTTCAAAAAAGCGCGACGGGTAAATTCCCCTGGCTCGGCCAATCTTGCCCCCTTCCCGATAAGGGACTCTAGGCATTTTTGAGCGACCAGCGTTCCGCCATGAGTTGATATTTCAACCATCTCTTCCCCTGTGTAACTTTTAGGGGCCCTAAACCACGAGAAAAGAACCTGATCTATAGGTTCTTTCTTTTCATCAAGGAGATATCCATTCCGTAAAACGCGAGGGGGAGTCTCTGACAAAGGACGAACACCATGTACTACCTCGTCGGCAAGTTCTCGTGAATTAAATCCCGAGAGCCTGACTATGGCAATGCCGGCTTCCCCCCAGGCTGTTGAAATAGCGGCAATAATATCTTCTGACATGGATGTCTCCTCCCTGCTTTGGGTAGAAATTTCTCCCATGCCAGTATCTTACAACAAAAAGAGCTGCTTCTGAGAAGCGGCTCTTAAATAAAACTAAAAAGTTTCTTTATGGTTTTGCCGAAGCAGAAAATTCCTTCGTCGACCATTTCATTCGAAGCGAAGGTGTAAACAGAGCAAAAGGGGGCGCTTTAATTAGCGCCCCCTGCTTAGCTTATACCGTTGCTATTTGAGCAAGCTCTTGCACTGCTTCAGCTAAACGTTTGACCCCTTCCTCCGTTACTTCCGGCGAGGGGAAGGTGTAGCAGAGGCGTGCATTATGAATGCCGCTTCCTGGCTTCGTGCAGAAGGGTTCCCCAATGACAAAAGCAACCTTTTTCTCAATCGCTTTTTTGAAAAGATCCTTCGTATTGATTTGAGGGAAATTCAGCCAGTAGAAGAAGCCACCTTCCGGCTTAACCCATGAAACGCCGAGGGGTTCTAAATGGCGTTTAAAGCTTTCCTGCATGGCATCTCTTTTAACGCGATAATTGTCGATAATGACGGGAATATGCTTATCCAGATGACCGTTTCTGCAATATTCGGCTACAAGGGCCTGGGCAATGGTACTGGTGCATAAATCCGCTGTTTGTTTGAAAACGGTCATCTTTCTAATTATTTCCTTCGAACCCGTAACCCATCCAATGCGGCTCCCTGGAGAGAGGATCTTCGAGAAAGAGCCGGCATAAATCACTCCGCCAGCATCGTCAAGGGAGAATATAGAAGGCAAATGCTCGCCATCAAATCGTACGTACCCGTACGGATCGTCTTCAAAGATGGGAATGGAGTACTTGTGTGAAATCTCAACAAGTTTCTTTCGTCTTTCCAGAGTCATAGTAGAACCGCCAGGATTCTGAAAGTTAACAATGGTATAAATGAATTTTACCTTTTTCCCCTCTTTGCGGGCCTTTTCAATGATCCCAGGTAGAAGATCCACTTGCATTCCTTCCCCGTCACAGGGAATTCCCAGAAATTCCGCCCCATGGTTATAGAATGTGGATAGCGCGGCAAGATACGTAGGATCTTCCGTTATAACGAAGTCTCCTCTGTCAATTATTGCCCATGAAAAAAGATCAAGAGCCTGCTGAGAGCCTGTGGTGATAAGCATTTCGTCTAAAGCGGCTACTTTCCCCATGCGAGGTGATGTCCATTCTGCGAGAAATTCTTTCAGAGGGGGATAACCTTCAGTGGTGCCGTACTGAAGAAGATTTTTACCATCTTCTTTTAAAACATGGACACCTTCGTAAAATTCGTCCACGGGAAATATTTCTGGTGCCGGCATTCCACCAGCAAAGGATATCATGCCTGGTTGCTTGATAACCGCAAGCATTTCTCTTACAGGCGAAGGCCTTACATTCTTAGCGTTGTGGCTAAAATTTTCTTCCCAAACCTTACTCAAAAATATCGCCTCCCCATTGGCTTGTTAATAAAGTCCATCAATTCTGAAAACAATGAAGTAAAAGGCTGTAAATTGTAAACTACATTGTTATAAGTGAGAAAAAACAAGACAGTACAAAACAATTATATCACTGAACGAGGAAAAAGAATGTCCCTTAGCTAGTAATAAAATATACATATTGTAGCCCTATTTCTGACTATAGGCACGGGCAGTAGCCCTGGCATGTTCCAGACGACGTTCTGTTGGGGGGTGAGAGTTGAAGCCGCTAGGGGATGTTTCGTATCCCGCTTCTTTCATTTTTTCAAGGGCCTGTACCAGTCCCCAGGCGCTATAACCAGCCTGTACTGATAATTTAATACCATAATCATCCGCTTCAACTTCCTGTTCACGGCTAAATCCCGACTCGGCAAGAGTTATGCCAAGACCAGCCAAAAGTTCGTTGCTTTGATTTCCTTTAAGACTTTTGTAAAGAAGACTCCAGAGCAAGTTCCTTCCCACGGTGCTCCCATAATGATTAAGCTTGATATGTCCTGTTTCATGGGCAAGAATCCCGGCGATCTGGTCTTCAGTGTCGAGAATTTTCAGCAAGCCCGTTGTAACATGCACAGAGTAGCTGTCTCCAGAAAAACGAACCCAGGCATTAGGTTCTTTTTTGTCTTCTATAGTAATAGGATCGGCCTTGAGCCCCGCAGCCTTAGATATGCGCTCCCAGGCCTGGTTTGCCTTTTGTGGTGATAGAGCTGCATGGGCAGATCCGCCAATAAGCAATAGTGCGATAAAAAGTGAAAGAATTTTTATGGCAAGGTGTTTTCTCATAGGATCACCCTCTTTTTTTATCAATGCTAACATAGAGAGGACGGAGCTTCCAATAGGTAAAAGTATAGAACTTTTGTAACAGCGAAATTCTAATAAGGTTCATCTGTAAGGATTTGATAGGCTCGATATTGCATAAAAAATTTTATGGCCAAATACGTAATATTACTTCGATAGAGGTTCTTCCATCATTTATAATGAAAAACCACCGTCTTGGTTGGAAGGAGGATTGACGTGTTGATAAGAAAACTTCATGTTCTGGTAATAGTATTGCTTTTTCTATCAGTAAGTGCAGGAATGGCAGTTGGTTCCCCAGATACATTTCAGCCCCCTTCTGCGGAAGAGGCTTTCTGGAAGAGAGAATGGGAGGCTATAGACGAATTGCTCAAACTTGATCATGCGGCCCTTTCTCCAAAAGAACTGACCTTAGGGGCGAATGCTCTCTGGCTGCAGAAGCGATGGGGGGAGGCCCTTGCTCTTCTTCAGAAAATAGATGAAGCGGATTTCCCCTCCGCATTAGTTCCCTATCGGGATATGATGATTGTTCTTGCCCTTGAGAGGACTGGTGAAAAACAGAAAGCATATGAGAGAGCCCAGGGGCTTCTTAACGAGGTTCCGGAAGAATTAGGTTTCTATGTAGCCTACGCTCTTTCTCGCCTTTCTGATGATAATGAAACTAGAAGATGTTGGCTTGAAATGATGCTAACAAAAGCTACAAACCAGGCACAGACGATTCAGACCCTTAACGAGCTGTTAGGGACGGCAGGTGATAATTTGGCCTATGCCCTGCAGCTATTAAAATTTGAACCTATGAATAGCCAGGCTTTGTCCTGCCTTGGAAAGAGTCCGAGACCTTATGGCGGGCCTGTCGCAAACGCCCTTGGGTATGCAGCCTATTTGCGGGGAGAATATGCCAAAGCCATCCCCCTTTTTTTAGAGGTTCCTCTAGACTCAGCCGATGGCCTCAAGTCCCGTTACTATAGGGCAGTTTCCCTTTACCGCCTTGAGCGGTATGAAGAGGCATTGAAATTGTGGGAATGGCTGGCTCTGAATGGTAAAAGCTATGGAGAATCTTCTGTTCGGCGTCTGGGAATTCTGGCTGGCCAGGGGGAAAGGGAGAAAACTCTTGAATCATTGCAGCGCATAGCTGATAGAGGAAATTCTACAGTGCGGCCAAAGGCTCTTTACTCTCTTTACACCCTTGTACCTGAAGAACAGAAGGAGTTTCTTAAAAAAGAACTCATTGATAAGTATGCAATGACGGAAGGGACCCAGGCCATTCTTTGGGACGATGCTTGGCAAGCCTGGAAAAAAGGCAACACACGGGAAGCCCTTCGCATATGGGAGCACTTCCTTTCACTGAGCAACGGCACCATGAGAGAACGGCTTTTATATTGGACTGCCAGAGGGTATGAGAAGCTTGAGCAAAAAGGCAAGGCAGAGGAACTTTTTCATACGCTTATTTCGGATTACCCTCTCTCAATATACAGTTTCCTCGCTTCACCAGGGGGGCCATCCTTTACTGGAGAAACCCCGTCAGAGCTCGAGAGAGAAAAGTGCGAGCTTGAAGAATGGGGGTTCGTTTTTTACGCGAGATTGAGACTTCTGAAAGAAGGAAGTAGTTCCGCCTATTATCGGGCTGCTATTCTCTCAGAATGGCTTGAAGATGAGCCTGGAGCCTACAGTGCGGCATCGACATTGGCTTCTGCCCTTTTAAAGAAAAATCCCTTGCCTAAAAAAGGCATCTGTTTTTTATATCCTCGGCCTTATCGCGGCCACGTTCTCCAGTCAGCAGAACGATTTGGTGTGGAGCCGAATTTGATCTGGTCAGTGATGAAACAGGAAAGCGCTTTTGATGCAGATGTAAACAGCTGGGTTGGGGCCATTGGCCTTATGCAGCTTATGCCAGCTACAGGCAAAGAAGAGGCGAAACTCCTGGGGATGGAAAAAGTGGATCTTTGGCAGCCTGAAACTAATATTTTGCTTGGTGCTTCCCATCTGGGGCGATTGCAAAAACGTTTCCGACGACTTGAATGGGCTATTGCAGCCTATAACGCTGGAGGCGGGGCTGTAGGACGATGGATAAAAGAGGGGGAAGAGCGCCCCTTTGATGAATGGATGGAAGATATCCCCTATAATGAGACGAGAAACTATGTACGTAAAGTGATGGGAAATCTTTTTGTTTACAGAATGCTCTACTAAAAAGTAAGGAGAGGGGCTTTGGTGGTGTACTTCACTAAAGCCCCTCTCCTTTATTTATTGCAGACTGCTGCGGTTGCTTTTCAGAAGGGATAGAGCGATTTCAAAATGATGCTTTTCTATACATGGCGCCCCTTTTTCTCCAATTTTTAGGAAGTCGCGAATTGCAAGGGCGGAAGCCTTGCGGCAGATAAAATGTATATCCCCTCCGGAGTGTTCTTCAGTGGACCGGACAAGCTCTTCGAGATGTACGTCCTCCGCTAGAGGTTTTTTCTGTAGATGTATCTGGAAGATCTCTAGTCTGGCTTTTGCGTCAGGCATGGGAAGCTCAAGCACCACATCGAACCGGCCGCTGCTCAGAAGGGCTGGGTCAATAAGGTCTATCCTATTTGTGGTAGCGAGAATTGTAACGCCCTTAAGCTCTTCAATGCCGCTCATCTCCGCAAGGAATTGACTGATGACCCGCTCTGTAAAGCTGGCGCCAGCCCCGCTATCCCGCCCACGAATGGGGACGAGAGATTCTATTTCATCAAAATAGAGAATAGAAGGAGACGCCTGCTTCGCCTTTTTAAACACTTCCCTTATGGCCCGTTCGCTTTCCCCCACATATTTTGACATTAGAGCAGGCCCCTTTACCGGTATAAAATTCACACCGCTTTCGTGAGCCAGGGCCCTTACCAGCAGGGTTTTTCCTGTACCGGAAGGCCCGTGCAGCAATATGCCCTGGGGAGGAGTGATATTAAATTTTTCGTATACGCTGTTATATTTAAGAGGCCACTGCACTGCTTCGATAAGCTCCTCTTTAATAGCTTCAAGACCGCCGATATCACTCCAGGTTACGTCTGGAACCTCCACAAACACTTCACGGATAGCGGATGGTTCCACTTCTTTCAGTGCGTCGAGAAAATTCTCCATAGTGACATTCATAGAGAGAAGCTTTTCGTAGGGAATGACGGCCTGTTCATAGTCGATACATGGCAAAAGCTCTCTGAGAGAAGACATGGCGGCTTCCTTAGCCAGTGCTTCCAAGTCGGCTCCTACAAAACCGTGAGTAATGTCTGACAGGCGCATGAGATCAACATCTTCTGCCAGGGGCATCCCTCTTGTATGAATTTGCAAAATCTCAAAGCGGCCATTGCGGTCAGGGATGGGGATGGAAATTTCCCGGTCAAAGCGGCCAGGGCGCCGCAACGCAGGGTCAAGGGTGTTGGGAATATTTGTTGCCCCTATAACAATAACCTGTCCACGGGATTCCAATCCATCCATAAGAGCCAGGAGCTGGGCAACAACTCGCCGCTCTACCTGTTTTTCACCACCCATTTCTTCACGCTTGGGGGCGATAGCGTCTATTTCATCAATGAAAATAATCGCAGGAGCGTGGGCCTGGGCTTCATCAAAGACATTCCGCAGACGTTCCTCACTTTCACCGTAAAACTTGCCGATAATTTCGGGCCCGGAAATGTGGGTGAAATAAACGTCAGTTTCATTTGCTACCGCTCTTGCGATAACAGTCTTCCCTGTGCCAGGGGGGCCGTAGAGCAGCACTCCTTTTGGGGGCTGCACGCCTAGCCTGTCAAAGACCTGGGGGAAGCGTAGAGGCAATTCTATCATTTCACGAACACGCTGAATCTGAGGGCCGAGCCCGCCGATATCTTCGTAAGAGATCCGTGAGGTTTTTTGCTCCTCGGATAGTTGTTTTTCAACGTTTATATAGGTGGCATTGCTTATTAGGACAATTCCTTTAGGGGTCGTGTCCGTTACAAGAAAATCACATGTCCTTGTCCCATAAAGATTTGCCCGTATGCGATCCCCTTCTATCACTGGCAGCCCCTCGAGGAGGTTGCTGAGATAGACCGAATCCCGTTCTTTTTCCAGAAGGGGAGTGGATGTCAGGGGCCTGAGGGTGATACTCCCTGCAAAATGATGATCCACCTTGTGGATAGAAATCTTTTCATCAAGTCCTACTTGAGCATTCTCTCTGGTTATCCCATCGATTTGAATAGCTTTTTGTCCCATATCTCCAGAGTCGCAAGCCAGCAGCCGGGCAGGTGTTTTCCGCTTCCCTTCCAGTTCTATGATTTGTCCCTCTGAAAGCCCATATCTTTTGATATCTTCAGGATCGATACGGGCAATGCATCGCCCCACGTCTTTTGACAGGGCCTCTTTAACTCGTAACGGCATTGTGAAGCGCTCCCTTCAGTTCAGAATAAACCAGAATATATGCTACCACAAAGGCCCTTTCCGGGGTATCCTCCGGAAAGGGCCTTTGTAAGAGACTTAAAGATTTCTTTGCGTTTCTATTATTGGGCCGATACGGGTTCTACCCGCCCCGGGTAGGCCTCAAGAGCCGCCTTGAGTATATCCATGGCCTTTACGAGGTCTTCGTTTTTAAGAACATAGGCAAGGCGGGCTTCGTTTTTGCCCAGTCCAGGAGTGGCATAAAATCCTTCTGCTGGAGCTGCCATCATGGTTTCTCCGTTGATGTCAAAGTTCTGAAGCATCCAGATAACAAATTTTTCTGCATCATCGACGGGCATTTTTACAACAACGTAGAAGGCGCCTTTTGGCTGTTCGCAGACAACCCCAGGCATAGACTGAAGGGCTTTATAAAGGGTATCCCTTCTCGACTGATATTCCTTATTCACTTCTTCAAGATATGAAACCGGGGTGTTGTAAAGGGCCGTAGCCCCTACCTGCTCGAGAGTGGGAACACAGAGCCTTCCTTGACATAGTTTCAGGATTTGTTTCATAAGCTCTTCATTCTTAGATGCGACACACCCAATACGAGCACCACATGCACTATAGCGTTTTGACACAGAATCGATGATAATAACCCTATCTTCCACATCAGAAAGGTTTCCGAAGCTTGTGTACTTAAGTCCATCATAGACGAACTCTCTGTACACTTCATCGGCGATGATATAAAGATCGTGTTTTTTTGCGAGATCTGCCAACATCCTCATTTCATCAGCAGTGTAGATGGTTCCTGTGGGGTTTCCAGGGTTAGAAATGAGAATGCAGCGAGTTTTGGGAGTGATAACGGCTTCGATCTTTTCCTTGGGAGGAAGATGAAAGCCCTCTTCTGCCTTTGTTGTAATCGGAACGATATTGACATTGACGCATTTTGAAAAAGCATTGTAATTTGCATAGAAAGGTTCGGGAATCAAAATCTCTTCTCCTGGGTCACAAGTGGCCATTACAGCAAACATAATAGCTTCGCTTCCGCCGTTTGTCACAAGGATATGCTCCCGCTCGAAATGAATATCGTAGCCTTCATAGTATCTCCTCATGGCATCGCGAAGTTCGTTGCTGCCCTGGGATGTAGAGTATGCGATAACTTCCTGAGCGAAATCTTTAATAGCCTGGAGGAATGAGGGAGGAGTTTTGATGTCCGGCTGACCAATATTCAAATGATACACTTTCTTCCCTTTTGCTTTTGCTTCATCGGCGTATGGAATCAGTCTTCTAATGGGAGAAGACTGCATAGCCATAATTCTGTTAGAAAACCTCATGAAACAACGTCCCCCTTAAAATAGAAATTATGAAGCAGAACCTCATTTAAATGATAGCATAAGAGTATAAAAACGTTAACACATTCCCAAAGGGTAAGATGTAGTGAAGAATTTCCTATAAAAATATATAATTTGAGTTCCGGAGGTGTTCAAATGCATTCTCGAATGAGTTTATTGCATTCTCTTGCAACAGACAACGAAAAAAAGATGGTACTGCTTGTTATGGATGGTTTGGGAGGAGTCCAAGGGGCTGATGGGTCGACAGAACTTGAAAAAGCTCAGATCCCTCTTATGGATCGTCTTGCTGCGGAGTCGGAGTTAGGTCTTCTCTCTATGGTGGATGTAGGTATTACCCCGGGGAGCGGCCCAGGCCATCTTTCTCTTTTTGGTTACGACCCTCTCTCCTGGTCTATAGGAAGGGGAATCCTCGAAGCCCTTGGAGTGGGAGCCCATGTCGGAGCAGGGGATATATGTGCTCGAGGAAACTTCTGTACAGTTGATAGTGAAGATATTATTGTAGATCGACGGGCTGGGCGTATTCCTACAGAAGAGAGCGCTAAGGTGGTAAAAAAACTTCAAGACGCCATTCGGTCCGTAGATGATGTTCGAGTTACCTTCTACCCGGGCCTTGAACATCGTTTTGTCGTGGTATTTTCAGGAGAAGGCTTATCCGAAGAAGTAAACGATGCTGATCCTCAAAAAGAAGGGATTCCCATGCGGTGGGCCGTAGCACAAAATGAAAAAGCACGCCGAACAGAGGAGATTATTAATGCCTTTATTAAGGAGGTATGGGATGTGCTGAAAGACGAACATCCTGCCAACGGTTGTCTTCTGAGAGGTTTTTCTTCAGCTCCCCATATACCCTCCCTTGGCGAACTCTACAAGATAAAGCCGGTTGCACTAGCAACGTACCCCATGTACAGAGGGCTTGCCAGTCTCGTTGGAATGGACGTCAGAGATGCGGGAGAGACCCTTGAGCAGCTTTTTCATGCGGTAGGAACCTATTGGGAAGACTACAATTATTTTTACGTCCATGTGAAATATACAGACAGCCGCGGAGAGGATGGGAACTTTGCTGAAAAGGTAAAGGTGATAGAAGAAGTCGACCGCCTATTACCCAAGATCCTTGATTTGCGCCCCGATGTTCTCTCTATTACAGGAGACCACAGCACTCCTGCCATTCTTGCGGGCCATTCATGGCATGATGTCCCTCTTTTGCTCTGGAGCCCTTACGCCCGTCGAAGTGGTGCGGCAGAATTTGGAGAAAAATCGTGTGCTCAAGGAAATATAGGCCATATGCAGGGAGAAAAACTTATGGGACTCATGCTAGCTCACAGTCTAAAATTGAATAAATACGGTGCCTGATTTAGAAAGATTGGAAGTGATTACGTGGCTGAAGCAGAAACCCTTAAGAAAAAGACTGAAACTGTTAAGAAACAGAATGTTTTAGGAACGGGAGCTGTTAAAAAATTGCCCCGAGACAGTAAATTTTATTGTCTTGGCGTAGTGAGCAAGCTGGCTTCTAAAAAAGATAAGAATAACAAGACCTATTGGGAACTCTCTTTGATGGATAAAGAGGGGACCATCGAGGGAAAGATATGGGGCAATGCCGAATGGTGGGATTGCCGCCCAGAGGGGCTGGATGAAACAGAGTCCCAGGAAGCTAAAGAATCTAAAAAAAAGATAGATCCCCTCAAATGGGATGGCATGTCCACCCTTCAAGGGCAGACAGTAGGATTGCTGGGACAAGTCGCAGAATTTAGAGGGCAGCCTCAATACAACTTTAATGCCATTTATTATGTGGATCAGAACAAGTATCCGCCTTACACTTTTGTGCAGAGATCCCCATTTCCCCTTGAAGAAATGAAGAATGAGTTTTTGGGCCTTGTTGAAAGCTGCCAGCCGCCAATAAAAGACTTCTTGGCCTTTGTCTTCAGTGGGGATTTCTGGAGGCAGTTCGAAAATTGGCCTGCTGCTGTTTCCCATCACCACGCCTATGTTTCCGGGTTACTGGAACATACCCTGGGAGTAGCCAGGCTGGCCTGCGGCATGGTAGATGCCAGCACCAGTTCTGGATATGGCGCGAATCGAGATCTCGTGGTAGCGGGAGCTCTTCTGCATGACATAGGAAAAATTGACTCTTACCGTCTCTCTCCAGCTCCTGAAATGACAGTGGAAGGAACAGTAATCGACCACATTGTTCTGGGGTATAATCGTTTTTCTCGTCTGGCAGAGGATTTTGGACTGGGCGAAAAGTACGCTGCAGCTTTAGGGCATATTATTGTCAGTCACCACGGCTGCAAGGAATTTGGCTCACCTGTGGTTCCTGCGACTCCTGAAGCCATGATCGTTTCAGCGGCCGATGAACTTGACTTTAAGCTCTATTGCTGGCGCGATGCGGTGGATCAGATCGATGAGGGAAAAGAAATTTCAGAATGGAATTACACTGCTCAGCGCCGTTTCTGGAAATGGGAGCTGGAATAAATGTCCTATACATTTAAAGTTTCAGAGCATCACGCAGGGCGAAGACTGGATAAAGTGATCCGCACCTTATGGCCCAATCTTCCCCTGGGTGCCATGATGAGGGGGATACGCAAGGGGCTTGTCCGTGTGGATGGGAGAAAAACATCTTGTTCCGTCCGCCTGGAAGATGGGCAGTCTGTTTATGTTCCGTGGGAAGAGCCTGAGCTCATTGAAAAACCGGTGAAAACAAAAAGAACAGGAGCCCTTTCAATAGTGTATAAAGACCATTACATTATGGTCCTTAACAAAGAGGCGGGGCTTATTATCCAGCCAGACCAGTCAGGAGAAGAGAGTCTGATTGAGCGGGTATGGTCAGAGGTTGAACCGGAAGATGATTTCAGAGCCTGTGCAGTCCATCGCCTTGACCGCAATACTACGGGGCTTGTAGTGGTAGCATTACACGGCCAGTCCCTTAGGGAATTGCAGCGGG
Organism: Aminobacterium sp. UBA4987; assembly: GCF_002396985.1. NCBI lineage: Bacteria > Thermotogati > Synergistota > Synergistia > Synergistales > Aminobacteriaceae > Aminobacterium > Aminobacterium sp. UBA4987. The sequence goes on from NZ_DGZF01000012.1 coordinate 63,406, forward strand.
CTTTTCGTGATAACGATGTGGACAAAACCTATCTTGTGGCTGTCCGGGGACAGACGCCTCTGGAGGGGGATATTACAGCTCCCTTGCAGAAAGACAGAGACCACAACATTGTTACTGCGAGCCCTGGCGGCCTGCCAGCTCATACCCATTACGAGAAAATAACAGGAGATGACGAATACTCTCTGCTCAAGGTAAATCTGTTGACAGGACGTTCCCATCAGATACGGGTACATTTGGCCATATCGGGGTATCCAGTCATAGGAGACGTGAAGTATGGAGATTCCGCGTTGAATAGGCAATGGTACCACCGCATTCGATTGGATCACCCCCTGTTGCACGCATGGAAGATTTCTTTTAGGAGATTAAACCCCCCTCTCTCATATATAGAAAGAAAGGAATTTTCTGCGCCGCCAGATAAACTTTTTTTAAAGTTCCTTTGTACAAAGGGTTGGCAAACATACCTTGAGGGGGTATAATGTTCTCTAGCAAGCTTAATGGAGGTGCATTATATGAGGAATCTAAAGATATCAGTGTCAGACAAGGCATTTGAGCGTCTATCAAAAATGGGAGAAGGCCATCTTGTAGAGAGAACTATAGGTGGGGGTTGAGCCGCAGTTAGGGCCGTTCTCGTGGAGAGCGGCAAGGCACCAGTAACAGAGGGGTATTCTGCCTATGAGACCGAGGGAGTGACTTTGTGGATTCCTGATTTTATGGCCTTTAAGAACGATGAGGTTATTATTGACCTGAAAGGTTTTTTATGGGCGGCAAATCTTGTTGTAGTATCCGCCCTCCTCGGGCAAAGTTCAGGTTGCGGCAGTTGCAGCTGTCATTAAACGCTAAGAACATAAGCAGGAACAAGAGGCGGTTTTCAATGACCGCCTCTTGTTTTTTCGATGAAATATGAATAATAATACAGTATGCTATATTCTTTTTATAGATTAGTGAGAATTATTTTAGGTATTAAGAATTATTTATATGAAAACGATGTTTTTTATTTGGTTGGTCTGGAGAATTCGTGATATGATTATCAACTGAATGCTCCTTTGAAAGGAGCACAATTAGCGGCGTGAGCCGTCAGTATACCAGGAGGTGTTTGTTAGATGTCCGTGGTTAAGCGTACGTCCTCTAATGTACTCCTTGACACTGCTCTGAAAAATTTTTATGCAGCAGCCGAAGAAATGGGTCTTGAAGATGGGCTTATCGATATTCTAAGCCATTCCGAAAGAAAGTTGGCTGTTTCTATCCCTGTTGAAATGGATGATGGGACAGTCAAGGTTTTTGAAGGTTATCGTGTACAGCATTCTACAGCTATTGGGCCAGCTAAAGGTGGAGTTCGTTTCCATCCCGAAGTGTGCCTTGATGAATGTGAAGCGTTGTCAATGATGATGACATGGAAATGTTCTCTCGCAGGGATTCCTTACGGCGGAGGCAAGGGTGGAGTATCTTGCGATCCTCTCGAAATGTCTAAACGGGAGAAAGAGCGTGTGGCAAGAACTTATGCTGCCCGTATAGAGCCCTTTGTTGATGCATGGACAGACGTTCCGGCTCCTGACCTGGGAACTGGCGCGCCTGAGATGGTCTGGTTTATGGATACGATCAGTAAAATGAGAGGACGCCTGGAACCAGCTATTTTTACGGGTAAGCCCATAGGACTTTGGGGATCAAAAGGCCGAACAGCAGCGACAGGGTACGGTGTTGCTACTTGTGCACTCGAGCTCTTTAAAGCCCTGAAAAAAGATGTTAAGGGCGCTACCTTTGCTATTCAGGGTTTTGGAAACGTTGGCACCTACTCTGCAAAGACTCTGCAGGATGCTGGTGGAAAAGTTGTAGGCATCAGCGATATTACCGGAACCTACTATTGCAAAGACGGTATTGATGTTGATAAGGCTATGAACTATGTACAGAACATCCACCCGAAGAGACTTCTTGAGGGCTATGAACAGCCCGGTCTGGAAAAGATGGGACTTTCCGACATTCTCTTCCTTGATGTAGACCTCTTTATTCCTGCGGCTCTTGAAGGCGTTATCAATGCTAATAACGCTGATAAAGTGAGGGCCAAGTACATTGTAGAGGCAGCCAATGGGCCTCTTACACCAGAAGGCGATGCTATTCTCGATGAAAAAGGCGTTTTGATCGTACCTGACTTCCTTGCCAATTCCGGTGGAGTTATCGGTTCCTACTTCGAGTGGGCCCAGGATCTTAGTGGCTTCTTCTGGTCTATTGAAGAGTATAACGAGCGTCTGATCCGTATCATGAAAGACAACTTTGCAAAAGTTTGGGATTATTCTCAGGAGAAAAATGTTAAAATGCGTCGAGCAGCCTTTATGGCAGCGATTCAGCGTGTTTCAGACGCAGTCCGTATGAGAGGGGTTTTCCTTTAAGTTCTAGATTTTTTAAGCAAGAAAAAGCAGGGGCAATGGAAAATGTCCCTGCTTTTATTTTTTTAGTTGTTTGTTATGATAAAACTTCTTTTATCCCCATCAAAAAAACGTAGATGAGTAAGATCTATTACTGTTGTGGAGTTATGGTTTTATCCTATAGATCGTCCTCGGCCATGGACTTGCTTCCCGAATGTGCTCAAGGCCGCAAATCCATGCTATGACCCGCTCTATTCCCATACCGAATCCACTATGAACGAAAGTTCCAAACTTACGCAGATCGAGATACCAGTCATAGGACTCTTCGTTAAGCCCTTCTTCTTTAATTCTGGCAATAAGGCGTTCCATATCGTCTTCTCTCTGAGAACCTCCTATAATTTCGCCGTACCCTTCCGGAGCTAAGAGGTCATCGCATAGAACGAGGTCTGGATTTTCGGGATGTTCTTTCATATAAAATGCCTTGACCTTTTTAGGGTAGCATTCTACAAATATGGGTTTGTCAAATTGCTGAGTTAAAATAGTTTCATCTTCATTGCCGAAGTCATCGCCATATGGAGTAGAACTCCCCAGTTCGTGGAGCATTTCTATGGCTTTATCGTAGGTGATCCGATAGAAAGGAGGTTTGACCTTCTCTAGTTTCGAGAGGTCTCGCCCTAAAGATTCAAGTTCTTTTTTGCAGTGGAGAAGAACTTGTTCAACAATATAGGCAACAAGATTTTCCTGTAGCTCGATATTCAAATCGTGGTCATAAAAGGCCACTTCCGGCTCAAGCATCCAGAATTCAGTGAGATGGCGTCTGGTTTTAGATTTTTCAGCCCTAAAGGTAGGGCCAAAACAGTACACTTTTCCGAAAGCTGCAGCGGCGGCTTCAGCATAAAGCTGCCCTGTCTGGGCAAGATAGGCCTTGTCATTCTCAAAGTAATCAAGCTCAAAAAGTCCTGAGGCTCCTTCGCCAATGGAACCTGTGAGAATGGGGCTATCGATCAGCATAAAGCCCTCATTATGAAGATATTCTCTTGCGGCCCAGATTACTCTCTCTCTTATCCGCATAATAGCCTGCTGATGGCTGCTTCTGAGCCAGAGATGACGGTTATCAAGAAGAAAGTCGATACCGTGATCTTTTTTCCCGATGGGATATTCTTCATCAGGGTTTTGAATAACCTTCAGGCTTGTAACAGTGAGTTCTACTCCTGATGGCGCCCGTTCATCCAGACGAACCGAACCTTCCACCTCTACAGATGCTTCAAGCCAGAGGCGCTTAGCGTCCTCAAAAGCCTCTTCAGAAACCTCCTTTTTAACCATAACGCCTTGTACTGTTCCAGTTCCATCCCTCAACTGGAGGAAATGAATTTTACCTGAACTGCGCTTATTGTACATCCAGCCTTTAATGGTGACTCTTTCCCCTTCGTGTTGAGCCAGGTTATGAATGTAGATCCATGGTGCGGACATCTAGACCAACCTCCGTCCTATCATGTATATTACGTATGACTTATATGATACACTAAGTCGGTATCTGTAAAAAGTAAGGTTTTATAGGATATCCTCAAAGCCTTTAGATTTAGTTAGGTACAGTGCGTATGGTATAAATTGTTTGTTGAAATAAAATCCTTTCTCTGTGGCAATAGTAAAGATACCTTTAACCTTAATTACCACAGTATCATCTCATACTCTGAAAATTACAAGAGTTCAAAGTGCGGTTCAGAGTAAGCAGGACCTTTGAGGGTTGGGGGGAAAATAATGGAGAAAAATCTCGGTGATGTTGTAAAAGATTTCAGTAGAGAAGCGCCAGACAGAGATTATATATGGTGGAATGGCGAATGGTGGAGCAGAAAGCGTTTTCAGGATACTGTAGAATCTATAGAAAAAGTTCTGATTGAAGCTGGTTTTAAAGCAGGGCAGAGAGTTGTTACATTGCTCCCTAATTGCCCCCTTCTTTTAGCGTTGTCAGCAGCTTGTTGGCGGCAAAAAGGGGCGGTTGTTCCTCTTAATATGTTAGCGGGGCCCCAATCCCTTGCCAGAAGCATCGCACATGCAGAACCTTTTGTAATCGTTGTTTCTGAGGGTGTTACCCCCCTTGGCATGGAAACTTTAGAAAAAGTAGCAGTTCCGGTGATTGCTGGGAATCTTCTTGGAACACTTCCTTCCTTTTCAGGCATATGCCAAACTCCATGTGATGAAGATGTAGCCGTCCTCTTTTATACGTCAGGAACTACCGGATTGCCGAAAGCGGTTCCCTTAACCCACGGAAACATATATAGCAATGTAGAAGCAGCAGCTCAGCATTTTTCAGCATTCAAGCCGGAAGAATGCGTTATGCTGAACGCGTTGCCCAACTTTCACACGTTAGGATATTCTACCAGCGGCCTTTTGCCTCTGCTTAAAGGGGCCAGGCAAGTTGTCATCCCTTCTTTTATGCCCCCTGAAAGGGCTTTACAGGCCATTTCTGCTGCCGGAGTGAATTTTATAATAGGTGTCCCTGCAATGATAGCGTTGCTTGTAGCGGCAGCTGCCAAAGGAAGAATAGAGGTACCAAGGCATATTTCTACGATTGTGAGTGGTGGAGATCGTTTTCCTGTTTCCCTTGATGAAAGGGTTCGTTCTATCTTTGGTGTAAATGTGATGGAAGGCTATGGATTGACAGAATGTTCCCCTGTAGTTGCTGTCAACCCAGATTCGCTCCGCCGTAAAATAGGAACAGTCGGCACTTTTTTGCCGGGATTTGAGTATGAACTGCGAGATGAGAATAACAATCCTGTTCCTGGCAAAAAAGAAGGCATTCTTTGGCTGAAGGGACCTTCAGTAGTCAGGGAGTATTTTCGAGATCCTGAGAACACGGCTCTCAAATTTCAGAACGGCTGGTTTGACACGGGCGATCTCGTACGCATTGATGATGAAGGGTACGTTACTATTGTTGACAGAGTAAGCGACATTATTATCGTAGGGGGATTCAACGTCTACCCTCAGGAAGTTGAAGAAATCCTTACCAATTATCCAGGAGTTAAGGAGGCCGCAGTGGTTGGCGTATCACATTCTGTGAGCGGACAAATAGTGAAGGCCTATATTATTCGTAGTAACCCTGATATTACTATAAAAGAGCTTATGTCATATTGCAAAGGGCAGTTAGCTCATTATAAAGTTCCTCGTATCTATAAATTTGTTGATGATTTCCCCCGCAACAGTTTGGGGAAAGTGTTGAGGAGACAGTTGAGAGAAGGATAAACACATGGAATTGTTAAACATCCTTTCAAATCTTTTTAAGAACGTTCATGTGGTCGTTATTGGAGATGCTATGCTTGACCACTATATTTGGGGAGGGGTTTCCCGTCTTTCTCCAGAAGCGCCAGTACCGATAGTAGTGGTGGGTAAAGACGAGTACCGAGCAGGAGGAGCTGCCAATGTAGCGGTTAATATTGTTGCATTAGGAGGGAAAGTTACCCTCCTGTCCCCTATAGGTGCGGATTATGCCGGCAACATCCTGCTCGATGCTATTAAAGAAAAAGGGGTTAACGTTGAGACTTCTTTGAGAAGATCCCATGTTCCAACAACGGTAAAAACGAGGGTTTTGGCTCTGAACCAGCAGGTCGTAAGAATTGACAGAGAAAAGAAGATTTCCCTAACCTTAAAAGAGGAAGATGATATCCTAGGATTTCTTGATGCCATCTCGCCCTTGCCTTCAATTATTGTTTTTTCAGATTACGCAAAAGGGACTGTTACCTCTACTTTAGCAAGGAATATTATTCGCTGGGGCGATGAACATCATGTTCCGGTTATAGCTGATCCCAAGCCCCCTCACTGCCGCCGTTTCCATGGAGCAACCCTTATTACTCCAAATGTAGCCGAGGCTGGAAAACTTATAGGGAGAGGGCTTGTTGATCAGGAGGCTATAGAGGCGGGAGCTCGTGAACTGAGGGAAAAACTTTCCCTTAAAGGCGTTCTGGTAACCCAGGGCAGTGATGGTATGACCTATGCCAGTGCACAACAGACCTTTCATTTGCCTGCTCTTTCTATGGAAGTCTATGATGTTTCGGGAGCTGGAGACACCGTAGTCGCGGCAATCTCCCTGGCGCTAGGCGGTGATTTTCCTATAGAGGAAGCGTGTCGTTTTGCAAATATGGCAGCGGGTATGGCCGTACAAAAACGTGGTACCTCTATAGTTTCTTTAAGCGAGATCCTTACAGGATGTTATGCAAGAGACATGTCAGAAATGGCTCTTCGCCTTAAATCTACCTTTTTTGACCAAATAGAAAAGAAAGAGCCTCTGCGGTAGTGCTAAATGTGAATTCCTGGCCTAGAAGTGTTGGACCAATGGCTATAAAAACACCCTTCCCAAAGGACTCAAGGCTTTTTCGATCGCTTTCTGCGTCGCCGAAATATAAGGGAGAGGAGGCGTTAAAAAGGCTACAAAGAAATTCAATTCCTTTCGGAGATGGTTTTGTTATTCCTGATTCAGGAGTGACAATACGTTCGTTGGGAAAATCTTCCCACCCAAGCAAGGAAAGAGCGAGGTTCATTTCATCTTTTGACCGTCCCGTATAAATACCAGAAGGGAGGGGGAGTTTTTTCCAGTGACAGGAGATCTGGGGTTTTTCCCGTTTCCAATATCCTTTTGAAGATTTTATGAAAAGAGGCGATCTTCCTGTAATTGACATAACTTCTTCAGATCCAAAATAAAACTCCTCACAGATTCTTCGTACCATACTGCGAGAGATCCTTTCACCAAACTCTTTAATAACCCATTCTGTCACATTATTTCCGTCACACCTAATAAGAAGCCTTTCCCATTGATTAACAGGAGGTACGGCATCTTTAAAACTTTTTGTTTCTTGTGAGAGGATAGCGCAGAGAAATGCCCACGCTATGTCATAATCGTCGTTGAAGGCCTCATGTTGCTTTGCTGCATAAAAATGATCCAAAGTAAAACCTGTGCCATCCATAGTGTAATTGAGAATATTTTGCCATATCCATTGAATGCTGTCTTTTACTACCATGGGAAAAGATAAAGATGTGTCGATAAGAACACCGTCAACGTCAAATATTAGAAGGTCGGCTTTTTCTTCAAGGGTAAAGGGCATAGCAGAAACTCCTTTTAGAAACATTCTATTTGCTTCATCATCATACATGATGAAAGGAGTTTGAAAAAGAGAGAGAAGGAGGAGGCGTTTAAAATGACAGGTGATGCAATGGTACTGTTGCTTTTTGATCGTCATCATCCCTGTTGGGATGACGAGGCAGTCGCTTTGATGGAAGAGGACCCAGGGAGCCTTAAGAGGCTTTGTGACGAAGGTCTTCTGAAAAGAAATGAGACGATATATTCTCTGACCCCACGGGGGATGGAGGTTTTTAAGGAGTATTGCTCCCAATCCTTTTGTGAAAGCGTTCCAGGAGAGTCTCCCGCTAATAGCTACGGGCAGGCCTACCTTTTATGGCGCACAAAATTTAAAAATCTTCTCGATCAAAGCTTCACAGCTCGATGGGGAGCGAAGGAGTTTTATGTAGATACTTATCTTGAATATGCGCCGGCCCTCCCGGAAGAAGAACTATACCATATAGATCACCCTCCCCATGTAACATGGACCTATGATAGCCATCCTGCCGTTGAAAGAATGAAAGAAGATTTTCCTATCTTGGGCCTGAAGGCAAGGGATTCGACTCCTCCTTCTTTGGAAGTCATAGAGAGCTGGTATAGTAAGAATGAAGTTGTAAAAGGATCTTTATATGTGGATCTTTTACTATTGAATCGTTGTGATTTTGCTTATTACATGCATCATCCTAAACATCCTAACGATGTCTTGGGGCTTGTGAACGCTGACAGATTCTATTGTTTTCGCACACTTCCTCCTTTCGATCAAAGCTGTAAAAAATATATAGACATCATTGGAAAAATACATCTCTTCCTGCTTAATCAGCGTAGACTCTATATTCCGGGCTATGTAGATGTTGATTCAGCGGATCAGGATTCCCTCAATTGGGTAGTCTGGGTTGTGGATACAGAAAAAGAAGCAATATCAATGCATGGTCTTCTTGCCCCCATGGGAGAAAGTCTCATAGGTCCAGCACGTCCCATGGATGTTTGGGTTATCAGCCTTGAAGCTTTAAGGAGCGTAGAGAAAAAATATGAGTTGATCTATGACCTCTTCCCAAACGTAGCCCATCCTATAGTACGAAGCATATAATACATATAATAATAGAAATGGGCCCCGAGTCGGGGCCCATTTCTATTATGGAGCTGTTATAAATTAAGTATAATGGTTCTTAGAGCAATAAGCCTTGTGAAGGGAAAGATTGACATGATAGAGATTCCTCTTGATTACGATTCAGACATTCCCCTTTATCGTCAGATAACGTTTCATCTTAAAAAAATGATAGAAAAGGAGTCCTTGCCTCCTGGCTTGAAACTTCCAGGTTCCCGGCAGCTGGCAAAAGACCTTGGAGTAGGGCGGGTGACTGTAATTGAAGCCTATAAACTTCTAGCCGACTATGGCTATGTGGTGGAACGGGGAAGAAGTGGCACCTATGTGGCACAAAGAAAAACATGTAATGAAAACAGAGAACAAAAGATCGAAACAAATTGGGATTTAGATTGCGTTCGTCCTTCATCTGATCTTATCCCTGCAACAGAACTGTCAAGAATTGCCAGAGATGTTTTAGCCTTTTGGGGACCCCAGGCTCTTTGCGAAGCTCCTCTTGCCGGTCTGGACACACTTAGGCAGGTTTTAGTGGAGCATGGTGCATCAAGGGGAATACCTGCTTTTTGGAAAGATGTATTTGTCACTGCAGGGGGACGTCATGGTCTGGCTCTTTCATTAGGAGCATTACGGCGCTGTGGTGTTGAAAAAATGTGGGTAGAAGAGCTGACCTATCCTGACGCTATTGCCATTGCTCAGTCTGAGGGGCTAAATATAGGAATACTTCCCCCCCTTGAAGAAATCTCTGAAACATGGTATGAATCCCTGTCTGGAGCTGATGTGTTATATCTAGTCCCCAGTTTCCAGAATCCAACGGGGCAAACTATACCCGTTGCTGTGCGGCAGATGATTTTGCAAGGGAGCATTCGATACGGGTTCTGGATTCTGGAAGATGATGCATACGGAGAATTACGGTATGGAGACACGAGTATCTCTGCTCTGAAAGCAATGGATGGGGCAGACAAAGTAGTGTATCTCGGGTCATTCAGTCAAGTGCTATTCCCCGGCTTACGCATAGGCTACTCTCTTGTCCCAGAGCAACTTGAGGATTCTTTTATTTGTATCCAGGCGAGAAAATGGGGGCCAGTCTCATCCCTTGATCAACTTGTAGTGCAAAAATTTATCGAGGGCAAGGGGCTTGAATCTGCACTGGAACTGGCTCGGGGAGCCATTGAATCGCGCATGAAGGCCCTCACAGGAGCTTTGATGGAGAAATTGCCTAAAGTGCAGTTTTTAATGCCTGAAGGTGGTATATATCTTTGGCTCCGTTTGCCTGGGCTCGATGGCTGGGATGCTGCACAAAAGGCTCGAAAACAGGGGGTTCTTGTAACTCCAGGGAACATCTTTTCTTTAGATAGTAAACGGGTTGAAGCGGTTCGCTTGTCTGTTTGCGGTGTTCCCAGCGAGCATATAACGAGTATTGTCGGATGTCTTGAGAAGGCATGGAACGCTTCTTTGTTTCCTTTACACCATTTTTGAGCATGGCCATCATTTGGTAAGAGAGTTCAGATATTTTTTCCATAGCCACAGAGCCAGGAGAGCAGAAGCAGTTCCCCCTAGCAATCCGAAATAAATGTAAAAAGTGTTTCCTTTACCCCAAAGAAAGCCGCCAAGTCCGGCAAGAGCGTAGCCATAAAGAACAAGGGTAGTGATTGAAAGCAATAAAACACCAAATCTCATAAAAGACCCTCCAAATATATGCTGTATGCAGCATTAGGAATGCTGTATAATGGGCTCAATTCAGTTATTTTTTTATTTTTATAGGGTATTTTACCACGTTATACCTTGTAGAGCAGTATAACGTATGTTAAAGTTATTTATGCAAAAGACAGACTGTTATACAATTAAAATTGTCTACTTTAATCAAGGAGGAATTTTTGAATGCGAGAAGCTAGGTTATATACGACCTCTGCTGATTATGCCTATCAGGAATTGCGCCACAAAATTATTACAAAACAGCTCAAGCCAGGACAGAGACTTCCGGAGGTGAATATTGCTGTTCAGATGGGGGTCAGCCGTACCCCTGTGCGGGAAGCCTTGCGAAGATTGGCTAGTGAGGGGCTGGTAATTATTATTCCCAATAGTGGGGCGAGATTAGCGGCACCGACAGCCAGAGAGATCGAGGATACTTTTTTGGTACGAGATCAGCTTGAAACCTTGGCTATCAGGCTTGCTGCCGAAAGAATCGGAGATAGACACCTTCGTCGTCTAGAAGAAGCTATGATCGAGGAAGGCCGTGCCATTGAAGAAAAAGACCTCGAAAAATATCTTGAAGTAAACGAAGCATTCCATAAGGCTATTGCAGATGCAAGTGGAAATAGAGTTTTGGCAGAATATGTAGAAAACATACTTGCCCGAACTAATGCCTATATTGTTTTCTATGACCCCTTCTATCAGCTTGAAACAATGCCAAGTATTGATGCCCACAGGGAAATCCTTGTGGCTCTGCGACATCATGATGCAGAAAAGTGTGTTAAGCTTCTGCGGGGACATCTCCAGGAAGCTATTATGGGTTTGCGCAAAGCGAGAGAAGAAGCATAGATTTATAATATAGGTTTATAATAATGATGATATGCGAGGTCAGAAAGCCAGGGCTGGATAACATCCAGCCCTTTTTTTTACCAAAAATAGAGTTGCATTGGGAAGATATATAGCGGAGACAGGCTTTTTTTGTCATAATGCCCATTCAGGAGAATGTATCTATGAGGAGGAAAACAACTATGGAAAGGAAAATACCGACACTTGATCTTAAAAGGAACTATGCCCGTATCAAAGAAGAAATACAGGTGGCACTAAATGAAGTTCTTGAGAGCCAGTATTTTATTCTTGGCCCCTCAGTCAAGAATTTTGAGGATGAAGTTTCAAGTTATCTTGAGGGAGCTCAAGCCATTAGTTGTGCTTCTGGTAGCGATGCATTGTATCTTGCTCTGATGGCTCTCGGCATAAAGGAAGGAGACGAAGTTATCACGACCCCCTACTCCTTTTTTGCCACAGTCAGTTGTATCACCCGTCTTGGCGCCAAACCAGTATTTGTAGACATAGACCCCTGCACATACAACTTTGATCTGGACCAGGTTCGAGAAAAACTTACCCCTAAGACCAGGGCGATCATCGCAGTTCACCTTTTTGGACAGATGGTTCCCCTGGAGGGGATTGTTGAGGATCTTGAAGAGCGGGGAATTGTCATTGTTGAAGATGCTGCGCAGGCCTTCGGTTCCTGGAGAAAGGTCTCGAATGATATAAAGCGGGCTGGTGCCTGGGGGACAATGGGGTGCTATTCTTTCTTCCCCACGAAAAATCTCGGGGGGTATGGCGACGGCGGCATGGTCGTTTCTTCAAATGAAGCTCTTGCGTCCAGGGTGAAAACTTTGAGGGTGCATGGAGCCGGAACCACATATATACATGAAGAAGTTGGACTCAACAGCCGCCTCGATGCTTTGCAGGCAGCAGTCTTGCGGGTGAAACTTCGTCATCTTGATGAATGGAATGAAGAAAGAAGACTGGTCGCAGACAGATATAAAACACTTTTTGCGGAATATGACCTGCTGGACAAAATTCAGCCTCCCTATGAATTGGACGGGAATTACCATATTTACCATCAGTATGTTCCAAGAGTGATGCAGAAAAGGGAAGAGCTTTCTGAATATTTGGCAACGAAGGGTATTACAACCCGTGTCTATTATCCCCTTTGTTTGCACCTGCAACAATGCTTCGCTTTTTTGAACCACAAAGAAGGAGATTTCCCTGTAGCTGAAGCATTAAGCCGTGAAAGTCTCGCCCTTCCCATTTTCCCGGAATTAACAGAGGATGAGCAAGTTTATATAGCTTCAGCAATAAGAGATTTTTTCCGTCAAAAATAGTTTGACCAATATTGCTCTTTCGCTCCTAACCGTGTAAAATACGGATGTAAATTGATGTTTTTTCAAGTAACATAATTCAAAAAGCCGGAACGATGGAGGTGATGGCATGTTTCCCTTGTTTTTTGACCCAACATTCGTACTGCTTATTCCAGCAGTCATTCTGGCCTTTTGGGCGCAAATGAAGGTGAAAACCGCCTATTCTGAATATAGCCGAGTTCTCTCAAGGAAGGGTATCTCCGGCGCTCAGGCGGCGCGGGCCCTTCTTGACCAGTTTGGAATGTATAACGTTCCTATTCAGAGAGTGGCAGGAAACTTAACAGATCATTATGACCCAAGGGACAGAACATTGCATTTATCCGAAGGGGTATTTAACAGTACGAGCATTGCTGCTATAGGAGTGGCAGCCCATGAAGTGGGCCATGCAGTGCAGCATCAGAAAAACTATGCTCCCCTTAAGTTTCGCAATGCAGTTGTTCCCGTGGTGGGAGTAGGTTCTTCTCTGGCTTTCCCTCTGTTCTTTTTGGGATTGCTTTTTCGAGGTCCCCTTTTGATGGATATTGGCATCCTCCTTTTTGTAGGGGTGATCATTTTTCATCTTGTTACTCTTCCAGTGGAATTTGATGCGAGTACCAGGGCGTTGAAACTTCTTGGCGATACGGGCATTCTTGGTTCTGATGAGATAACAGGGGCTAAAGCGGTTCTTAACGCTGCTGCTTTAACTTATGTAGCCGCGGCAGTTATGGCTTTTGCGCAGTTGGCTCGTCTTTTGTTCCTCCGTGGAATGTTTGGACACCGCGATTAGCAGGCTGTCATCCTGAAGCAAGGTGCGATATGATGGTGGGGTGGCGATCATGCTGCCTCACCTTTTATTTTTATGCTAAAAAAGGATGGTATTCATGCCCTTTCTTTTTTTATTACTGATGTTTTTCATAGCACCGTGGCTCGGAATGGTGGCACTGCTGTTTTTTCTTGTCTTTTTTATTGTCCTCCTGCCTTTGGGGTTTGCTGCCAGCTCTTTTATGTGGCTTATCGTCGGGCCGACACAGCTTTTTCGTGTCTTGTTCAATAAGAAAGTCCGCAAAAATCACGCTTTGGAACACGGGACTATCCATATTCTTGAAGAGTCTCTTGGACAATGCAATATTGAAGGGATGTCATATGATAATGGTTTTTCATTGCGTGGCCTCGTAGAACCCGCCGCTGCTCTTTATGCTGCAAGAGTGGCTCTTGAGCGCATGAACAGAGGAGAGTCATCCCTTGCCATTCATCCAAGATGCGGTACTACTGTCGTTGTCATTAACACCCTTTCGTCCCTGCTTTTTATACTCTTGCTTTTGGCGACAGGTTCTTTGAGCCTATTGAACGTTATAATCGCCCTTATTGCAGCTCATGTCCTTGGTCCAGTTATGAGTTCAGTGGTGCAGCGCTATGTTACCACTGATTCCGACGTTCAAGGTCTTGAAATAACTGGCATAGAAGTGCGTGCTGCAAATAGGGGGTTTGGAGGCGTATATGTTTATGGGCCCTCCCAGCTATTTATTCGAACACGTCAAAAATCCAATGTTATTGAACCGGAGGTCCTTTTTTCATGAGGGGAATAGAAGCGGCGCTTTACGTATTAACGGAAGTTTCCAAAGGACGGTTTGCCAGCGAGTCTCTTCGTAAAGTATCAGATCGAATGACAGAGGGAGATAGAATTCTGGCTTCATCTCTCGTGTATGCGGCTCTACGCCGTCAGACGCTTTGGAAAAAGGTTTGCGAAAATTTTCTTAGGTTTCCTTTTGATTCCTTATCATGGTGCACGCGCCACGCGCTGGTAATAGGGGCGGCCGGAATTATAGAGTTGCGACATTTTGCCCCCATGGTTCTTGTCAGCGCATTAGTTGATGAAATAAAAAAACGTGGGTTAGAAAAAGAAGCCCGCATTGTAAATGCAGTACTTCATAGAGTTGAAGAACGGGGCAAGTTTATTGTTGATGAAATGAAGAGAAGTTCTTCCTTCCAGGATAAAGCCCTTTTAGGAGGCATTCCTCTTTTTGTAGCTTATCAATGGAAAGATACCTGGGGACAGGCTGAAACGCTGAAACTCATGAATCTCTTTCGTATTCGCCCTTACGCATCTTTAAGGGTGTTGCCGAAAGACCATATTCCTTCTCTTGTTAAAGGCCTAAAACAGGATCATATATATGGATGGCCATCACCACTGCTTGAATGCTCCGTTAGAACAGCTTCTTTTGCTTTTCCCCCCAATCTTCCAGGATTTAACGAGGGAAAAGTTACGGTGCAAAGCGAATCATCCATGCTTGCCGGGGAAATGGTGACCCGTTTATGGAAAGATGGCCTAATTCTTGACATGTGTGCGGGGCGAGGTATTAAGATGGGACAGATTGCAACCCTTTTGCCTCATGCTAAGATTGAAGCGTGGGAACTTTCCAAAGGAAGATGTGCCGCTGCGAGAAGAGAATTAAAGCGTCTTTCTATCTCTCAGCGGGTTATAATTCGTCAGGGGGACTCTTTGAGTATGTCTCCACAGAGTACTCCGACTCTTGTTTTTCTTGATGCTCCCTGTTCCGGAAGCGGTACCTGGAGCCGACATCCGGAATCTAGATGGGCCCTTACAAAAGAGAAAATGGAGGAACTTGTACAGCTTCAGAAAGGACTTCTGAGAAAAGCGGTAGATCTAGTTGCACCAGGTGGACTCATCCTTTACTCTACATGTAGTTTATTACGTCAGGAAAATGAACAGGTTATTGCAGAAGTGTTAGCTGATAATCATAATCTTATTGAAATGTCTCTTCCTCTTTCAGGACGGCATGTGCGTAAGGGGCGGCCATGGGGTACATATATTTGGCCACTGTTGCCATGGCTTGATGGTTTTTATATGATGGCAATCCTGAAAAGAAATCAGGAGGTTTAAAAAAATGGGTAGAATGTATAAATGGGTGATGTTCCTGATCCTGCTTGTGATAGTCGTTTCCGGCGGGATGGCTGTTTTAACTATTTGGTCAGGCGGCAAAGGGCTGGCAGTTCCTCCTTTGAAAGAAATGTCAGTCGTAGAGGCAGTAGATGAAGCTCAGCGGTTAGGGCTTAAATTAAAGATAGAACAGATCGAATCCACCCTTCCGGGAGGAACCGTTTTATCCCAATGGCCTGAACCAGGTGCAAAAATAAAAAAAGACGCAACGGTAATTTTGAAGGTTAGTAAAGGTGGAAATCGAATAGCCTTGCCGGACGTGAGAGGACTTGAATATTCTCAGGCTCTTAAAAAACTGGAAGAGAGTGGTTTTCAGGCGGGAGATACTTTACGAGTTTCTGATGATACCAGAGCTGCAGGGGTTGTTATTGCCCAGAGCCCATCAGCCCCAGTAATGTTAGAGAGTACGAGAAAGATAGATCTCCTTGTGAGTCAGGGGCAAGTTTCCCAGAACGGCTTGATTCAGGTGCCGGAAGTATTACAGCGAGAAGAACAAATTGCTCGCAAGCTCGTAGAAGAATCAGGCCTTGTTGTTGCAAATGTAGAGTATGTCTATACTCAGAACTCCCCAGAAGGGATGGTCATCTCTATTCGTCCAAAAGTGGGGACCTCCCTTAAACGGGGGCAGGGAGTTGTTCTGCAGGTGGCGTCTTTGAAGAAGCCGCCATCCCAGGAGAAAGCAGAAGTTTCTCAGGCTGGAACAGTTCTGGCTTCAGCTGTTTCTGGCACGGCAGAGAAAGTTTCTGGACAGACGGAGGCAACTTCAAAAAGTCAGTTGCCCTCAGGTGGTACATTGATTCCTGTAAAACCGCCATCCTCGAAACCAAGTACCGCGACGGCTCCTGTGACTAAGCCTTCTACACAGCTGGCAGCGACTCCAAAATCAGCGCCAGTACCGGCAGGAAGTAAAGTGGCAAAGATACGCTACCAGGTTCCTCCTTTGACAAAGCAGATGCCCTTGAAAATAGAGATTGTTGATGGAAGTGGTACGCGAGTTCTTTTAAATCGTGAAGTAAAGGGTGGGGAATACGTTTCCCTTGAAGCTCCTTATATAGAGGAAGGGGTCGTTACTATCTTTCTCGGAGGTGAATTCGTGTGGCAAGATCGTTACCGCTAGAGAAAGAGCCGGGTGCTTTTCTTGTGGCACCTTCTCTTCTTTCTGCGGATATTCTAAATATGGGAAAAAGCATCACATTGTTACAGGGAACTCACGACTGGCTGCATCTTGATATTATGGACGGCCACTTTGTTCCTAATTTATCCTATGGACCAAGTCTCGCGAAAGCTTTAAGGAACAGTTATCCGTCAACTGTCATAGACGCTCATTTAATGGTAGTGCCACCAGAAGACTTTATCGATGCTTTTGCAGCGGCAAAACCGGATTACTTAACGGTTCACGTCGAGGCGACTCCCCATCTTCATAGGGTTTTGTCCAGGATCAGGGATCTTGGCTGCCGGCCAGGGGTAGCCCTTAATCCTGCTACTCCAGTAGAGTGGATATATCCTGTACTTCCCATGGTTGACCTCGTGCTTGTCATGTCTGTTAACCCTGGATTTGGCGGTCAGTCGTTTATCAGCGAAACTTTACAAAAAACGGTGGATCTTTATAGGCATCGTGTCGCCCATAACCTCTCCTTCCTCATACAAATGGATGGTGGTATTGGCCGCGAGACGATTAGAGAGGTTGTAAGCTCAGGATGCGACGTAGTAGTTATGGGGAGTTCTATTTTTGGAACTCCTGACCCTGCTGAAACAATCCGTGAACTGAGAGCATGTGTTAAGGGGGCAGTGGTCGGTGAAAAGGGAACGACGCCAAGTAACTCTTGAAGAGCTCGGTCGGGCAATAAAGGCTAGAAGAGAAGAGAAGGGGTTGTCTCTTCAGAATGTTGCTGATATCACTAAGATACGAATTCATTTCATCGAGTATATAGAAAGCGGACATTTTGAAAAATTTCACGGCATTGTCTATGCGAGGGGCTTTGTGCGCTCCGTACTTAAAGTTATAGAATCTGAAGACCTTTGGGAATACTATAAGCCCCTTTTGTATGACGCTCCCGGGCGAGATGAAAAGGAGAGCAAATTAACAGGTGCCTGCACCCCCCCAACCCGGGGATTCAAACCTGCCTCTCGTTTCTGGGTCATACTGATTCTGCTCTTTACTGTTGTGGGGACAGGGTGGTATGCATGGTTTTCCTGGAAAGAAGGGGGACTCAACATTGAGCAGGTTGCTCAGGGCGGTGGGGGAAACAATGGAACCATTGAAACTTCAGTAGTGTCCGAAGATATAAAACCTGGAGACGTTAAGTCAGAAGATTTGATCGTTGTTTTTGAAGGAGTTGTTTCTCCTGATGCAGAAAAAAAGATCCTTGGCGATGGTGAAATGGCAGAAGAAACAGCAGAAGTCCCAGAACCTGTCCCCCAACTTCCTACTTTAGAAATAGAGGGTACTGGAGCCTGCTGGCTTAAGGTTCGTACCAAGGAAGCAACCATTCATCAGGGGATCCTGGAAAAAGGACAAAAGTACACTCTTGAAGTGAAAGAAGAAGTTACAGTGACCTATGGACGGGCTAGCGACGTGCAAGTGACCTGGAATGGCGAAGAATTAGGTCGCCCTGGAAGTGGAGGGCGAGTTGTTCATATTTTTTATTCTTCAGACGGAAAGACAGGCAGGGTGAACTAGTGAATATTTATATCATTAGTCTTGGATGCGCAAAGAATTCAGTAGATAGCGAAAACCTTATAGGAATGCTTCGGGCCGCTGGTTTTAGAGTTGTTGACTCTATAGATGAAGCCCAGGTGGCCATTGTCAATACGTGTGGATTTATTCAACCGGCAGTGGAAGAGAATGTTGACATAATCCTCGACTTGGAGCGATTAAAAGAGGAGGGCAGACTCCAAAAAATTGGGGTGGTCGGATGTCTTGTCAACCGTTATGGTGAAGAGCTCAAAAAAGAACTTCCCAGTGTTGATATATGGTCTCAGGCAGAAGAATGGGAATCTGTCGTACGGCAGCTTGGAGCCAAACCTTCTAACTGGCAGCGGGGGATGTTGCCGGGGACCCGGCCCTGGAGCCGTTATTTAAAAGTGGGGGAGGGATGCGACAGCTTTTGTTCTTACTGCACAATCCCTTCAATTCGTGGACGGGCTCGAAGCTATCCCATAGAAGTTCTGACCAGTGAAGCGTCTCGTTTAGTAGAAGAAGGAGCCAGGGAAATCTGTCTTGTTGGCCAGGATCTTACTGTGTATGGGCGAGATGTTTATGGTAAGCCTTCACTGATCGCCCTTCTCGACTCTCTTACAGCATCATTGCCTCAGGAAGTGTGGCTTCGCCTCCTTTATCTTCACCCTGCGCGGGTGGATGAAAGGTTTATTGATTATATTTCTTCCAGCAAGAGTGTACTGCCGTATCTTGATATCCCCATTCAACATGTGGATGGAGACCTGCTCCGGCGTATGAACCGGAAAGAAAACGAGGAATCCCTCCGTACTCTTTTTGGATACATCCGCAAAAAGAACCCGCTTTTTGCTTTGCGAACCACCTTTATTGTGGGTTTCCCTGGAGAAACAGAAGAACAGTTTGAAAAGGTACTTGATTTTGCTGAAGATATGGAAATCGATAGAGTTGGAGCTTTTGCCTATTGCGCAGAAGAGGGAACCATTGCTGCTACTTTACCTGGGCAGCTTTCGTCGAAGATAAAAGAAGAGCGATACAATCGCTTAATGGAACTGCAATCGGAAATTTCTTTACGCAGACAAAGTCTTTTTGTGGGAAGGGAATTGACAGTTCTTGTGGAAACCATAGATAACGAAGACAATATTGCTTGGGGACGTTCCTATAGAGATGCTCCAGAAGTGGATGGCCTTGTAGGAATTATGGAAGGAGCCCACTTAAAAGAGGGGGCTTTTGTTAAAGTTAAAATCACAGAAGCCGAAGAGTATGACCTTCTTGGCGTGGAGGTTGTTTCATGAAGCGAAATCTTTCTATAGCGGGAAAAATATCAACTCTGGCGGGACTCGGTTTTTTTACATCCATGCCCGGCACCCTTGGTTCAGGAGTGGCCTTTGCCCTTTATTTACTTTGGGCAGTGCCCTGGTGGGGAATAATAGCTGTTATGCTGCTGGGGATATGGGCAGCGGATCTTTACGGAAAAGAAACTTGTCAAAAAGATCCTAAAGAAGTGGTTATTGACGAAGTAGTGGGGACGTGGATCTCAATGTACGGTCTTCCTGCAGGATTTTGGGTCCCCGCACTTTTTCTCTTTCGAATTATAGATATTATCAAACCTATTCCTGTTTCTACAGTCGAGAAACTCCCTGGAGGATTGGGGATTGTAGCTGATGACGTTGTAGGCGGAATCATGACGAACCTATTGCTTTGGGGAATGTACTGGCTTTATTGCGGAGGAGGACTTCAAATTCTTCTTGGGAGATGATGTGTAGTGAAGCGTGCTGTTCTTCTCGCCATAGGTGACGAATTACTGAGCGGCAGTCGGCGGGATATTAATTGTTCATGGTTGGCCTCCAAGTTTGCAGATGCAGGGTGGGAGGTTCGCAAAATAGAGTTTTTACCGGATGAAAACGCTCCTATCGTTCAGGCCCTGGATCATTGGGCGGGTCAGACAGAAATAGTCGTTCTATCTGGGGGATTGGGGCCAACCCATGATGATAAGACCCGTCAGGCCCTTGCGGATTTTCTCAGTGTCCCTCTCATAATAGACCATAAGGCGTACAACAAAATTGCGGAGCGTTATAACCCAGCGGAACAGGAAGGGATAGAACGCTCAAGAAGCACCCAAGGGGCCATTCCGGAAGGAACGACCGCAGTGCATAATTCGAAAGGGTCTGCCCTCGGAATTTCTTTCCACCATAAACAGACTGTTTTTTTCTCCTTCCCTGGGGTTCCTGATGAATTTCAAAAAATGGCGGAAGAGTGCGTTATTCCTATTCTTCAAAATGAGTTTACGTCGCGACGGTCCTTTTTTGTTACAGGTTGGGCAGAAAGTCTTTTAAAGGATCATCTGGCGTCTGTCTTTAAAAGGAGGGATCTCCATATTTCCATTCTTCCTTCAGTGAACCTCATAGAACTGGCTTTAAGCGGCGAAGAATCCATTGTCAATGAAGTGGCATCGGATATTCTTTCCTTGCTCCCTCATGATTGTCTCCCCTCTGGATGTCGCTCTCTCCCCGAAGCCATTTATTATGAGGCAACGAAGAAAAACCTTTCAGTCTCAGCGGCAGAATCTTGCACTGGGGGAATGATAGGTGCTGCCTTGACTGGCATTTCAGGAGTATCTAAAGTCTTTTATGGAAGTGCCGTATGTTACAGCAATGATGCTAAAAAAGATCTTCTTGCAGTACCATCCTTTATAATAGAAAAATATGGGGCAGTAAGCTCAGAGTGTGCCGTTGTTATGGCGGAAAGGGCACAAAAGATGTTTAAGACAGATATAGCGATTTCTGTTACGGGCATAGCGGGGCCCGATGGGGCAACCGCTGACAAACCTGTAGGGATGGTGTGGTTTGGTCTGGCTTCATCAGAACACTCCTGCTCTTTCAGAAAGTTTTTTTCAGGGGACCGGGATAGAGTAAGAAAAAGGGCCACTGCGGTAGCTCTTGAATATCTATGGAGGTCTTTGAAGGGAGAAGAAATTGTATGCCCCTATTCATAAGGACCTTTGTCTGTGTAGAATTGCCAGAGCAGCATCGCCGAACTCTCGCTGTGACACTCAAGTCCCTAAAAAAGAACTTTTCAGAAATAAAATGGGTGTCTCCTCAGACGCTGCATCTTACCCTTAAATTTTGCGGGGAGCAGTCAGAAGACACCATAGGCTGCTTTTCTTCTTATATAAAAGAAGAATTGCAGCTCCGGCGACTCGATCCCTTTCTCATCACCCTGGGGAGTGCGGGCGCATTTCCGTCTCTTAAAAGACCAAGGACTCTCTGGATTGGTGTAACAGAAGGAGGAGACCCCCTCCTATCTCTTGTGGAATTAGTGGAAAAAGCAGGACTTCGCGCTGGTGTTGAAAAAGAGAAGCGGATTTTTCATCCCCACCTTACTTTAGCCAGGATTCGTCCAGGAACCTTTGTTTCGCCCCAACTTGAAGAAGAGCTAGGTAGACAGAATTTCAATTCATTATCTTGGAAAGTGAGCTCTATTGTTCTCATGAAAAGCGAATTACGCCCCGAAGGGGCGCAGCACACTCCTCTGGAAACATATTCTCTGTAATGATATGGTATAGACTACGTTTGGTGAGGTCTTATGGAATGAAATCATGGGAGGTTTTGATTCTATGGCAAAAAAGAAAAATCCACAGACCCGAGAAGACATACTTGAACTAGCAATAGATGATATTCGCAGTAAGTTTGGAGAAGGATCCATAATGCGGCTAGGAGATCCTTTCAAAGTGCAGGTGGAGGTTATATCCACTGGAATATTGCCCCTTGACGTAGCTTTAGGGATAGGCGGATTGCCGAAGGGGCGAATCGTCGAGATCTTTGGCCCCGAGGGATCGGGTAAAACCACAGTGGCGCTCCATGGCATCGCAGAGGCTCAGAAAGCAGGGGGCATAGCGGCTTTCATTGATGCGGAACATGCCCTTGACCCCAGGCTTGCGGCTTCATTGGGGGTAGATGTTCAGTCTTTATATGTAGCTCAGCCAGATAGTGGCGAGCAGGCTCTTTATGTTCTTGACACGCTTGTCCGGAGCGGTGCGGTAGATCTGGTAGTGGTGGACTCAGTGGCAGCCCTGACGCCTCAGGCTGAGATAGATGGCAAGATAGGCGACAGTCAGCTTGGATTGCAAGCCCGCCTGATGTCCTATGCTCTTCGTCGTCTTACCTCTGCTATTTCTCGCAGCAATTGTGTCGTTGTTTTTATAAATCAGCTTCGCGCAAAAATCAGCACTGGATATAGCAGCGGCCCCCAGGAAACAACAACCGGGGGAAGAGCCCTGAAATTTTATAGTTCTGTACGTGTTGAGGTGAAAAGGGGAAAGAGTATAAACAAAGGTGAAGACGCCATAGGCCATGAGTTATGGATGAAAGTTGTCAAAAACAAGCAGGCGCCTCCCTTCAGAACGGCTCATGCAAGTCTAATTTACGGTAAAGGTGTTCCTAAGGGAATGTCCTTGCTTGATATGGCCATTGATCTGGAAGTAATGAAAAAAAAGGGATCGTGGCTTGCATATAAGGGGGAGACCATCGGCCAGGGCAAGGATAACGTCGCCCAATATCTAGAAGATCATCCTGAGCTTATGGAGGAACTTACGACAGAGATCATGTCGAAGGTTGCGGAGGGCTTAGGTTTTGTTCTGGGCGAGGATGAAGATGACGACGGTGGAAATATAGAAAAAGAAGAGGATCTGCCTATCGAAGAAGGCATACTAGAACTGGACGAAGAATAAAATTATTTATACACAAACATTACATCTTCCTTAAAACTCTTTGCTTTTAATTCAAAAAACCCTTTTATATAAAGGATACTCTGGTAAATCTTCGTAAAATTTAAGTAAATGTAAGGATATGAATTCACAGGGAATACTTTTTAGGAAAAAGTGTTCCCTGTGTTAGTGTTGACAGTAGGGAGAAACTCAAGTATTATCGTCAGGCACTCTGGAAAAGAGGGCAACAGAGCACCTTGTAAAGTG
>NZ_DGZF01000008.1:0-116045 GCF_002396985.1 Aminobacterium sp. UBA4987
GCCAGGGATCTTTTTTTGTGCCTTCATATGTTTTCCTTTCTTTGAAGAACCCCTTTAAACTAATAAAAACCCTCCTTTCCCCTTCTTTTCTTAGCAAATGCAAGCTTATATGACGTTAGAAGATAAAAAATAGCACTAAATGTTAACTTTCCTATCCTATTCTTTGAGATCGCTTTTTTTGCATCTGAAAGACACAAATATCTATGGTATGGTCATTGTGACGTTTTTGACTATAAAATATATTTGTGGTGATGCTTATTGATTGTTTTAAATTCAGAGAATATGTGGCAAAAGTTTTATGCTCTTCTTTTGCAACATAAGGAATTTAAATTTTTCATTGAGAAAAGAAGTTCTTTTGAGATTAATATAAAAAAGCCTTTCCCACTTGCTCGCCTACTATTGCAACACTTTCCTGATAAAGAAGATGAAATCTTGTCTTGCATAAAAGCAGCGACGCAGATTCCGCAAGCTTATCTACCCTTGTTTCCTATATTTATAAAAGGTACACAGTTTTTTTCTTTAAAAGAAATGAGTGCCTTAGGGATCATTCCCATTGCCTTTTCTGAGAAGGAGAAACTTTTGGCTATCGCTCTTTTTGACCCTTTCTTCTCCAGCGACTTGAAAAAAAGATTCAAAAAAACAGGGGTAAGGATAGTTCCCTTTTTGTCACCACTTACGAGTATTCGCTCTTGCATTGACATGCTTCATCTTACCAATGCAGATGATTATGACGCAGCCTTTCCCGCAAAGGATATTGTAGATTTTGTAGATCGTATAATTAATGAGGCCGCAAAAAATGGTGCTTCTGACATTCATATAGAGGGGTTGTCGGCATGGAGCAGGGTAAGGTTTCGCATAGATGGATATTGTCGTGCTGTTTACTCCTTTTCTTTGCATTTTCATCCTGCTATAATCTCGCGAATTAAGATAATGGCATCTATGGATATTTCTGATAAAAGGCGTCCTCAGGATGGCCAATTTAACATAAAGACTGGTTTACAAGATTCTTTAGACGTACGTGTATCATCACTTCCTACCGTGGATGGCGAAAAAATTGCTTTGCGCCTCCTCGATTCTTCCAGGATTCCCGATAACATTTATCAATTAGGATTTGAGCAAAGAGACATGGAACTTCTTGAACAACTTCTTTCTCAAAAGGAAGGGCTTATATTGGTGACTGGCCCCACAGGGAGTGGCAAGTCTACCACACTGCATGCGCTGATAAAGAAAGTAAACGTCCTTACTCTTAATGTGACGACCATTGAAGATCCGGTAGAGAGATTCCACGAAGGTATAAATCAGGTTGAGGTCGATGAAAGGGCAGGTCGAACTTTTGAAGTGGTCTTACGCTCGTTACTTCGCCAGGATCCAGATATTATCCTTGTCGGAGAAATTCGAGATTCTGAAACTGCCCATCTTGTAATGCGGGCAGCACTTACTGGTCACCTGGTCCTTTCAACTTTGCACACTGACGATGCGGCTAATGCTCCTTTAAGGCTCATAGAGATGGGAGTTCCGCCTTTCTTAATTGTCTCTTCACTTAAAGCAGTTGTTTCCCAGCGACTTATTCGATTATTATGTCCACTCTGTAAAAAACCGGATTCAAACAGTCCTGTGGGGTGCTCTTATTGTGGGGGGAGGGGATTTCATGGAAGGGTGGGGGTGTTTGAATATCTCCCTATAACTGAGAGAGTGCAAGAGCTTTTGCTTCACAAAGCCCCAGTTCAAAAGATACGTACTCAAGCACGCAAAGAAGGGATGAGAACTCTCGTAGAAAATGGCATGCTTAAAGTTGAAAGGGGACTTACTACCTATGAAGAGATCTTAAGCATTTCTTCTGGAAGGACGGGGATTTAACGAGGTGATTAAATAAATGCTCTATTTCTATTCTGCTCGTACAGTTAGGGGGGAAAAGATAAAAGGGAGTTTAGAGGCTGGTTCTCAATATGAGGCCCTTTCTATGCTTTTTGAAAGGGGACTTATTGTTGTATCTCTACAGGAAAAGAAAAAAAGTGAAAACATGAGGCTCTTCCCATCAAGAAGAAAAATTCTTTCGTTAGAAGATCTATGTTTATTCTTCACCCATTTATCAGCGATGATTTCCATGGGAGGAACTTTGTCTGACTCCCTTTACATAATGGAAAGTGAATTGCCCCAGGCAACTTTGCGTTCCATTTTGCAAAAAATCCAAGATGAATTGAGAGGAGGAAAATCCTTTAGCGAAAGTCTTGGGTTGAGCGGAGACTGGCCTCCGGGAGTTTTAGCTATGGTGAGCGCAGGAGAAGAAAGCGGAGAGCTCTTAAAGATGTTGCGTTATCTTTCTTCTTACTTCATGCAAAGGAGGGTTTTTAGAAAGAAACTTATTGGCGCGTTGGTTTATCCTGCTTTTGTTGCGATTGTTAGTGTGGTTGTGCTGAACATTCTGTTCTTTAAGGTTTTTCCACAAATAGAAGCGGTTTTAGCCGATTTGGGCATAGCTCTTCCTGCCTCGACTCGTTTGTTTCTTTCTTTCTCGAAGTTTTTCCTTACCGTTGGGATAGGGACCATATGCGGCGTTTTGGGAATGCTTTCTTTTACAAATTGTTTTTTAAAAAATTCTTTGTGGGATAAGATATTTTCTAAAAATAAGCTTTGGAAAGAAGTCTTTCTCTCAAGGAGTTTTCAAACACTCGCTGCTCTCCTGAATTCTGGCGTGCCTCTTCTTGAAGCTATTAAGCTTTCGGGATCTGTGACGGGAAACAAAAAAGTAGAAAGAAGCTTTTTTACTGTAGCAGAGAATGTTGAAAAAGGCCTGTCCTTAGGTGAATCTTTGCGTTCCCAGGAAGATTTTTATAGTCCTCTTATAGTGCGCATTTTGTCTCTTTCTGAAAGATCGGGAACACTAAGACAAACTTTGCCACTTGTCAGTGATCGCCTTAAAGAGGAGGCGCAAGACAGAATGAAGAGAATAGAGGTACTCGCCGAGCCCATAATGATTTTTTCCCTTGGCGGTATTGTTCTTATCTTCGTGGGTGTGTTATTTTTCCCGTTATTAAATGCTTTTCAAAGAATCTCATTATTTTAGAAAGGAGCTGTAAGAGTGAAATTGAGCACTCGAAAAGAAAAAGGATTTTCTTTGATTGAACTGCTAGTTGTGCTTATGGTTATCGGCCTTCTTTCTGGAGGAGTGGTTATCGCAGCCACTAGAACCATTGCTTCGGCAAAAGCTGTCCGTGTCCTTTCCGATCTAAACTCGATAAGGTTTGCTTATATTATGTATTCTGTTGATGAAGAAGACCTAGACGGAGTCCTTTCAGATATAACTCTTCTCGATCCTTTTCTTGATTCTAGTCTCTTGAATGGGAAATATTCAATTTGTGAAGAAGAAGATTCAATTTATGTGGGGACAGGCCCCCTTGATAAAAAGGTACTCCTTCGACTTGCTAAACATTCATCAGAGAGCGGACTTTACAGTTCTCTAACAGCTGCTCCGCCAATAACCTCTTATGACAGCGAAACTGGGAAATGGGTATGGTTAAAGGTTCAATGATAAAAAAGTCAAAAGGTGTATCTTTGCCAGAAATCCTTACAAGCGTAATGATCGCCTTGTTTTTATTGACAGGAGTATGGCGATTTTTATATGTATTGGGAGTAACTCTCACAACAGGCAATAGATATTTCATGGCAAGTCTCGCAGCTCACTATCGAGCGGAGAGCAATTTGCCAACAGAGCTTTGTAACGGCCTAAAATTAAAAGAAGAAAGCACCCTGGAAGAGAACATAAAAACAGTTCATGTCATGGCATTGGATCCCTGTCTTCCCAATGAGGATAAGCCTATTTATGAGATTACTCTTTGGCGCGAGTAACCAGAAGGGCAAGATCGTCTTCTCGCCTGGCCGAACTCTTATAGAAGTAATAATAGCCCTTTGTGTTTCGCTTATCCTTGGAGGGATTTTTTTTCAGGGGGTACAAAGGGTAGTATTGTTAAGGTCTTACATATCCCATGGCCATAATATGGAAGTAAAAGTTTCTCATGTCTTTTCTATAATGATGCCTCAAATTCTCAATGCAGGGCAAGGCATTCCAGCTTCTCTCGACTTCGAAAAGCTCTTTGAGGAAGTCACTTCTATTGCTCATTGGGGGAGGGCGCTGAATGTGGTTCCGAATTTTGATGCAGAGATCATGAATAAAGATTGGGGAAATGAATTGAGATGTGTTTATACCCTTCCATCTCTTTTAAAAGTGATCTCAATTGCTCCCTCTCTACAGGAAGTAACCCTCTCAGGCGTGCCAAAGTCAAGCAAAGTGGAGCCTACGTATGGTGGTAAAGCGAGGAAGACTCTCAATTGGGTTGTTTTTCCAGGAGCAACGCGACCCTTTAGGGTGGCGTATATTTCAGGGACAAAGGTAAAACTTGCAGAGTCTGCACAAGACGTTGAATCAATTCCTATTGGCTCCTTTCTGCACTTTTTACGTGCATCGAGGTTCTATGTGAAAAGAGGTCCCCGAGAAGGAATGGATGCCCTTTATTTTCATGATGTTACTAAGCAGAGTGCACAGCCGGTGGTTAACGGAATTTCTCGTATGGAATTCACTTATCATAAGCAGGAAGGAGTTTTAGAAGTGTGTATAGAGATAGAAAGCAGAGGTAAAAGATCAAAGGTGGTAACGGCATTTCACGCTCGAAACATGTAAGGGCAAAAAGGGGTTTTGTGTTAATTTTTGTGCTTATTTTCATGTCTGTTCTACTTGCGTGTCTTCCATGTTTTTATACTTTAATGACAGAGAAAATATCAGTAATCCGAAACCTCGAAAGAACAGTCAGACTTCATCACGCAGCAGTTTCTGGAATAACGGCAGTTTCCAGCTGGCTAGAAAAAATTTTTCCGGAAATAGAAGGTGTAAATGAAGCAGTTGTCAATGAGCAAATGCCATCTCATATCAAAGCATTCCAGATAAATGATGTTGATGTCATAACTAATATTTCTTTCTTAATATCCTTGCAAAAAGACAGAATAATATACCTTATCAGTTCAAAAGCTTCTCTAAAAAACATCAGTTACTCGGTGGGATGCGTTATTGATTGTTTTTCAAATGCTGATAAAGAGTGGTCATTTTATTTGATCAACGAATAATAAAGGTGGGAAAGAAAAGCAATGCATAAAATTTTTTCTCAGCATTCAAAAAAGAAAATTCCCTTAGCAGGTCTGTCTGTTGAAAAATCGTGGGTCCGGTGTGTGGTTCTAGGTTGGGAGAAAGGGCATTTGAGTGTTAAAAAAAATATAGAGTATCCGGTCCCTGAAGAAGCGAGCCTATTTGAATCTTTTTTTGATTGGGTGAAGCTTTTAAAAAACCTAGTGGAAGAAGCTTCCTTTCCCAAAAATGTATTGATTAACTGTACTCTTCCCATTACCCATATATTTCTTGAAACGCTACACTTTCCAGAATTGCCACAAAGAGAGCTGGAGAAAGCATTAGAATGGGAGGTTAAACGACGTTTTAAAGTGGCATGGGACAAAATATGTTGTGATAGTTTCCGTTACGAAAGCAACGAGAGATCTTCTACCCCAAAAGTAAGCTTTCTCGTTTCAGCGGCCCTAAACCAGGTTATTAAGCGCTTTTTAAGGATATTGCATCATTCTCGCATAGGTGCTGCATGTATAGAGCCTCCCCAAGTTAGTCTTTTAAGAGGTGTAGGGGGGCCCTATGGATCAGATTACAGGCCGGTTACTCTTTTTTACGCAGACGGTACAATTCTCCACAGGCTAATGGTTTCTGAGGAAGAGTATATTTTTACAGACACAGTTTCGTCAGTTCTGGGCATGGACAATGAGAGTATTGGAATAGATAGTCTTTTACTCAAAGACAACCATTGGTTTTGGGCAGGAGGGGAGAGCGGAACTGCATTGGAAATAAGAAAAAGAATGGCTCCGGAAATGAAAGAACTCCCGCCCCTCAATCATATGTGGAATATAAAAGGCCATGCCTTGTCGCTTAAAGGGTGGGAAATCCCCTTTGGCCTGGCATTGAGAGAGTTACAATGGACATTAAATTAGATTTGCTGCGCTCTTATTATAAAGGTGGTCATGCTTCATTACTCTTCCGTATAAATAAATGGGGTTTTACAGCTTTATTGGTATGTTTCTTACTAACAGGAGGGGGGGCTATTTATTGTTGCCATCAGAAGGCAATTGAACTTGACAGTCAAATAGCGGCGAAAAGGCAAAATATAAATAAAGTTTTGTCTGTTAAAAAGAACTTGGCAATGAAACAGAAAGATCTCATTAAAACATGTTCTTTACGTCTTGAGGCATCAAGTTGCCACAAAAATAACCATTCAGAAGTGTTGCGGTTTTTGATAAATTCCATTCCAGATAGTGTTGTGTTAGACCAAATACAATTTAAAAGAGAAGAAATGCTCCTCAGTGGGGAAGGCGAGGGTAGGGAGATTTTTATTTGGGGAGAAGAGTTGTATAAAAATCTTTACCTTCAGGACATAAACTATCCGCATTTTTCTAAAAATGGAGAACGATCCAATTTTAAATTAAGATTGCTTTTCGTTAAATTGGAGGAATAGTTATGAAAAGACAGAGAATTATTTTTCTGTCCTTCTATCGTGCAGGTATCCTAGCCGTACTTTGTATAGTTATAGGGCTATGTTTTTTGTGTAACGATCTGCGTTTCATGAAAAATAAAATTACCAGGCTTTTAGAAAAAGAACAGCATATACAAAATGACGCTTCCCTTTTGCTTAAAGACAACAACCTTTTTAAGGAAGTTCTGGCCCGCCATGAAAAAGAAATAACACAGTCTTGTTTAGGAGAGAGAAAATCCTCTCTAGAGTGGTTATCTGATATCACCGATAAATGTAGCCTGATTCTTTTAGATCTGCGACAAGATTCTTCTGCAGGTGAAGTTGTTATTTTAAGTGCAGAAGGCCCTTATCGCGAGTGTGTTTCCTTTATAGAGGAACTTGAGGCTTTCAGTTCACCATTCCTCATTCATTCAGGAGAGCTCTCCAAAGGTGAAAACGGAGATCGTCTAAAACTTTATTTAGAGTGCAAAAAGAAGGACGAGAAGAATGTCTAAAAAACATTTTTTTATAAAAATTGCCATTCCAGCTTTTCTTCTAGCAGGAATTTGTTGTTTTATTTGCTGCATAAGTGTATGGTTGCCCTCTTTATCTCTTGCTCCTTACAGTGAAACACATACTTTATCTATGGACGAGACCACTTTAGCGCAGCATGAATATAATATAAAACTTGCCAGAAATTTGCAGGCAGTTCTTGAGGGAGCCCAGGTGCCTAAAAAAGATGAGGATTCTTCTTTGCTCTTTGCTGTCCCCCGCAGGAGTACTCCATTTTTTCATGATGCAAAAGAAACAGACGCCATAGAAGAAGACTTAGAGACACCTTTGATTCTTAAAGGGGTTATAGTAGGGCAAACGGGTAGATTTTCCCTTCTTGACGAGGAAGGCGGAGAAAAAGGACTCCTCGTGAAAGAAGGGGATGTTCTATATGACGGAAAAGTAAAAGTGACACATATTTCACTAGATGTTATGAATTTGGAAATAGAACAAAAATGTACCCAGAAATTGAAAATAGGAGGAACGTCTAATGAATAGAAATCGCCTCCTTCTTCGTATTTGGGGAACGTTCATATTGATAGTGCTTTTGTGCGTTGTAAAGAACAGTCAGCTTTATGGAACGGAGAAGGGAACTATGACAGGTGTATCTGTAGAGCAAGCTCAGCATGATAAGGTCACCGTTTATGTTGGGGGACAAAATTTGCCTAAACCAGAAATAGTGGAGATAAATAAACAAAAAACAATTTTGAAGTGGAGAAATGTTGTTCTTCCCTCTACCACATGGAATCGTGATTATGAAGGGCCACTTCTGTTAAGCATCAATGTCATGCAGAAAGAAGGATACATAGAAATGAGCGTCTTGCACAAAACAGGATTAAAACTTAATCTCCATAAAGCCGATGGGGAAAAGCGGTCCTCCAGTTGGTGCTTTACATTGCAAAGAGAGGGGACAGGGGAGCAAGGCTCTTATAGGGGAAAAAGACAATATCATGAGTTGCAATCAGGGGAAGGAGCATTTTTGCCTATATCCGAAAAAATGGCCTCTGAGCCTGTCTCTCTTTCTCTTCGCGATGTTTTGCTGCCTGACGCGTTTCGCCTCTTTGCCGAATATTGGGATATGAACCTTATCTTGGATGATTCCGTCCCCGAGAGAAAAACCACAATAATTTTAAAAGAAATTTCAGCCAGCCAGGCTTTTTTTTATCTCCTCCGTTCAAATGACCTCCGATTTGTTGCTTTGGGCGACAAAACTCTTTGGGTAGGAAAAAAAGAAAATTTAGGGGAAATATTAGGTTTGACAGAAACAAAATCTTTCAGGCTGGCCTACAGCGATATCGCTAGCACCGCAAAAATGGTCAAACAGGCTACTGGGGTTCAAAAAATTGTGGAAGATGAAAGATTAAACACTCTTTATGTAACTGCTGATAGAGAGCAACTTCTGAAAGTGGAGCGATACGTTGAACTTATAGACCGTCCAGGGAAGCAGGTTATGATCGAGGCCAGGATTGTTGAGATAGCAGACCGCGCCTCACATGAGGTTGCGTCGTGCCTGGAATCAATTTATAAACACTGGATGCTGGAATATAAAGGCAGAGGGACTCCTGGTCGAATAGGGTACAGTGATTCTTACAGCGAAGGGATGTTTGGTGAAGACATAACTTCCCTTTCTGGTACAGTAAAAAAATTGGACGCCTTAATATCAACCCTTGAAAAGGAAGAAAAGGGGCACATTCTTGCAGAGCCGTCAGTTATAACTATCGAGGGAACGAAGGCAAGAATACAGCTTGTTCAAAAGTATCCATACGTATCGACACGTGATGAGGCGGGCAATCCTACATATGTTTCAGAGGAAGTAGGGCCTCAACTTGAAATAACTCCTTTTGTAGGAAGGGATGAGATCATAACTATTAAGCTTGTTATAAAAACGGGTGAGGTTGTTTCATGGAGGGAGGGAGCCAGAGGCGAAACATATCCGGAGACAAGTACAAGGCAAGTGGAAACCCAGGTGCGAGTTCGAGATGGGGAGCCTTTCGTCATAGGAGGATTATTTAAAGAACTAAAAAGGGAAAACCAATATAAGTTTCCCCTTCTTGGGGATATTCCCATTTTAGGTTCGTTGTTTTCGACTCAGTATACAGAAAAAGAAAAGAACGAAGTGATTATAATTGTTATACCCCATATACTGTCTATACAGACATGATTACATGGGCCGCTTACAACGACATGTAGTCAATCCCTTGACAGAACTTAAAGAGCTCCTTATAATGTCTGAGTGCTGGCCGGGCTGGCGGAATAGGTAGACGCACGGGACTTAAAATCCTGGGGACAGAAAAGTCCGTGCGGGTTCGAGTCCCGCGTCCGGCACCACAATGTACTTAATTTGGGTTTTAGTTATGTCTATATAGATCGCGGGGTGGAGCAGTCAGGAAGCTCGTCGGGCTCATAACCCGAAGGTCGCAGGTTCAAATCCTGCCCCCGCAACCAATTTGGCGGTGTAGCTCAGATGGCTAGAGCATGCGGTTCATACCCGCAGTGTCACTGGTTCGATTCCAGTCACCGCCACCAAATATGAATTCATAGGCGGGGGACCCATCTCCCGCCATTTTTGTTTCACCTCTTTTCTGGGAGGTGGCTGAATGGTTGAAATGAAAGGTTTAGAAAAACAACTTCCATATGAATTATCACTTCCATATTTAAGGGATCAA
Organism: Aminobacterium sp. UBA4987; assembly: GCF_002396985.1. Classification (NCBI taxonomy): domain Bacteria; kingdom Thermotogati; phylum Synergistota; class Synergistia; order Synergistales; family Aminobacteriaceae; genus Aminobacterium; species Aminobacterium sp. UBA4987. The sequence goes on from NZ_DGZF01000008.1 coordinate 9,773, forward strand.
TTCTGGGCTGTAGCCAGAAAACAGGGCTGGGCAGAAAAGATAGGACCAGCTGTAGTTGCCGTTTCTGGTGGCAGTGATTCTGTTGCTCTGCTCTGGTTCTTTGTGCAATTCTGGCCTGGAAAGGTTATCGTGGCTCATTTGGAGCATGGCATTAGAGAAATAAGTTCAATAGAAGACGCGGCTTTCGTAAAAAAGCTTGCAGAGGCATGGGGTTGCGAATTCGAGATAGAGCATGTTGTTGTCCCACGCCTTTTACGCAAGGGTGAGAGTCTAGAAGAAGGAGCCCGAAGGGTTCGCTACGATTTTTTTGAGCAGATAGCGGCTTCAGAAGGAGCAACAGTTGTTGCGCTTGGCCATACAGCTGATGATATAGCAGAAACACTGTTATTCAATCTTTGCCGTGGGTCAGGTCCCTTCGGACTTGTGGGCATACCCGAGGTCCGGGGACAATTTATACGCCCCCTCTCTGGATGGTGGCGAGAAGACTTAAGGCGTCTTTTGCAGGCTCGCGGAATTAGTTGGAGAGAAGACCCTACAAACCTTGACACGACCTACGTCAGGAACCGCATCCGTCATGAAATCATTCCATTGCTTGAAAGAACAATAAATTCCTCTACGCGTCAGCATTTTGTCGATTTCGCACAGGATATGCAGGAATTCCGCCGACGTGAAGAGGAGCAGGGAGAGTTGCTTGTTCAATGGGGCAAAGAAAATGTCCCTTTCTCTATGTATGGGACGGCACTTTCATTTGTTCGTTCCCTCTCAGAGCAGGAACAGGCATGGTTTATACGGGCTATTGGAAGAAAGTTGAGTCTCAAAACATTGACAAGGAATCGCCTTACATCCCTGATTGCAACTTTAAAAACTTCTGGTCGGTGGTTATTTCAATGGGAAAATAAAGCTTTTATTTGTTGTGGTTCAGGTTTTATGGTATGGATAAATCCAAAACTCTTGTATAATACTCACGCTATATCTAAAGAGATTGTTTTTAAAGGAGACAGGGGTGTGTTTTTATGGGGCTACTGGAAGGTGCATTGGGAAAAGAAACAGCACTTTTCAGGATCCTTGACGTCTTCTACAGGAAGGTTTCAAGAGGCTTTCCCTTTGGAGCTGGGGAGCAGCCTCATTGTTTCACCTGCAGATAGTGAGTCTTCTAGCCTGAAAAATAGGAAAATGAAAAAAATACCCTGGTGGTTACAGAAAATATGGCCGGTTTTTTCAAAAAGTGAAAAATGGCAGTGGATACCTTTTGAAGGCACTTTTTCTGACAAAGAGTATCATGGAGGAGCACAGATAATTTTGAGGCTTGAGCCTGTGGCATCGGCGCTGGAGGGAGTACAATAGAATGGAATATGTTGTTTCAGACATACTTCTGTCAGATGAAGTTATACAGAGTAGGGTAAAGGAACTTGCTAAACAGATAAGCAAAGATTATGCTGGGAAAGAGCTTGTTACAATAGGCATATTGAAAGGTGCGGTTATTTTCCTTTCAGATCTTATCCGTTACATAGATCAAGATGTAGACGTAGTCATGGACTTTATGGCAGTTTCCTCCTATGGTGATTCCACCAAAACGAGTGGTATTGTTAAAATAACGAAGGATATTGATATAAACATAAGGGGAAAAAACGTGTTGATCGTAGAGGATATTGTGGATAGTGGTTTAACCTTGTCTTATCTCATTCGTATGATGGGAGAGCGAGAACCGGAGAGTATACGGGTGTGTGTGTTGCTTGACAAAGAGGAACGGCGCAAGGTACCGGTCAATGTAGATTATAAAGGATTTGACATCCCTGATAAGTTCGTGGTGGGGTATGGTCTGGACTATGCAGGGAAATGGCGGAACTTGCCATCGATCCATATGGTTGATATATATATGAATAGCCCCGAAGAGGGAAAATCAATGAGAGGCGGCGATATTTAGTGGGCCGATTGATCAAGAATCTCGGGTTGTACCTGATTCTCGTAGTACTTGTAGTAAGCCTTGTAAACGTTTTCTTATCACCAGCTCAAAGTCCACAGCAGGCGGAAGTAATCACGTACTCCGAGTTCCTGACTGCAGTAGATACAGGACAAATTAAAAGCGTTACGATAAAAGAAAACACCGTATCCGGCCGCTTTATTGACGGCAGAAGTTTTCAGGCTGAGGTTGTAGGGACAGGAGATCTTGCGAAAGAAATAGCAGGGAAAAATGTTAATGTCCAGGTAGAACCACCACAGAAAACCCCATGGTGGGCGACAATGATTTCTTCTTTCTTCCCTACGTTGCTGTTAATAGGAGTGTGGATATTCTTCCTCTACAACATGCAGGGCGGCGGGGGGAAGGTCATGAATTTCGCAAAAAGCAAGGCGAAGCTTTTTCTCGATAACCGTCCTAAAGTCACCTTTGACGACGTGGCTGGATGCGATGAGTCCAAAGAAGAACTGAGTGAGGTCATCCAGTTTCTTCGAGATCCTGGAAAATTCAGGGCCTTAGGGGCGAAAGTGCCTAAGGGAGTGCTTCTTCTCGGACCTCCTGGTACGGGGAAAACATTGTTGGCTCGCGCTGCCGCAGGAGAGGCCGATGTTCCTTTCTTCAGTGTGAGCGGCTCGGACTTTGTTGAAATGTTCGTAGGTGTTGGCGCAGCCCGAGTTCGGGATCTTTTCGAGCAGGCACGGAAATATCAGCCATGTATTATTTTTATAGACGAAATGGATGCTGTGGGCCGTCATCGTGGGGCTGGTCTTGGTGGCGGTCACGATGAAAGGGAGCAGACGCTGAACCAGCTTTTGGTTGAACTGGATGGATTTGATGAGTCTACGGGGATTATTCTCATCGCAGCCACAAACAGGCCGGATATCCTTGATCCTGCGCTTTTACGGCCGGGACGTTTCGATCGTCACATTGTCGTGGATCGCCCAGATGTAAAAGGAAGAGAAGAAATATTGGCTGTCCATGTGAGGAACAAGAAGATAGCCGATGATGTGGATCTGGGGGTGGTGGCTCGTAGAACCCCTGGTTTTGTGGGAGCGGATCTTGCGAACCTCGTCAATGAAGCGGCCCTTTTGGCAGCTAGAGCTGGCAAAAGCCTCATTACCATGGCTGAGTTTGAAGAAGGGATAGATCGTGTAATCGCTGGACCTGAGCGTAAGAGTCGCCTTGTTAGCGACAAAGAGCGAAGGATCATCGCGTTTCATGAAACAGGGCACGCTTTGGTGGCGAAGTATTTGCCCAATTGTGATCCCGTACATAAGATATCGATTATACCGCGAGGTCATATGGCTTTAGGGTATACGCTTCAGCTGCCTGATGAGGATCGTTTCCTAATGTCCAAGACGGAACTGACAAATCAGATTACAGTACTTCTGGGAGGCCGTGTGGCAGAAGAGCTCACCTTTGGTGACGTGACTACTGGTGCTGGGAACGATCTTGACAGAGCTACTCAAATTGCAAGAAGGATGGTAACGGAATTTGGCATGAGCGATGCTCTTGGTCTCGTGAAGTTAGGACATAAACATCAGGAAGTCTTTTTGGGGCGGGACATCGCGGACGATAAAAACTATAGCGATAATGTTGCATACATGATAGACCAGGAAGTAAAGGCCATTATTGACGGCTGCTACGAAAAGGCCAAGCAGATTCTGACAGAAAAGAAAGAGCAGGTCGAAATGGTCGCTGAGACCCTTCTAGAAAAAGAAGTCATTGAAGGGAAAGAACTTGATGAACTTCTGGGTTTCGTTACAGAGGAAGAGACCGAAGAGCAGGAAGAAAGATTGCTCCATGGCGACGTTAAAGAGAGCAAAAAAGAAGAGTTGAGACGAAAGGGAAGTACGAAGCCTGAAGTGGCAAGTAATCTTGCATAACAGTACCATCTGATAATCTCTAAGCGTGCCCGCTTTTGTGGGCACGCTTTTTTACTTTTCTAACGAATGATAGACTAGAGGGGTAACAAGAGGAGTTGAAACGTCATGTCTGGAATTTTTAATTTGAAAGCAGATTGGGGACCTTCTGGAGATCAGCCTGAAGCTATAGAAAAACTTGTTGAATCCCTTAAAAATGGAACACGTTTCCAAACTCTCTTAGGAGTTACGGGGAGTGGAAAAACCTTTACTGTGGCAAATGTACTGGCCCAGTTTGATCGTCCCGTTCTTGTTCTGGCTCATAATAAAACATTGGCAGCACAACTTTATACTGAGTTTAAAACATTTTTCCCCCACAATGCTGTCCATTATTTTGTAAGTTATTATGATTATTACCAGCCGGAAGCCTATATTCCCTCGAGTGACACTTATATAGAAAAAGATGCCTCTATCAATGACCGTATAGAGAAATTGCGTCTTGCAGCAACGAAAGCTCTTGTTGAACGAAGGGATGTTATTGTTGTAGCTAGCGTATCTTGTATCTATGGCCTTGGAAAAAAGGAAATGTACGAAGAAGTTATATTTCCCTTTGCTGTGGGGGAAAAATGGGATCGTAGAGGTTTTATGGAGCGGCTAATAGATAATTATTACGCTCGGAATGACATGCTTCTTGAAGCAGGAAAGTTCAGGGCACGAGGAGATGTTCTTGAAATCTATCCATCCTATAGTGAAACGGCACTCAGAGTCGCTTTTTTTGACGATGAAATTGAACGCATTGATGAAATTGATCCCGTGAGTGGCCATACACTGAAACAGCTTCCTAAAGCTTCTATTTTCCCTGCCCAGCATTATGTTACAAGTCGAGATGCCATAGATAAAGCTATGGGGCAAATACAGCAGGAACTTGATGAGCAGCTTCACCTATTGAAAAAACAGGGAAAACTTCTCGAGGCACAACGTTTAGAGATGAGGACCCGATATGATATGGAGATGCTTGCAGAAGTGGGCTACTGCTCAGGCATAGAGAATTACTCGCGATATCTTGATGGCCGCAATCCTGGAGAACCCCCTGGAACTCTTCTTGATTTCTTCCCCGATGATTTTATTATGGTAATAGATGAGTCTCACATTACCCTTCCTCAGGTGAGGGGCATGTATAACGGAGATAGGGCCAGGAAGACTACCCTCGTGGAAAATGGTTTTCGCCTCCCTTCATGTCTTGACAATAGACCTCTCAACTGGAGGGAGTTTAAAAAATATCTTCGTCAAGTTATTTTTATCTCAGCTACTCCTGGGGATTGGGAACGAGAAGTTTCCACCTGTGTAGCGGAACAGATAATTCGGCCCACTGGAGTGGTGGATCCTGAGGTAGTGGTGAGTCCTGCAACTGGACAGGTTGATGATCTCGTTGATAGACTGCGAGGTATCACAGCAAGGGGAGAACGGGCACTTGTAACGACATTAACAAAAAAATCGTCAGAAGATCTAGCTGAATACTTGGCAGATCTGCAGTTCAAAGTAAAATATATCCATTCGGAATTAAATGCTTTTGAGCGAGCAGAACTCATACGTGATCTTCGAAGCGGAGAAGTTTCTATTCTTGTTGGTATTAACCTGCTGAGAGAGGGGATGGATCTTCCTGAGGTGTCGCTGGTGGCTATCCTTGATGCTGACAGAGAAGGCTTTCTCCGTTCTCATCGGTCGCTTATACAGATCATGGGGCGAGCGGCGAGAAACACGCGGGGGCAAGTCGTACTTTATGCCGATGTGGAAACTGAGAGTATTAGGACTTCTGTACAAGAGACTCGCAGGCGAAGAGAAATACAGATGCTTTTCAATGAAAAGCATGGCATTATACCTCAAACTATTAGTAAAACAGTACAAAACCTTCTTCCAGAAGAACTTACTTCCGATGCTGTAAAATTAGAGAGCCGCAGAGGGAGAAGAACAAAAGAAGTTCAGGAATACACCCATAGTGATCTAGAACGCCTCATGTGGGAAGCAGTAGAAAAACTTGATTTTGAAAAAGCTGCGCAAATTCGTGATATATTGACAGACTCAAAAGGGAAGGAGTGGCAGCGTGTTGCATCTTATCAGCATAAGAGGAGCAAGAGAGCACAATCTCAAAAATATAAACGTAACACTTCCAAAAAATAAACTTGTGGTTATTACAGGGCCATCAGGTTCCGGGAAGTCATCCCTGGCTTTTGATACACTATATGCAGAGGGTCAGCGCCGGTATGTAGAATCCCTTTCTGCCTATGCCCGACAATTTTTAGGAATACAAAAAAAACCTGATGTGGATGACATTTCAGGATTATCTCCAGCTATTTCAATAGAACAGAAAGGTACATCCCATAACCCTCGCTCAACAGTGGGTACCGTAACGGAGATTTATGACTATCTGAGACTTTTGTATGGTAGGCTAGGAGTTCCATACTGCCCATCGTGCGGGAAGGCCGTCATTCGATATTCCCTTGATGAAATTGTGGACGTTATATTCAGGAACTACCCGGACCAGCGGCTTGAAATTCTTTCCCCTCAGGTTCGAGGGAAAAAAGGGGAGTTTAAAAATCTTTTTGCCCAAAATAGGGAGAAGGGATTCATGCGCGTAAGGGTGGATGGAACTATTTACTGGTTAGAAGAAGAGATTGCCCTTGATAAGAATAAAAGACACACTATTGAAGTGGTAATTGATCGACTGAAAGTCCTGGACGACCGGAAAGGGCGTATTAGCGAAGCTGTAGAGGCAGCCTTGAGCCTCTCTGGAGGATATGTGCTCCTTGTCACAGAGGGGGGAAAAGAGCAGCTTCTCACAGAAAACTATGCCTGTCCTGACTGTGGCATCTCCCTTCCGGAAATAGAGCCGCGGCTATTTTCATTTAATAACCCTTACGGAGCCTGCCCTGATTGTTCTGGTCTTGGCAGCCACGAACACTTTTCTGAAGAGCATGCCATAGACCCCGTCCGCTCAGTGGAAGAGGGCGCTCTTCTTCCCTGGAAAAAAAAGCACTACATGCTGAGCAAGCTGTACACTTTCTCTCAGTCGAAAGGATGGGATTTGACTCAGCCATATGGAACGCTGCCAAAGAATGTACAGAACTTTATCCTTTATGGGAGCGATGAAAGACTTCCCATGTTCTTCTCTGACCGCGGAGAACGGCATCAGTATATGGGGCGATATGAAGGGCTCCTTCCATGGTTGGAAGGGAGATGGAATGAAACGGAATCTGAGAATGTCCTAGAAGAGTTAGCCGGATATCGTGTGGAAGATATATGTCAAACATGTCATGGTTACCGTCTACGTCCTGAAGCTCTTATGGTTCAATTAAACCACCACACTATTGATGAGCTGGTGGAAATGCCTGTGGATAGACTGTTACCCGTGCTTAAAGAAATGGAATTCACTGAAAATGAACAAAAAATTATGGGTCAAGTGATGATAGAGCTTGAAAAGAGACTCTCTTTTCTTGTCGATGTGGGCGTTGGATATCTGTCCCTTATGCGTCGCGCAGATACTTTAAGTGGCGGTGAGAGTCAGCGTATTCGTTTGGCTACTCAGATAGGTTCAAAGCTCAGCGGGGTTCTCTACGTTCTTGATGAACCGACCATTGGCCTTCATTCCAGAGATACCGATCGTCTTTTGCGTACCCTTCGCTCCATTCGAGATCTTGGCAACACTGTAGTAGTCGTGGAACATGATCGTGAAACAATGCTTGCAGCTGACGCTATTGTAGAAATGGGGCCTGGTGCAGGAGAGCAGGGTGGAGAAATTGTTAATGCAGGAACAGCTGAAGAGGTGCTCAATACCAATGCTTTAACTGGTCCCTATTTGCGAGGGGAAGTTTCAGGATGTATTAGAAGAAGAGATGTGCGTAATACTTCTCATTGGCTCACATTACGGAAGGTTGCCCATCACAACCTTAAGGAAATTGATGTAGCAATACCTTCACGTGTTTTCTCCTGCATCAGCGGAGTCTCGGGATCTGGAAAGAGCAGCCTCTTGTATGATGTGCTATATAAGGGTATGAAACGTATTCTGGACAAAGATTTCAGAGAGAGAGCCGGGAAACATCTAGGCATTGATGGGGCAGAGCAATTTAGAAATGTGGTGCTTGTGGATCAAAGTCCAATTGGTAGAACTCCAAGGTCAAATCCAGCAACATACACAGGTCTCTTTACTCTCATCCGCGAACTTTTTGCAGAGCTTCCAGAATCAAAAATACGTGGATATGCACCTGGCAGGTTTAGTTTCAACGTAAGGAGTGGACGATGTGAAGCTTGCAGCGGAGCTGGATCTGTTAAAGTTTCCATGCTTTTTTTGCCCGATGTTTACGTGGACTGTGAGGTTTGCGGAGGAACAAGGTATAACAGAGAAACTCTTGAAGTTCGTTATAAAGGGAGAAACATTGCTGATGTTTTGAATATGACAGTAGATGATGCTTTTGAGTTTTTTAAGGAAATTCCCCGCATTGCATCAAAACTGGCCTTAATTCAAGAAGCAGGTCTCGGATATATTCGTCTTGGTCAATCGGCCCTCACCTTGAGCGGGGGAGAAGCACAACGGGTTAAACTTGCAAAAGAGCTGAGTAAACGCTTCACCGGTCCTACTCTGTATCTTCTCGACGAACCAACAACAGGTTTATTTTATACAGATGTGAAGAAGTTGCTTCACATTCTCCATCGCATCGTGGATCAGGGAAATACTGTGGTGACCATCGAGCATAATCTGGATGTACTTCTATCGTCAGATTATATTATCGATCTAGGCCCCGAGGGAGGAATGGAGGGCGGTTCTATAGTAACCCAGGGAACGCCAGAAGAAATAATCAAAAGCAGACAAGGGTATACTTCTGCCTATCTTCAGGAATATGCCAGGCAGCTTGAAAGGGAGGACCACTATGAGCGCAAAACAGCGTCGTGATAATAGTAAGCCAGATAGCAAAAAACCATATAGTAGAAAAATGGAGAATAAAAAGAGAGAGAATCAGAAACCATATGGCAAGAAACCTTATATCAAAATGCCAGATGTGAGGAAACAAATTGATGAAGATCTTATATGGGGACGCCAGCCAGTTTTAGATCTTCTCCAATACTCACCACAGAAATGTTTAAAAGTCTGGATCTCAGAAAGGGCCCATCCTTCCTTTTCAGGAGAAGTAATGACCCTTGCCCGTTCTGCTAAGGTCCCTTTTCAAAAAGTGGCGTCAACTTTGGTTGATGAAATGTGCCCCGGAGAGAACCACCAGGGGGCAGTGGCAAAAATAACAATGGTGGAACAACTGGATATGGAAGATTTTCTACCCACCTTAAAAACAAAGGAAGGGCCGATTCTTCTTGTAGTTCTTGATCACATACTTGACCCTCACAACTTGGGAGCTATTATACGTACGGCAGAGGCTGCTGGAGCTACGGCTGTTGTTTATTCAAAACGCCGCTCGGCCTTACCTGGCGGAACGGTAGTGAAAGTGAGTGCTGGGGCAGCGTTGCGAGTACCCATGATATCCGTAACGAATATTGCACAGACGATAACCCGGCTTCAGGAGGAAGGCTTCTGGGTGGTGGGACTTGACCATAATGCGCCCCAATCCCTTTGGGGGGCAACATACCCAGACAAGTCCTCAATTGTTGTTGGAGCAGAAGGTGAGGGGTTGTCCCGTCTCGTTGCCCAGCGGTGCGACATGTTGCTTCGCATCCCTATAACAGGGAAAACAGGTTCGCTCAATGCAGGTGTCGCTGCTGCCTTAGGAATGTTTGAGTGGGCCAGGGCAAAAGGAGTAGATGTTCATGGTGAATAAAAAAAGATGTACCATTGCTGTTATCGGAGCGGGAATGCTTGGCAGTTCTGTGGCCAGGGGATGGGTGAAGGAAAATTGCACAGTCATAGCCTACGACAAAGATAGACAAAAGGTGGAATCCCTCGAAGAACTGGGTATTTGTTATGAGGAAAGCAACGAAGCTATAGCAAGGGCAGACGTGGTGGTTTTTGCGCTGAAGCCTCATATTCAACTTCCCGTGGTGGCTTCTCTGGCGCAAAATCTGACAAACAAGCTATGTTTTTCTATGGCAGCGGGTATTCGATTAGAGCAGCTTGCAGAAGCAGCCCCCCATGCAAGATGGATTCGGGGAATGACAAATATATGTGCCGCTGTTAATGCTGCTTTTACGGCCTATACGCCTTCTGAAAATGTGACAGAAGAAGATATGAAAAAAACCAAACTTCTTTTCGGCCTTCTTGGAGAAAGTGAAGAAACAGCAGAGCCAAATCTTGACGCCATAACGGGCATTTCAGGATCAGGGCCCGCCTATATGTTTACAGTGCTTGAGGCATTGACCTACGGGGGCCTCCGAGTTGGAATTCCGAAAGATTTGGCACTAAAGGCCTCTGCCGCGACGATGATCGGGGCAGCAAAACTTGTTTTGGAAACAGGAAAACATCCAGCGGAACTGAAAGATGGTGTGGTTACCCCTGGTGGTACCACTATCGAAGGGCTTTATGAATTGGAGGAAGGAGCGGTCCGTGCGTCCTTTATCCGGGCTATTGCAGAGGCAACCCGACGCGGTAAGGAATTAGGGGAGCAAAAGACCAACAAAAAGAAGTAGGGGTTTTGATTGTCTTGCAGTTATTGACATTTCGCACTTAGACCTGTAGAATACCGAGTCGTTGGGTGGTTAGTTCAGGGGGAGAACGCTTCCTTGACGCGGAAGAGGTCAGAGGTTCAATTCCTCTACCACCCACCATTGAGAACACAAGGGTCCCGGCATAATGCCGGGACCCTTTTTTAATGCCTGAACTCCATATGTACTCATATAGGTTTGCCGTAGCAACACTTAGAAAGTATTAAAGAAGCTATAGACTTTGTACATTACCTTGTATTTTTCCCCAAAGGACACCTGACCCTATCTTTAAGTGTCTCTACATCGTAAGAATAGATCCATCCAGTAATTACAGCGGTAATAGGTGCAATCAAAACTAAGCCTATACTCCCAGCCACAGTTCTCAATATTTCTGCCGCAATCATTCTATAATTTATAATCCGTACAAAATCTGTATTCTGTCTTGCAAACAACATAAGCAACGTTAAATATCCACCAGAGTAGGCCAGCAAAAAAGTAGTCGTCATAGTTCTGATGACAGCACGCGAGAGAGATCTTTCAGAAGCCGTCTACTCCTTCCTTCTGGCAGGTGCCATTACGTACTTCCAAAGAAATACTATAAAAGATTCAGGAGCACCAACATGATACAGAGGCTCAACGAGGAGATCCGTCTAAGAGAAAAAGCTGTTCGACGATGTATCCGTTATGAGACTTATAGGCTTGTTATTCCTTGAAAAGGACGAAGAAGAACGTTCCGGAAGAACGTATCCGGACATAAAGGAATGCAGGAAGACCATTCGCTCCTGTAGAAAACTCAACGAAACGGCAGTAAAACCAGAGGCGAAGATACCCTGACGATTCAAGTTGAATAAAATTATATTTATCGAAAATGAAATTACAGTAGCCTTGAGACTTGTGTCGCTGATCAATTCTGTGAAATTTGACAAAAAAATAAATTATAGTAGTCTTACTTTAGAATCTTGATTTACTCGCAATATTAAATATTTCGACTCGAATGATGTGTTTCTATCCCTGCCTCACATCATGATGGAGTTGTTGGCGAAAATTGTATAGAGCCGTTGATGCGACTCCGTAATAATACAAGTAAAGAGACCCCCTTGCGAAAAGAGTGATTTCCAATTGCTCAAATAGAGAGTAGGTTATACTTAACGATTTGCTAACTATCACATAAACGTGGCGTGTCACGCTGACGATGATTAATTTCGTCACCGTTATGCTTGTTGATGCGCCAATAAAGGAAGGTATTGGCATGATAAGATATATTTTAAAAAGATTCATATTTGTTATCCCCGTTTTACTCGGAGCTACATTCCTTGTGTTTGCTATTATGAATTTCACACCTGGTGATCCGGCAAGAATAATTGCGGGAAATGACGCTACGGAAATTGATCTTCAAAATATTAGAGAAAAAATGGGCCTTAATGACCCTTTTTTGGTTAGGTATGGCAGATTCATTGTTAATGCGATTCGAGGGGATCTCGGCACATCGTATAGAAACAATTTGGAAATCTCCTCTCAGATAATTATAAGATTGAAAAACACCATGATACTAGCAGCCTCAGCAGTTTTTATAGCTATAATAATAGGAATACCGGTGGGGATCATCTCAGCAATAAAACAATATTCCACCTTTGATAATATCGTGATGGTAGTAACGTTATTTTTGGCCGCCTCCCCGGTTTTTTGGATGGGGTTAATCTTAGTTCTTGTTTTTTCGTTAATGCTTGGAATTCTTCCAGCCGCTGGGATGCAGACTGGTTTTCCTGGCATGTTGAAAAGCCTTATACTTCCGGCATTTACCCTTTCTACCAATACCTTAGCGGTAATAGCACGAACAACCCGAGCGTCAATGTTAGAAGTTGTGCGTCAAGATTATATTGATACAGCAAGAGCAAAGGGATTAAAAGAAACAGCCATAACTATCAAACACATGCTTCCGAATGCGTTAATCCCCATACTCACAATCATCGGAATTAATTTCGGTAGTTTACTCGGGGGATCGGTCGTTACGGAGTCAATTTTTGCGTGGCCTGGAGTTGGCAGATTTATTGTTGAGTCGATTAGTTTTCTGGATACACCTTCTATATTAGCTTCAGTCGTTATGTTGTCGGTTTTTTCCACGTTCATTAATTTATTTGTAGATTTACTTTATGCGTATGTCGATCCACGGATCAAATCACAATACAAAGCCAAGAGGTAATAGTAATGAATGCTAATATCACATTAACTAAACCACATCAATCCGAACGAGACAGAACTTTGCTTCAGCAGGCCTGGCGCCAGTTTAAGTACAATAAAAGGGCCATGGTTGGTTTATTTATTATCGCCACACTACTTTTGATAGTTGTAGCAGTCGTTGCAATAGATTTCTTTACTGACAACTCTATTTATAATGAGTACATTATTAAGCAAAATTTGAGAAATAAATTAGCGAAACCAAGCTTGCATCATATATTTGGATGTGATGAGTTTGGTAGGGATGTGTTTTTAAGGATCCTATGGGGCACGAAGTATTCGTTAATGCTTGGATTCAGTGCTGTAACATTATCATTTTTGATGGGTGGCCCGCTGGGAATAGTGGCTGGATTCTATGGCGGGAAAATAGATAACATTATCATGCGCATAATGGATATTTTTATGGCATGTCCGTTCATTTTACTTGCTATGGCAATTGTGGCAGCACTTGGCGCAAACACAGTTAACTTGTTAATAGCACTTGGCGTTTCGCGTATGGCCGCTTTTTCGCGTATTTCCAGAGCAGCTATTATGTCTGTTAAAGAAAAAGAATTTATTGAGGCAGCGCGGGCTGTAGGGGCTAACGATTTTACTATAATTCTGCAGTACATACTTCCTAATGCCATGGCTCCTATTCTTGTTCAGTTTACACTTCAGATTGGTACGTCCATATTACTTGTGGCGGGGTTGTCATATATAGGGTTGGGAATTCAACCGCCAACTCCCGAGTGGGGAGCCATTCTTACATCAGCTAAGGTTTATATGCGTCATGCATGGCACATCTCGGTTTTCCCTGGGCTTTTTTTAGTAATTACGGTAGTTGCTTTCAATTTATTTGGTGATGGACTACGCGATGCTTTAGACCCCAAAATGAAAAAATAAACTATCATAAGGTAAGGAATGAGCATTATGGGAAAAATACTTGAAATAAGGAACCTAAGAGTGAGTTATGAAACTGAAGATGGTACTGTTGAAGCTCTTAATGGGATTGATCTTGATTTAGATGAAGGTGTGACTTTAGGGATTGTTGGGGAAACAGGAGCAGGCAAAACAACGTTAGCTAAAAGCATTATGAGAATTATACCTACCCCTCCCGGTCATATTGAGTCAGGAACGATACTTTATAAAAATAAAGATATTTTAGGTATGACGAGTTCTGAAATCAGAAAAGTTCGTGGTGAACAAGTCTCTATGATTTTTCAAGACCCGATGACATCCTTAAACCCCATTATGATAGTGGGAGATCAAATAGCGGAAGCCATCAAAACGCACATGCATGTTTCATCAGCAAAGGCAACAAAGAAAGCATCAGAAATGATGGAGTTAGTCGGTATTGATCCAGTTCGAATGAGCGATTACCCACACCAATTTTCTGGAGGAATGAAACAGCGCGTTGTTATTGCTATGGCACTGGCATGTAATCCCAAGGTGCTTATTGCAGATGAACCTACTACCGCTTTAGACGTCACTATACAGGCTCAAGTTCTGGAAATGATGAATGAGTTAAAAAAGAAATTTAATATGGCTACGATACTCATAACTCATGACTTAGGGATAGTTGCGCAGACTTGCGAAAAAGCAGCCGTGATTTATGCTGGTGAAATAGTAGAGTACGGATCAGTTCATGAAATATTCAAAAACATGAAACATCCATATACCATAGGGTTGATGAATTCAATACCTAAGATTGGTATTGAAGAGAATCGTCTAAATCCAATTGATGGATTGATGCCTGACCCCATGAACTTACCTAAGGGATGCAACTTTTGGCCTAGATGTAAGTTGGCTACAGAAAAATGCAAGCATGAATCCCCTGCTGTGACTCATATTGACGGTGAGCATTTTGTTAGATGTTGGTATAGTTAGCGCATAGAGTACTAAGGTTTCAAAGGTCCCAAGATAGACAATCACGGTTAATGAGATCGATGAAATAAAGGCTAGGATGTGGTTTTATGAGTAATGACACTCTTTTAAAAGTAGATCATCTAAAAAAACATTTTTACACTCCTTACGGAACATTGTTTGCTGTTGACGATGTCTCGTTTTCTATTAAAGAAGGCGAGACGCTTGGAGTAGTAGGAGAGTCAGGATGTGGAAAATCAACACTTGGTCGCGCGGTTTTAAGGCTTTGCGAACCGACATCTGGAACGGTCTTCTTTGACGGAGAAGATGTATTAAAATTCAACAAAGCTAAGATGAAAAAAATGAGATCCCAAATGCAAATAATTTTTCAAGACCCCTATGCATCGTTAAATCCAAGGATGACGGTTAGTCAATCTATTGCGGCGCCATTAATTATACAAGGTGTCTATAAATCCAGTGAAAAGGATAAG
Source organism: Aminobacterium sp. UBA4987 (assembly GCF_002396985.1). NCBI lineage: Bacteria > Thermotogati > Synergistota > Synergistia > Synergistales > Aminobacteriaceae > Aminobacterium > Aminobacterium sp. UBA4987. Next base: position 24,799 of record NZ_DGZF01000008.1, read on the forward strand.
ATACAGAAAAAAGTTGACCAAACGATGGATTTAGTCGGTCTTGCCAAAAGATTTGCGAATTCTTACCCTCATGAATTAGATGGTGGAAGACGTCAACGGATTGGTATTGCTCGTGCTTTGACTTTGAATCCTAAATTTATTGTTTGTGATGAGCCAGTGTCTGCTTTAGATGTTTCTATACAAGCTCAGATTTTAAATCTGATACAGGATCTCCAAGTCCAGTTTGGATTAACATATTTATTTATCACTCATGATCTCAGTGTTGTTAAGCATTTGTCCACAAATATCATGGTGATGTATTTGGGACAGGTAGTAGAGTTAGCTGACTCTAAGAAATTATTTAAAAATCCTGTTCATCCTTATACTAAAACTCTTTTGTCTGCTATCCCTATCCCTGATCCAGATATAAAAATGAATCGAATTGTTTGCAGGGGAGAGATTACTTCTCCTATCAATGTCCCTGACGGATGTAGATTTGCTAAACGTTGTGTTTTTGCAAAAGATGATTGTGAAGCAAAAAAGTTAAGTCTAAGAGAAGTTGAACCAGGGCATTTTGTGTCATGCCATGTGTTTGGTTAGGAGTGTTTTTGGGGACCATTAATTATGAGATGGGGGGAAAAGTTTTCTACCGTTTTTTATTACGAAATATTAGGAGGGACACCTATGAAGAAATTTGTATTTATCATTTTGGCCGTTTGTATTTTGTTTGCTCCAGCCGCTTCTGTTGATGCTAGTAGTCGTAAAATCAAAGAAGAGATTGTTTTTGCTCAGAGTGCTGATCTAACTACTATGAACCCTTGCTATGGAACTCAGGAAAGAGCGTTCTCTCTTACAAACCATATGTATGACACACTCTTAACTTATGATAGTGATATGAAAGTGCAATTTGCTTTGGCGGAAAGTTATGAGTGGTTGGACGACCTTAGACTTCAGTTTAACCTTAGAAAGAACGTAAAATTTCATAATGGGGACGTGCTTACTGCGAAAGATGTTGTGTTTACCTTTGAGCAGAGAGCTATTCGCGGGGGCGGCTTTACCACCTATATAGATGTGAACAAATTGGAAATCGTGGACGATAACACCCTTATTGTCCATTTTAGCACGCCACACCCCTCGTTTATCTATCAATTAACTGATCCTGGATGGGGTATTATGCCAAAGGATTACTTTGAGGCTCATGGAGCTGAATATTTTGCGTCACATCCAATTGGTTGTGGTCCATACAAGATGAAGGAATACGTTACGGGCGATCATTATACACTTGAGCGGTTTGATGATTATTGGGGTGGACCTGCAAAAACTAAGTATCTTACAATGAAGATAGTTCCTGAAGCAGGACAGCGGACCATTTTGCTTGAAACTGGCGGGATAGATGTGGCATATGAGATTCCCTATATCGATATTGATAAGATCAAAGATAACCCTAATTTGCAATTTTTAAGTACCCCCTCCATGAAAATAGTGATGTTTTACGTTAACACTCAATCTTCTACGCCTTTAAAAAACAAGCTTGTTCGACAGGCAATGGAGTATGCGATAGATAAACAGCTTATAGTTGACAGTCTTTTGTATGGCTATGGAAAAGTGGCATACGCTGTTGTTCCAGATGTTGCCATTGAATATAAGGAAGTAAAGGTACCCCATGTTTATAATCTTGAAAAGGCTAAAGCTTTGATGGCAGAGGCTGGTTATCCTGACGGCTTTGAAACAGAAATTTGGACAAGTGCAATTCAGGATTACTCTGAACTAAGCCAGATTGTTCAGGATCAGTTGGCAGATATTAATATAAAGGCTAAAGTGCTTGTTCAAGATGCAAATACTATTGATTCACGCCTTAATGCTGGGGACGAATACGGAATGTCATTGCATTTCTACTCCTGTAATAGTGGGCATGTTGAATTTACATTATCCAACATCCTTCCCACAGGAATGCTTCGCAACAGCTCTAGGTTTAGCAATGCAGATTATGATGAAGCTTATTATAAATGGCTTGTAACTACGGATGAGGCAGAGCGTGATGTTCTGCTCACGAGAATGTTTGAAATTCAAAACGAAGAAACTCCTGTTATTCCTATATATAATGAAATAAAAGTACTTGGCGCAACAAAAAATATTGAGGGGATACAGTTAAGCAGAATTGGCGCTCATGAATACCAGAATGCTGTTGTTTATGTAGAGTAGTAAATAATAACTATAAGCCATATTGTTTTTTAGTTTAATACAGCGGGAGCCCGTGTACAATACACGGGCTCCCGCTGTTCGAGTGGTGCCTTACCTTAATGCTTGTATGATTTTTATCATGGTTTGAAATGCCACATTCGGTTTTGCTTGTTGGTTTATCGTTCCCGTTATGTAAAGCTTCTTATCGGGGACATAAAACGCTACAGAACCAGTAGAACCGCAGTGCCCAACCATATAAGGTACAGGGTGAAATGGTGAGAGGAGACGAGACAAAGAAAACTTTTGTATTCCGATGCCATATTGAAAGGGGAAAAATATATTATTCCACTTCTCCAGTTCATTTAACCTTTCTTTTTGAAAAAAATATCCGCTAAAGAATGCTTTTAAAAACGTCATTTGGTCCTTTGCAGTGGAAATAATATCATTTTGAGTAGAGTTGAGAAAATTTGGGATGTGCATTGTTGTCGATCTATGCCGAATGGGGACAAATTTTTCTGTTTTACCATTTTCATATACATACGTTTGTGTGAGTCTTAGTTCTTGAAAGAGACGGTTTAGGACTATATTGACAGGATCTCCAGTAACGGCTTCTACAATGAGACCCAAAATTTGATGGTTTGTATCGATATATTTTGCTTTGCCTTTTTCTCCTGGAGGAAAGTGTGTTTTCATCCTTTTTATTTCTTGAATGACTTTATCTATTGGCCAGGGTTGGTCGAAACCTGCTTCTAGCTCGGTCATTGCCTTTTTCCCATTGGCTTGTCTATCGAGCAGATAACAGGGGAGCCCTGAGGTTTGGGACATGAGATGGATGATGGAAAGGTCATAAGAATAGTCCTTGCCTTTGTGAATATGTAATCTCTGAATGATCTCATCTGGAAGGTATTTTGAAATTTTATCATGCAAGCTTAATTTGCTTCTCGTTACCAATCTTAGAATAATTGAGGATACAAAAAGCTTATTTATGCTGGCGATAAAATATCGGCTGTCTTCTTGTATATCTCCAGCAGCACTAATTGCGTCGATGCTGTTGTCATCAGTTGATACATAAAAAACAGCTCCGTAAATGTATTTTTGGGTAACAACAGAACTTACAACTTGATGGAGCATTGATTTGATCTGTGTATCATCCATTTCTGTTCCCCTCTCATTTCGCAAGCCACCCCTTGTGCTCCCCAAATATTTGCTATTGTAGTGATAAGATGCGGAATAATTGTCCCCTTTGTCACCACAGCCTTGGAGAGAAAAATTACATGGTTGTGTTCGTTATATGATTCACTTGTACGCAAAAAACATACTACTCCAATTATTCATAAAAGAAAAGATCTGTCTCATGAGGCTTATAAAAAATGATAGGGCTATTCATTTGGCTGCTTTTTTGTTTTATTAAAGCGAATTCTTCTGTGGCGTGGTATAAATGAATCGAAAGAGGAGGAGATCTTATATGATTAGAGGCGTAGGAGTGGATCTTTGTCGAATCTCCCGCATAGAGAGGCTCCTTCAGGATGAACACTTTTTAAAACGGGTTTTTCATGAAGAAGAGCGTGATTATGCCATGAAAAAGGCTAATCCTGCCCGCCACCTTGCGGCATCTTTCGCAGCCCGTGAAGCTTTTGCGAAAGCAGCAGGCCTTGATTTTTTTAAAGTTGTATTGCAGGGGATGTGGCTTCATAGAACCCCTGAGGGGCCTGTTCCCTGCTTTTCTGCCAACATAGAGCAGTGGATGGATGAACAGAAGTTGAAAGTCCACATCAGTCTTTCCCACGATGGCGATTATGCCATTGCCTTTGTAATTGTGGAGGTGTCTAGTCATGATAGATCTCTATGATCCCACAACGATTAGAGAAGCAGATTCCATGGCCATAGGAAAGTTCAAGGTTCCAGGTATTGTACTTATGGAAAATGCGGGACTTGAAGCCTCTTTGTGTGTCCAACGTCTTTTCCCTCAAGCAGAGAGGTTCCTTATCCTTGCTGGCCCCGGTAATAATGGGGGTGATGGTTATGTTATGGCGCGACACTTTGCAATAAGAGGGCTTCTACCAAAAGTCCTTTTAGCAGGGGCTCCTGAGAAAATAAAGGGCGACGCTTTGCGGAACCTTGAAATATTAAAAGAAATGAGCATCCCCATCCGTATCACGGAGGAAATGACAGTAGAAGAGATCACATTCCTAATGTCAGAAAGCCACGTTGTTATAGATTGCCTGTTAGGAACAGGCAGCAAGGGTGCTCCACAAGGAGAAATTCGACGGATCATAGAGCTCCTTGAAGGTCGAAATAATATAGTTTCTATTGATATTCCTAGCGGCATAAATGCTGAAACAGGGGAAGTCTATTCTCCCTGTGTGGCATCGGTTGCGACTATTACCATGCTTGCTATGAAGACGGGACTTGCTGCAATGCCGGCTGCTGCTAAAGCTGGTAAGATCGAAATCGTTTCCATAGGAGTTCCCCCTCACGAAGTGCTCCCTTCTCTTCCTTGCGCAACTCTTTGGGAGGAAGAGGACGCAATAGTTACTCTTCCTGAAAGAAAGTTGAACCTTCATAAAGGGGGGAGGGGAACTCTCCTTGTAGTGGGAGGCAGCAAGCACTATAGAGGCGCTCCGCTTTTGTCTGCTCTGGGAGCTCTTAAAAGCGGCTGTGGAGTAGTCATTGTGGCCAGTACTGATGATGTTTGCCGGGAAGGGATCTCCTTTTTGCCGGAAGCTGTTTTTCATCCAATAAAACCAGAGAATCCCCAGGATCTGCTTTGCTGGTCGGAACGCGGTACGGCTGCTGTTGTCGGACCAGGTCTTGGAAGGGACAGTCATGGTGCCTCCCTGTTTGAATGTATATGGAATGAATGGTGCCATCCTCTATTGGTTGATGGCGATGGCATCTTTTGGCTTAATGAATTAAAAAGCTCTTTAAAAAAACGCAATGATGTTATCATAACCCCTCACGAAGGAGAGGCAGCCAGATTGCTCGGTTTGACGGCGAAGGATGTAGCATCCTCACGTCTTTACGCAGCAAAGGAGCTGGCTCGGCAATGGGGTTGCGTTGTTTTGAAAGGACATGGAACTGTAATTGATACTATAAGCAGAACAGTAATAATTCGTGAGGGTGGACCAGAGCTGTCTGTCCCAGGGTCAGGAGATATCCTTTCTGGTGTGATAGGGACATTTTTAGCTCAACAAATTTCTTTAATAGACAGTGCGTCTCTTGGTGTATGGATCCATGGTAAGGCAGGACAATTTCTTGCTGAGAGAAAAGGGATAGATGGTATACTAGCGCGGGAAATAGCCATGGGAATTCCTTCAGTGCTTTGTTCTTTAAGAGAGAAGGAGAAGACGAAACATTGATTAATAAAAAGGAAGAAAAAGCGGACAGTATGGAAATTACCTCATTTTCGCCAGAACAGACGAGGCTCATCGGTGAATGTATGGCTCGTCATGTTTATTCAGGGTTGACTATTTTGCTCTATGGTGACCTAGGAGCAGGAAAAACAGTTCTTGTTAAAGGGCTTGGAGATGGTTTGGGGGCCCGGGGAGTTCGAAGTCCTTCCTTCACACTTATTAATGAATATGAAGGGCGTTTGCCCCTTGCCCATGTAGATTTGTACCGCCTCGAGAGGGGAGATGAATACGAGCTTGGTCTCTGTGAATACGCAGATGACGGCTTTGTATTGGTTATTGAATGGCCTGATCGCCTTGCGGAACAGCCAACTAAAGACCTATGGAAACTTTACTTTTGTAGAGACAGCGAAACGGTACGTCGCATTTCTTTTAAAGCTGAAGGCGAAAAAGCTGTAAAAACGATGGAACTTTTACTTAAAGATATTGGGGAGATAGGCCAATGAATTATGTTGTTTTAGGTGTTGACTGCTGTACTCGATGGACAAACATAGGTGTTTCTATTAATGGAAAAGTAGCAGCAGAGATGAATATGAACATAGGAAGAAATCAAGGGAGCAAGTTGCCCATTCTTGTTGAAACGCTCGTTTCTTCTTTGGGGATGGAGATTTCAGATATTTCCGCAGTCGCTATGACCATTGGGCCAGGCTACTTTACAGGAATTAGAGTAGGGTTGGCTTATGGCTGTGGTCTCGCAAAAGGATTGGGAGTGCCAGTTATTCCTATTTCAACACTTGAAGCCATGGGATATCTTGCTTCGAAGCTTGGACTTACTACAATTCCTTTGATTTGGGCAGGACGTGGGGGAGTGTATGGCGGTGCCTACAGAATGGAAGGTAATGTTTTTGAAGAAGTCTGGAGCCCCGCTTTTTTTACTGCAGAAGAAATCACAGTAAAATCTCGTGGATTGCAAAACAAAAAACCCTTATGCTGCATTTGTGATGATTTGGAGAGAGTGTCCGCTCTTTTTTCTGAAGGAGGAAAAACAAGCCCATTTCCTTTAGTGCAGGGAACAGTTTCGGGGGGAACTTTGGCATTGTTAGGGCATAAGTGGAAAGAGAGGGCTAAGAAATCAGACAAAATACGTCCCCTTTACCTTAGGGAGCCAGATTTTGGAACGTGTAAATTAAAACAATAGAGCGGTTTTTAATATACAAACCGCTCTTTAATGCTAGTAATATTTATCTTTTTTATTTCCTAAAAAATTAAAAAGAAAAAAGATAAATATTAATAAGAGCTTGAATAAAAAAACCGAAAACTATATGCTTGATCTGTTCGATTTTTTAAAATCAACAAATCCATTATTATGAACCCTTATCTCTTTGGGAGGTGTAGGTTTTGCCCAAAAAACATGAAGTAATTATTAATAGGGCTTGGTGCAAAGGTTGTGGATTATGCATCGAAATATGTCCTAAAAAAGTCTTAGGTTTTGACGATCAGCGTAAAGCTCAAGTCGAAAGAATCGAAGATTGTATTGGTTGCAGACAGTGTGAAAATATTTGTCCGGATTTTGCAGTGACGGTAAAGGAGGGAAAAGAGGATGCCTGAGGTTCGTTTTTGGCAGGGGAATGAAGCGTTAGCTTATGGCGCGCTAGCGGCCGGTTGTCGCTTTTTTGCTGGGTATCCAATTACACCTTCATCAGAAATAGCGGAAATTATGGCGAGTGAGCTACCACGCCTTAATGGTCGTTTTATTCAGATGGAAGATGAAATTGCAGGTGTAGCGGCTGTTATTGGAGCCTCTATCGCAGGCAAGAAAACGTTGACGGCAACATCAGGGCCAGGTTTTTCTTTAAAACAAGAGAATTTGGGGCTTGCATATATGGCAGAAATTCCCATTGTGGTAGTTGATGTAATGCGAGGTGGCCCTTCTACTGGCGTTCCTACGAAGATAAGCCAGCAAGATGTTATGCAAGCACGTTGGGGAACTCATGGAGACCACGCTACCATTTGTTATTCTCCATCTTCTGTGCAAGAGTGTTTTGAGCTGGCTATCAGAGCCTTTAACGCTGCTGAACGCTTTAGACAGCCTGTCCTTATTATGAGCGATGAAGTCTTAGGGCATATGCGGGAGAAAATAGTTCTCCCGGAGCCAGGGTCTTATCCTGTGGTAAACAGAAAGCGCCCTGTGGATGTTCCTGAGAAGTTTGTACCCTATCGCCCAGACCCTCAAGACGATTTGCCCTGCATGGCTTCCTTTGGGGATGGCTATACCTGGCATGTGACAGGTTTAACCCATAACGACTGGGGGTTCCCTACAAATAATTCAGAAGAAATAGAAAGAAAAATGCTTCGTCTTATGAGAAAAGTGGATCGTTTCAGAGATGACATCGTAGAGTATGAGACCGAAAATGTGGATGACGCCGATGTTATAGTGCTTTCCTTCGGAAGCGTTGCACGATCGAGTTTGCGCGCGGTAAGAGAGGCCCGCAGCAGAGGGCTCCGTGCTGGCTACTTTAGACCTATTACCCTTTGGCCTTTCCCTGATAAGGAGATAGAGCGCCTTGCCCGTAAAACAAGAACCATCATTGTTCCGGAGCTTAACTGCGGACAAATGGTTCTGGAAGTGGAGCGGGCAGTGCATGGGAAAGCCAAGGTGGTTCCTTTAAATCTAGTGAACGGAGAACTTTTCCACCCCGAAGACATTCTTTCTGCAATTGAGGAGGTGGCGTAGATGCCTAGTCAAGACGTTATGAGCTGGCTGAGAACGCGTTTTTTCCCTCACATCTGGTGTCCGGGATGCGGGCATGGGATTATTATGCATGCTCTGCTCCGTGCTCTTGTAGAATTAGATAAGAAAAAAAGCCAGACAGTGATTGCGTCGGGTATAGGTTGTTCAAGTCGTATGCCAGGCTATATCGATGCTTGCACAGTGCATACTACCCATGGCCGTTCTCTCGCTTTTGCCACAGGAATTAAATTAGCGAACCCTTCACTTACTGTTGTTGACGTTATGGGAGATGGGGATTGCTCTGCCATAGGAGGAAACCATTTTATTCATGCCTGTAGACGCAACATCGACATTACAGCCATTGTAATGAATAACAATATCTATGGAATGACAGGAGGACAAGCTTCTCCTACCACTCCCCAGGGAGCTTTGGCAACTACCACCCCATACGGGGCAATAGATCCGGCTTTTGATATTTGTCGGCTGGCAGAAGGCGCCGGTGCTTCTTATGTAGCAAGGGCAACCATTGCCAACCCCAAAATGGCTGAACAATATATAGCAAATGGCATAAAGAAAAAAGGGTTTGCTGTTATTGAGATCGTTTCGAGCTGCCATACTCAATTTGGGCGAAGAAACAAACGGCGTACCCCAATCGATAACATTAATTATTTTAAGGAAAACACCGTAACTATAGCGAGATCTAAAAACATGTCTTCTGAGGAGCTCGCTGGGAAAATAGTAGTGGGAGAATTTGTTAATAAAGACATTCCCGAATATACAGAGCAGTATCTCTCTCTCATAGAAAGTGTAAGGGGGAAGGATCATGAGTAGGTATGAGATTCGTTTTGCCGGTTCAGGCGGACAGGGAATAATTTTAGCTGCAGTTATAGCAGGAGAAGCTGCGGCCCTGTATGAGGAGAACCTCTATGTAGTGCAGACACAGTCTTATGGTCCTGAAGCTAGAGGCGGCAAATCCAAGGCCGAGGTTGTTATTTCTACAGTACCTATAGATTATCCAAAAGTAACAAGGCCAAATCTACAGGTGATCTTGACTCAGCAGGCTTGTGAAGAGTTTTCAGCTGATACACTTCCTGGCGGAAGAATAATTTTTGATGACAGCTTTGTCACAGATTTTCCACAGGTAGATGCCTATATATATCAGTTGCCAATTTCTAGAATCGCCCGGGAACAGCTTGGGCGTGAGCTTGTAACGAATATGGTGGCCCTGGGGGCAGTAGCTCGAGTTCTCGAGCTTGAAAATATTGTCCGGCCTGAGTCTGTAAAGAAAGCTATATTGGAAAAAGTACCGGCAGGGACAAAAGAGCTGAACGCAAAAGCTTTCGATGAAGGCTACCAGGTGTTCAAAAAAAGCTTACATTTGTAATCAACACACCCCTCGATAGAAGCAGGACTGCACGGGTTTTCCGGGCAGAATGACCAGCTGGTGAAATAATATCAGCTGGTCTTTTTCTTTTTTGATGTATTATATATAGAATTACGACCAATGTTAGGAGTGTATGCGATGCAGATGCTTGTTATAGTACTTAATAAGGTAGACAAGGTTGAAAGTCTTTTTAAGGAGTTTATTAACATCGGTATTCAAGGGGCTACAATTATTGATAGTAAGGGGATGGCACGTGTTCTTCATGAGGATATAGATAAAATTCCTCTTTTTGGCTCCATTAAGATGCTGATCAACGATCAGTATCCCTATAATAAAACCATTTTTGTTGTTTTAGAGGACGAACAAGTCCAACCGGCCATAGATGCTGTTAAAAGAGTAGTTGAAGATCTTTCTAAGCCTGATGTTGGAATACTATTTACCATACCTGTTAATTGCGTAGAGGGTCTTGCTTCCCGCCGTAACTAATCATTCATTTTGTTTTTCTTTTCTTTATGGGAGGCACAAAATATAATTTAAGGAGAGTCTATTTCTGTGCATGCATTGTATTATTTCGCCCTTGTCCTTCTTGCTGGAATTTTTATGGCTAAAGTTACAAGGAAGCTGAGACTTCCAAATGTGACAGGGTATATTTTGGCAGGAATTGTTATAGGACCTTCTCTTGGAAAGTTGATTCCCAAAGAAGTGGTGTCATCTTTTTTTATTGTTTCAGAAGTAGCTTTAGGTTTTATTGCCTATAGTATAGGCAGTGAGTTTAACTTGAAGCATATTCGAAAAATCGGGTTGTCAGTTGTATGGATTACTCTCATGGAATCCTTATGTGCGGTTTTTGCTGTGACGTTGGCCATGATATTCATTTTTAACCAACCTCTTCATTTCAGTCTAGTTCTCGGATCCATAGCGGCAGCTACGGCTCCTGCTGCCACCATTCTTGTCATAAGGCAATACAAGGCCAAAGGGGTGTTGGTAGATACTCTTCTGCCCGTAGTGGCTATGGATGATGCAGTTGCCATTCTTGCTTTTGGTGTTGCTGTGGCTTTCGCAGAATCCTTTGTTTCCAATAATTCTGCTATTCCCATGGCATCTGTTGTTTTGAGAGTCTTCAACGAAGTTTTTTTCTCATTGCTTCTTGGCCTGGTTCTGGGACTCTTCCTTTCGTTTATGTCGGGGCGCGTTAAGGGAGAGGATGCACTTCTTTCTCTGACGATAGGCTGTATTTTTTTAGGTATAGGTCTTGCGTCGAAATTCGGACTTTCGTCTCTCTTCGTAGCGATGATGATTGGGGCTGTAGTTTCAAATCTGGTTTATTCTAGTGACAGAGTCCTCTCTGTAGTAGATCGTTTCACACCTCCAATTTTTCTTGCTTTTTTTACTATCTCAGGTGCGGATTTGCAGCTGGGAATGTTGCCTAAAGTGGGTCTCATAGGGGTTGGATATGTTGTTTTTCGTGTAATAGGAAAAATTTTAGGAGCATATGCTGGAGCTCGAATGACCAATTCGCCCCCAACTGTACAAAAATATCTTGGGCTGACCCTCGTGCCTCAGGCTGGTGTTGCTATAGGCCTCTCTCTTTTAGCAGAACAAACCCTCCCTGGTATGGGGGTTGCATTGCGTAATATCATACTTGGGTCAACTGTAATATATGAACTTTTCGGTCCTGTAATCGCTAAGCAGGCCTTAGTAATGGCAGGAGAGATAAAAGAGTCCTAATAAATGCGTAGGGGAATTTAATAATGTGGCAGAGCCAGTGCCCATGTTAAGAAAAAGGAGTTTGTGAAGGATGCAAAAGTGTTGAACCAGTTTCATTCCTGCGGGCATGATGAAATAATTAACCTTAAAATTGAAACCATTAGTAGTGACGGGAGCGGCATCGCTCGACGCCCCAAAGATGGTCTTGTTTACTTTGTTCCAGGAGCCCTGCCGGAAGAAGAGATCAGGGTCAGAGTAACAAAAAAGAAGAGGGATTACGCTATTGGTGAGATACAGGAAATAATAGCACCCCATCCTCAGCGGGTTACGCCGTTATGTTCCTGGTATGGACAATGTGGCGGTTGTCAGCTTCAGCACTGTTCTTATGATAAACAACTTGAAATCAAAAGAACAATTGTAGAAGAAGCCTTTTCTCGCGTGGCACATATTCCCGTCAGAAATATTTTGGCACCTTGCATTGCAAGTCCAAAAGAATGGGGATACCGAAACAAGGCATCCTTCCCCGTGCGAAACAACGCAGGCAAGACTGATATAGGTTTTTTTAGAAGGCGCAGCCATTCTATTATTCCTATAGACACGTGCCCCGTTCTGGAACCAGCTCTTAATCATATGTTGAGTTACTTTATAGATTCTTTAGAGTGCATAAATCTGCCCCCATACGATGAAAAAAAACATTCGGGTCTGTTGCGTCACGTTATTTTCAGGTGTGGCAGTTTTTCCAAAGAATTATTAGCATGCCTTGTCGTACGCAAAAGCCTTTCTTCTTCAGAAATGAAAAGAGTAGAGCAACAGTGGCAAAGCTTTCAGTTTCCAGAGTTTTCCTTTGTAGGAATTTTAGAAAACAAGAATATCTCTCCTGGAAACACAATACTGGGGCAGAATTCGAGGAGCGTTCAGGGACGCGAGTGGCTGAGAGAGTTTCTTAATTCTAAAGAGTTTCATTTTGATGGTACGGCATTTTTTCAGGTTAACAGTTATCAGGCAGCGCAGCTTTTTACATATAGTGCCAACTGCTTTTCGGATAAAGGGCAGGGAAGGGCCCTTGAATTGTATTCTGGAGTAGGGGCATTATCTCTTTTTCTGGCCTCAAAATTTGATAATTTAGTGACAGTTGAGGATTGGCCTAGTGCTGTAGAAGCTATGAGGAAAAATCTGGAGCTTAACGATTTTCATAACGTATCTCCTCATACTGGCAGGGCTGAAGATGTTATTTTTCATTTAGACGGGCCATTTAATTCTGTGATTCTGGACCCTCCACGCAGTGGCTGCAACCGACAGGTCATTCAACGCATTTTAGAGTGGAAACCGCAACAAATACTTTACGTTGCATGTAATCCAGCTACTTTAGCCAGGGATATTGCGTTGCTTTATGAAGGGGGATACCGTTTGGAGAAACTTCAGCCTTTCGACATGTTTCCCCAGACTGTCCACGTCGAGTGCGTAGCGTTGCTGGAACATGTTGATAAGAAGTAAAACAAAAAAAGCCTTGGAAAATAGGGATTTCAGAGTAATAGCCACCCGCGGGAGCGATGCTTTAGGGTGGCTTTTTGCTGTTCGCCGGCCGTCATAAAATCTAAGCAACTTGCCCTGGTGGCTGTTATGTTATTGATGAAGTGTTTTCCCATTTTGGGGGATAGATGAAGATAAAAGTTATGGAATTACGGCATATTCTTAATTATTCGAGAAAGGGTCAGTTTCGTCTTTCTTTTAAGGTTAATACGACACGAATCATTTTAATTGGTATCATATCATAGTGGACTCATTAGCATAACGAGGTATTGCAAAAAGGGGATTACGCGTTTATAATGTCTCATCGATGGTGCGGACATAGCTCAGCTGGTAGAGCATTAGCTTCCCAAGCTAAGGGTCGCGGGTTCGAATCCCGTTGTCCGCTCCAGCTTATTTCAAAGAGAATCCCCCCAACAAACAATCCAGATAAATATAGAACGTAACCATCAGTGCTATTATTTGATGCTATTATGCCTTAAATAAATTTGATAATTTGCTAAGTTTGACACAAATTTTTATGAGTATTACAATAACTCCGGCTTTGTACCCGATTATAGCCTACGCTGATGAATACTTTCTTGTAGTGGGGAAGGGGGGTGGATGGCATGGCAACTAACTTGGCCGATGAAATCAAAAAGGCAGAATCAGATGCGAAACAGATAGTCAAAGATGCAAAGAATGAAGCGGCACGTTTGATAAGTGAAGCCAAAAATGAAGCAGAAGTTCGAATCAAAGAAACTAGACAACAGGCCTTCCGAAAATATCGTGACAATTTGCAGAAAGTCGAAGAGGAGGCTGAAGCTAGGGCGGGGGAAATAGTCCGAAAGGGAAAAGAAGGTGCTAAAGCATTTACAAATAGCCATCAGGGGCGTGTTAATAAGACCGCTGCCTGGATTGCGGAAGAGGTGATGGCTAGATATGGCCGTGGCTAGAATTAACAAACTCGAATTTTATATTCACAACTCAGTAATAGAGGATGTGCTGGCCATCCTTCAGAAAGCAGGTTCCTGCGAAATTATTTCTCGGCAGGATATGGATGATTCAGAGGATCATTCACCGTCTCGTCTACAACATATCGATAGTTTACTCAGCGAAATACGATTTCTTCTGCGTTTTTTAGAACCATATTTCAATGATAGCGTTAGCCCTATGGCACGAGCCTTGGGTGAAAGGCCAAACTATTCTGTACAGGATTTGGAAGACCTATCAAAGCAGACAGAAATAAAGAATTTTGCGGAAGAAATGCGTACACGTGAACGTAGGCTTGTAGAAATTCACTCAGAGATTACACAAATTGAGGGGGTAAAATCTATTCTTTCCCACCTTACCGAGTTGCCCTATGATTTGGATCTTTTATCTAACGGGACACAGACGGTTAAGGGTGTTGTTGGGACTATGCCTGTTGACAATGTGGCCAGCTGCAGACAGGCAATTGCAGATGTTCTTCGTGAAAATGGGGAGTGTTTTACCGCTTCTTTTGGGGAAAAAGACAAAGAGGCGTGGGTGGCAATTTTCTATCGAAGGGATCTGGAGCAGAAAGCTCTGGATATGTGTTCAAAGTTTAGTCTTTCACGCGTCGATATCCCAGGCCATCTAACTCTTAGTGTTGGGGAAGAACTTGTGAATTTTGATGCCCGGCGCGAGGCTTTAGAGCAGGAAGAAGAGAAAATCCTGGGAGAAGTTTCAAAAGTTGCGGAAGAATGGGTTCCTACAGTAAGAGCTTTAAGCGATTACTGGAACATTCTAAAATCTCGTTATGAAGCACTAGGAAGCAGCAAGTTCACAGAAAAGACAGTAATCCTTAAGGCATGGGCACCTGCAGACTCTGTTAAAAAATTAAAAGCAGAGCTTGCCCCGTACGAATCTGTCCTCGAGATGGTAGTTTCAGATCCTGCCCCGGAGGATGAACCCCCAACACTTTTAGTCAATAAGGGATGGAATCTTCCTTTTGAGACCCTTACCAAACTTTATGGAGTTCCTCAATATGGCGAACTTGACCCCACAGCATTTCTTGCCCCCTTCTTTTTTGTTTTCTTTGGCATGTGCCTGGGGGATGGAGGCTATGGGCTGGTTATGCTTGGCTTTTTCGCTTTCTTTTTGAAGAAGTTCAAGCGGATGCCTCAAGGTACTAAGCAATTTTTTAATTTATTTGTTTTATCAGGAGTTGCGACAGTCATAGTGGGAGCTTTGACAGGGAGCTGGTTTGGTGATCTGATCGATGTCTTTGGGGTATTTAAGTTTTTGCGTCCTCTCAAAAATATCCCAGTGCTGATCAATCCCATGGACGACCCAATGTCTATTTTGTTCGTTTCTCTTGCATTGGGCGTAGTCCAGCTATTCTTCGGCCTTTTCATATCCTTTTTTGACTGTCTTCGCAAAAAGGATTACATGGGAGCATTTGCTGACCAGGGCGGTTGGATTGTTTTCCTTGTTGGTCTCTTGCTTGTAGGCGGAGGGGTGAGCGGAAAATTATCCAGCAGTGTGGGCAGTATGGGCAAAACGCTAGCATTATTTGGAGCGGCAGTGCTTGTGCTTACTCAAGGAAGGGCAAAAACAAGCATAGCGCAAAAGGCCATTTCTGGTGTACTCAGCCTATACAATGTGACATCGTATCTCGGGGATGTGCTGAGCTATAGCCGATTGCTGGCTCTTGGCCTTGCCTCCGCAGCTATAGCTTCAATAATCAATATGTTGGCAGGTCTCGCTGGAGGGATTCCTTTTGTAGGGTGGATTATAGCCCTTGTCCTTGTTTTAGGGGGGCACTTGTTTAGCGTTGCAGTTAATGTGCTAGGCGCATTTGTTCACTCTTTACGTCTCCAGTACGTTGAGTTTTTTAGCAAATTCTACTCTGGTGGCGGGAGAAGTTTTATGCCGCTAACGTATAAAACTCATTTTGTTTCTATTTCAGAAACAAAAAAATCTTAATAACATATAAAGCTCATAGAATGAGGGGAGTGTTTGTAAGTATGAATCTTCTCGGAATTATGTTGTCAGTTTTTGGTGCGGCTTTAGCCGCAGGTTTTGCAGGGGCAGGATCAGCAATAGGCGTTGGCATTGCAGGTGAGGCAGGTGCTGGTGTAATGACTGAGGATCCAGGTAAGTTTGGTCTGGTTTTGTTACTTCAGGCATTGCCAGGAACTCAGGGCATCTATGGTCTTCTTATTGCTTTTTTTGCAATCTTGAAAATAGGCCTTCTTGGCGGAGCAACTGTTGATTTAAACGTGTGGCAGGGACTTGGCATCATGTTTGCGTGTCTTCCAGTTGCGATAGGTGGATATTTTTCTGCCATTGCTCAGGGGAAGACCTCTGCGGCATGTATTCAGATGATTGCTAAAAGACCTGAAGAAACCGGTAAGGCTGTTATTCTGCCTGCCATGGTTGAAACGTATGCCGTGCTTTCTCTTCTTATGAGCATTATTCTGCTCAACGGAATTCAGATTTAACCGTTGAGTCAGAGGTGAATGGTAATGTCTTTGGCTGATATAAAGGTAAAAATCGAGGCAGACGCAAAGAAAGAAGCCGAAAAAATTCTTGAGAACGCAAGACTAGAAGCAGATGAAATTCAAAAAGACGCTGATGCTGAAATCCAGAAAATCAATGCATCTTATATTGAGCGGTTTAACACAGAAAAGCCGGAAATACTCAAGCGGCGCGAAATAGTTGCTAACCTCGATGTTAAGAAAATCATGTTGGGAGCTCAGCAGGATCTTATAGCCCTTGCTTTTAACGAAGCATTGAAAACTTTAGCTTCTCTTCCTGCTGATAAGTATTTGGCCTTCTGTGAGGCTCTTCTCGAGAAAGCAGTCGAGACTGGTGATGAATTCCTTCTTGTTTCACCAAAAGAGAAAAACCTCAACGAAGAGTGGCTTAAGAGGTATAACGAAAAACATAAGACCTCTCTCTCTTTAGAAAAATCAGCATCCCCTTTTTCTGGTGGTTTTATTCTCAGGAAAGGGGATATAGACACAGACTGTGTTTTTGACATGCTGATTACGTGGAGTAGAGAAGATATCGAGGCAGACGTTGCAAAACGGCTGTTCTCAGAGTAGACGGGGGGTGAGGCAGCATGGCTACAGCAGAGCGGTATGGATATACAGTTGCACGCCTGCGGGCTATGGAAAGCCGCCTTCTCGATGATAGCGTGCTGCAGAGACTCATCGATTGTGAAGACCTTGATAGCGCCATGAAGGTTCTCGGAGAAACAGTCTATGCATCCTGGCTTGTTGAACTTAAGACAAACGCTGAATTTGATAAGGCTATAGAGTCTGAGCTGAATTATGTTTATAAAGAGGTTTCTAAATTTGCACCAGACTCTGCGTTGGTTGAGATATGCAGATTGCCTTATGATTTTCATAATGTGAAAGTTCTTTTAAAAAGCCAGATTCTTCAGCGCGAAAGTGGGGAACGTCGCTTTGAACTTTTAACATCTTTGGGAAACATTCCTACAGATGATCTCATTATGGCTGTGGAGTCAGAAGATTTCAGATTGCTGCCTTATAGCCTTCATAGTGTTTTCCCAAGAGCCCTCGCTCTCTGGGAACAGACTCGCAACATTCTTGAGGTAGAGTGTTACCTAGACGAGATACTGTTCCAGGAGATGTTGAAGATGGCACGTAAACTGGGATTCGATACTCCTCTTTTGTGGGTGCGGGGCAAAATAGACGCAGAAAATTTGCGAAATATGCTTCGCCTGAAAAGAATGGACAAAGACACTGCAACAGTTGAACCCTATCTCCACAATGGTGGCTTTGTGTCGATCGAAAGACTGTTAGCAATACTTTCTGAACCAGTGGAAGGCTGGATCAGGGTTCTTTCTTACGCTGACATTGGAAAAGTACTGTCCAATGTACAGGACGGATCAGACATGAACGCTCTTCTGGTAGAAATGGAGAAGGTTCTGGATGATTACATAACAAGAATCCTGGAGACAGCAAAGTATGGTGCTTTTGCTCCCGAAAATGTCTTAAGCTATTTATGGAGAAAAGAGATAGAAGCAAAAAATCTGAGAATTGCTCTTGTTTCTGTGGCAAATGGCATGGACATGGACCTGACGAGGAGGTTGATGCGTCGTGGCTAGAGATATGAACCAACCTATGGCAGCCATAGGCGAATACGAAACCGTTCTTCCTTTTCAGGCAGTGGGAGTCAGGCCTTTCGTTATTTCTGAAGAAGAAAGCAACACCTTTGAATCTCTTCTTCTGCGGCTGGCCAAAGAGAAGTATGCGGTTGTTTTTATACAGGAGTTTCTCTTCGTAAAATACATGTCTATGGTAGAAGAGATCAACGAGGAATACCCTGTAAGCGTGTTACCTATCCCAGGGCTTAAAGGCAGTTCTGGAGCAGGATTAGAATCTATCCGCAATAGTGTGGAACGGGCTGTTGGGATGGATATCTTTGCTGTGAAATAGACTTTTTATGCTGGAGGCGATTGATTGTGGCCACGGAAAAGGTCATTAGAGGGACCATAGAAAAAATATCCGGACCGCTCGTCGTCGCGAAGGGTATGTATGGCGCCAGTATGT
Organism: Aminobacterium sp. UBA4987; assembly: GCF_002396985.1. Lineage (NCBI taxonomy): Bacteria > Thermotogati > Synergistota > Synergistia > Synergistales > Aminobacteriaceae > Aminobacterium > Aminobacterium sp. UBA4987. Next base: position 43,183 of record NZ_DGZF01000008.1, read on the forward strand.
ACGACGTGGTACGAGTGGGCAATATAGGGCTTGTCGGTGAAATTATCGAATTAAAAGGTGATTTAGCTTCGATTCAGGCCTATGAAGAAACATCTGGCCTTATGCCTGGTGAACCTGTCGTAAGTACTGGAGAACCCCTTAGCGTCGAGTTGGGACCCGGAATTATAGAGCAATTTTATGACGGAGTACAGCGTCCTTTGAACCTCATTGAAGATGCTGCGAAGAGCCACTTTATTTCTCGTGGTATAGATGTTCCAGCCATTGATAGAAATAAGAAGTGGAAATTTGAACCTCGAGTCAAGGCCGGAGATAGAGTTCATGCGGGGGATATTCTAGGAACTGTAAAAGAAACGGTCCTTGTCGAACATCACATTCTGGTTCCCTATGGCGTAGAAGGAACAGTTTCTGAAATTAAGGAAGGCGAATTTACAGTTATAGAAACAATCGCTGTTATTAAGAATGAAAGCGGTGAAGAGAAGAACGTAGTTATGTTACAGCGCTGGCCTGTCCGTAAACCAAGACCAGTGGCTCGACGCTTGCCACCTATTATTCCTCTGACAACAGGACAGAGGGTAGTTGACGCTTTCTTCCCTATAGCTAAAGGTGGGACAGCCTGTGTTCCAGGCCCCTTTGGTTCAGGAAAGACCGTCATCCAGCACCAGCTGGCAAAATGGGCTGAGTCGGATATCGTTGTTTATGTAGGGTGTGGCGAACGTGGAAACGAGATGACAGACGTTCTCCTTGAATTTCCTGAGCTGGAAGACCCACGATCAGGGGAGCCATTGATGAAACGTACTGTTCTTATCGCGAACACTTCTAATATGCCTGTTGCAGCACGGGAAGCAAGCATTTACACAGCTATAACAATGGCCGAATATTATCGTGATATGGGGTACTCTGTGGCCTTGATGGCAGACTCAACAAGCCGCTGGGCAGAAGCTCTCAGAGAAATGTCAGGACGACTTGAAGAGATGCCTGGCGAGGAAGGTTATCCTGCCTATCTGGGGACACGTCTTGCCTCTTTCTATGAGAGAGCCGGCCGGGCTATTTGCCTTGGTTCCGACGGAAGAGAAGGATCGGTTACAGCCATTGGAGCAGTTTCACCTCCTGGCGGTGACCTTTCTGAGCCTGTTAGCCAGAATACTCTTCGCGTTACAAAGGTTTTCTGGGGTCTTGACGCAAGTCTGGCTTACCAGCGTCACTTCCCGGCAATTAACTGGCTTCTCAGCTACTCTCTGTACACTGACACTCTCGATAAATATTGGGATTCTCAGTTTGACGATGAATGGAGCGCACTGCGCGTAGAGGGCATGTCCCTTCTGGAAGAGGAAGATCAACTTCGCGAAATAGTGCGCCTCGTTGGAGTTGACGCTCTTTCCAAGGAAGAACGTATGGTTCTTGAGACTTCGAAGTCATTGAGAGAAGACTTTCTTCACCAGAACGCCTTCCATGAAGTGGACACATACGCTTCTATGGAAAAGCAGTTCAAGATGTTGAAGAATATTCTTATTTTCCATCACCTTGGCATGGATGCTCTGAAACGGGGAGCTTCAATGAGTGAAGTGTTCAATTTGCCAGTACGGGAAAAAATAGCACGAATGCGCTATATTGACGAAAAAGAGATCTCTCAGCTTGATAATCTTGATGGAGATATGAAAGCGGAGATCAACGCACTAATACCAGTGGGGGGCGATAGTGATGCTGCCTAAAGAGTATAGTACCATCACAGAAGTGACTGGCCCGCTCCTGGTTGTAGAAAAAACCAAGGATGTGCGCTATGACGAGCTTGTAGAGATAGAACTGGCAAGTGGCGAGATGCGCCGAGGCCGAGTTCTTGAAATAACGTCTGACAGAGCTCTTGTTCAGGTGTTTGAAGGAACGGACGGCATTGATATTAAGAATACGAAATTGCGCTTTCTTGGCAAGGTTCTTACCCTTCCTGTGAGCCGAGATATGTTGGGGCGTATTTTTAATGGACGCGGCGAGCCCATCGATGGGGGAGCTCCGATCCTTCCTGATGCAAAGCTGGATATTAACGGTATGCCTATGAATCCCTTTTCTAGGGACTATCCTTCTGAGTTTATTCAGACCGGAATTTCTACAATTGACGGAATGAATCCCATGGTTCGTGGACAGAAGCTTCCTATCTTTTCGGGAAGCGGGTTGCCCCATAACCGAATGGCAGCCCAGATAGCTCGTCAAGCAACAGTTATCAGTGGTCACGAAGATTTCGCAGTAGTCTTCGCAGCCATGGGTATCACCTTCGAAGAAGCGTCTTTTTTCATGGAGGACTTTAGAAGAACAGGTGCTATCCAGAGAACTGTAATGTTTGTTAACTTGGCGGATGACCCTGCAATAGAGCGTATTACCACTCCTCGTCTTGCTTTGACAGCTGCAGAATACCTTGCTTTCGAACAGGACATGCATGTTGTTGTCATCCTGACAGACTTGACGAACTATTGCGAAGCTCTGCGTGAAATATCCGCCGCACGAAAAGAAGTTCCGGGTCGGCGGGGCTATCCTGGATATCTTTACACTGACCTTGCTACCATGTATGAGAGAGCTGGCCGTCTGAAGGGCAAAAAAGGCTCTATTACACAGATCCCTATCCTGACTATGCCTGAAGACGACAAGACTCACCCTATTCCTGACCTTACAGGGTATATAACAGAGGGGCAGATCATATTAAGCCGCGGTCTTCACAGAAAAGGCATTTACCCGCCAGTGGACGTAATGCCGTCTCTTTCTCGTCTGAAAGATAAGGGTATCGGTAGAGAAAAGACAAGAGAAGACCATGCAGACCTTATGAACCAGCTTTTTGCGGCCTATGCTCGTGGAAAAGAGGCAAAAGAACTTGCTGTCATTCTTGGTGAAGGTGCTTTGACAGAAGAAGATAAAGCCTTTGCGAGTTTTGCAGATAAGTTTGAGGATACGTATGTGCGACAGGGAGAGTATGAAAACCGTACAGTAAAAGAAACTCTTGAATTAGGCTGGGACCTGTTGACCATGATACCAGTCAAGGAACTAAAACGTGTCCGAGATGCGTATATCGAGAAATATCTCAACCCGAGGCTGCACGTAGAGGAGACAAACAAAGAAGCAGTTTCTGCTACAGAGTAAAGGGGGGGACGAAATATGGCTCGGTTGAACGTCAACCCCAACCGGATGGAGCTATCACGTCTCAAAAAACGTCTTGTTGTTGCAAAACGCGGGCATAAGCTTCTTAAAGACAAACAAGATGCTTTAATAAAAGCATTCCTTGAACGAGCTCGAGAAGCAAAGGCACTTCGCGAGGAGTTAGAGTCAGAATTGATGGCATGTTATCGTAGTTTTCTTCTGGCTCGTGCCCAGACGTTGCCAGTGATGCTGGAACAGGCGCTTATGATCTCAGGTACGCACTGTAATATCAGCGTTGCAAGAAAAAATGTTATGAGCGTTGTTGTGCCGGAATACACAGTGGAACAAGAAGGGGAATCCTTTAGCTATGGTCTTGCCACCACTCAGGGGAGTCTTGATGTAGCCCTTGAAAGGTTCTCAATATTGCTCCCGAGGCTCATCGCACTCGCAGCCAAAGAAAAGGCTATTCGCCTTATGGCATCTGAGATTGAAAAAACAAGACGCCGTGTCAATGCTCTTGAGCACGTAATGATTCCAAACTTTAACGAAACAATTCGTTATATAACTATGAAGCTCGATGAGCAAGAACGCTCCACTCTTAGCCGGTTGATGAAGATCAAAGATATTGTACGATCGCACTAAACTTTAGAGAGCAGAGGGTTAACCCTCTGCTCTCTAAAGTTTTAAAGAACAACTATCTTTAAATCGTGCTAAAATAAAAAAGGAGTATTTTAGATAATCGCTGTGCCTTTAATGGTATGGAGGAAAGTCCGGGCTCCGCAGGGCAAAGCGCTGGATAACGTCCAGTTGGTGCGAACCAAAGGAAAGTGCCACAGAGATATACCGCTTCTTTCGAGAAGTAAGGGTGAAAGGGTGGGGTAAGAGCCCACCAGGTGCCAGGTGACTGGTACGCTTGGCAAACCCCGCTTGGAGCAAGACCGAATAGAGGGGGATGAGGCTGCCCGCTGACCCCTGGGTACGGTCGCTTGAGAAGTACTGTAAAGTCCTTCCAGATAAATGATTATCTTTTACACAGAACCCGGCTTATAAAATGCTCTTTTTATTTTAAATTAATGAAGATAAGCCCTAAGACCCATATTTAAGTATTAAACAGGGGTCTTAGGGCTTATTTATTTTTTTAAAAGGGTGTTAATGTGGGAGAAAGTGGAGGGAAATGTCATAAAGTGGGAGGAGTCCCCATGCTAATGGGAACCTATGAACACAAGGTCGATTCAAAAGGGAGAACAGTCCTTCCTGCAAAGTTTCGGCAGGAGTTAGGCCAGTGTGTGGTTGCCACTATAGGCATTGACCAATGTGTATCAATCTACCCTATGAACCATTGGAGCCGAGTCCTAGAGAAACTTCAAGAACTTCCTTTCTCTAAAAGTAAATCAAGAGGTCTCATGCGCGTCATGTTAGCAAGTGCCCACGAACTTCCAATAGATAATGCCGGTCGAATATTGATTCCCCAACTTCTGCGGGATCATGCAAATCTTCAGTCAGATGCTCTTTTTGTTGGAGTCAGCGATCACATAGAGCTTTGGGATAAACAGCTATGGGATGAGTATAGCCTGCAGGTCATGGAAGCGCTACCTGCTATTGCGGAAGAGATAGAGGGATTCTAATGGTAGAACATATTCCTGTTATGTTAAAGGAAGTCATTGAAAGTTTAAAAAATGTAGAATCTCCTCAAATGATAGTGGATGCCACCTTGGGGTTAGGGGGTTACGCAGAAGAAATACTGAATGTTTTTCCGGCAACGCTGTTAGTAGGCATTGATAGAGACGAACAAGCTATTTCTTTAGCTCAAAAACGGCTCGTCTCCTTTGCAGAGCGGGTGCATATCTACAATAGTCCCTTTAGTGCTATTGCAATGGTGTTATCAAAGGAAAATGCAGAACCAGATGGAATAGTTTTCGATTTAGGGGTTTCTAATCTCCAGCTTAGCTCACCAGAACGGGGTTTTTCTTTTCAGAATGACGGTCCATTGGATATGAGAATGGAAGGAACTTCTGGAGAAAGCGGATATTCAGCTGCACAAATAGTAAATACCTTTTCAGAAAAAGAGCTTGCCGATATTTTCTGGAAATATGGAGAAGAGCGATATTCAAGGCGCATTGCCACCGGCATAGTAAGATTTCGCGAAAAAAATGGGCCAATACAGCGGACATTTCAGCTGGTAGAAGCTATCAGGTCATCGCTACCGGCTCCTGTGCAGCGAAAAATGGGAGGGCATCCTGCTCGAAAAGTTTTTCAGGCATTACGCATTTTTGTAAATGATGAACTCCAGGAGCTTGAAAAGGGGCTTCAAGGGGCACTCGAGAGCCTTGCTCCCGGAGGGGTTATTGTAGTTGTTAGCTACCATTCACTTGAGGACCGTATAGTTAAGTATGCAATGAAGGACTGGAAAACATCAGATCATGGTGATCTTTTAACAAGGCGGCCTTTAAAACCATCTGAAGAAGAAGTAGAAAAGAATTACAAGGCAAGAAGCGCAAAACTTCGTGCCTTTAGAAAAAAGTATTAGAGAGAAAGTTCTAAAGGGGAGGTGGATTGACCGTGTATAACACTCAGGCATGGGACCTAAGATGTGATTCAAAGGTAAAAGTAAGTCCGTATTTTGTGGTGTTTGTTTTTATTATGGTAGTTTCATTTGTAGGATTAGGAGTTTTGAGACTTTACGCTAACAGGCTTGAGGCCCGTCTTAATGAAATTAATTTGCAAATAGAAAGCTACGAAATGCAAGAGGTAGATATGCGGCGTGCACTTTCCACTCTTACATCTCCGGAAGCCATTTACGGATATTCACAGAAAAAATTAGGTATGATAGCAAATGTCCGTAGCGAGAAAGTTCACGTAGCGATGTCTCCCCCTTTACACCAATCTCAGAAAACTATGGCTTCTTCTGTCCGGAGAGAGCATCGGCTGGGATTTCTCTTTTCTTTGTTCTCGTCCCAAGCTACTGCTAAAGAATAGTAGTATTCTTGTCCTTTGTAGTTAATAAAGTAATATGGAAACGATAAGATGAAAAAAACCTTTTTTTTTAACCCTTGGTTCGCAGTATTTATCGCTTTTACGACGGTTCTGGTTCGTCTTTTTTTTGTTCATTGTCTGCCCGACAGCAGAGTAGTCCGCCAGGCACAAAGGCAGTACTGGAGTGAAGTTCCTGTTAGTACAACCAGAGGATCTATTGTTGATATTTATGGTAACCCTTTATCTATGTCGGTGCCAGCCTATAGTTTTTTTATTGACCCGGCTTTTTGGGACCCTTCAAATGCACAGGCACTAAACAAACATCTTCCTTCTGCAACAATTAAAAAATTTTCGTCCCCTTTATCTGGGCGCTTTCATTGGGTGGCACGGAAACTCAATCAGGAAGATGCTAATGCTATTGCAGCATTGAGATTACCTGGTCTTTACAGACTGCAAGAAAAAAAACGCATTTACCCCCAAAACAATCTCTCTTCACATGTTTTAGGCTTTTGTGATATTGACGATAGGGGACTTTCTGGAATTGAATTCGTTTGGGATCAGGCCCTATATTCTCCCCCGGGAATAAAGCTTTTTATTAAAGATATTTCAGGCCGTGCCATTGATGTTTCTACTCGGTTGTCGGACCTTGAAAAAATAGAGCACAAAGGAAAAGTTCGACTTACCATGGACATGCGAATTCAGTACATCGTTGAACGACGTCTTCAGGAAGCAGTAGATCAGCATAATGCGCACTGGGGAACTGCTATTTGCATGAACCCGCATACAGGGGAAATTCTAGCCCTATCCAGCATGCCAACTTTTGATCCTAACAATAGGACAGAGCTGCTTGACACAAAAAAAATATTTAATAATGCTGTGAGCCGGGTATATGAGCCAGGATCAACCTTTAAACCCATTGTCGTTGCGATTGCTCTTGAGAGGAAGGCAACGTATCCCTCAGAAATCATAAAAACTCCTCATAAGATCAAGGTTGCTGATGGGTCTATTTCCGAGTCAGGAAATCATAGCTGGGGAAAACTCTCTTTAGGGGATATCGTGGTAAAATCTTCCAATGTTGGAATGGCTCAAATAGGATTACGTATTCGCCCTTTTAATATGTACAACTGCCTTAAAGAATGGGGGTTTGGCCAGACTCCGGGCATAGAGCTCAATGGAGCAGAAGCAGGACTTTTACCTTCCCCTGACCAGTGGAGAGGAGTTGTACCAGCAAATATTGCTATAGGACAAGGAATAGGGGTAACACCTCTTCACCTTCTCACCGCTATAAATGCCATAGTAAATGGGGGGGAGCTTTTGCGTCCTTACATTGTGGCAGAAGTAACAGATACGAAAGGAAAAACTGTGTATAAAGGACAGAGAGAAAATGTTCGAACAGTGGTGACTCCAGCTATAGCAGCCTGGCTGAGAAAGATAATGAGAGAAGCCGTGATTAATGGCACTGGCAGGTCGGCGAATACTGCTGTAACTTCTGTCGCAGGAAAAACGGGAACAGCACAGGTAGCAGAAAAAGGGGTCTATGCGAAAAAAAAGTGGGTCGCCTCGTTTGTGGGGTTTTGGCCTTACGATTCTCCACAGTATGTCATGCTCATAGTTATAGGAGAGCCATCTAAAGGCAGATATTATGGCGGCGATGTGGCAGGGCCGGTTTTCAAAGCAATAGTAGAAGATATGGCTTTGCTTAACCTGTAGAAAGACAAGTGATAGAGAGGGGCATATATAATTTATGTCGACTTTACAGTTGGTTCTCAAGGCCTTAAAAGAAAAAAACTTGTTAAAAGAGGCACGAAACATTTCAAATCCATCTCTTGTTCTCTGGGACGTGTTTAATAAGAGCCACCAATGTGAAGAGAACAGCCTTTTTTGTTGCATCCCAGGTGAAAAACATGATGGGCATAGTTTCGCTTCAGATGCAGTGCAAAGAGGAGCAGCGGTTTTGCTTTGCCAGCATGCCCTACCTCTCCAAGTGCCGCAGATTATAGTTGAAAACTCCCGTTGGGCTATGGGGTTTGCCGCGGCAGCTGTGTATGGTTTTCCATCTAAACAAGTTTCTTTATACGGCATTACTGGTACTAATGGTAAAACTACGTCTTCATATATGATCCGAAGCATACTTGAAGAAGCTGGTGAAAAGTGCGGATTGATGGGGACTATTGTCTATGCAGATGGGGAAAAGGAGCAGGAGGCAGATCGGACAACCCCTGAAAGCTGTGACGTTCAAAGACTTATTGCCCGCATGAAAAGAAATGGCTGTACAAGCGTTATTATGGAAGCCTCTTCCCACGGGGCAAACCAGGGGCGCTTAAATGGTTGTCTTTTCCAAGGGATGGTCTTTACCAATTTAACCCCAGAACATCTTGATTACCATAAAGATATGGAGCATTATTTTGAGGCAAAGAAAAAGCTCTTCGAAGAGTATGTTTCAGAAAATTGGTGTGGGGCAGTGAATAGTGACGATGAATATGGTAGAAGGCTGCTCAGAATCTATGGAAAGAAATGCCTTTCTTTTGGTCTAGACTCCACAAGACACCACGACGTGCAACTTCAGAATTTTTATATGACACTATCGGAGCTTTCTATGAAAGTGCAGTTTTTCAACTCAGACCCCATAGATATTACTTTGCCTTTAACAGGACGTTTCAATATATACAATGCTTTAGGCGCTATGGCTATTTGCTATAAAATGGGAGTAGCCCCCCTTGTTATAAAGAAAGGGCTAGAGTCTATGCCCCAGGTTCCTGGCCGATTGGAAAAGTACTTTTTTGAGAACGAAGTTTGTGGAGTGGTGGACTATGCGCACACACCAGATGCTTTAGAAAATGTCCTCTCTGCCCTGAGAGAGGTTTGCCATGGTAAAATTATTTCTGTTTTTGGCCATGGAGGCGAAAGGTACCAGGCCAACCGCCCGCTTTTAGGGCAAGTTGCAGCCAGGCTAGCCGATATAATTATTGTAACCATGGATAATTCGCGGAGTGAGGATCCTGCTAAAATAGCGGAAGCAATAGAACAGGGCATAGCAAGTGTTGTTGAAGCTCCACCCCATTACCGCATTTTAGATCGGAATGAAGCAGTTCGGACCGCTCTCTCCATGGCTAAGCCCGGTGACGTGGTTGTCGTGACAGGTAAAGGGCCCGAACGTTTTATTGTTATGGATAATAACAAAATAGAATACAATGACTCGCATGCTATTCAGCAGTGGGCCCTAGATGTGGGATTGAGGTGGAGATAAAGTGAGATGGCAGTTATGGAAAGTTTCTGATCTGGCAGAATCTGTCGGTGCTTCGTGGTGGGGAGAAGACATTATCCTTCCAGACTTTTTTACTGCCGACAGCAGGGAAGTTCGGCCGGGAGCTGCTTTTGTAGCGATACGCGGCAATGCTGAAGATGGGCACGATTATATTAAGGATGCTTTACATCAGGGGGCTTCTCTCATCATTGCTGAAAAAGGACGGATCCCCCAAGGACTGTCAATTCGGGATAGAGCAGTTATTGAAGTGAATGACTCTGTTGTGGATTTAGCACGCATGGCTTCGGCTTATCTTTCTGCGTGTTTGCCAGATGAAGTGATAGCTATTACAGGAAGTGTGGGCAAAACTACCACAAGAGAAGTATTAAAGAAATGCTTTGAGGGAATGCCACTTGTTTTCGGTGCTGAGAAAAGTTTTAACACTCTCATCGGATGCTCTCTTACAATCCTTGCGATGCCGGCAGGGACGAATGTCCTCATACTGGAGATGGGAACAAATAAACCTGGGGAAATAGAAGAGATGGTTCAGTATTTTCCTCCAACAAGGTGCATTATTACAGAAGTAAGCTCTGCCCATCTGGAAGGTTTGGTAACATTGGAAGGAGTTATAGCAGCCAAAATGGAGATTACCAGGTCTCCTCATTTAAAAACCCTCATTTTTAATGCTGATAATGAAAACCTCGCCAATGCAGCAGGACAAGTTTATGGAACCTGCAAGAAGATTGGAGTAGGAGTTCGAAAGGGCGAAGTTCGAATTTGCCAATCTACTTTTGATTTGGTAGAAAATCTGCCACGCCTAAAAACTACAATTCGATGGGAAGATGGCGTTATTTCAGATCTGTATTGCGGCCTATGGGGAACCCATAATTCCCTTTCTCTAGTTTACGCTTTAACCCTTTATAGGGAGTTGGGGTACCCTCTTGAAGAGGCATTGAGAAACCTGGAGACCATGACTTCACTTCCAGGCAGAGGAAGGGTCTTTTCAACAAGAGCTGGAGCGGTCATCATTGATGATTCATATAATGCCAATCCCTCTTCCATGAAAGCATCTTTGAACACCTTTTCCACTGTAGAGGTCAAGGGGCGCAAATTGGCGATCCTTGGCAGTATGAAAGAGTTAGGGAAGGAAGAAAGCGTACTTCATGAAGAAATATTAAGGAGCACTCATTTTTTAGATGCTCTTTTCCTGGTAGGAGAAGAATGGAAAGTGCCGCTGGAGAAAATGCCAGAACATGAACGGAGTAAAATAGTTATTGTATCAAAAGTGCAATCCTTTGCTGTAGAACTGGCTAAAATGATAAGGTCTGGGGATGGGGTGCTCATCAAAGGGTCCCATAGCCACCATCTGGAAAAGGTCGTATTAATTCTTATGGAGGGGCAAGAGTCGTGAATTCGCTTTTTCTCTTCGGTGTTGTTTTTCTATGTGCATTTTTCTTAGAAAGAGATTGGATAGAACGTTCTAATTGCTGGAATATGACCCAGGTACAAAAGGAATATGGGCCACAAAATCATATTGAAACGAAAAGCAAAACGCCTTCTATGGGTGGGGTTATGTTTATATTAGCTTCTCTTATAACCCTTATAGTCATAGTTGTGATGGGATGGGCCGCTTTTTGGGATGTCTTTATAATATGGCTTTTGCCCTGGGGGGCTGCCTTAATAGGATTTGCTGACGACTGGATCAAATTTAAGAGCCGCAGCAGTGAGGGGTTCCCGAGTCTTGTTAAGCTTGTCATTCAGATTATTATTGTTGTCCCCTGGGCTATTCTAATGTCATGGAAGCAGGGAGTGAGCCTTTGTCCAGGAGTTCTGCTTCCATGGTGGTTTGCCGTTCCTTTTTTAGCTATCCTAACTATCGGAATGCTTAACGCTGTAAATGTAACTGATGGGCTTGATGGGCTGGCTATTGGCGCTACGATCATTTCTCTTGTAATGTTTTTAACATGGTTTCCTGGAAATTCGGCTGTACGGGGTTGCGCACTTGGCACTCTCTCTATGAGTCTGGCTTTCCTTTGGTATAATGCCTACCCTGCAGCAGTTTTTATGGGTGATGTGGGATCCCATTTTTTGGCAGGAATGCTTGTTTCTCTATGTGTCTTTAGTGATTTTATAATTGCTGTTATCCCATTAGGTTTTTTGTTTGGTATAGAAATACTTTCAGTATCCATACAACTTGTAGCTATACATAAATTTAAAAGAAAGGTCTTTAAGATGAGTCCCCTTCATCATCATTTTGAACTTTCGGGATGGAGCGAAATCCAGATCGTAACACGCTTCTGGCTTATTCATGGACTTGGCGCATGGGCCTTAATTTACATTTTTTTACAGTGGTGAGCTGAAGAATTCGCTTGAAAGAAGGCATGGTTATGAAGGAAAGCAACCAGGATATAGCCGGGAAAAAGATTACAATTCTTGGTGCTGGAGTAAGTGGAAAGGGGCTTGCGATATTAGCAAAAACCCTTGGAGCCCATGTCTTTGTGACAGAAAAAAAGGACACTCTTTCTCCCGAAGTAGAAGAGGCTTTTAAATTACAGGACATTCAGTGGGAAGTTGGAGGGAATAGCTTAAGAGCACTAGATGCGGATTGTATTGTTGTCAGTTCAGGTATTTCTCCTCAAGCTTCCGTCGTTAAAAAGGCTCAGGGTAGAGGAATACCGGTAATTGGAGAAATTGATTTTGTTGCTCCCCATATAAAAGGGAAAGTTATTGGGGTAACGGGGAGTAATGGAAAAAGCACGACCACAATGCTTATTGGTCATCTTCTGAAAAAATACGGATACAAGACGGCTGTGGCTGGAAATATCGGAAACCCTCTTTCTTTGCATGCCAGTCAGAATTTGGATTTTATAGTGATTGAATTGAGCAGTTTCCAACTTTACTGGGCCCATCTCCTAAAAAGCCACGTAGCTATAGTGACTAATTTGGCACCTGATCATATAGATTGGCATGGTTCTTTCACGAATTATTTGAAAGCAAAGGCGCGTCTTGTCCGTTTGCAGGAACCGGGGCATTGGGCCGTGGTTCAAAACAGAGACGTCGACGCTCTTCAACTCTCGGGCAAATCGGCTGTTGCTTCTCTTTATTGGGAAGGGCAGGAGCCGGTTCATAAGACAGATGCCTATATTTGCATGGGAGAACAGGAAGCCTGGCTTTCCTACAACAAAAAAGAATTACTTTTTGATTATAGAGATGTGGATCTTATCGGGCGGCATAACCTTGAAAATTTAGCTATGACTGCTTCTGCTCTCATTCTCGGGGGCGTTCCTTGTTCGAACCTTACAAAACAACTTTCGGATTTTATACCTCTTCCTCATCGGTGTACTTTTGTGGCTGAAATTGATGGCGTTCGTTATATTGATGATTCAAAAGGAACGAATGTGGCGGCAAGTGCAACTGCCTTAACTTCAATACATGGCCCCAAGGTTGTTATTCTTGGCGGTCAGGGGAAAGGAGAGGATTACTCTCCCCTTGCGGAAGCGGTAAAAAAAGAAGCCAGAGTCGCTATTGTTCTTGGGGCAGAAAAGAAGCCTATCGTTACTGCTCTTGAGGGGGCAGGCTTTGCGCGGCATATTGAAGTTGATTCCATGGAAGATGCTGTGAAAGCAGCGATGGCTCTTTCTCTTCCAGGCGAAACCGTCCTTCTTTCGCCAGCGTGCACAAGTTGGGATATGTACCCCAGTTATAAGAAGAGGGGGGAACATTTCCAGCACCTTGTCAATAAATACGGAGGATTGTTGTGAGCGAGAAGGCACAGCGCGTGGATCCTCTTCTTTGGATCATTCCTCTTGTGCTGAACTGTTTGGGAATCGTTATGATAGTATCTCTCACTTCGCCACAATCTATGGAATCGTGGGGATCTCCTTTTATTATTGGGTTCAAACAGGTTCAGTGGAGCTTTTTAGGGCTTTGTGCCATGTTTATCATGTACTTGCTTCCCATTTCACTATGGAAGAAAGTGAGCGGCCCTCTCTGGGTGTTTGGTTTCTTCCTCTCCTTTAGCACTCTAATACCGGGACTGGGAATAGAGGCAGGGGGAGCAAAACGCTGGATAGATGTAGGAGCCCTTCAATTTCAACCTTTAGAGCTTTTACTCTTGGCTACGGTTATTCATTTATCTAAATGCCTCACTCGATCAGAGCTTTCTTCATCTAGGAAGTTTTGGACTATAACAATGGCAATGATTTTTTTCTCTGCCCTGCCTCTTCTAATGCAGCCGGACATAGGAGGAATGCTTCTTCTGGCTGTGATTTGTATGGGAATCCAAGTGGAAAATCAAGGATGGTGCTACCCTTTGATTATTGGTATTGGGGGTATATCTCTCCTTTTCCCCATATTAATAAAAGAAAGCTATCGTCTTCGTAGATATGTAGCATTTCTTGATCCATGGAAAGAGCCCCTTGACAGTGGTTTCCAGGTTATACAGGGCCTTGTCGCCTTTGCGAACGGCGGACTTATTGGAGTTGGAATAGGGAAAGGCCTTCAGAAAATGAACTATCTTCCGGCAGCACATACGGACTATATATTTGCTGCAATAGGTGAGGAGTTTGGATTTATTGGAACTGGTCTAGTGGTTTTCCTTTTTACTATCTGGGTTGTTAGGTGTTACAAAATATACAGACAGGCGCAAGACCCCTTTATGAGAACCCTTTTATGGGGGCTTGTGATATCAGTACTAGTTCCTTTCTTCATTAATGTAGGAGGAGTTTTGAAATTAATGCCACTTACTGGAATGCCCTTGCCTTTTATAAGTTACGGGGGGAGCTCTCTGTTAATGATGTGGGTACGAGCCGGTCTCATTGTTCGTATAACAAAAGAGATTGCAGGTGCACAGTCATGAAAAAATTGTTTTTTGTAGCGGGAGGAACAGGAGGACACATTTTTCCAGCTATTTCTCTTGGGCAATGGATCGAAGAAAGAGAAATGAAGAACGTAAAAATAGAATATATCTGTGGTTCAAGGCCCCTGGAATGGGAAATATTCAGTCAGAATAACATTGCCCCAACGGTATTGCCCATAGAAGGCTCTCCCCTTGGGATTTTAAAAGCAGGGAAGGTCATTCGCCGATTGGGGAGTCTTTTTTCCGCTTTTTTGCAGTCCGTTTCCCTGATCAGGGAAGATCGTCCCGATGTTTGTGTCCTTTTTGGCGGATATGTTTCTTTTCCACCTATGCTAGCGTGTTTATTACATAGGATACCGCTGGTTATTCATGAGCAAAATTCTGTAGCCGGGAAAGTAACTCGTTTAGCAAAGAAATTTGGTATTCCCGTGCTCTCTGGATGGCAAGAGTGCCGCCCTTTAGAAAAGGATCAATTTAATTATGTTGGAATTCCAATTCGTAAGTTTAAAAAGGTTGACCGTATAGAAGCTTGGGGTAAACTATATACAGGGGTTGATTTTCCAAAGGGCGCTATTGTTGGGGTGCTTAGTGGGTCATTAACGAGCTCACCACTTTTTAAAACTATATGTGAATTGGCATCTGCGCCTGATCTCAAAAACGTTACTTTTCTAGTAGTGGGAGGAAAAGGACGATGTCCCGATATAAATACTCTTATAGCTGTTGAAAGACAGTGGGATATGTCTATAATCTATTCGGTTGTCGATGCTGTTATAGCGCGAGCAGGGGCTTCTACCTTATCCGAACTCATGGTTCTTAACATCCCATCGCTTATTATCCCCTGGCGTGGCGCTTCTGATGGTCACCAAGTGCGGAATGCCGTGCTATTTGAGAAAGAAACTATGGGAAATTTTGTATGGGATGAGCAGGCCTCTGTATTTGAATTAAAACACCATCTCATTGATTGTGTTTCGAAAGTCGATAATGGTACGAAGCTTGACGAGAGATCTCAGAGGGGATTTGAAGATCGTAGTTGTGAAAGGATCTGGGATGTTCTAATCTCGTTAATGCGAAGGGAGAGTCTGTGATTGGACTTAATAATATCAAACTTAAAGGGAATTAACAGAATTCACCTCATGGGTGTAGGCGGGGCAGGCATGAGCGGACTCGCCCTCTTGCTGAAAGATCTTGGATACGATGTAAGTGGGTGCGATGTGAATTGGACGTCATATGTGGATAAAGTAATTCAGGATAATATTGGCTTTGTTCTTCATCACGGTAAAGAGCATCTTGATGATTTTTCCCCAGACCTAATTGTTTATAGCAGTGCTATTCCAGAAGATAACGAAGAGCTCCTTCATGCCAAAAGGAGGGGTATCCCCACAGCTAAAAGAGGAGAAGTGCTGAGCTGGATATTCGATTCCCAATATGGGATTGGCATCGCTGGAACTCACGGCAAAACCACAACCTCATCCATGATCGCTCTCATCCTTGAGCAGTCCGGGTTGAGCCCTACCTTAGCTATAGGTGGCGAACTTTGCGATATAGGAGTGAACGCTAAACTTGGAGAGGGTCCCTATATGGTTGCAGAACTTGATGAAAGCGACGGTTCTTTTGAAGGGTTTCATCCCAACATAGCTGTTTTAACAAATGCTGATTGGGATCATGTGAACCATTATCCTACTTTTGATAGTGTAATTGAAGCCTTTGGTAGGTTCTTAGTTAACCCTAAAGATGACGGTGTAGTTGTCCTGTGCGGTGAGGATGTGGGATTGACAAGGATACTTGATGAAAATCATCTTAAAAATGAAGTAATCACCTATGGTTGGGGCAGTGCCTGGGATTGGGGCGCTTATAACGTGGAACATGTCCCTGGCGGCGGAGTTTCCTTTTCTGTGGCAAAAAATGGGAAGTTTGTAGACGAAGTTAAACTTTCAGTTTCTGGAGATCACAATATAATGAATGCGCTGGCAGCTTGTGTAGTAGCAGATCGTCTTGAGGTTCCCTTCCCTTTGATTAAAAAGACCCTGAAAACTTTCCGGGGGGCAAAACGACGGTTACAGTATATTGGTTCTACAAATGGTATGGACATTTATGATGACTACGGTCACCATCCACGGGAAATAGCGGCGACTCTGAACACTCTATCCCAAATGTTTCCAGAAAGACGACTTAATGTTGTTTTTCAGCCCCATCGCTTTTCCCGTACAGCCGCTATGTACAAGGATTTTGCAGATGTTCTGCTCCTGGCAGATAGGCTTTTTCTATTACCAGTCTATGGGGCAGATGAGGAACCCATAGAAGGTATTGATTCCAATCTTATTTACTCCGAACTGCAGCTTCGCCAGTACAAGAACTGTATTCTTTGCTCCGATATGTATGATGCTGTCGCCCTTCTCAAAGAATCTATGGAAGAGGGAGACGTTGTCGTTACGGTAGGGGCGGGAGATGTTTCCGCGGTAGGTGAGATGCTTGTTGAAGTGAAGGAGAAACGGGTGGTTTAAGAAATGACCCCCTGCAATGTCGCATTATTGAAACGAAGTATAGCGGGACCTGTGAGAGAACATTTTCCTCTTTCGCCCCTTACAACCTTTGGTGTGGGGGGTAGTGCTGATGTTTGTATCTGGCCTGCTTCTACACAAGATCTTGTGACTCTTGTAAAAATGAAAGAGGATACTTCGCTCAATATTATAGGAGGAGGAAGCAATCTTATAATTTCAGATGGCGACATAAAGGGTTTCGTCCTTTGTACAAAATACCTATCATCCTTTTCTCTTTTTAGAAAGAACAATGAAGTAGACATAGAAGTTGGGACCGGAGTTTCTCTAGGAGTCCTTGTTTCTTTCGGGTTACGCTATGGTTTTAGCGGAATGGAGTTTGGTATCGGGATTCCTGGAACTGTAGGCGGCGCTATCATAGGAAATGCAGGTGTTCAAGGAGAAACTGTTTCAGATGTAATACAATGGGTTGAAGTTGTAGATGAGAGTGGAGAGGTGCTTCGTTTTAAGAAAGAAGAATTGCCTTGGGGCTACCGACGATCAGTTCTTCAAGAAAGAAACTATATAGTGACAGCGTGTGGTTTGCGTTTACAGGCAAAAGATTCATATTGGGTGAAAGAAAAGGCTGATAATTTTTTGCAAAAAAGAAAATCCCAGCCTCGCGGTTTTAAAAGTGCCGGATGTATTTTCAAAAATCCTGACGGCGAGAGTGCCGGGAAGCTGTTAGATGAATGCGGCTGCAAGGGACTTCGAGTAGGCGGTGCCATAGTATCTGAGGCCCATGCCAACTTCATTCTCAATATGGGTGATGCTAAGGCAGCGGACATCTGGGCTCTGATAGAAGAGTGCCGAAGAAGAGTGTTTGAGAAGACGGGGTATGTTCTAGAGCTTGAAGTGAGGGGCTTTTGAACATGAAGTGGAAAGTAGAGGAGGTTGCATGTGAAACGCTTGCTATTACTCCTTTTTTTGATATTGGGGATAGTGTATTGCGTCGAATCCAATTTTTTATTGCTATCTTCACAACGTATGGAATTACATCTTCCTGACCCCTATTCTGAACAAGTGTTCTGGAGTCATTTCAGTTCGGATTATTTACGTTTCTGTCCCGCTGTCTTTTTCTGCCGGGATAAGGTAAAAGAGAAGATTGAACGGGAAATTCCTGTTGATTTATCAATAAAGTTTCGTTCTTTTAGGGATATACAGGTATCCGCACAACCCCTGGATGTTTGGATCGTTTTGGTGCAAAAAGGGACACGCTGGTACATGTCAAGAGATGGCAGAATATGGGATGGAGATAGCGTCGCAAGCAAGTACATCTATGGAAATAATGTGGATATTGACGTTCCAGTATGGAATTTAAAAGATAGTCTTCCAATTCCTATAGATGGCGCAGGAGAGCCAGGCCGAGTTATCTTTCAAAGTGCTTTGCCTCTCAGTTCTCTCAAAAACTGGGTCGAAGAAATCAGAAAAAATAACTGGGGTGCGCCAATCAAGAAAGTTGAGCTTGGAAGAAAAGCAGGTAGCTACAGCTTCACAATTGAAGTAAAATGGGAAAAACGTTTTGTGAGTATTTATCTTGATGAGAATACAGAGAGGTGGCCAGTTATATCACAGGCATTACCAAAGGTTATGAAAGATCTGCCTTCTGGCAATGAAATTGTAGAGATAGACGCGACCTATGGGAATAAGATAGTGGTTAAAACGCTATGAATTTGATCGATCGTAGGAAGGGAGCGGGAATAAAGTGTACACAGAGCCAGAAATAATAGTGGGGCTGGATCTAGGTACCAGTAAAATAGCAGTTGTTGTAGCGGAAAGGGATTCCCGTTTCCAGGATGCCCAGATTATAGGTATTGGCTCAGCTCCTTCTTTGGGTATCCGCAAGGGACTTATTGTAAACCTGGAACAGGCGGTGCAAGCTGTACGGATGGCAGTACAGGATGCTGAAAAAATGGTTGGTTTCGAAATCGACGAGGCGACTGTGGCTTTTAGTGGCATTGACGCTGCAAGCATAACGTCGAGAGGTATGGTTTCCTTGGGGCGAGTACCTCGACAAGTAGGCATCCAGGACATTGAGCGTGTTATTGAAGCGGCCCAGAGTGAGCTTTCGGTTCCTTCAAATCGCGTGACTCTCCATACCATCCCAGTAAAATACTCCCTTGATGGAAACAGCGGTATAGATGATCCCCTTGGAATGACGGGAATACGTCTGGAAATTGAACTGCAGTCAGTGATCGTACCTACATCTGTTATACAGAATATTATTAATTGTGTTGAGAGCGCAGGATTGAATGTCAACGGACTTGTGATTAAATCTCTGGCTAGCGCCCTTGGTTCCCTTACGGATGAAGAAACACGTACCGGTGCGGTTTCCCTCTGCGTTGGAGGAGGCACAACCGGAGTGGCTCTCTTTTCTGACGGACGTCCTGTCCGACTTACAGTTATCCCCATTGGCGGAGACCATATAACTAATGATCTAGCTTATGTGCTTAAAATTCCTATCAGCAAAGCTGAAAACATCAAACATCAGATTTCTCTTATTCTCGATGAAAATGATGATACGGTAGAAGTTGAAGCGCGGGGACGAACAAAGCTTCTTGAGGTTTCAGAGGCTGTTGATGTGGTTTCTTGCCGTCTTGAAGAGCTTTTTGTTGATCATGTGTTAAAGACCTTTTCTGACCAGAATGTTCATATGTTTCCTGCGGGGATTGTGCTTTCGGGCGGTGTAGCTAAAACAGGCGGGATTGAAACTTTCACTACTGAAGTGATGAATTTGCCAGTTCGTATTGCTGATCCCCTTGATAGTTTTCAAATGCCTCCTGGGCGGAATGATTGTGAGTACACCACTTCTTCCGGAATCATTAGATATATTATGAATAAAGAGCGGAACCCCTATCGGTATATCGAAGCGCCAATTGAGGTTCTTCGATCAGGAGGAATGTCTGCCTACCTGGCAGCAAAAAGAGGAGGACAACAGAGAAACACTAAAAGCGCAAGCGGGGGGGAAGGCTTTCGCCATTTCCTCGAGATGGTGAAGAAATCGATTAAAGAACTTTTCTGATGTATTGTGGGGTGGATGCGGAATGGAGCATGTTTTTCAGATAGACAATGCGACACGGCCTCATCGGGAAAATATTAAAGTTATTGGGGTTGGAGGCGGTGGCGGTAATGCTTTAAATCACATTATCCGAAATGGCATTGAGGGTGTGGAATGCATTGCTGCTAATACAGATATGGCGGCTCTCGGGCTTTCTGAAACGAAAACAAGAGTCATTTTGGGAAGAGAACTTACTCGAGGGCTTGGTGCTGGTGCTGACCCGGACGTGGGATCAGAGGCAGCGAAAGAGTCAATGGAAGAGATACGACAGCTCATTTCAGGCGCAGACATGGTTTTCCTTACAGCAGGCATGGGGGGCGGAACGGGGACAGGTGCGACTCCTGTTATCGCAGAAATAGCAAAGGAGTCAGGAGCTCTTGTTGTTGCAGTAGTAACGAACCCTTTCTCTTTTGAAGGGAAGAGAAGAAGGAACTATGCCAACGATGGCACGGCAATTCTTAAAGAGAAAGTAGATGCTCTTCTTGTGGTAGAAAACGATCGTCTCCTTGAAATTGCAGATAAAAAAACAGGTCTGACAGAGGCCTTTAAGCTTGCAGATGAAGTGTTACGTCAGGCGGTGCAGGGAGTGACAGATCTTATCTTAAAGCCCAGTCTTATAAACGTTGACTTCGCTGACGTGAGAACTGTCATGAAAAATGCAGGTTCCGCTATTATGGGGATTGGTGAGGGACATGGGGATAACAGGGCTGAAACTGCGGCGAAAGCTGCTATTAACAGTCCGCTCATGGCCACTCCTATGGATGGCGCAAAGGGAATACTCTTTAATATAACTGGCAGCAGTGATATTGGTATCCACGAAATCCAGCTGGCAGCAGAAGTGATAAAGGGAACTGCAGATGAAGATGCCACAGTAATCTGGGGGCACACCATTGATGAATCTATGGAAGATCGGATGAAAATAACTGTCATTGCGACAGGGTTCTCTTCTGAAAAAGATCGACGTGCTCCAGTAAGAACAGCGAAAGCGGTAAGTACCAGTAAAACAACTTTGCGTTCTCCAGGTGTTGTCTTAGAGGAGGCCGAGGTTGTTTCAGCACCAGAAGAAGATCTATTTACCATGAGCGGCGTTCCCAAAAACACCTATGACGTTCCTTCAATTATCAGAAGGTCGTCACGTTCCTCAAAATAACCCTCGTCAAAGGGAATTTTATTTAAACACGACAACGGGCGGGGGCCGTTTTAAGATGGCTCTTGCTCGTTTCTTCTTGTAGAACTGAAAAAACAGGAGGTTTTCCCATGTCAGCACGAGAGAATCGCAGGCAGAGAGACAAAAAACCTATGCTTCCCTTTGGAGACCTGATGCTTCCTATTATTGGCCTCATAGCTGTTGGTCTCTTAATTGTGGGCATCAAATTCTTTTTTCTTTCAGAGCCTTCTCGAGAACAACATAAACCAGTTATAGTTCAGGAAAAAACGACTACGACGGCGGCCCCATCTTCAACAGTCGCATCTACAGCTGATGAGACCCCAAAAGCTGCACCTGATAAAGCTGAAAATGCTGTCCCAGTGGCGGGATCTACAGCTCCAACTGCTCCCCAGGTTGCAGCACCTGTTACCCCCCAGACTGCATCGGAAGGCGGGACGCAGAAAACTGCTGCAGTTACTGCTGAAAGCACAAAAGTGGTCATGGCAGCTCCAGCTCAGGATGGGAAGCTCGTAACTGGGGGAGTGGAGAATAGTGCCTGGGGTATCCAAATAGGCTCATTTAAGAGCAATGAATCGGCAAACCGCTTAAAGGAAAAAGTTGAAAAAGAAGGGTATAAGGCCTTTGTGTCCAAGGCTCTTGTCAGCAACAGTACTTTTTACAGAGTGACAGTCTGGGCTGGAAATGAAAGAGGTGAAGCTGACAAACAGGCAAATCAATTAAAGCAGGCAGGCCATCCTGTTCTTGTCGTTCGTCTGCGATAGAAAAGGAGAAAGGAAATGTCCGGTTTTGTTGAAAATTTAACAGATCGGTTAGAAAGCATCCTTAAAGTATCTGAGGTCCTACGTTTCCCGTGGGACCTTTCTTTTGACCTTCTAAATATTGAGCAGTGTCTAGGTGGCTTCCTTGCCGAAGATATAATATCTTCGATAGAATCTCCTCCTTTCACAAGAAGTTTACGGGATGGTTATGCAGTCCTAAGTGAAGACATTTCAGGGGCAACTTCTTCTTATCCAGTCTATCTGAATTTGATTGGTGAAATTCCTATGGGAAAGGTGCCGGACAAGGTTCTTAATCCAGGGGAAACTATGGCTATTCATACGGGAGGAATTTTGCCAAAGGGCGCTGATAGTGTAGTTATGCTCGAAGATACAGCAGCAAGCGGCCCTTGGATAGAGGTTCGCAAAGGGGCGCAGAGGGGAGAAAATGTAATTTATAAAGGGGAAGAAATTTCCTTGGGAGAAAAAGTGCTTTGTCGCGGCGACAGAGTATCTTTTAAAACCCTGGGCATTCTTGCTACCATGGGGAAAATCCTAGTGCCTTGTCTGAACCTTAAAATAGGCATATTTAGCACGGGGGACGAAATAATGGAGGCTAAAACAGATCCATTGCCCCCCGGGTGCATTCGAGATGTAAATAGCTGGGTACTTTGGTCTTTTCTCAAAGATCAGGGGTATGATGTGACATCTTTAGGAATTATACGAGATACAAAAGAGGCTTTACAGAACGCTTTATATGAAGCTCTTCATGCATTTGACGTGATCCTCATTAGTGGAGGTTCTTCAGTGAGTGTCAGGGATTATTGTTCTGAAGTGCTCGAAACGTTGGCAACACCAGGATTAATTGTACGAGGGGTTCGAATGTCGCCAGGCAAGCCTGTTTTAATAGCAGGCTCATTAAAAGAGAAGAAATTAGTAATGGGACTCCCAGGTCACCCTCTTTCCTGTATGGTAGCGGCAAAAGTTCTGCTTATTCCCCTTCTTGACCTTATTGCAGGAAGAATATCCAAGAAAAGCGCATTTTCCTTAGAGACAACAACTGATATCATAGGGTGTACAGGTATAGAAAAATTTTATCCCGCAGCGCTGCGGAATAATCGGGTTGTTCCCATCCTGGCTAAATCAGGGTATGTAGGAGCCCTAAACCATTCAGATGGACTTATTCGTTTGGGTGAGGAGGTAGAAACAGTTCGCCAGGGAGAAAGGGTGGAGTTCATACCATGGTGAAAGAATGGAGGGAACATGTTTCCATTGAAGAAGCATGGTTGGTTTTTAGACAGAATTTCTCTTCTCTTCACAAAAAGAACAATGTCCCCGTAGATGAGTGTACAGATCTAATTCTAGCAGAGGATGTTTTTTCGAAGAGGAATGTACCTCATTTTAGCGCCTCAGCTGTGGATGGTTACGCTCTTTCTACTAAAAAGACAGCAAATGCGTCTTCGGCAACGCCAGTGTTTCTTGATAGAGAGGAATACCAGTGGATTAATACTGGGATGGCTGTGTCTCTTGAATATGACGGAGTCTTAATGGTTGAGGATTCCTCTGTGAAAGACGGGAAATTAGCCGTATATAGAACTCTTTCAATGGGAGATAATATTCGTCCAGTAGGGGAAGATGTGACATGTGGACAAATAATAGCCCGTGCCGGAGACAAAATTTCTCCTGCATTAGCGGCACTCTTTCTTGCGTCGGGGTATTCTTTCGTTCCTGTGTGGAGCAAACCTAGAACACTGTATATTCCAACTGGTGATGAAATAGTTTCTGGCAAGACATGGTTAAGTGAGGGAGCAGTCTGCGGAAAGGTAGTAGAGAGCAATTCTACCATGTTGAAAGCTTATTTCCACCGTTGGGGATTTCCCCTCGACGTAACAGATCCACTGCCAGATGACCCTCAAATCATCCGCAAAAGCATTCTCAATGGGGTGGAGGATTATGACCTTCTTCTTGTAGGGGCAGGTTCCGCTAAAGGAGAAAAGGACTATACATCGACTATCCTTTCTGAAGAAGGCACCATGCTTTTCCACTGGCTTTTGATGAAACCAGGGCGTCCAGCAATGGCAGCGAAGGTGAAGGGAAAACCTGTGGTAGATCTTCCTGGATTTCCAATGTCAACAGCTGTTGTTTTATGGACCCTTGTTTTCCCCCTCCTCCAGCTTTTAGCAGAAGGGAATTTCGATGAAGCCACAGTTTTTAAACAGGCTATGGGTGCGGAAACAGAAGAAACAATGAAGCTTCTGACTCCCTGTTCGTCTGTACCCGGCCGAAATGAATGGCTGCGGATAAAGGCAATAGCCTTGCAGGGAGAGAAAAGGGTATTTCCTCTCTCGTCAGGCTCTAGTACCATGTGGACCATGTCCGAGGCAGATGGTTTTGCCCTTTTGCCCAGGCCTGTGGCAGAGTGTCCGGCTGGAACGAACTTAAAAGTATGGCTGACTCGCAAAATAGATTGGACTCGCCGTCTTCTTTTTCAAGGATCGAATGACCCCGCTTTTGAACGTCTGGGATCCTATGTGCATAAAAGGGGTGGTGAGCTTATCTATCGTTCAGTAGGAAGTCTTGGCGGTCTGTCTGCATTGGCAAGGGGAGAGTGCCATATTGCCGCTTGCCACCTTCTTGATCCAGAAAAAGGATCGTATAACGACACATACATTGAAAAACTTTCTAACGGGAAGCAGTGGAAACGTCGCTTGCTCTTTTACAGAAAACAGGGGATCCTAGTGGCACCTGGTAATCCCCTTCATGTTTTTACTGTTGAAGACCTGGCAGAAAAAGGAGTTAGATTTATAAATCGTCAACCAGGGGCGGGCACTCGTGTGCTCCTCGATGTTCTTTTGCAAGAAAAGGGGATAGCTGTTTCTGATGTTAATGGATATTCAATTCAGGCTACTACCCATTTCGATGCCGCAAATCGTATTGCTTCGGGGGTAGCAGATGCTGCACTGGGCATTAAGGCTGCTGCTGATGCTCTCGGCCTTGATTTTATTCCTATAACAGAAGAGCCTTACGAGCTTGTTTACCCCCAGGAATATGAAGACCATCCATGCATTCAGGCTCTTTTGGATGCCCTGGACGATCCAGAGTGGAGGCGGGACGTAGATAAGTTAGGGGGATATCGATGGAACTCCTGAAGGATTCCTTCGGTCGAATCCTGCATTACATTCGTATTTCAGTAACAGATCGCTGTAACTTCAGATGTCAGTACTGCATGCCTCGTGAAGGCATTAAGTGGATCGACCATAGCAATATCCTTCGATATGAAGACTTATTATTCCTTTGTAATGTCCTTGCCAATATGGGAGCAGGCAAGCTTCGTTTTACTGGCGGGGAGCCTTTTGTAAGAAAGGGGTTTCCTTTATTCCTTAAAAAAGTGCGAGAGGAATTCCCGCAGGCGGCCCTTTCCGTTACTACCAATGGGTCAATGCTTGCATCTGTAGCAGATGATATTTTATCCCTTAAACTTGAAAGTATAAATATAAGTCTTGATACCCTGGACCCGCAAAAATTTAAACTCATAACAGGCACCGGCAACGTTCAGGATGTTATTCGGGGAATCAGGTCAGTAGCCATTCATAGCGACACTATAGTGAAACTCAACACCGTATTGATAAATAGGTTTAACGAAGATGAGATAGGCGATCTTTTATTATTTGCAGAGAGGGAAGGAGTATTGCTTCGTCTCATAGAGTTTATGCCCCTTCATGGGGATGTTTGGAATTACAACCGTTTTATTTCTGCAGATGACATCCTTTCATCCCTTCCGGATGCAAACAGTTGGCGGGACGACACCTCAGAAAGTAAAGATAATGCAGGTCCTGCCCGCTATCTAGTGAATACTCTGACAGGGCAACGTCTTGGAGTTATAGCTGCGGTAACCCATCATTTTTGCGATACATGCAATCGTCTCCGCATAACGGCTACAGGGCAAGTTCTACCATGTCTTTTTAGCCAAAAGGGGGTTAACATTAGCAATGCATTACGAGAACGGGATGAAGAAATGGTAAAAAAGGGTATTATAGAGGCAATTAAGATGAAACCCCGACGATGGCTTGATATGGAGTCGGGAGATGAACATATGTCTCGGATTGGAGGGTAATTTGACATGGAGCCATTTTCCCACCTTGATGACCTTGGACACCCGCGAATGGTCGATGTTGGCGGAAAAGAAAGGACTGCACGCGAGGCTCTTGCCGAGGGAGTGGTTTTATTGCCTCAAACTATTCGAGACGCCCTTCTTTCGGGAACCACAGATAAGGGAGATGTAATGAAAGTTGCGGAAGTTGCAGGAATAATGGCTGCAAAAAAAGCTTCGGAACTTATCCCCCTCTGTCATAATATAAGTCTTGACAAGGTAGAGATCCACTGTGAGCTGTTGCCTAAAGAAAACAGGATTAAGATAACGTGCAATGCGGCTTCGAAAGGTGTAACTGGAGTAGAAATGGAAGCTCTTACTGGCGTAATGGCAGCAGCCCTCACAGTTTATGATATGTGTAAAGGCATAGATAAGGGTATGGTGATACAAAATGTGCGATTGCTTCATAAAATTGGGGGCAAAAGTGGAGATTATAGGGTTTCAGAGGAGGAGCATGAATGAAACTTCTCGGTATTTTGAGTAATGAGGATCGGCGTGAGTATGGAATATGCTATGTCAACAAGCGAGGAGATGGTCAATCTTCTGTTAATGGGAACCTGGCCACTCTTTTCATAGTAAAGCCAGGAGATATGCCTGCTTATGAAGGTGCGGCCTGTATCTTACGGGTCTCCCTTCTTAAAGATCTGGAGATAGGGAATTTGTTGGCCGTTGCAGAAAGTGACGTGTTGCTTCGTATAGAAAGACAACACGCCCCTTCTCAGTGGGAACTTTCTGTGCAGCAAAGTGGTTTTATTTCTGTATCTTCGGAAATAGAAACATGGAGATCTCTGCGTGTTGGTGTTTTAACGGTGAGTGATAAAGCAAGTCAGGGTTTAAGGGATGACACTGCTGGTCCTGCTTTATCCAGAGCGGTAACTCTCATTGGCGGCATCGTAGAGGAACAGGCCATTGTTCCCGATGAAAAGGAAACCATAGAAAAAAAACTCCGCCACTGGGTCGACCAGAAGGATCTTCATATTATTCTGGTGACAGGAGGCACAGGTCTATCAGAGCGAGATGTAACGCCAGAAGCTCTGGAGGCCGTAGCCCATAAAAAAATCCCGGGAATAGGGGAGTTTATGCGAAGTCGTACGGTTTACTATACACCTCGGTCTATTCTTTCCAGGGGGCTTGCTGTAACAAGAGGGAAAAGCCTGATTATTGCTGTTCCTGGAAGTCAGAAGGGGGCTCTTGAGTGCTTTGAGGCCGTTGTCCCAGTGCTGAGACACGGCGTTGAAATACTACGAGATTGGGAGAAGGAATGTGGACATTAAGAATAACAGAGTTCGCCGGTGTCTTATTATTACAGGGATGTCAGGAGCCGGAAAATCGACGGTATTGAACATCCTGGAAGATCAGGGGCTATTTGCCGTTGATAATATCCCTCCAGCATTGTTGCCGCAGCTTCTGGAGCTCCTTTCCCAACATCGGGCGGCAGTGCAGGAAGGACTTGCAGCCGTTGTCGACGTTAGGGGGGGACGGCTTCTTAACGACCTTTTTTCTGTCGTTGATTCTCTTAAAGGGACCATCCCTCTTGTACAGGTTCTTTTTCTGGATTCCTCTGATGAAAGCCTAGTACGGCGTTTTGAAACAACAAGAAGGAGACATCCGCTGGGAGACCATATACCTGTTCTCGAGGGCATCCAGAAAGAAAGAGTCTTATTGGCTCCAGTGAGGGAATATGCTGATGTGGTACTTGATACATCTGGGCTCTCCATACGAGATCTCAAAGATCGTCTTATAGCTGAATTTATACGGACTGAAGCTATTGCGTCCGTAGTATTCTCGTCCTTTGGTTTCAAATACGGGATTCCACAGGATAGTGATTTCATGCTGGATGTGCGATTTTTAGTGAACCCTCACTATATTCCTCTACTCAGCCATCTAACGGGAAAGGATCCCGATGTCCAAAGCTATATTTCAACCCCTGAGGAAACTCGCCTATTTCTTGCCCGTTGTTATGAGTTTTTGGATTTTCTCATTCCTGTCTACCTTTCATCAGGGAAATCACCCTTTCATATAGCTGTGGGTTGCACCGGCGGCCAGCATCGCTCAGTAGCAGTGGTGGAGTGGCTTTCTGAATATTATAGTAAAAAGGGCGTGCGGTGTGTGGTAAGGCACAGGGATATAGAACGAGGCCAGGTGGGAGACTAATGGATTGGCGCATAGCATATCTCCTAGGATTAATCACAGCTTTTCTAACCTTGTTTGTTCTCTCTTTTAAAAATAGGAAAGTAAGTTTTTTTCGCCCTTCTCCTAAAAAAGATGTTATGGCAAAGGCAGTAGAGTATAGACTGTCCATGGGGCCTCACATTGTAGCTGTTGGCGGTGGAACGGGACTTTCTACCTTGCTTTTGGGGCTTAAATCTTTCACAAGAAACATTACAGCAGTAGTGGCTGTCACAGATGAGGGAGGAAGTTCCGGCCGATTGCGGCAGGAATGGGGCGTTCTCCCCCCAGGAGATGTTCGAAACTGTATTGTTGCCCTGGCAGAAAATGATAATGCCCTTCGCAATATTCTTGATTTTAGATTCGATAGAGGAGATCTTTCCGGCCATAGCCTTGGGAACCTCATCCTTTTGGCAGTTACAGAGCTTTCCGGCGACTTCCGTGTTGCCGTAGAAGAAATGAATCATCTTCTCGCCATTCGAGGTAAGGTCTTACCGGTAACAACTGAGGCAGTTTCCCTTATAGCTGAAACAGTGGACGGGCAGCTATGCCGTGGGGAACTGCAAATTTCTTCCTGCGGAAAAAATTTGAAGGATATATGGCTTGAGCCACGAGACGCCCGGCCACTTACTGATGTGATACGGGCCATAGAGGAAGCAGATCTTATTGTTATGGGGCCAGGAAGTCTCTTTACCAGTGTATTGCCGAACTTGCTTTTGCCGAAAGTTGCCCAGAAAATTCAGGAATCGCCTCTTCCCAGAGTTTACGTTGCCAATCTCATGTCTCAGCCAGGAGAAACAGATGGAATGAATATACTGCACCACTTAGAATGGGTTGAAAGAGCGGTGAAGGCAGTTCCGGATTATGTGGTGGTCAATAACGGGTCGATACCGGAAGCCCTCCTTCAGGCCTATCTCAATGAAGGAGCGGTTCCATTATATTTAGATGAATCTCAACGGGAAAGGATTCTGGAAAAAGGCTGTCATATTATTGAAGGAAATTACGTTAAGGTCTATGAAGAATCTGTGGTCCGCCATGATGGGCAGGGCCTTTCAGAAACTCTTATGAGAATATGCAGAGATTTGAAAGAAGTGTAGCCACGCCATGAAGAGCATTAGTGAAACGATGTGGGACGAATGGGTTTTCTCTCCTGTTTCCAGTACAAATGCAGATTCAGAAGTAGCAGGAGTCCTTTGGGGACTTATGCCTGCGTCACCTGAATTTTTAACAAAGGAACGATTAGTTGTCCTTTCAGGGCGGCGACTATGGGTATTCCGGCGTTTAAGAAGAATCTGGTCCCATTCCCGATGGGGGCAGAGAGTTGAACTGCCAACGATCCTTAACGTTCCAGCCAGTTTTAAGGGAAACGTAACTCTTTCCATTCCCCAAACACTAATAGCTGAAGTTGTTGTCTGGGGAGAGAACGCTAAAAGAAAAAATGATTGGGCATGGCTGCGGGGAGTATGGGGAAATTGCGGCTCTTTATATGTGCCTAAAAGCGGATATTACCTTGCCTTCCGCTTCAGGTTCTATAGATTGATGGACATGGTCTTATCCCTTTTGAAAAACAAATATTTCCCCATGGGCAAGCGTATGGTGGACGAACAATATGAATTGCTTTTACGAGATCAGGAGAAAATTGTTACATTGCTAAGTAACTTTAAACTTTTTGATACATCTTTGAAATTAGAGGAAAAGGCCATTGTTCGGGCTATGCGTGACAGAGCGAATAGACTTGTGAATTGCGATGCTTCCAACATACGAAAAACTCTTGAGGCTGCTGAGTGGCAGCTTGAAATAGCTAAAGTCTTTCAGAACGAAAAGGTCTGGGCGACTTTGCCAGAACCTTTGAAAGAGCTTATAGAAACACGGATGCAATATCCTAGCGCGACTTTGACAGAGTTGGGACAATTACTTTCAAAACCAGTGAGTAAAAGTACTGTCAAATACCGTTGGCAAAAGCTAAAGGAAATGGCTGAGCAATTGCCTCACGGTATATAATAAGTTTCGAGAAATAATATTTTATTACAATTTATTACAATGTATATATAGAAAGGGTGCTGCATAATGAAGAAGGTTAGAGTTGCTATCAATGGTTTTGGCCGCATTGGAAGACTTGCTTTACGTGCTATGTATCAATATGACCAGGAGGGTCTTTTTGAGATAGTGGCGACAAATAGCCGTACAACCCCCGAACAGAGGGCTTATATGTTTAAATACGATTCCATCCACCGCCGTTTCCCCGGCGAGGTTCAGGTTGATGGAGACGATCTCATCGTCAATGGCAACAGGGTAAAAGTTCTAGCCCATAAGGATCCTTCTGAATTGAACTGGGGCGATCTTGGAGTTGACATCGTGATAGAGTCTTCAGGCATCTTTAAGGATCTCGAAGGAGCTCAGACACATTTAAAAGCGGGAGCAAAAAAAGTTGTTATTACAGCGCCGGGAAGTGGAGAAGGGATCCCTACTTTTGTCATGGGCGTTAATGAAGGTCTTTATGACCCTGAAAAGGATCATGTGGTCTCAAATGCATCATGTACCACAAACTGTCTCGCTCCTGTGGCAAAGATCCTCAACGAAGAGTTCGGCATAGTCCGAGGCCTTATGACAACTACCCATGCCTATACAAATGACCAGAAATTGATGGATTCTTCCCATAAGAAACTCCACCGCGGCCGAGCTGCAGCTCTCTCCATGGTTCCCACATCTACTGGAGCAGCTAAAGCGATTGGACTTGTCATTCCTGAGCTCAAAGGCAAGTTGAACGGCATAGCCCTTCGTGTTCCCACTCCTGACGTTTCAGTTGTAGACCTTGTTGCTGAACTTAACAAAGAAGTATCAGCCCAGGAAGTAAACGAGGCGGTGAAAAAACGAGCAGCAGGTGACATGAACCATTATGTGGTGTATGAAGAAGACGATCTGGTCTCCTCTGATTTTATCGGAGATCAGCACTCTTCTATCTTTGCAGCTCGGCATACCATGTCTATTGGCAACATGGTAAAAATCTTGGTCTGGTACGATAACGAGTGGGGCTACACCTGCCGTTGTATTGATCTTGTAAACTATATGATCAAGAAAGGGCTGTAAGGAATGAAGCTACGAGAATTCTCTCGTCAAGATGTAGAAAATAAAAAGGTACTCATGCGGGTAGACTTCAATGTTCCTTTAAAAGATGGGATAGTTACTGACGTGACAAGAATTAATGCTCACGTTGCCACTATTCGCCAACTTCTTGATTGGGGAGCAAAAGTTACCCTTGTTTCTCACTTAGGACGCCCGAAGGGTAAAAGGGTTGATTCCCTGTCTTTAAGCCATGTTGTAGAAAAGATTGAGAGTGCCTTGGGATGCCCTGTGACTTTTGTAGATGACGTCATTGGAGAGAAAGTAAAAAACGCGGTAGACTCTGCCCCTGCTGGTACGGTCATTCTTTTGGAGAACTCCCGGTTTTACCTAGAAGAGGAAAAGAACGATTCTGATTTTGCAAAAAAACTCGCACATCCCTTTGAAGTATTTGTAATGGACGCTTTTAGCGCTTCTCATAGGGCGCATGCTTCAACAAGAGGTGTAATGGAATACCTTCCTTCCTTTTCCGGGCATCTCATATCCAGAGAGATTGAAATGCTCAGTGCTGTAAGCGAGGCCCCTGAGAAACCTTTTGTATTGATTCTTGGTGGAGCGAAAGTATCAGATAAGATAAAAGTAATTGACCACCTTCTCACTAAAGCGTCGGCAATTCTTATTGGCGGCGGCATGGCCTATACTTTCCTTGCAGTTCAGGGTAAAAATATCGGACATTCCCTCTATGAAGAGGACAAGGCAGATTTTGCTCGTCAAATGCTGAATAAAGCCAAAGAGATAGGCGTAGATATTGTACTTCCAGTGGATACAGCTGTGGCTGATTCTTTAGAAAGTGATGCTCCCAGAAAAGAGGTTTCTGTAAATGAGATTTCTCCTTCTGATATGGGGCTTGATATTGGCAAAGAAACAGCCGCTTTGTTTGCTTCATATATTGAAAAGGCCAAAACGATCCTTTGGAACGGTCCCATGGGCGTATTCGAAAACCCTGTTCTTGCAGAAGGAACCCGTCTTGTTGCAGAAGCGGTAGAAAAATGTACAAAAAATGGTGGTGTAACTGTAGTGGGTGGCGGGGATACGGCCTCAGCTGTCAAGAAATTAGGATTTTCAGAAAAAGTAACTCACGTTTCGACCGGGGGCGGCGCAAGCCTGGAATTTTGTGAAGGGAAAATATTGCCCGGCATTGAACCTCTATTAGAAACACAATAAGCGAAGGCCAGATAAAAGATAGATCGCAACTAGAGGAGACGGGAAGCCAAAAGCTCCCGTCTCAATTTTAAAAGAAGCTCAAAAAGGAAGGAGTTTTTTCCTGTGAAAAAGATATTTCTTTTTGGAAACTGGAAAATGAACAACGGCCTGGAAGAAACGAAAATATTCTTTAAAGATCTCACCGCGCAGATATGTGAGGACGCAGTCATTTGTGACCAGCTGGAAAGAAGTTTTTTAGAGGTTTGTATTTTTCCACCTTTTACTTCACTGTATGTAGGCTCAGAAATTCTTGCTCAAAACGTTAAAAAAGGGATTTTTCTCGGGGGACAAAATGGCTTTTATGAAGATAAAGGGGCGTTTACTGGCGAAATTTCACTCCCAATGCTTAAAGAAACGGGATGTAGTCATGTCCTCATTGGCCACAGTGAGCGAAGGCACATAATGGGTGAAACAGACGACCTTATTCATAAAAAATTGCAGGCGGCTCTCCATCATGGTTTAACACCTGTTCTTTGTTTTGGAGAGACTCTTTCGGAGAGAGAGTCCGATTTAACCTTTGAAGTAATAGAGCGGCAAATTCTTAAGGCCGTCAATGGCCTTACAAAAGAAGAGATCAAAAAAACAATTTGGGCATACGAACCTGTTTGGGCCATAGGCACAGGCCGTACAGCCAGCCCTGAAAATGCAGAAGAAGCATGTTCCTATGCCCGCACACTTTTATGTAATTACGGTAATATTGACATTGAAGGGGAGGGACATCGAGACGTCCATATACTTTATGGCGGCAGTGTAAAAGCAGCAAATGTTGCGAGCCTTCTTGAAGAACCTGATATTGATGGAGCCCTTATTGGCGGAGCGTCCATTACAGCAGATTCTATGCTTGAAATTATTCACGAATCACTTCATAGAGGATAAAAAATAATTCACAATATAATTTCATTCTATATTTAATGGAGGTCCAAAATAAAAATCAGGACCTCCATTTTCTTCTTTATGTTTAATACTAAATAATAGATAAAATAAAGGGAAATAAACAGCAAATTACATCTTTTTAGAGGGGGCCTTTGAAGTTTCAAGATAATGCCGGCTAGCACACTTGATTTGATCTTTTGCGCAACATAAGGTACATTATATGACACCATCTAAAACTACGCTCCTTTACTTCTCTCCTCTGGAATAAAATAATCCCTCTCTTTATCTTCAGTATTTAGCTCTTGTAAAAAATAATAAAAAGAGATCCGCAGGTAGTTTACGGATCTCTTTGCTCTTTGAGCTTCAAATTCTACTTATAATTCTTTTAAGAAAAAAATTGAGCTTTAAATTTTATTAGTCAAGATATTCGTATGAATAAGAAGGACAATCTCCCCAGACCTTTTCTAAATGATAAAATTCCCGTCCTTTGCGGCTAAATATATGAATAACAATGTTTCCCGCATCTATCAGGCACCACTGGGTGCTGTTGCGTCCTTCTATAATCGATGACATCCCTTTTTTGTCGAGTGCTTCTTCTGTTGAGTTTAGCAGGGTTCCCATATGAATATCTGAATTGGCCGTCACGAGTATAAAGGTATCTGATATGGTTGATTTTTCCCCAAGATCCATCAGGGTAATATCTAGGCCCCTTTTATCGGCCAGAGCGTCAAGTAAAAACATATATTGGTTCATTAACTCCATTTTATCACTCATTCGCGGATAATCCCTCCCTTTACTGTTTTGTTGTAATGTTCTTTACCCTGTTTAATATTGTATCCTTATCGTGTCCAAGTACAAGCGTTACGTGGGCTATTGTTTCGTTTACTTGTACAAGCTGATTCGAAATACCACAGATCTCTTTGAGTATATTTGCGTTTTGCTGTGTTTCATCGCCCTTTTTGGTCGGGTATTGTATGCTTGAATAATGGTAGTCATAATGTTTGGCATTTCCTACATAGGCGACGTCAATTCCGGCTTTTTGGAAATAGGAAGAAGCTGTCTTGCCTAGTCCCGCTTGCCCGTCTCCGTTAAGAATAGCTATAGGCATATTCAGCTTTTTTACAAGTTCCATTAAGTTCTGTTCTTCTACTGTCTGTATAGCTGCTGTTTGAGTTGCGGCTTCTTCTGCGGCACTTTCTTCTCCAGGCAACGGGCCGCTGAGTAAGGTTGATGCCGCAGCGAGGTCTCCAAGCCAGTAGCTTACATTAGATATATAAGCGGCTTTCCCTGGCAATGTAAAAAATGCCATATTTTGAGTATTTATATCTCGGAGATAGGAAGTCAACTGTACTGCCTGGGTCATTGTCATGTTCGTATTGACGAGATTAAGGATCTCCTTTGCGAAGTCTGGCAGCTTTGGCAGCATCTCTGGTGATTGTACCTTTTTCATGACTGCTTTGATAAATTGCTGTTGTCGCTGTACTCTTCCAATATCTCCCAAGGCATCATTTCTAAAACGTACATATTCAAGGGCTGTCTTTCCGTTCATTTGTTGCAGTCCTTTGGGTATATTGATGAAAAGTTTTCCTGCCTTATCCTGATAGTATAGTCTTTTTTCCACGTTGATCTCTACTCCACCAATCATGTCAACTATTTTAGGGAAGCTTTCATAGTTGACCAATACATGGTAATTAACTGGAAGACCAAGATAATTGATAATTGTTTGCCGTAACAGGTCAGTTCCACCGTAAGCATAGGCGTGATTGAGTTTTTGCCAGCCATGCCCCGGGATTTGTACTCGTGTATCTCTTGGAAGAGACATGAAACGAACTATTTTATCGTCTATGTCAATGGTCGCAAGTCCAATGGTATCAGAACGATGTCCTCCTTCCACATCATCAATGCCTACTACGAGAACATTTATATTCCCAGTTTCCTTGTCATAGGAAATACTTTCTTTTATATGTTCTGGTTGAGGGGCAACAATGTTCTGCAGTCGAAAGAAAACACCTGCTCCTATTGAAAGTACAGCTAAAGTGGCAATTAACGCAATTTTGGTGATTTTCATTCCACTCACCGCCCAATCCTTTTGTATAGACCTTTTTTATAGATATACCGTTCTACAAGCTCCGGCACTAAATAGCGTATGTTTTTTCCGCTTTCAATGCGTTTCCTAATTTCTGTGCTGGAAATGGAAAGAAGAGGCGTTTCAAGAGGTATAACATGTCCTTTAAACTCTTCTGGCAATAGATCAGGAAGTAAACCCAATTTTTCTGTTTGGTAGCCTGGTCTATTAACTGCAACAATCTTGCATAACGTAGGAAGAGTCCTGTATTCTTTCCATGTAGTGATGTTTAGCACGGCATCAAGGCCAGTAATAAAGAAAAATTGAACGCTATCCGGCGCGTACCAATGGCGCATCTCCCGCAACGTGTCTACTGTATGGCTAGACTCTTTGCGGTCAATTTCAATCCTCGACAGTTTGAAATGAGGATTGGCAAGCGTTGCCAATAGTGTCATAGTATAGCGATCTTCCGCTAAGGAAACGCCCTTCATGCGTTTATGTGGCGGATCTCCGGTAGGGACAAATATTACCTCATCAAGACCCAACGCAAAAAAGGTTTCTTCCGCTGCCAGAAGATGACCATAATGGATGGGATCGAATGTCCCACCCATTATTCCTATTTTTCTAGTTCGAATCACATGTCCGTCCAAATTCACAAGTATTGTCCTCCCGCTTTTACTCTTGAACCTGTTCGGGTTGGTATTCGAATTCTATTTCCCCTATAACCACAGTATCTCCTTCTTTGGCACCTTCTTTTTCCAAAAGCTCTTCAATACGATATTTTTTGAGAAGCCTTGCGAAATGATACAACGCGTCGTCTTGTTCAAAATCGTAACGCTTCAGTATTTTTTCCAGTCCTTCATGGATGACTCTGAATCCAGCGTCATCTTCAAGTTTGACAACACGGGCCTTTTCAAATCTTCTTCTTGAAGTTGCAGTTCTTTCTTCTGGGTGTTCCAGAGTTTCAAATAGACGTATCTCGCTGTGAGGCCTGGTATGTTCTCTGCACAGTGCTACGATATTTCCCATAAACTCGGCTATCCCTTCGCCAGTAATGGCACTTGTGTTGTAATAGGGGATATTCCTGGCTTTCATAAAAGACTCTATAGCTGGGGCATTTTCACGGCCTCGCTCTATATCTATCTTGTTGCCCACCACCATATAAGGCCTTTCTAGAAGACTTTCCTTATAGGCTTTAAATTCACTGCAAATGACTTCCCATTGGTAAAGCACATCCTCTGGGGTGCCCACACTTAGGTCAAGAACATGAATAAGAACACGGGTCCGCTCTATATGGCGGAGAAAATATATACCCAGCCCTTTATTCTCGTGCGCGCCTTCTATTAGTCCAGGCACATCTGCGACTACAATTCGATCGTCATCTACCGCAAGGATCCCTAGATTAGGAGAAAGTGTTGTAAAGGGGTATCCAGCTATCTTAGGCCGCGCATTGGAAATTGCGGCCAAAAGACTTGATTTCCCTGCATTAGGAAGGCCTACTAATCCGACATCTGCAATGAGTTTGAGTTCAAGCCGCAGGTTTCTTTCTTCTCCTTCATCGCCTTTTTCTGAGAATCTTGGAACCCTTCTCATAGAGGTTGCAAAATGCATATTCCCTCTGCCTCCCTTGCCTCCCTTTGCTGCTACTACCTGGTCGCCAGGTTCTACAAGGTCGGCGAGTGGTTCGCCAGTATTCTCATCGTATACTATAGTACCACAGGGGACGAGAATAATAAGGTCTTTACCTGTCTTACCGACTTTCTTTTGTCCTTGTCCAGATTCACCATGTTCTGCTCTAAATTTCTTTTCAAATTCGAAGTCAGCTAAGGTATGAATGCCCTCTACTGCTTTGAGAATGATATTACCACCGTTGCCGCCGTTAGCTCCATCTGGGCCGCCTTTTGGGACAAACTTCTCACGGCGAAAGCTAATGCAGCCGTTTCCGCCTCGTCCGGCTCTGACCATAATACGTACTAGATCAACAAATTTCATACTTTACCACCATCCGGTGTTCTAATGAAAAACAAGGGCCGATCTGCAAGGCCCTTGTTTTTATATACAAAATATAAACTTAAATGACATAAAATTTATCGTCATAAGGGTTACATAGTTTCTATAGAAACAAATTTCCTGTCACCTTTTGTATGATATTTCACAACTCCTGCTGAAAGAGCAAAAAGAGTGTCATCCTTCCCGCGCCCCACATTCAAGCCTGGATGGACTTTTGTCCCGCGCTGACGAACAAGGATATTTCCGCCTTTCACTACTTCACCTGCGTATTTCTTTATTCCAAGCCGTTTGCCAATGCTGTCTCGGCCGTTTGTTGTGCTTCCCTGACCCTTTTTATGAGCAAAGAACTGCAGATCAAAAAAATTGATACGCATTATTTTCGCACCTCCATAAATTTAACATAACCGGCATAACTTTCAGAAATTGTCTTTAGAGATAAAACTATTGTTTCAGCCAGCACCTGTATCTCTTTTTTTTCGGTTCTGGGCCACCATATCTTTATGGTGGCGTTTTCTTCATCCACTAAAAAAGAAGCTTTCTCGACGCAGGCCACCTCTTTGATTCCCACTGCTAAAGCTTGAACAAGTGCTGATATTCCTGCACAAACAATGTCACTTCCTGCTTTAGCGTATCCAGAGTGCCCCATTGCTTCCACTGAAACGATCTCCCCGCTTTGTCTTGTAATAGTAATAATTGTCATAACTG
The DNA here is from genome assembly GCF_002396985.1 of Aminobacterium sp. UBA4987. NCBI lineage: Bacteria > Thermotogati > Synergistota > Synergistia > Synergistales > Aminobacteriaceae > Aminobacterium > Aminobacterium sp. UBA4987. The sequence continues at coordinate 81,185 of NZ_DGZF01000008.1, forward strand.
TGAGAGATCGTTACGCCTTATCTAGGCGTTGATGGAGTCGATTTTAACTTCTGTAAAATTCTGACGATGTCCCCTCATCCGTCGGTAATTCTTCTTGCTTTTATACTTGAAGACAAGAATCTTTGGGGCTCTTCCGTGCCGAACGACAGTAGCATTTACTGTTGCGTCAGAAAGATAAGGTGTCCCCACCTGAACTTCACTGTCATTAGATACCATAAGAATCTTATCAAAGACCAGAGATGCCCCTTCATCTACGTGAAGGCTTTCGATACGCACTACGTCTCCAGACTCTACCCTATACTGTTTTCCACCTGTTTCTACAATAGCATACATTAAGAAATGTCCTCCTCCCGCTGGGTATGTGTAGGTAGCTTTCGCTTTTAAACCTATCCCAAGCGTTATTTATACATAAGCTTTAGCATTGTACGTTTCTTCGAATAAGAAGTCAACTATTGAGATAGAAGTTTACCGGCATGTTCCTGGGCTTCTAGAAGAGTTGTGTTTCCCGAAAGCATCCTGGCAATCTCAAGTACTCGCTCGTCCTTTTCTATTTCTTTAATAAAGCTTTTATTCTCTTGTCGGGCCACTACAAAGTGTTGTTCAGCTAATGCCGCTATAGTAGCTTCATGGGTGATCAATATTACCCGGCACTTTTCTGCAAGTTCTCTGAGCTTGTATCCGGCTAAGACCGCGGCTTTCCCCCCCAGCCCAGCTTCAACCTCATCAAATACGAGGGTTCCAGGAAGTTGGCTATCAGGAAGGGCCAGTTGCAAAGCTAACAGCAGCCTGCTCAACTCCCCTCCTGAGGCTATTTTCATTACTGGTCCAGGAGGCATCATTCCGCTTGCCATTAAAAACGATATTTCATCAGCACCGGTACTTTTAATCTTGCCAAGGTCTGAGAGGGTTATTGAAAATGTTATATCCTCCATGGCCATGTCCCGGAGAGAATGATTGACGGCCTCTTCAAGGGAACGGGCTGTTCTTTCCCTCTTCTTCCTGAGCTCAAGTGCCAGTCTGCTCGCTTCTCTTCTCAGTTTCTTCGCTTCTGCTCCACTTTGCTCTGAGCGTCGATAGCTCTCATTGAGCCATGTCAGGTTCATTTCAGCCTCTTTGCAATAGTTGGTAAGTTCTTCAAGGGTCCTGGCGCCTGCCAAACGCTTAAGCTTTCGCAGCGTTCCTAATTTATTTTCAATTTCTTCCTGCTCGGCATAAAGATCCGAAAGTGATTGTTCTGATAAAAGAACGGTTAAACTTTGGGAAAGTTTCTGTAAGAAGACAAGGGCGCTGTTCCCCAGCTCTTGATATTTAGAGCCCTTTTCAGTATCAGGGGAAATAATCTGAGTCAACTCGAGGCACAGGTTCTCTATAGAGTCAGTGATGCCCTCCCCAGTTTTTCCTCCTGTTAACCACGCGAGTATCTGCTCTAGTTTGGTATGTTCATCTATGCTTTTAGATATCCTTTCAAGACGTCCCTCCCATATCGCCTCGCTGTTGGGTTCAGGAGAAATGCTCTTAAAGGACTGAAGGATCGAATTGGCATTCTCATATCGATCTATAACTTCCTTTTGTTTCTTTTCTATGGACCGCAGCTCCTTCTCTTTCAACAGAGCATTAGAAAAGACGGAACGTAATTCGTTTTTCAGACAAATTATTTCTTCGCCGCCATAACTGTCGAGTATGTCCCGTTGTCTGTCTGAATCAAGAAGCTCAAGTTGTGCGAACTGGCTTTGTATGCGCAATAGGGGTGCTGCCACTTCATTAAAAAGTGAGAGAGGAAAAAGCTTTCCCTGTATGAAGGTCTTTCCTCGTCCATTTCTTGTAAAGACTCGTTTTAAAAAGAGGTTTCCCTCTTCAGAGCTTATCTCTTCTGGTAACCGAAGGGTTCTAGGGCAGAAAAAAAGGGCAATTACTTCTGCTTCTTCCTCACCGGCCCGAATCAGCTCAGATTGGGCCCTCTTGCCACTGGCAAACTCCAGAGCCCTCACAATGCTGCTTTTCCCCGCGCCGCTTTCACCAGTAATGGCTATAAAACGCCCCTTAAAGTGTAGGTGGGCAGAATCCAGCCCTCCTATATTTCGTAACGAAAGCTCTTCGAGCACCGGCCTCACTCCTTGTTTTCGTTTCGCTCGATACCTTGTCCCCACTTCAGCTTTTCCTGTAGGAGATCAAAGTATGTTCTTTGAGGCAGTGTCACGACATTGACAACTTTATCTCGGGAAAGAGAAAGCTCGATACGGTCACCTGGCAAAATCTCATATCCAAGCTGCCCATCCTGGGTTAGCATAAGGTCACGATGGGTTCCACGAGGGATGAGGCTGATAACGTCATTTTCTCCTACGATAACGGGACGGGCATATAAGGTGTGGGCACAGATGGGAGCAAGCACCATACAAGGAACATGGGGAGGCACAATGGGCCCTCCCGCTGAAAGAGCGTATGCGGTTGAACCTGTAGGAGTGGAAACAATAACGCCATCTGCCGGTAACATATTGAAATAACGATTGTCTATGCGGATTTCTATAGTAATGACTCTGGCAAAGGCCCCTTTGGTAAGAACGAGATCGTTGAGGGCATAGAGCGTATGCTTGCGCCGTCCTTCCCTCCAGATAATTCCCTCAAGGATACGATGCTGCTGCAGTGCGTATTCTTCACGTAAAATCTGTTCCAGGTCAGCTTCGGCTTCTTCTGGTTTCCCGCAAGCTAGAAATCCTAGGTGTCCGAGATTAATACCATATAGGGAAATAGAGTGATTGAGTATATATCGGCTTGCCCGTAGAAAGGTACCATCACCGCCAATAACCACAGCGAAGTCTATTGTGGATTTCCATACGTCGTCAGGAGTCGCTTGCACCCCCAATATGGAAGCTTCGTGGGGTGGAAAGAGAAAAACTATTCCTTTCTTTTTCCCCCATTGAACAAGACGGTTGGCCATATCGAGTGCACCTTTCTTTTGTGTGTTGACGAGCATGCCAATCTTCTTTTCCATCAATTCTCTTCCCTTTCTTCTCAATTTATAAGAGTTCTATGGCTTTCTTCTACTAGTGTATCAAAATCAATGGCATGAGAATTCCCATGCCCATTTTTTTGCAGGTAGAATAAAAACTCTATGTTTCCTTTTGGCCCTTTTATGGGGGACCATGTAGCTCCCTTAAGCCACAACGTTGTTTGTTCTTCTATAAAAAAAGCAACCTCCGTGAGAATATCTTTATGAATTTCGGGCTTTCGAACGATTCCACCCTTACCAAGGCGGTCTTTCCCTGCCTCAAACTGTGGTTTTACAAGACATATTATACTTCCTCCCTTTGAAATAAGACTGTCAACTACAGGGAGGAGGAGCTTCAATGAAATAAAGGAAGCATCAATGGTCACCATGTCCAGAGGCTCATCAAAATGCTCCCGCTGCAAATAGCGGGCGTTAGTTCGTTCCATAACGACCACTCTTGAATCGTTTCGTAATTTCCAGGCTAACTGGCCATAGCCCACATCCACTGCGTAAACTCGACGGGCCCCTCTAGCAAGAAGAACATCTGTAAAACCACCGGTAGATGCTCCCAAATCCATGCAAACCTTGCCTTTCGGATCCACAGGAAAAACCTCGAGAGCCCGTAGAAGTTTATAGGCGCCTCTGCTCACCCATTCACTCTCGTCTGTTCTTATTTCAAGAGGTGCGTCTTCCGGAAGCAAGGTTCCTGCTTTATCTATTTTTTGCTGGGATGAGAAGACCTTGCCTTCCAGAATGAGAGCCTGAGCCTTCGCCCTTGTAGCAGCCAGTTTTCTTTCTACAATAAGTTTATCGACTCTTTCTTTGAGTTTCTTCTTTATAACAATTCACCACTCTCTGATACGTTAAGCCGCAGAATTCTCTTTGAATTGCGGGTGTTCCGTGAGGAACGAAGAGATCGGGGATCCCTAAAGGGAGAACACGGGCTTTAAAAGCGAATTCTGCGCTTCTGGACGCAATGGCTTCGCCTACCCCGCCGAATTTATACCCCTCTTCCAAAATGATTACGAGGTTATCCTTTTGGAGGGTTTTGTCAAGGGTGGTCCAGTCCAGGGGTTTGGCACAGCGAAGATCCATAACAGATGGGGCTGGTACTCCTTCCTCTATGGCCCTTTCCCGGCTTTTTAGGCAAAGATCAATGGTTGCCCCCATCCCTATAAGGGTCCACTCCTTACCATCCATCAGGATTTCACTCTGAAAAGGGGATAATGCCGGCGTTGTCTCATGACGAATTATTGCTTCCGGGGCAATTCCCCTTGAATATCGGATGATTGTTGGCTTATGGTGAGCCAGGCCGAACTGAAAGGCTTTTTCGAGATCTATCCTGTCTCTAGGAATAAGCATATTTACGTTAGGTATAGTTTTGCACCAGGCAATATCAAAAAGTCCCTGATGCGTTTCTCCGTCTTCACCGACAAGGCCTCCTCTATCCACGGCTATGACCACAGGGAGATCTTGAAGGGCGATATCGTGGGCCAGCTGATCCATAGCCCTTTGAAGAAAGGTGGAATAGATGAACACAACAGGTCTGAGCCCGCCGGCCGCCATCCCGGCCGCCATGGTAAACATGTGCTCTTCGGCTATTCCCACATCAAAGAAACGGTCGGGAAAACGGAGGGCAAATTCATCGAGGCGGGTTCCATTCTTCATGGCTGCTGTGAGACAGACTATACGGGAATCCTTTTCTGCCATTGAGCATAATACTTCAGTAGCGGAAGCACTCCAGCTTGTACCTGTAGTTTTTTTTACAAATCCATTTACAGGTACTCCATGATAGGTGTCAGGATGTTCTTCAGCACAGGGAAGCCCTTTCCCCTTTTTCGTCACTACATGGATCAGTACGGACTTATGATAGCTTTTTGCCATTTTAAGAACCGTTTCCATTTCCTCTATGTTATGTCCGTCAAAGGGGCCCCAATAATTGATATCAAGTTCGTCAAAGATATTGTCAGGTTTCACCAGGGATTTTATATGGTCCTTAAATTTAGCCAAAACATTTTCTATTGACTGACCCTGAGGTATAGAGGCGCAGGACTCTTTAATATATTTCTTCAAGCTGTTATATGCCTGGCTAGAGCTTAATTTGGCCAAATGAGATGCAAAGCCTCCAACACGATGGCCGATGGACATTTTATTGTCATTCAGTATGTATATCACTTTGGTATGGGCGTCTTTTGTGTAGTTTAAGGCTTCAAAGGACAATCCATTCAAAAGAGCTCCATCGCCAATGACAGCCACCACATGGTGCTTTTGGTTCTGAATATCACGGGCTTTACAGTACCCTAGGGCAGCGGATAAAGAAGTACTGCTATGTCCAACGTTGAAATGGTCACAGGGGCTTTCTTCACGCTTGGGAAAGCCGCTTATTCCACCCCATTGACGAAGGGTGGCAAACTGATCTTTTCTATCAGTGAGAATCTTATAAGCGTAGGCCTGATGTCCTACGTCGAAAATAATTCTATCTTCAAGGGGGTTGAATTGCCGCAATAGTGCCACGATAAGTTCAACGGCGCCAAGAGACGATGCTAGATGTCCCCCGTTTTTGGTTACAACTCGTATAATCTCTTCCCGTATATCCTGGCATAAAAAATCCAGAGCTCCGCGGGACATATCTTTTAGATCACGATAGTCTGTCAGTTTGTTCAAAATTCGCATGATTTTTGCAGTGTTGCCTCCTTTACGATGTCAACGACTTCGTTTGGAAAGGGAGAGAGCCAGTTTTTGGAAAAAAACTGCTGAGGAACCTAGCATAAAGAGAGATTCTGCAGCCTCTTTACTTTCTTTTAAAGCCATTTTACGAGCCTCTTCCAATCCGAACTGTGTGACAAACGTAATTTTTTGTTGCGCCGCATCTTTACCGGGAGTTTTCCCTAGTTCTTCTGGTGAAGACGTTACATCTAGTATATCGTCAACAATCTGGAACGCCAAACCCAAATGGCGTCCGTATTTTCCAAAAGCTCCCGCTATTTCTTTAGAAGCTCCGCCCAGAATAGCTCCCGTAACCAATGATGCCTGAAGAAGCACAGCTGTCTTTTGTAGAGCAATATTGGCTACAAAGGAAAGTGACGAAGTAAAGCTTGCGGGGTCGGTATCGAGAACTTGCCCACCACATATTCCGGAAGGTCCTACTGCCTGGGCAAAAATAGAAAGCGCCTGAACTATAGAAGAAGGGGGCACTCCTCTATCCATGAGCCCATTAAGAGAATATTCAAAGGCCCATGCCAGGAGGGCGTCACCAGCAAGAATAGCCAATGCGTCGCCATAGATCATATGGTTTGTGGGTTTTCCCCGTCTAAGAGAATCATTATCCATGGCCGGAAGATCATCGTGTATTAAAGAAGCAGTATGAACCATTTCCAGTGCTAATGCCATGGGAAGAACCTTTTCTTTTTCCCCTCCCACTGATTCTGCTGCTTTGACACATAATATGGGACGAAGTCTTTTTCCCCCTGCCTGAAGAGAGTATGTCATGGATTCCCAAAGCCGGGGGGGAATGTTTTCAGGTCTTGATGAACACAGAGAGTTAAGGTGGTCCTCAAACCATACTCGGTTTTTTTCAAGCTCTCTTTTTACCATGTCATTCATCATTGTTTTCTTTGAGCTCCATGTTCAACGGCTCTTCTTTTCCAGAGTTGGTTAGAAGAAAAATTTTTTGCTCGGCCTGTGTTAAATAGACCTGGCATTCTTTTACGAGGCTCACGCCCTGCTCAAACAGCTCCAGGGCTGCTTCAAGAGGCAGTTCATCTTTCTCTAATGTATGTACGATCTTTTGTATTTCATCTAATTTCTGACTGAAATTCATAATTGATCCCCCTTTTTTACATAGAACAATTGCTCTACCTGCCTAACCTGTGATAAAATCCACCTGTTCGAACATTATTTCCTTCGGAGGAGGCGGAAAATCAATGGCTAGAGTTTGTGAATGTTGCGGCCGCGGACCTGTTACAGGAAACGCTGTCAGCCATTCCAATCGTCATACAAGAAGACGTTGGCTTGTCAATCTGCAGAATGTGAAGGTTGATCTTGGCGCTGGCGAAACACGACGCATGAAAATTTGTACAAAATGCCTTAAATCTGGCAAAGTCAAGCGGGCTGTATAGTCAGCCCGCTTTTTTATTCTGTCCAGTAAAGATACACTGCAAGCCTTCCTTTGTCTACTGAGATTTCAACGTAATCCTCTCTGCTTTTTTCGAGCCTGTTGCTTATAGCATAAGGCCGCACCATTTCAAGGGAAACATTTTCCAGTTCCCAGCGAGTTCCCCGAATAGATACACCTTCCACCTTTTCTTCCAAAGCGAATAGGGATATTATCTCTGGTTCGGGTCTATCAAAACAGAAAGAAACCTGCTCTGCTCCCTGAAGAATAAAGAGCGCTTCCTTGTCGTCACAGAGGCTTCGAATATGAACACCCCAGTCTTCAGCCCACAGGGCAGAAAAAATATTGCTCCAGGTATGGTCAAGACGGCCTCCCCAACATCCTGTAAGTACAACTTCCGGCGAAGAATAGGTTTCGCCTATTCTTCTAAGTGTAAGCTGAAGGTCAGTATATTCCTTATCTACAGGATATGTTTCTATATGAACCCCCATTTTTTCAGCCCATGTCCTCCCTTCTAGAGAGCTGCTGTCACTGTCTCCTACAAGGTAGTGGGGCACAATGCCGGTCTTCTTGCATATGTCGATTCCCGCGTCAGCGCACCAGATTTCGTCAAAAAGCGAGGCAGTCTGCACAAGCCACTCCACTGAAGGTGCTCGCCCACCTGCTATGAGAAGGATGGTCGGAACTTTGTTAAAACGGCTTGAACGCAGCTCCCAGCCATTTAAGTGAAAAATCCCAGTTTTAGATGTGTTCATCTAAAATCTCCAGTGCCCTTTGATCATCTACAAGAATTTCACGCGGCTTAGAACCTTCAGGAGGCCCTACGATCCCAAGCTGTTCCATCGTGTCTATAAGGCGGGCGGCCCGAGTAAAACCTATACGGAGCTGCCTCTGCAGGCGGCTTGCTGAGGCGATGCCAGAGTCAAGGATAATTTGCATAGCTTCTTCGAGCAAAGGATCATCAGTAAAAGGAGAGTCGGCACCAGAGCCATCTCCACTGCTCCCCCCCTGTTCTTCTATATCAATATACTCCGGTTTACCAAAAAGAGCCTTCATATAATTGATGAATTCAAGGGATTTGGCATCTTCTATATAGGGAGATTGGAGGCGCACCGGCTTGGGGAACCTGGGGCTGACAAAAAGCATATCCCCTTTCCCTAGAAGTTTTTCTGCTCCGGAAACATCAATGATAGTTCTGGAATCCGCCTGAGACGGCAATGTAAATGCGACACGGGCTGGGATATTCGCTTTAATAAGCCCTGTAACCACATTTACAGATGGTCGCTGAGTAGCGAGCAAAAGATGGATACCTGTAGCCCTTGCCATTTGTGCAAGCCGGCAAATATAGTCTTCCACGTCTTTTTGAGCGGTAAACATCAGATCTGCAAGCTCATCCACTATTATGACTATGTGTGGGAGCCTGTCTTTGGGTATTGCTTTTTCGTTGTATCCCGCCAGATTTCGAACCCGAGCTTTTGCAAAAATGTCGTATCTCTGCTCCATCTCCCGTACTGCCCATGCCAGGGCTTGAATAGCTTTTTTAGGAGATGTCACTGGTTTGGCCAACATGTGGGGCAAATGCTCATAAATGCTGAGCTCAACCCGTTTGGGGTCGATCATAAGCAATCTGAGTTCTTCCGGTTTACGACAATAGCAAAGTCCTGCGATACAGCTATTTACAAATACGCTTTTTCCCGAACCTGTCGTTCCTGCAACAAGAAGATGGGGCAAATCTTCCAGACCGATAATAAGGGGCCTTGAGTCGACTCGTACTCCCATTGGCAGTGGAAGGTTGTAGTCGGCTTGTTCAAAGGCTTGCGATTCAAGAATTCGTCTTAACAGTACACCTCTCCGTTTAGGGTTGGGAATCTCTATTCCTACATAGGGTTTTCCCGGAATAGGTGCTTCTACCCGTAAGGCAGGGACAGCAAGTGCTACAGCAAGATCATTTGCCAATCCTGCAATTTTACTAACTTTTATTCCTGGCGCGAGCTGCACTTGAAACTGAATGACTGTGGGGCCGATAACTATTTCTGCCAGTTCTGCCTGTACGTCAAAGTCGGCTAATGTGGATATAATAGCCTCCGCCTGCTCCTTGGCTTTTTGTTCTCCTAGATCCTGCTCTGGCGGCTCAGGAGCTCCAAAAAGTTCCAGGGGGGGCGGGAATTTTCCTGCGGTTATTTCTTCTTTCATGTCTTCTTTCTTTATATCGATTTCAGGTAACGCTTCTCCTTCTACGCCAGTAGAGTCTTCCTCTTTCAATATCATTCGAACATTTGGTGATAAGTCCACGTCTTTTTTAGTTTCGCTATCAAGATGTCCATCTTCTTTGCCATAAGTTCTCTCGAAGGAAGAAGTTCTTTCAAAAGTTGTAATGACTGGCAGATCTTCGTATTCGGCAATGTTTTCTTTATCAGTTTCTGTAGTCCCCGCAGCTTCCATAGCGGCTGTTCTTTCATCTGCTGAGGCATTTGTGTTACTTTCATTTTCAATTTGCACAGTTTTTTTAGATTCTGAAGGCCGGAGATTCGTAATGCCGCTTAGCACGGTTCGCCCGAAAGCTAAAATAGTTCTTGTTTTTATAAAACCATAAAGAACGGTAGATGTAAAAAGAGCTGCAAAGCAGAAAAGGAGAGTTCCAAAAAAACCTCCATTGACTAAAAAGAACTGTGTCAGGTTTTGTCCAAAAAAACCAGGCTTCAGTACGCCCCATACTGATGGGCCGTTTAATCGTTCCAGAAGGCCTAATACGAGTGCGCCTGTCGTAAAGAGAAAGAGTGTGGCCAACGTCTGTACTGCCAGCTGCTGGATCTTTCGATGCAACAAAATGGAAAGACAGACATAAGCGCCGAATATGAGAATAATAAGAACGGCCCCTCCCCCTCTTTGTGTAAGAATTTGTCGAATGAACAGACCGAATTCTCCTGTCCAAAAAGAGAAAAGAGACGCTATGACGTAGATATCGCCAATAAGTAAAAAGAAAAAAAACAGACGCATCCCCTTCGCCAGGCGGCGAATTCTATCCTCGCGAATTCTTTGTCGTTCTTCATTTTTTTGTTTAGGGCGTCCGCGTTTTTTCCCCTTTTTAAAGTTAAAGAGTTTCATGGTCTGTCGAGCTTCCTCCAACTGTCATCTTTTTTATAAGCAGTGATGGTTGTCCATCTGTCACTGGAACTGATTGACCAGCTTTGCCGCATGTGCCTGGAAGAAAATGCAGATCTTTTCCTACCCCTACTATATCCATAAGGGCTTCCGGCCCATTTCCTGTGAGAAGAGCACCCTTTACAGGATGGATTATGCTCCCCCTTTGAATAAGATAACCCTCCGTCACCTGAAAAACAAAATCTCCTGTTGTAGGGTTTACTTCTCCTCCACCCATCCTCTTTACATACAGGCCATAATCTATGCCTTTGATCATTTCTTCAGGTTCATTGTTTCCTGGAAGAATAAAGGTATTGCTCATGCGGGGGATAGGCGGATTTCTGTATGAACTCCGCCGTCCATTGCCTGAAAGAGGTAAATTATCTTTCTTTGATGAGACCATATCTGTCAAGTACGCCTTTAAAATCCCGTTTTCTATGAGAACTGTTCGCTTTGCCGGCATCCCTTCATCATCGATAGAATAGCTGCCATAGAGTCCTGAAATAGTGCCGTCGTCAATCATGGTCACAAGAGGGCTCGCCACTTTTTCTCCCAGTTTATTGCGATACACGGAGTAGTCCTTTTGAATAATGTCTGCTTCCAGTCCATGGCCGCAAGCTTCATGAATAAGAGTTCCGCCTGCTTCTCCGGAAAGCAAAACAGGCATTGTCCCTGCAGGGCAATCAGGAGCGTCCAGCATTAATAGAGCCTCATCGAGGGCCCTTTGAGCGAGGGCGTCTGGATCGTGGTGTTGCCAAAAGAGATCAGGAGATTCTGCCCTTGCCGCACTTTCATATCCTGTCTGTATCTGTTCCTCTTTTTCTACTACAACCTCTACACTAAAGCTTGTATAGGCCCTTTCGTCTTTTCTCAGTTCACCTTTATCGTTAATGATAGCGATCTGACGGGATGAAAGGGTATAGTTTATGGAAACTTGAGTCACAAGAGAGCTTTTTTGCCGAAGAGCCTGGTCGATACAATGGAAAAACTTCTGGTCCGCTGGTTGGGGAGGGATTACTTCTCTTACAACTCTTTCGAGAAGGTTGTTATCCAAAGTTGTTGATGGGATGATAATCCCTATATTTAAAGCTGCTTCCTGCAGTGCGGTCAGGCCGTCTTTGAGCGTTACACCTGGCATATGGGCAAAAGATGTCAAATCATTGAATAATATCCTTGCCCCTACCCCTTCCCTGAGGGAAGTGCTAATTTCTTCCATAGTTTTATCTTCAAAAGAAGAGCTATGGAATGAAGAGGATTCAAAAAATAAATCTGCAAAATCTATGTCATGACGATGGAGTGATTCTAGTGCTTCTTTTAGCGCCAAATGGCTCATACTTCGTCTTCTCCCTCTCTTTTCTCGAATTCTTTTATCTCTTCTATCTTAACAGGAATTCCCTCTTCCGAGAGCTTTTCCATAAGTATTCTCCCTTCTTCTGCTCTTTCATGGGGGCAAAAGAACGATAGAATTCCTTTTTGAGAGTCGTCTGTACGTATAAACCCAATCCCATCGTATTCAGATACTATCCAGCTTATAAGAACTATGAATGCAGGATTCGTCGAAAGGATAAGCTGTATCATATCAGAAGGGGTATTTACCGTTTCTTTCATTGTTTTTCGCCCCGTATCTTTCGAATGTTGGCCAAATGGTCCTTGTATGTTTTAGCAAAGATATGCTCGCCGTTTTTCCTTGCTACATAATAGAGATACTCAGTTTTTTCTGGGGCTAATGCCGCTTCCCATGAAGCCTTGGAAGGTACACAGATTGCAGTGGGAGGAAGTCCTAGTTTTTTATAGGTATTATAAGGGGATTCCACTTCCAGATGCTTGTAAAGCACTCGCTGAAGAACCTCCCCCTCCCTTTTCCAGGCATAGACAACTGTTGCATCGATTTGCAGAGGCATCTTTATCTCGAGCCTGTTTTGAATGACCCCTGCTATAAGTGCACGCTCTTCATCTCTTTTAGCTTCCCGTTCAATGAGGGAGGCTAGTATTGCTAAATCTGTAACTTCCTGAGGAGAGTTACCCTTTACACGGTCACCGAACTTTTCCCACCATAGAGCCGTTCCAGCCTGTATCAAGGCTTCAGGGGATGTTTGTGCTACATAATATGTATCTGGAAGTAAAAAAGAAGCCCGAGTTTCTGCATCGGCAGGGAGTAATGACAGAAGGGAATTATCAAAAAACTCGTCCTTCAGAAGAATGGAAGCCAGTTCTTTTGCTTCTGTAAATTGAAATTGCTCAGCGATGGAAAAAATATCAGATCCGGGAATTAAAGTCATTTTATCCTGAAAAGGAGTGGCTTTTCCCAACTGTCTTGCTACTTCCCATGGTGAACCTTTGCGTATGGAATACATACCAGTTTTAATTTTTCGGTCAATGCCTAACCGACTCATCCAAAATGCAAGCTCCTTCGAATTCCCTACAACACCAGCGTCCTGAAACTTGGAAGCGATTTCTCTTGCGGTCTGGCTTGGCAGCACGAGCACAGAAACAGGCTCCCCTCTCCCTAAGGGAAACTGTTCATCCCACCTTTGAGGTGATTGCATGCTAATAAAAACAATATAGATAGAGACAATAAGGAATAACAGACCATCAATGATTTTATCCATGCTCTCGCTCTCCTTTTTAAGTAAGAGTAACTATATGATTTCCACACAGTGAACAGTTGCCTTTTTCATCCAGGTTTATAATGTGTGTCTTATATCCATGGCGTTCTATGACTGCCGCCCCGCAGTTGGGGCAGAGAGTGACTGCTGGAGTATCAATATTGCCTAGATAAACAAAGGGCAAATATTGAGCTGCCCGTTCTTTTGCTTCATTCAACATGTTCAGAGGTGTCGCTGGATGATGCCATTTGTAACTGGGGAAATATCTGGAAATATGCAAAACTATATTGGGGGACACGGAAGCTGCCCATTGAGCAAGAGGCTCCAGCCATAGGACATCGTTGTGAATTCCTGGAACGATAAGGCTTGTAAGCTCCACATGAACATGAGCTTTAGCCATAGCTTCCACTGTTCTTTTTACACTTCTAAGGTCGCCGCCAAGAAAAGAATACGTTTGAGGATCAAAGGCCTTTATATCAATATTTGCTCCATCTATGTATGGAAGCAGTTCTTGCAAGGGCTCTGGGTTGATCATGCCATTTGAAACAACCACTACAGAAAAGCCCTCTTTTTTAAGTTTGATAGCTGATTCGAGCACATATTCGTACCAGATAAAAGGTTCATTATATGTAAAGGCGACAGATTTTATATTTTCTTTTTTTGCAATGTCAACCAGCTCAGAAGGCAGAAGAAAAGAAAGAGAAACAGTGTCAGAACATGTGGATATCTGCCAGTTCTGACAAAATTGACAGCGCATATTACACCCGATGCTTCCTAAAGAAAGAATGGAAGTACCTGGATTCCAGTGAAAAAGAGGTTTTTTTTCTACTGGATCAATGCCTACAGAGGATACAAAACCATAATTTAGGCTGACAAGCCCCTTGTCTTTCTGGTTCATCCGTACGCCGCAAAAGCCTTTTTGGCCATACCTTAAAGAACAGTGGTGAAAACAAAGATCGCAGACAACAGTGCCTCCTTCTTTATGCCACCAGGATGCTTCGTAAGCCATGGTCAGTCCCTTCTTTCTGGGAAACGCTGTACCGTGAATCGATATATGGTTACATTGTCAAGAGAAAAGATTCCAGCTTTCTGGGAAGCGATGGTCAATTGCTTTTCTACACTATCCACTCCCTCAAGATCCGGCAGAAGAACCCCTTTTCTCATTCCCTTGGAAACGATGACTCCATATCGTTTAGGATCCAGGTCATCTTTTGAATCAATTTTTTCTGGTTCTGAAAGTATATCCACAGAAACGACGATATTTTTTAATTCTTCTGGTTCCACCGGCGCAAAACGGGGGTCTTCTGACGCAGCTGCAATAGCATTTTCTATTACTTCTTCTGAAAGGGATGAATATGAGGAAAGAATAGTGCCAATACACCCTCGCAGATGACCTTCTTTTGTTTTTAAAGAAACGAAGCAGGCTCCCTTCTGGTCTAGTGCTTCTTCTGGAGACCAAGACTTTTGCTCATCTTTTGTCGGTTTCCGTTTTTCTTTTACATACATTTCTATGGTTTTACGAGCTAGCCCTGGGTAGGTCTTTTGGGGGATGGCTAGAGCTACAGCATAGCCGACTCCAAAGGGCGCTTCATAAGAGAGAAGTTTTGTCGTATGGCCAGAAAGACCAAGAAAGATGAGTACTGACCGCAGGCCGCATTCCCCGGCTTCTTCAATGGTTCTCATAGGCAAACTGAGAAGAAGATCTGGATCAGAGTGTTGAATTGCGCGAACTACCTGTTCATCAAAGAATGCGCCAAGAGGTGAATATCCGGCTGGGGCGCCAGGTTTAACTCGATGAGAAAGATCGCCGCTAGCAACAAGTCCCCATTGAAGGGCGTCACGGAATTGATGAAGCATTTCCCCGACTTTAGCCGATTCCTCAAGGGTCAGCCCTATAGGATTAGCCAAAATGAGGTTGGGCAAAGAACCCCATTTTTTATAAAAAAAGTATAGGGGGACAAGGGAAGCATGATCAAGATGCCCTTTCTTTTCTTTTATGACTTCCACTGGTACACTTTGTTTGAGATAGTTGCTTATTAACTCTGTTTTTTCTTCGTTGCCGTTAATTTGCATTGAAATTTCAGGAACACCAAATAATGAAAGATCCCCTTTATAGAGCTGAGCTTCAAGAAAGAAAAGTCCCCGAGTGTAAGGAGCATGGGGAGAAAGTAAAAAGAGAATATCCGGCTTCTCTTTTTCAAGCCTTTGTGTCAGATCAGACATGCCTTGAATAGTACGAACAGCTTCTTTTTCATTGCCACGCCCAACTTCCGGAATAATGATAGGCGGATGAGGAACGAGACAAGCCCATTTCCACATAGCAGCACCACCCTCCTTATCTTACTGTATCAGCATGGCATCTCCAAAAGAGAAGAAACGATACCCCATTTTCACTGCTGTTTCATAGACCTCCATAATATTGTCGTACCCCGCTAAAGCGGCTACAAGCATAAGAAGGGTACTTCTGGGAAGATGAAAGTTTGTAATAAGACCGTCAATTACTGAGAATTGGTAACCAGGATAGATAAAAAGAGAAGTGTTTTTTCTACCGTACTGGACAACGTTTTCATCATGGGTTGCCATGCTCTCCAATGTCCTTGCAACTGTAGTGCCTGAAGCGATAATCCTGCGACCCTCTTCTTTGGTTTTTCGTATGAGGGCCGCTGTTTCCTCTGGTACCTCGCAATATTCTTCATGAATTACGTGTTGACGAATGTCTTCTTCCTGGACAGGTCTGAAAGTACCTAAGCCAACATGAAGAGTAACCCAGGCAAAAGTTATGCCATGTTTATCCTCAAGATCCCTCAGCTGATTTTCTGTAAAGTGCAAACTTGCTGTGGGTGCTGCGGACGATCCGTTGCGTTTTGCAAAAACGGTTTGATAGTCTAGTGCTGTAGCCGTGGTGCTTTTTATGTAGGGCGGAAAAGGAATTTCTCCCACTTCTTCCAGCAAAGACAGCACATTACATTCTTCTGGGAATCGGACAACACGAACTCCATCAGCTAATGCTCCCTGTATCTGTACCGGTATGTCTTCCCTGACGATAACGATACTTCCTGGTCTAAGCCGCCTTCCCGGCCGAACCAGAGCTTCCCATCTTTTCCACAGCCCGTCCAGCGGCTTGAGAAGCAGTATTTCAGCTCGGGCACTGCCCTTTTCTTTAACGCCAAAGAGGCGGGCGGGAATAACTCGCGTGTCGTTTAAGACTATGACATCTCCTTCCTTCAAAAAACGATGAAGTTCGTAAAAGCGAGAATGAATCATAGTTCCGCTGTTCTTATCGAGCACAAGAAGTCTCGAATGATTGCGAGGAGAGGCAGGAGTTTGTGCAATACGACCTTCAGGAAGATCATAAGCATAAGATTCTATGTCGTAAAGGTTTGGTGCCATAAACCGTCATCGCCTTCTTATCGTTGTTTAAGATTTGTACCTGGGTAGTAATGCTGAAGTATTTTAGCATATTTCCACCCCTGCTCAGCGAGACTCTTGGCTCCCCATTGTGAAAGGCCCACACCATGCCCCCAGCCCTTGCCAGAAAAAACAAAGGTTCCCTTAGATGGTCTTCTTGAAGAGCTCTGGGCAGAAACTTTAGATGGCGCCCCGGCTGCTTTTTGTTGGGTGCCCTTCTTTAATACTTGCAAAAGATATGTCTTTTTCTTTTCTGGGTGCATAAGCATGTCTATCATTTCATTAGCGGAAAAAGCACCTTGCTGTGTCAATGTGATGAGGCTCTGCTCTTCTTCCCAAGTCATAGGGCCATTAATGTCTCCAAGGTCTTCTTTTTTTAATGACGTGGGCTGGCTCCCAGTTGAAGTATTGCGTTGAGGCCCTTGGATTGTAGAACTGCCAGTCTCCCCATTAATAGTGAAGAAGGTGCTTCTTAATTGTGTCGGGCCGACAGCCATTCGGAATTGATGTGTCTTTATCTCCTTCGTACCATGGCTCCCCTTTGCTATAAGGGTTACAGGGCGGCCAAAAGCATCCCGCTGATTCACTTGGAGATCTATGACATCTCCGACGTTTGCTCCAGTTTTATTGAGTGCTTCCTGGATTTGCTGTGAAGAGAGAGTGAGATTCCACGATGAATAGGGAGAATCATAGGAAGCGGCTTCCTTGACACCTCTCAAGTATGGAATGGAACTGCTCCATACTTCAGCAACATTGGCAGTAGCGCCCCCACTGTCTGAATGAAAGGGGGTAAGGGCTAAATCAGAACCATAAACTACGACAACGCCTTTTGTTTCTTTAATGGCCTGGTCCGTTCTGGAAGTTTCAGCATTGACTCCCCGATAAACCTGGCAGTTTGGGGTTGCCGTGAGATCAAATCCCTTACTCCCATATTTCCCCCTGTTCTTTAAAGCATAGGTTCGAGAGATGACAGCCTGAGCCTTTAAAGCCTCAAGATGCCAGGCAGGATTTGTTTCCATTTTTAGAACTCCTCTCAAGTAGTCTTCTACGTCTAACACATTGACCACATTAAAGGAGTTGCCATTGCTGAGAATGCGAATAATGCCTCTGTACTCTACTTTGTTGAATTTTAAGAAGCCTTTAGAGCTTAACTCCAGAGGAAGTTTAAGAGAATGTTTGCCAATCTTAACTGTATTTTTGCTTGCGTATCCAATAGTAATATTATTGTTTGCCCGAAATTTTTTACCGTTGCCGTCTTTCAAGATGATTGGAGACTTCGCCGAAATGGTTGTCTGTGAAAGACCTATTCCCACGCCAACTCTTATGGGGTTGGGTTCTGCTTCTGCACGGGAGCTGCTTATTAGGGGGGCATCTGAAAAGCTGGCCCCAGCGAGTATTAATAAAAAGATGATCCAGATCATTCGTTTCATGGGAGAGTGGCTCCTCCTTTTCTCTTTTGTTGTTATTTCATCCACCGTCCAATAACATTTAATACGATCGTTAAAACGACGCTGACAACCAGCATAGTTGTAATTGGGGCAAAGACTGTCACGTTTTTTCGAGTATAGGTAATGTCTCCAGGCAGCTTCCCCAGTGGAATATTGAACCTGCCAAGAAAAAGGACAACAACTCCGGCGATACAAAGTATGATTCCCGTAGAAATAAGAAATTTGCCTACTCCTTGCATATGCCAGATTCCTCCTCTTGATAAAGCTCTAGTTGATCGCTTATAGTCTCAGGAGGGTTCTTGCCTAGATAAAGATAACCATTTCGTGTGGCCTTTCTCCCTCGTGGCGTTCGTTCTATCAGCCCTTTCTGAATAAGGTAGGGTTCATAAATATCCTCGATAGTCTGACCTTCTTCGTTCAATGCGGCTGCTATTGTTGAAAGGCCAACTGGTCCCCCATCGAAAAGTTCAACAATAACTTGCAGTATTCGGCGGTCGCCGTCATCAAGACCAAGGGTATCCAGGCCGAGCATATTCAAGGCAACAGATGCTACTGCTGTATTGATAGAAGGGGATTGACGAACCTCTGCGACGTCTCTTACTCTTTTAAGCAATCTGATAGCCACCCGCGGTGTTCCTCGAGACCTCCGTGCTATTTCATAAGCGGCTTCCTCTTCAATTTCAATTCCCAGAACCTTTGCGCCTCTTTGAACTATTTCGGAAGTTTCGTCTTCATTGTAGAGAGCCAGTTGCTCTACTATGCCAAATCGCGCCCGAAGGGGCGAAGTGAGCAACCCAAGTCGCGTTGTCGCCCCCACAAGGGTGAAGGGCGGAAGGGTCAAACAGATGTTATTGGCCAATGGTCCCTTCCCAACGATGATATGGAGGCTAAAATCCTCCATGCTTGGATAAAGAATCTCTTCAACATTTGCAGGGAGTCTATGTATCTCGTCGATAAAAAGCACATCAAAAGGTTCTAGATTCGATAAAATCGCGGCAATATCGCCAGCTTTTTCCAAAGCTGGCCCCGTGGTAACTCGGAGCTGCCCCCCCATTTCATGGGCGATGATTCCAGCCAGGGTTGTTTTCCCCAAACCTGGAGGGCCATAAAAAAGAATATGGTCAAGGGCTTCTTTTCGTTGTCGAGCCGCTTGAACATATATTGATAGCTTATCTTTAAGTTTTTGCTGTCCAACAAAATCCTGTAGACTTGATGGGCGAAGAGTGAGCTCTTCTTCAAAATCTTTTTTCTGAAGGTCGAAAAAGTTCGTTCTTTCCTCTGTCACGTTTTTCACCTCAGTTTCTTTTCAGCTCACGAAGGGCTCTTTTAAGCAGAACGTCCTCTTTTGTTGTGTCAAATTCAGATCCCATTTCTCTTTTTAGACGATTCATAACGCTATAGACCTCGTTTTGTGTAAAACCGAGAGACCGAAGGGCTGCCGCTACTGTGTTTTTAACCAATACGGATGGAACCTCTTCTTCTGTAAGTTCGGCAAGCATCTCTTCCGATAAATGGCGTTTCAGTTCAAAACATAGTCGTTCAGCGGTTTTCTTCCCAACTCCAGGAACCTGAAGAAAAGTGTCTATATCGGAAGTTGCAACTGAGCGTATTACCTGAGCTGGAGAAAGTGTTCTTAGTACGGCCAGCCCCACTCGGCCTCCTACCCCCTTTACAGTTAATAGCTTTATAAAAACTTCCCGTTCCTGCTCACTGGAAAAGCCAAAGAGAGTTGCGCCATTTTCAGAGACCTGCAAGTAGGTCGTGAGGCGTATGGTTTCATTGTCTTCACATAGTCGAAGTGCGCTTCCTGAACAGAGTATGTCGAAACCAAGGCCGTTTACATCAAGTATAACGTTTTCTTCGCCGATATGGAGAACTTTCCCTTCGAGACTTCTCAACATAAAAATCCACCCGCTTTCGCTTTTTTGCTGTAAGAATGAAGGGCTATGCCTGTAAGGGCTATGGCTATAGCATCAGCCGCATCGTCAGGTTTTGGAATTTCCTTGAGATTCAGCATGCGCTGTACCATTCTTTGCACTTGTTTTTTATCAGCAGAGCCAAAACCGCAAACAGCAACCTTTATTTGAGATGGTTTGGGTTCATAAACAGGCAATTTATATTGAGATGCCAAAAGCAGAACTATGCCACGGGCCTGCCACACATATTCTGCAGTGGTTGTATTTCTGCCGAAAAAAAGTTTTTCCACTGACATAAAATCTGGGGAGCAGCATTGAATCCGCTCCCCAAGTTTGTTGTAAATCATTTCGAGCCGCAGAGAAATATCGGTTTTAGCGGGAGTTTCAATGCAGCCAAACTCCTCTGCGAAGAAGGAATGGCCTTCCTTTCTAACCAACGCAAATCCTAAACGGCCTAAACCAGGATCAATCCCAATACAGGAGATAGAAGCTTTATTACTCAATTTGTTCCATAATTTCGTCTGGAATGTCGAAGTTTGCATAAACATTCTGAACGTCATCATGATCTTCAAGATTTTCGAGCAGCCTCAAGATTTTTTGCGCATGCTCAACAGTATCAACAGCAACGGTGTTGTTAGGAACCATTTCAGACTCTGCGCTGGCCACTTCATACCCAGCGGCTTCAAGGGCTGCCTGTACATTACTGAGTGCGGCGGGTGAGGTATAGACAGTATATCCGCCTTCTATCTCTTCAAAATCTTCAGCTCCCGCTTCCAGGCAGGCAAGCATAATAGTTTCTTCGTCAATGTTTTCTCCTTTGACCTCGATAACGCCCTTCCTCTCAAACATCCATGCCACACAGCCTGATTCGCCAAGAGATCCGCCACCCCTTGCGAGAAGGGCTCGTACATCAGCGGCAGTACGATTGCGGTTATCGGTCAGAGCTTCAATCATCAGCGCGACACCGTTGGAACCATAGCCTTCATATGTAATCTCTTCGTAGGAAGCTCCGTCGATTTCTCCTGTACCTCTTTTTATGGCTCGTGTGATGTTGTCGTTTGGTACACTTGCGGCTTTGGCTCTATCTATAGCCGTTTTAAGACGAACATTCATCGAAGGATCTCCGCCACCTTCTTTAGCAGCAACAATAATAGCTCGTACCAATTTTTGAAAAAGATTTCCTCTCTTTGCGTCTTGGGCAGCTTTCCTATGTTTTATATTTGCCCATTTTGAATGTCCGGACACGAACAATCACCTCTTCTATAAAATTCTAATTCATTATTTTTTCGGTATAATACAAACCGGCGGCAGCTCCCGTTTGTGGGCTGAGCCGCGGTAGCGTTCTTCTATGCGTTTCCTAACTTCCTCTTTTACGTTTCCTGTTGCAATATATGAATCTATCTCATCATAGGTAAGACCCATTTCTGCTTCGTCAGTTTGTCCTTTCCAGAGGCCTGCTGAAGGGGGCTTGTAAACAATTTCCTCAGGTATCCCTAGAAATGTGGAGGTTTCTCGAACCTCTTCTTTCAAAAGATCCCCCAAAGGCCAGATGTCTGCACCTGAGTCGCCATGCTTGGTGAAGTAGCCGGCAACAATCTCTGCTTTGTTGCTGGTTCCGCAGACAAGGTAACCCATTGATTGAGCAAGGGCATAAAGGGTTGTCATCCTTAGCCTCGGTTTAATGTTCGCTAGGGCTAAAGGGTTAATGTAGACATTAGTCTCTTTAAGACGTTGAACAAGGGTGTCATAGGTGGCGGTAATGTCTACTATAGTGGATGGGATGGAAAACAGTTCTATTAATTTTTCTGCATCCTGCTGGTCTTCTGAAAGGCTATGGCATGGCATTATGACTCCAAGCATATTGGTGCCAAAAGCCCTTCTTAAAAGTACAGCTACAAGGGCAGAATCTATTCCCCCGCTTAGCCCAACAACACAACCTTTAGCCTTTGCCGCAGAAGCTTTTTCCTCCAGCCATTTTTCTATAGCGGCAACAATTGTTTCCGGAGAGCGAACATATGTTTGCATTATAAATTCACTTTCCTTCCTTCTCCGTTTTATCTCATTCTAGCATATATAGCCCTTCATCAGAGGACAGGGACATCTGCATAGAGGGACAGGACTACCAATTTTAACATGAAACCACCTCATGATCACAGATTTATTCAAGGGTTAGAATCCTTTTTTATCATTTATAATGGTGTCAACTAAGACTATATGAGGAGGCTGCTTAGCATTGGAGAAACTAGTAAGGTTTGGGGTCGCTGTACCAGAGTCATTGCTGGAAGAGTTTGACCATTGGATAAAAAGGTCAGGAATGCCTAATCGCTCAAATGCATTACGGCAACTCATCAGACAGTCTATTTCAAGAAACCGATGGGAAGAAGGTACGGGGACAGTTTTTGGAACGCTCACTATTCTTTATGACCATCATTCCCATGATATATCTGCAGAGCTGACCAATGTTCAACACGATTTTGGGGATGTCATTGTCTGTACATCCCATGTTCATCTTGATCATGCCCATTGCCTCGAAGCCATTGTTTTACGTGGTTCTGCCAAAGAGATTCGGGAATTCGTAAAGGCTATTTCTTCCATCAAAGGCATTAATACGGCAGATCCTGTTATTACAACGACAGTGTAAATGAAAAAAGGGCGGCATCCTGCCGCCCCTCACTTATTAAACACCTCAGCCAGATGAGCAGGATCCGCAGGATCCTCCGCACCGTTTTTTGCCAAGAGTTTCCCCTTCTAATAGAATGAGGATTTTCCCCCTGCACTCAGGGCACTTAATGGAAGAATCTCTGCCCTCTTGCTCAAAAATCTTTCCGCAGGAAGCACAACGAAAAACCCTCTTTGTTTGTTCCAAATGTATTCCTCCTAACCATTCATTCTTACTGACATCATACCCCACAGGGGTTTATTTATCAAGAGAATTACAAGTTTCCTATTGTGGCCACTATCACAGCTTTAATAGAGTGGAGGCGGTTTTCAGCCTCATCAAAAACTTTTGATGCCCTTGACTCAAAAACCTCTTCTGTTACTTCCTTCTCTTTGTAAGCCGGTAAGCAATGGAGAAAAATTGTATCATTCCTTTTTGTAGCTTTCATGAGCTGGGCATTGACCTGATAAGGCCGTAGTAACGCTTCTCTCTCTGCTTGCTGGGCTTCTTCTCCCATGGAAGCCCAAACGTCAGTATAGATTGCGTGAGCGCCAACAACGGCTTCATTTGGGTCTTCTATAAGGGAAATGCTTCCTCCAGTTTTTGCTGCCATTGCCTGGCATTCAGCATAAAGTTCTCTTTCAGGGAAAAGAGTGGAGGGAGAACAAATAACAAAATGGAGTCCAAGTTTTGCGGAGCCTATCATAAGAGAATTGGCCATGTTATTCCTGCCGTCTCCAGCATATACAAGGCGAAGTCCCTGAAGATTCGTTCCAAAATTTTCTTGTAAAGTCAAAAAATCAGCAAGGATCTGGGTGGGGTGATATGTATCAGTGAGGCCGTTCCAGACGGGAACGCCAGCATAGGCAGCCAGCTCTTCAACGAAAGACTGTTTAAAACCCCTATATTCAATGCCGTCAAACATTCTTCCCAAGACGCGGGCAGTGTCCTTGACATCTTCCTTGCCGCCTAGATGAATATCGTTTTTGCCAAGGTACTCAGCGTGTCCCCCTTCATCTATACATGCTACTGTAAAAGCACAGCGGGTGCGGGTCGAAGATTTTTCGAAGAGGAGGGCAATGTTTTTCCCTTGTAGTAAGTTTCCTCGGATGCCGGCTCTTTTTTTGGCTTTTAATTGAGTAGCAAGATCAAGGAGATAATAAATTTCCTGTTCTGTAAAATCTTTCAGTGTCAAAAAATGTCTTCCCTTGAGACTCAATGGCATAGCTGTCTCTCCCCTCTTTATCCTTATTTATCTATTTCTCTGTTTTTCTTCAACGATTCCACTAATAAAACTAATTTGTGGGGTATTTCATCAAGAGAGCACTCCCCCACAACATGTCCCTTTGTAAACAAGATCATTCCGGAAGGCGACCCCGCAATACCGATGTCCGCACTTTTTGCTTCCTGGGGGCCGTTGACCTCACATCCCATAACAGCAAAGGTCAGACCATCAGGGAAATCTTTTAAAAAAGGTTTTATACGTTCGACTATTGAGGCAACATCAATACGGCGCCGGCCGCAGGTCGGGCAGGAGATGAGGTGTACTCCATGCTCTCTCAAACCAAGAGTACGCAAAATCTCGTATCCGGCCTCCACTTCGTCCACTGGATCGCCTGTCAGACTGACCCTTATTGTGTTTCCCACCCCCTGAGCAAGCATAAGGCCTATTCCAGCTGCACTGCGAACAAGACCTGTTATGCCAGGGCCTGCTTCTGTTATTCCTATATGGAGAGGAAGATGAGGGTATTTTTCACTCAACATAAGATTGGCCCTGACTGTTTCTTTCACATCTGTTGATTTTGCAGAAAGGATAATACGCCCAAAGTTTTCTTTTAGCAATAAATTTAACTGTTCCTCTACTGCTATTACCAGGGCCAATGCACGGTCTCCCTGAGCTTCCAGCAATTGGCGATAATTAATTGAACCGCTATTGGCCCCTACCCTTATAACAATGTCTCTTTCAAGGGCTACTTCTATTAGTTTCTGCAGCTTGAAAGGCGACATGTTCCCAGGATTAATTCGAATAGCGGGGCATCCGGCATCTATAGCTTCTATAGCAAGGTCGGGGTCAAAGTGGATATCCGCCATTACAGCCATATCTAAATCTTTATTCAATTGTGAAAGCTCTGCCTTCAGATCTGCATGGGGAAAAGCTACGCGAAGTAGCTCGCATCCTGCATCCTGTAATGCCTCGCATTGCCCCAGGGCCTTGTTGTAGTCTGATAGAGGCTCTTTGAGCATGCTTTCAACCCGCACAGGGGCGTTTTGTCCTATTTTTAGACCCTTTATTTTGACATGGTGATATTCCATACTCATAACAATTCCTCGATATACTATAGATTAAAAATTTTGCTGATGTCTTTCCATGTTATAAAAAGAATCAATGTGATCAGCAATATAAATCCAGCAAGATGAATAAAGTTTTCAATACGTTCGGGAAGGCGCTTTTTAGTAACTATTTCCCCCACTATAAAAACAAGGCGCCCACCGTCAAGGGCAGGAAAAGGGAAGAGGTTTATTAATCCCAGATTAAGGTTGATGAGGGATAGGAAAGAAATAAAGGGCCATATGCCCTGTTTTGCGGCCTCTCCTGCCATAGTGGCAATGCCAATAGGGCCGGAAACGTCCACGTCCTGGGTCTGCAGAACCCATCTGACGATCCCTTGTATCATTTCTACACTCATGTTCACAGTGTAAGAAAAGGCGTTGGTCCAGGCCGATAAAAGGCCATAACGCATCATTGGTGGCCGAATGCCCAGTAATTGCGCCCCATATTTTGCTGAATACGGTATTGCGACTTCCTTTAAGAGCAACTGTCCGTCCCTTTCAATTTCAAGGGTAACGGGGCCCTCTTTTGCCTTATCACGAATAGCTTTAGCCATGCTGGGCCAATCTGAAACGTGTATGCCATTGACAGTTCGTATAATATCACCGGGCTGCAGTTCAATGTGTTGAGCAGGAAGATTTTCCATAATGTCCCCTACTACAGGAGAGCTCATATCGATGACCCCATGGGCAGAAAGGAATATAGCGGTTAGGGCCATGGCCAGAAGGATATTGACCAAAGGTCCATTTAAAAGAATAAAAAAGCGCTGCCATGCTTTCTTATCGTTGAAGCCTTTCCCTTCTTTAACCTTTTCCCCCGGTTGTTCCTCGTCCATTCCGGCAAGACGGACAAACCCGCCTACAGGGAAGGCTCTAATTGACCACAAGGTCTCCCGTCCCTTCTTTTGCCAAAGTACCGGACCCATCCCGAAGGCAAACTCGTGAACCTGAACTCCGCAGGCCTTTGCGGTTCTATAGTGTCCATATTCGTGAGTGACAACGCAAATACCGATGACTAAAAGAAAGGATAATAAACTAACGATCATAAGATTTTCTCTCCTTACCGCACCTGCCAGCACTTCTTATCAATGCTCGGGCACTCTCTCTCCCTCTCTCTAAAATTATAAGGCATTCTTCAAGGGTTTGTGGTGCATTATCATTATAACTCGATAGAACCTGCTCTATCACTAGGGAAATTTGCGTAAAACTTATCTCTTTTCTTAAAAAAGCGTCAACTGCTACTTCATCAGCTCCCACGAGAAGGGACGGATAGGGACCTTTTTTCCGCGCTGCTTCCTTAGCGAGAGCCAGACAAGGAAATAACTTTTCGTCTGGTGGATAGAATTGTACCGTAAGGGAATGGACTGAAAGAGGCATAACCTGAGGCAATGTGGATAAACGTAAACGTCCTGGGTAACTTAACGCAGTTGCCGCGGCAAGGCGCATGTCTGGAGTAGAGGCGGCCATTTTAAGAGTGCCGTCTGTAAAACGCACAATACCATGGACAATCGAGCCGGGACAAATAACGGCTTTTACCTGAGTATGTTCTAGATCAAATAAATACATAGCCTCTATTATCTCTATACCTTTATTCATAAGGGTGGCACTGTCTATACTCACTTTGTATCCCATATCCCAAACAGGATGAGCCAGTGCCATTTCAGGTGTGACATGCCTTAGAGCTTCCTGATCGTAAGCTCTGAATGGACCGCCGGACGCAGTAAGGTAAATTTCTTCTACAGTTTGTTTGTCCTCTCCTTGCAGGCATTGCCATATGGCATTATGTTCGCTATCAAGTGGACGAAGCTGATCTGTGCGCTGCACCTGGGGCATAACCCATGGTGCGGCTACTACAATACTTTCTTTATTGGCCAGAGAAACGTTCTTATCAGCCAGAAGGGCTTTTTGAAGGGCTTTAATAGCTGCTGTGCCTGAGGATGCAAAGACGACATGATCTATTTCGGGGTGGGTTACAATATATTCCAGGTCATCATCTGTTTCATAAACAGGTACTTCACTTTGAAGTGTACGCAAAACTGAAGCTGCTTCCCGATCTGTCAGGGCAGCTCCTATTGGATGAAACTCATGAATGAGATCGTTCATTTTTTTGGTATTGCGATGGGCTACAAGAAAAATTATCTTAAATTTTTCGGGGAACGCCCTGCAAATATCGAGAACAGACGACCCCACACTGCCAGTTGCGCCTATAAGAGCTATACGGCAAGGATTTTTGCTCAACCAAGAATCACTCCAAACAGAAAGAATGTAAGGGTTCCATTAATAAGAATGCTGTCAAAACGATCAAGTACCCCGCCATGGCCTGGTATAAGCCGGCCACTGTCTTTCACTTCCACTTCTCTTTTTATAAGAGACTCCCCAAGGTCTCCCAATTGTCCGGCGAACCCACATATTATCCCAATATATAGAAATGGGAATGGAGGCATAGCGCTGTAATAGGCTATAAGTACCGAAGCAAGAATGCTTCCCCCAACTCCTCCGCCGAAGCCTTCCCATGTCTTTTTAGGGCTGACTGCTTCACAAAACTTGTTTTTCCCCCACTGTGATCCTACAAGGTAGGCCGCTACATCGCAACTCCATGTGCAAAAAAAGAGAGTGAAAAGCAAGAGTCTTCCGAGAGGAAGGGCTCGTAAAAGGACCATAAAGCTCCAGGGGAAGATAATATAAATAAGGCCGGAAAGGGTTCCGCCTAAATTCCATATAGCGTAGCTGGAATGGGAAAACTGCCGGCGCAAAATTTCGATCAGCAGCAATATAAAAGCTGTTAGTGTCAAAACCATTAAAATAGAAATAGGACGAAAATGTTCTGCAGAGGCAAGTAATATAAGGCCTCCAGCTAAAAGTCCGATTCCTTTGGAGACACGAAATTTTTTTGATAGAAGCTGATAGAATTCCCATAAAGAGAGAAGACCTATCAATGACGCAACAGCAAACCAGTAATTGCCTCCCAGAAAAATAGAGAAGAGTATGATAGATGCGAGAACGAGCCCGCTAGAAGAGCGTATCGCGAGCTCCTTAGTTTTATCGTTGAATGCCGCCATAACGTCGATCCCTCTTTTCGTAGGAAAGTATAGCTTCTTGCAATGCCTCTTTGTTGAAATCGGGCCATAACAGGGATGAAAAGTAGAATTCGCTATAACTTCCTTCCCAAAGCCAAAAATTACTGAGACGATATTCTCCGCTCGTTCGAATAATTAGATCAGGGTCTGGAAGATCAGGCAAATATAGATGAGATCGTATGGTTTCTTCTGTGACCTCTCCTTTATATCCATCTTTTAGTAACTTTTGAACTGCATCCACTATTTCTTGCCGACCACCATAATTCAAACAAACTATAAGCTGAAGGCGTTGTCCTTTTTCTGTTTCATTTTCTGCCTCATGGATAATTTCTTGAATGTCTTTCGGCAACTCCTTTATCCTTCCTGCGAAGCGAAGGCGAACATCTTCCTTTACAAGTTCCAGCACTTTTTTATTAATGTAATATCGAAAAAGGGACATAAGTCCTTTTACTTCGGTTTGTGGGCGCTTCCAGTTCTCTGTGGAGAAGGCGTATAGCGAAAGATAAGGAATGCCAAAATCCGCTGCCGCTCTAACTGTGCGTTCTACCGCTTTAACCCCCGCACGATGGCCCAACAGCCGAGGAAGATGGCGTTTTTTTGCCCATCTCCCATTTCCATCCATAATGATAGCTATATGTTTAAGTGACATGTTGTCATTGGCCCTCCCTGGGGGATAACTGGTCTAATTTCTCTTTCACAGCGCGAATATCCTGCCATGTCAGGTCTTTAGGACTGCCTTTTTTTCTAGATTCATTTCTCAGAAGATAACTAGGATGAAAAATTGGCATGAGATCAATTTCCCTCCATTTGAACCATCTTCCCCTAAGATTGCTTATTCCCTCAGATGTTTTGAGAAACCACTTAGTTGGGGTATTCCCGAGACACAAGATAATAGATGGGCAGATAAGGGCTATTTGGGCCTCCAGATACATATTGCAAGTCATCATTTCCTCAATTGCAGGAACCCTATTGTGGGGGGGCCGGCATTTGACCACATTGGTTATATATACATCTTTTCTGGAAATGGCTGCGGCTTTTAATATTTTCGTTAAAAGCTGTCCAGCTTTGCCGACAAAAGGTTTGCCTTGTTCGTCCTCCTCTTCTCCAGGACCTTCCCCTACAAGCATCAAAAGTGTTTTTGTGCTTCCTTCACCAGGAACTGTAGATATTCTTGTTTTGTGCAATCCGCATTTGCTGCATGAGGATATTTGCTGTATTAATTCTTTCCACGCAAGTTTCTGTGCTTTTTTTATATCTTCTCCAGTTGGAATGTAGCATGTTTTTTCTGTCATTCTAAGAACACTCCATTTATCAGAACGTTAACTTCTCTAATGTCCATGCCTGTAAAATACCGTACGGCCTTGGCGCTTTTCCAGCGGATTCTCTCCCCTATAGTGCGAAAGGTGACAGTTCCAAGGGATAAGGTTACCGTTACTGTAATTTCTATGGCATCATCGATGGGGCGGACTTTAATATCCTGAATGGCCCTTACCTGCCCAGTCCGTTCTGTAAGATATCTCACAATATCTATAATGGCCTGAGGTTCAATGCTTAGTTCTCCGTAAAAATTAAAAGGAGGGCGCACGATGGTACGTTCCCCTTCTTCCTTGTCAACAGTTTTGAAAAGGTCTCGAAGATGCCCCACAAGCTTGCCGGCAAAGTTTCGTCTTATTTGAGCCCTTGACACAGGAATGACGTGCTGACCTTTGGTCAAGCGCTCTTTACGTGCGCTTTTAATGTCCTCTGCTGATGCCACATCACCTATATGGATAAATCTTTCTGGTTGAGGAAGATTAAGGATACGCACGATCTTCAAAGCCATAGCCGTGGATGTAGCGATAATCATCACGGTACAGGGCGCCTGTTTTTCTAGAAAAGAAACAACTTCTTCTCTATGTTCGGGAAATTCGAAGAGGGCACGACGAATGGCTCTGACAAGATTCTTTTCTGACTTGGCACTTTTCCCTGTCATAATTCTGCCACGCGCAATGACCAGCCCGTCATCTATAATATAGTCAACGTTATTGTCCGTTGCTACGTACTGGGCCCTTTGACTTTTACCTGTACCAGCCGGCCCTACGAAAGCTATAACGTGTATCATTTGAAGAGAGTTTCTTGCTGTTGTTGAATCCAATTTATTCATCACCCTGTTCAATATAGTCAGGAAATGTTCTTTATAACAGGTCAAATTGCCCCTGCGGTTTTCCTGATAAAGCCCCTGCAAGAGAAATTATCGGTTTGATCTCTTAATACTAATTTTACCAGTATTGGAGCAATTTGGTGAAATCTGGTTTAATTTAGTTCCACGCCATGGCTTCTCTGCTTAAAGTGTTTATGAGCTGTATAAACCCATTCTTCTTATCTCTCTGCCAAGACACTATTTTAAAGAACAGGTACCATTCAAGTTTTTCTTTAATAATATACGTAAAACGGGATGAAGAATCCTTCTCATCCCGTAACGAGGTGTTATATCCTAAGTCAAAACAAACTTTCAGCAGTTTGGAAAAGAGCCACTGATTAGGATTCTTCCTTCATGACAGCTCCGTTGACCTTTGTCCCCACAGATTCTGTAGGCATAATTTCAACTTGCCCTCCCAATTGTTGGAGTTTCTTATCCATATCTTCATACCCTCGCCACACATGGCCTATATGGTACACGCTGGTTTCGTCCTTTGCGGCCAGACCTGCAAGGATGAGGGCCGCTCCAGCTCTTAAATCCGTAGCGCTTACATCGGCTCCCACAAGGTGCTCAACTCCTGTAACCACAGCGGTGTTGCCCTGCAACTCTATTCTAGCTCCCATGCGGTTGAGCTCGCTTACATGAAGAAAACGTGCCTGGAAGACTCCTTCCTGGATCACGCTCGCTCCATCGGCGAGGGCAAGAGTAGCCATAATCTGAGGCTGCAAGTCTGTTGGGAAGCCCGGGTAGGGCATGGTTTTCAGTGAAACGGCCTTTAGCCGTTTTATAGGGTGAACAATAACAGAATCATTCTTTACTGTGAAAGATGCTCCGCCCTCTTCTAATTTTGCTATAAGAGAATCGATATGTTGAGGTATAACATTCTCGATCTCAATTTCTCCACCTGTCATAATACTTGCCAAAATGTAGGTGCAAGTTTCTATACGGTCAGGAATAACTATCGTTTCTGCATCGTGAAGCTCGTCTACGCCTTTAATTCGAATAACCCCGGTTCCTTCCTCTTCAATAATAGCTCCCATTGACTTCAACGTTTGGACAAGATTAGTAATTTCCGGTTCTCGCGCAGTGTTTTCCAGAATGGTTTCCCCTTCTGCAAAGACAGCTGCCATAAGAAGATTTTCTGTTGCACCGACAGAGGGAAAATCAAGATAGATACGACAACCTTTCAATCCGTTTGCAGTAGCATGAACAGCACCATGGACCAAATCAATTGATGCTCCCATGCGGGAAAGGCCTTTCAGATGAAGGTCAATAGGACGGCTTCCTATGGAACAGCCGCCTGGCAATGGTAAGACTGCACGTCCGCAACGTGCCAGAAGGGGACCAAGAACCAATGATGAAGCACGCATTTTACGTACCAAATTGGAGGGGGTTTCCCAAGAGAGATCATCGGGAATAGAGATAGACATTTCTCCTTTTTCATATTGTATCTCAGCACCGAGTCCCCGCAAAAGATCTGCCATAGTTAAAACATCATGGAGACGAGGAACTTTGCGTATATTGAGCGTTCCGCTTTTAAGAAGAAGAGATGCTGCCATTATGGGGAGAGCAGCATTCTTAGCTCCCTGAGCTTCAATTTTCCCACGAAGAGGAACTCCACCTGTAATTTTCATTTTATAGTCCACTGCGATCACTCCTGGTCACAATATAAAGGCATAAATAAATTGCATCTATTTTAAACGATATTCCCTGGATTAAAGAAATTGAAAATATGTTTTTCTATTTTTTCTGCGGCAGTTCCATCTCCAAAAGGGCTTTTGCTTTCTGCAACAAGATTATCATATTCCCTCTTATTAGAGAAAAGCCGAAGTGTTTCAAAAATAATTTTTTCCTTATCTGTTCCCACCAGAATTCCGGTTCCCTCATCGATAGCTTCCGGCCGTTCAGAAAGATTTCTCATGATAAGTACTGGTTTCTTCAGAAACGAGGCTTCCTCCTGAACGCCTCCACTATCGCTCAATATAAGATAACTACGGTTCATTGCCTGTATAAAATCTGGGTAATCAAGGGGATCTGTAAAAACAACCCGTTCACTTTTGCCAAGACAAGACTTTATAACATCTCTCACCGCAGGGTTTTTGTGGAGTGGAATTAAAAAATAAACATGAGGAAGCTCGGTTAAAAGATGTTTAATTGCCTTACATATTTCTTTTAGGGGTTCGCCCCATGATTCCCTTCGGTGAGCTGTCATAAGGACAAGAGGCGCATCCTCGGGCAAAGAATACTCTTTTTGCGGGGCATGGCCTCGATTTTGCCTAAGGGTCCAGGCAAGAGCGTCTATTACAGTATTTCCCGTTACGAAAATACGCTCTTCCGCTACGTTTTCAGAAAGTAGATTGTGCTTTGCCCTATCTGTGGGGGCAAAGAAAAGAGTTGCCAGGCGATCTGTAATAACTCGATTAGCTTCTTCTGGGAAGGGCTGCTCAAGATTCCCGCTGCGCAGCCCCGCTTCTACATGTCCCACTGGGATTTTTCTGTAAAAGGCTGACATCGATGCGCCCAAGGTTGTCGTTGTGTCGCCATGGACCAAGACAAGGTCAGGTTTTTCTTTATCGTAAATCTCACCAGTGCCAACGAGAACACGGGAGGTAATATGGTCAAGAGTTTGGCGAGCTTTCATAATTTGTAAATTTTCATCGGCATGTATGTCAAAAAAAGAAAGAGCCTGATCAAGCATATCAGAGTGTTGTCCCGTTGCGAGTACAAGGGTTCGGTAGGCAGTGCTTTTTTTCAAAGTGAGAATGACCGGTGCCATCTTTATGGCTTCCGGTCTTGTTCCTATAACACAAATAATAGTGCGAGTCATTTTTTCCTCCTTGACCTTACAAAGTGAACCATCCATAAAAGAACATTCCTAGCTCAAGCAAAGCCCAATGAAGAAGTGCCATGATGCACAGAGTGGCTATTGATGACAACCCGCGATCAAGCAATCTATGGTGCAGGTGTCCACGGTCAGGCATAAAGGGCGAGCTGCCATCTATGATTCTGCGAAGGATGGAGGCAAGCGTGTCGACAACTGGGACTCCCCCCCATAGTAACAGCAATAAGGCTAGCTCACTAGCGGAAATGCGAGAATAATTTCCGCTTTGATAAAAACTGAAAATAAGCTGTGAAGCAAAAAGATAACCTAATAAAGTGCTGCCTCCATCTCCGAGGAACGTTCTGGCTTGAGGAAAATTCCAGTGTAGAACTCCTACTGCCGCAGCTGCTATTGGCCACCAGATTTCAGGGGGCCCAAACCGGGAAGCCATAAGAGCCGCAATTATGAACATAAAAAGACAAAGCCCGTTTAACCCGTCAATGATGTTGTAGGCGCTTGTTACACCAGCAATCCAGACTATGAGCAGCAACCGATGAGAAAATGGTATATTAAAAAGCAAAAGCACGAAGGTGGCAGCAAAAAGATGCAGGATTAATCTAATCTTAGGATTTAATGGTTTTATATCATCCCAGTAGCCGCAAAGAAAAACAATAGTTGCGCCTATTGATAAAAGTTTGAGAAAAAAGCTTTCTGGGGCACAAAGAAGGATCCATAATAAATAGCCCATCCACAAAACAATACCTGCGCCCCTGGGAATATTGCCCAAGTGGATCTTTCTTCCTCCAGGGACGTCGAGAATTCTATATCTATTGGATAATTTCATGGAGAGAGGGGTCATTCCGGCTCCCCACCCCATCATAAGAATACATATAAATATAAGGCGAAGCACAGCAGCACTCCGATTTACTTAGTACCAAAGAGTCTATCACCGGCATCACCCAGACCAGGTACAATATATCCACGATCATTGAGGTAATTATCAAGGGCTGCGGCATAAATATCCACGTCTGGATGGGTTTGGTGAACTCGTTCCACACCCTCCGGCGCAGCAATTAGGCAGACAAGGGTTACTTTGCGTGCGCCTCTTGACTTAACAAGGCTGATGGCTGCTGCTGCAGACCCCCCTGTTGCCAGCATCGGATCAAGGATAAATATATCACGTTCGTTAATATCGCTTGGTAGTTTACAATAATATTCAACGGGTTCTAGGGTTTCGGGGTCGCGATACAGGCCAATGTGTCCAACTTTGGCATTGGGGATGACTTGCAGAATCCCGTCTACCATCCCAAGCCCGGCCCGAAGCACAGGAACGATTGCTAATTTTTTCCCTTCTAGGGTATAACCGATGGTTTTCTCTATAGGGGTTTCTATTTCTATTTTTACAAGGGGCAGGTCACGAGTAATTTCATAGACCATAAGTCCTGCGATCTCTTGTACAAGCTCTCTAAATTCTTTTACTGACGTGTTTTTATCACGAATAATACTTACTTTGTGTCGGACAAGGGGGTGATCGAGAATGACTATTCGTCCTTCGCCGCTACTTGAGTATGTAGGGGCGAATTTTTCTTCGAATTGCTTTATTTTACTTACCCTACGCTCGTGGCGATCCCCTTCAAAATCAGTATCAAGCCAGAGGTCAGCTATTTCATAAGCCTGGAGTTCAGAGATAATCCGTCCACCCAGGGAGAGAATATTAGCGTTGTTATGTTGTCTGCTTAAAGTTGCTAGTTCTGGTGTGTTACATAGGGCTGCGTAAGCCCCCGGAACCTTATTTGCAGCAATTGACATCCCTATACCGCTGCCGCAAACGAGAATACCGCGCTCCGCTTCCCTTGCTGCAACACTTTGAGCAACAGCAAAAGCCACATCAGGATAATCACACGAAACACTATCGCTGTCTGTCCCAAAATCAATAACCTCATGCCCTTTTTCGCAAAGATGGGCTTTTAGGGCGGATTTTACGGGAAATCCAGCGTGGTCTGAGCCTATAGCAATTTTCATTTCTTTTAACCCCCCACGTACCTTTTTTTAAAACCCGCAATATAATAACACGTAAAAAGAAGTCTTTCCCGTTTTTTGCGCGGGAAAGACTTCTTTTTCTCATGCTTTAAAAAAATTATTTCTAAAACAAGCCATTTTAGCTCAACAAAGTAAGCA